>NZ_RAZS01000012.1:0-217646 GCF_003626545.1 Micromonospora musae
AGCCGCCCGACGAGCGGCCTTGCCCGCCTGGCTCCATGCCTACAACAATCACCGCCACCACACCGCCCTCGGCGGCCCACCCGCCAGCCGCGTCCCCAACCTCTCCGGGCAGAACACCTAGGGCCTGCTCCACACCCGCCAGCTCACCTCGATCGCCTTCGGCCACGCCCGCCGCATTCCTGCCCACGCCCTCACCGACTTCATCCGCATTGGCCTCGAACAGAACGCCGCCTGATGACTCCCCCACGGGACAACCTTTGCTTCCGCGCAGCCGCGCCAACGGTGCCGTCTACCAGCGCAAGGACAGCCGCTGGGAAGCTACCGGATACGTCCTCGCCCTAGTGACACCCGCAAGCACGTCCGCGTCTACGGCACAACCAGCAAGGAAGTCCTGGCCAAGCTCACCGAGAAGATCGCCGCCAGCAACCGCGGCCTTCCCCATCGCTGCGGCAGACAGCAGCGTCGGCAACTACCTTACGTATTGACTCAACAACTCGCCGTCCATCGGCTCTGCGGGAACACCCAGGCCGCTACGCGGCCTGCGTCCGCCTCCGCCTCCGCCTCGGCAAGAAGAAGCTAGCGCGGCTCACCGCACGCGGCGTACGCGCCTTCCTTGACAGGCTCCACACCACCTGTCGATGCTGCACCTACGAGCGGGACGCCGCCCGACGGCGCTGCTGCCCCATCGGCCAGTGCTGCGGCCAGATGCTGTCGTCGCTGACCGTAACCAACTCCACTCGGTCCTCAAATCGGCCTTGGAGCGCGCCGTCCGCGAGGACGAGCTACCGCGCAACCTAGCCCGGAACGTGAAGAGCCCCACGCCCCGCCCGAGGCGCTCTCAGCCCCTTACGGCGGCCGCGCGCTGTACGAACTCGCCCTGCGCACCAGTCTCCGCGAGGGCGAACTCCTCAGCCTGCGCCGGGAAGACCTCGGCCTCGGCTTCGGCACGGCCAGCATCCACCGCCCCTCGAGCGCACCCGCGCCAGCTGCCTGACCACTCTGCACACCAAGACTCGCGCTTCCGAACCCCGCCCCTCCCCACCGAGTGCATCCGCTCACTCAAGAGCCATCGGGAACAGCAGCAGAAAAACGTCAGGCGCTGCAGCCGTCGTTCGCTGACACTGCCGTCAGCATGGGCTCGGGTGTCACAGAAATTTCTGTGACACCCGAGCCCACTCTCGTTCACCTTTCAGCGAACCAGAACTTCCACATCATGCAGACGACTCACACCCGATAGGGGTTCGCTTGCATCAGCTATCGAATTTCTCGCCCATCGCGACGAGAGCCCGACGGGAGGCGTCAACGACATCACCCCACGCTCGCGTTTGGATGATTTCCGCATCAGAAGATGACGGTACCGAAATTGCGTGGTCCAGTGCCGAATTCATCGCCTGCATAGCTTCAACTTCCTCTTCATCGACGAGGACGAAACCCAGCCTCCCGTGTGGTTCCGCCAGAACCCCAGAATCATCGAAGAAATCTAGCGCCTCATCGAGGCCGGGGCTGCCTGGATCCTTCGACATCCAGTTCTCCTCCTGCCAACCCCTGTCACTCAGCCTGATCAGCCATTCGATCAACTGAGCACGGATCCAAGGAGTCTGCAGTTCAGCGGCTTTAGGGGGCATTCCAGGTCCTCCACGTCTGCCACTCATTCAGGGGAACATGGGCTTCCACTGGGTAATCCTGAATTCTTGCTCCAGCTGGAAGCAATTGTCCCCCTCTACCGACGATCCGGCCACCCGAGTTGATTATGACGTGATCAACTTGCTGACTTCCCCACTGCGAATTGGGGTCCCCCCTATCGATACGAACGCTGTCCTGGCCCTTCGGAGACCGCCACACAAAACCTTGCTTACTCTCGTTCTTCTTGAACTTCTTGGTCATGTTGGGGCCCGACCAGCCGCTGGGGATCTTCCCGCTCCCATACGGGAACCATCCCGGCCCGATCTCCGGGCAACCGCCAGAATTATGGACGAGCACTGACGTCTCGCCCGCCAGCACATAGTACGTGTGGATGCCGTCGACGGTCAGGTTGTACGCCTTACCGCGGTAGGCGGTGGCCCAGTCGATGCCACCGACAGCCGGAGACCGTCCGGCCCGTGCACGAAGGCGGTCACCGACGTTCAGCTCCTGGGATTCCTGCCACTGCTGGTCGGTCTCGTTCCAGAACGGGTGATCCTCAGTGGTGGCAAGGGCGCTGCCGTCCACGAGCTTGAGGTCGACCAGCTGATCGTCGTGTACCCACAATTGGGTTACGACTCGCGCCCCTTCTTCGCCTGTCTCGGGGTCGGTTGCGAAGACCTCGTCCCCAATCTCGACGTCCTTGATCGGTTTGGCTGTCCCATCGGCCATGAGAACCTGAGTGTCACCACTGAAGCTCATGAGCCCACAGCCGGACGATCCTGTGCGGGAAGAGCCGAGCTTGCCGGTGGCCTTGGCCCAGGCTGCTGCGGCACCCAGCCCCTCGGCATCAATGCCGCAATAATCTTCACAGTACGACTTCGCGTACTCGTCGAACAGTTGGTTGAACCAGCCGCCGCATACCTCGCGGCCGATCTCGTCACAGACCTGCATAGCGAGGGCCAGTTCGGCTTGAGCCATCCACCGAGGATTGGTCAACGACCAGGTGGAGTTTTGGTACGCAAAGTAGTCTGCTCGCTGGTCGTTCCACACCCGGGTGAACTTGTCGAGGTCCACGTCATCGGGGACTCGCACGGTCGTTCCCAGGACGCGCTCGTCCTGGCTCGGCGCCGAGGAACTGCCGGAACACCGTGGCCAGCAGCCGGGGTTCTTCTCCTTGTTCTCGCGGTTACCGTTTTCATCGCCGGGCCGATAGTCGGGACAGCTGAATTGGAGGCAGTCCGTATCGATCAAACCACTGGGATCGGCAAAGGTTGCCGGACTGTTGTGCGAATAGGCGTAGCCGTTCCACTGCTGTGGATCGCCCGTGTCGAGAATCGGGTCGACAGAGACGAATCGACCGATGGTGGGGTCATAGGCCCGAGCGCCGACGACGGTCAGCCCAGTGGGGCTCATCGGCTTGTTGAGGAAGCCTCGATTGTCGGGCGCGTTCGCCGCCGCACCGCGGGGTCCGCCGTACGGGGTGTACTGCCGCCAGGTGGGGTTCTGGGCGGTGTTGTCGAGGTAGAGCGACGGCGTGCCCTGGTGGTCGGTGACCACGAAGGTGTAGGCCGTACCACTACCGGAGCGGACGCAGGTGCCTCCGCCGGGCAGCTCGTAGTAGCGGCCACCGTCGATAACACTGGTGGCGGTGTTGAGGGTGAGCTGCTGCCCCGGCAGGTAGAGCGTGTTCTTCCCGGGCTCCTTCTGGAGCATCAGGTTGCCGTCGGCGTCGTAGATGAAGGTGTTGTCGCCGCTGGTGCCGCCGGTGACCTTGGTGAGCTTGCCGGTGTCGTCCCAGGTGAGGGTCTGGTTGCCCTGGGCGGCGTTGCGACCGGTGGTGTTGCCGGCGGCGTCATAGGTGTAGCTGCCGGTGCCGGTGGCCGCACCGGTGGTCGTGGTGGAGGTCAGGGTGTGCGGCTTGTTCTGGCCGTTTCCGTCATAGGTGTAGGTGGTGGTGGTGTCACCGGCGGTGCCGAGGCCGTGGTCGACCTGCTTGGTGCGGTTGCCGATGACGTCGATGCTCCAGCTCGTCCAGTAGGCACTGCCACCACCGATGCTGTTGCCGACCATGCTCTTGTTGCTGTCAGTAGGCGTGGCAGCGCAGCTGTCGGTGCCGGTCCAGGCTTCGCTGAGGCGGGCGAGACCGTCATAGCCGTAACACTGGGTTTCGGCGAGGGTGCTGGCGCCGTATCGCTTGCTGATCTTCCGGGTGACGTTGCCGGCCAGGTCGTACCGGTACTCCTGCTCATCCACTGTCGCGGGGATGATCTTTGATCGGGTCACGAGCTGGTTGGTGAGCCGGCCGGTGTGCGGGTCGTAGGTGTTGGTGACGTAGGCGGCGCTCGTGGTGCTACCCAGAGATTGCTGGTCGACCCGGCCCCACGCGTCGTAGCTGACATCGGTGGTGTAGCTGTTGAGCCCAACTAGGGATTGCGGCATGTCGAACTCGTTGTAGCCGTGGACCACCGTCTCCGACGGGAGACTGCCCTTGGCCGGGTACGTGTCGGTCAACGGCAGGCCCAGGACCGAGGTGTACGTGCGGCCGAAGGTGTAGGAGCCGGCCAGCGCACCTTCGGAGTCAGGGACGGTCACCGTCACCCCGAGGCTGTTGCCGAAGACGTCGAACGCCTTCTGCTGGCTGGTGTACGCCTGCCCACCCCGGTAGGCGATGGTGGTGGTCAGCTTGCCGATCGCCCGGGTGACCCCCGCGACGGCGTTGCTGTTGTCGTACACCCACGCCGCGCGTTGGTTCGCTGCGGCCTGGTTCGCCAGCGTCGCGGCGAACTCGCCGGTCGTTCGGTCCAAATTGTCGTACGTGAAGGACACGGCCTTGCCCCGGCCATCGGTCGTTTCGACGAGGTTGCCGTTGGCGTCGTAGCGCATCGAGCTGTTGCCGGCCTCCGCGTCGGACTTCGCCACCACCTGGCCGAGCAGGTTGTAGGTCGAGGTCCAGATGTTGTTCTTGGCGTCGGTCAGCGTCGACTGGTTGCCGTGACTGTCGTAGCCGTACTTGCTCACGGTCGCCGTGCCGCCGGTGGCGGTGAAGGTGCCGGTGAAGGTGTCGGTCGGAGTGTTCACCGTGGGGCGAGCGGTGTATTCGTGCAGCTCGGTCTGCCGGCCGAGCGGATCGGTGAGGATGGCCTTGACGACGCCGCCCTCCGGCGGCACGACGGTGGTTCGGTCACCGGCGTGGACGGTCGTGGTCGTGGAGACCGTGACGCCGTTCTTCGCCGCCTGGACGATCACCGGTCGTCCGAGGCCGTCGTAGGTCGTGAACGTCTGGTTGGGTACCTGCTTCTTCAGATCCGCCGCCGAGACCGGGGCGGTGACCGTCGGGTCGGCGGCGTCGTCCCACCAGCCGTTGTACGACGCCCGCACCCAACCTCGGCTGTCGTAGAACGCGTCAGTGATCATCCGGCCGCCGTTCGGCGCCTTCGTCTGCGTCTGCCGCGTCCGTAGCAGCGCGTCGTACAACGCCACCGACGTGATGTAGGCGTTCGAGTTGTTCAGTTTCTGACTGGTGACCGCGGTGACCCCGGTCTTCGACACGGTGTAGGTGAACTTCTGGTTCGCGAGGCTGCTCGTCGCCCGGTTGTTCAGCCACACCGCCGTGTTGCGGCCGAGCGCGTCGTACTGCTGGCGCGCCACGACGGAGTTCGGGTCCGTGGCGGTCAGCGTGCTGCCGCGCCTCGGGTTGACCGTGCTGGACGCGGTCTGGCTCAACGCGTTCGTCGTCGATGTGCCGGTGACCAGTCCGACACTGTTCATGGTGTAGGCGGTCGAGGTCTTGTTGCCCTTGGCGTCGTACGCCTCGGTGACCCGGCCGTACGAGTCGTAGGCGGCCCGCCCGGCGGTCTGCCAGGCGTAGGCGTTCGAGGTCCAGTCCTTCGCGACCTGGGTCAGGGTGACGTCGCCCTTGGTCGGCGCCTTCGGCTGGGGGAAGGTGGTGGCGAAGCTGGTGTCGTCGTAGAAGGCGCGCTCCGCCGTCACCACCTGAGCGGGCCGGTCGACAGTCGCCGGCGCGGTCAGCGTGTTGACGCCGCCCGGCTCCGACGCTGGGCTGCCCTGGGTGAAGCCGCCGCAGGCGACGGAGACCGTCTCGGTCTGGCTGACCAGGCCGGCCAGGTTCTTGCCGGCGTTGACCGGAGCGTAGGTGTAGCTGGTGCACTGGTCGTAGGCGACGTTGGTCGGGACCGTGTAGGCGTAGGTGTGCTTCAGCTCGCCGAAGGTGGGGCTGGCGGTGTCGGCGTCGTAGCTGCTGTCACTGCCCGTGTACCGCCAGGTGGTCGAGCCGCCGCTGGTGACGGCCTGCCGGCTGTACGTCTTGATCGGCGCGACCCACTGCGCGGTCAGCGCCGGCAGGCCGGTGCGTGCCCGCGTCGCGGTGGCGCCGGAGACCCAGTAGGAGTTGATGGTGGAGGAGTCGACCCGGCCGCCCTCACCGAGATACTGGGTGCTCTCCAGCTCCTTGCCGGCGAGCTCGTTGACGTCCTCATGGGTGCCACCGGCGGAGTCGGTCACTGTGGCCATGGTGGTGCTGTTGTTCTTGCTCATGCCGCGGTAGTAGGTGGCCTCGGACTGCGTGCGCCGATCGTTGACGCCGTCGCCGTTGAAGGTCTGCACCTTGGCGTAGCCGCGGAACTGGCCGTAGGTGCGGTACTTGGCCTTGACTACCTCGTTGTCGTCGAAGTGCCAGGCGGCACCGTCGAGATACTTGTAGCTGGTCTTCACCGCGGGCGCCCCACCGGTCGGGTCGGTGGAGACGACCTGGGTGACGGCGTACTTGTTGAACCAGTCACGGGTCTGCTCGGTGAAGCCGTCCGGCGTCCAGTACACCGGGTAGCAGGACTTGGTGTTCGAAGCTGGGGAGATGGTCACCGGCGCGGTGCACGGGTTGGGCAGCTCGTAGCTGGGAGAGATCACCGAGCCGCTCTCGGTGGTGATCGCCGAGATGCGCTGCCGGTAGAAGTTCGGCAGACCACCAGTCACGTCCACCCGGTTGGCCAGCTTCACGCCGTCGAAGGAGACCGAGGGCAGCGAGATCGCGCTGGTGGAGCCGCCCGCGCTGAGGTCGTGCCCGGTGCGCGTGATCGAGCTCAGCCACAGGGTCGGAGAGGTGCCGTCCCCGGTGGCGGGCATCGTGTGGGTGAAGGCGTACGAGTCGACCTTCTCGTGCTGCGAGGTGGCAGTGTTGTACTGCTGCGCCTCGATCGACGTCAGCCGGACCGTCGAGAAGAACGACGGGCCCCAGCTGTCGCAGTCGGTGCCCTCGTTGCAGACCAGGTCGAAGGGCACGTCCGGCCAGTTCGCCTTCGTCGACGAGTTCAGCGGCTGGCAGGTGCCGGAGAGGCAGCGGTCGCCGGTCTTGAACACGACCCGGTTCGGGACGGTGCCGTAGGCGTTGCCGTCGGTGAACCCGTAGTCGATCCGGGCCAGGTGGCTGTCGCGGATGTAGGAGACGTCGGTGGCGCCCTTGTTCCGCCCGTAGTAGTTCTTGTCCTGCTCGTAGTAGTAGGCCATCGCGTTGCCGTGCGTGTCGGTGACGTAGTCCAGGTTCCACCGGTACGCCATCGTGCAGACCGACGAGGAGAAGCCGGCCGAGTCGTAGCAGGGGTCACCGGAGTGCGGCGAGTAGACCGGCGTGTGGTCGACCGACTTCGTCTCGGCCTTGGTCGACGCCCAGCCCGGCAGCCGGTTGCGGCCGAACTCGTAGGTGGTGCCGTCGCGCAGCGTCACCCGCCAGTAGTCCGTGTTGTAGGTACCGGAGCCGTTGCCCGAGTTCTCGACGTGGGTGATCACCTCGCCGTTGTCCGACTCCGGCTTCCACACCTTCTTCGTCGCGTCCCAGACGAGCGCGGTCGAGGAGCCGTTCAGCGACAGAGTGAGGATCGGCCCGTCGTAGCACCGGTCGTAGGTCTTCACCGGTGACGGCTCGCCACCCGGGTCGTCCTGGCAGGACGCGAAGGTCTGCTCGACGTACGACCGCGGGGTCGACCAGCCGTCACCCAACCAGGACGCCTGCGCGTTGGTGGAGACGGTCTGCCCGTCCACGCTGCCCGAGTCGTAGGAGAGCGCCACCGTCGGCACCAGGCCGGACGCCGCGGGCGGCACGGTGATCGGGTACGAGTAGGTGAAGGAGCCGGTGCTCCCGCCACCGGTCCAGGATCCGGACGGCTTCAGGTCGGTGGCGGCGTAGGTGCCCCCCTTGCCACCCTCCTCCCCCGCCGAGGCGACCGCCGCGAGCACGGTCGCTGCGCCGGCCACGCGGGACCCAGCGTCGGTGGCGAGCGGCACCTCGGCGGAGACCGTCTGCGCCGCGAGGTCGTTCGACGACGTCAACGGCGTCGCCGTCCGGCAGCTGTCGAGCGTCGGGGTGGTCAGCGCACACGCCGGCAACGTCACGAGCCGCAGCCGGGAGCCGTAGTTGCCGCCGAACGCCTCCGCGAACTGGGCGTAGTCCACACCAACGCGCACGGCGCCCGACGCCACGTCCGGGGTGACCGAGAGCAGCACGCCGTCCACCCCGGCCGCCTCGGCCGCGGTCCGGTCGGCGACCCGGACGTCGACCCGCTGCGGGCCCGCGTACCGGCCGTCCTTGACCACCGGCTGGGCCCAGACCGGAGTGCCCGCCGCCCGGACCTTCGCCGGCGCCGCCGACCGCCCGGCCGACGATACGGCCGGGGAGGTCAGTTCGAGCTGGGCGGACGCGGCCTTCGGCCACGCCGTACGGGTCGGCTTGTACGTCGTCGCCGCGTCGTCCTTCGGCGTCACGAACTTCGTCGGGAGGGGCTTCACGCCCTTCACCGAGGGCCCGGGCGAGACCGCCGGCGGCTTCGCCAACCCGTCGTCCTTGGGCTTCGCCGACGCCGGCGTACCCGACAGCAAACCCGCCACCAGCGACGCCGCCGCCACCACCGCGACCATCCGCGTGGGACGGCCCCACAGGCGCAAGCCCCCGTGTTGCCCGACCATCCGAACCTCACCTCTGCGAGATACCAGGAGAACCACGCAGGGTGACAGGACGCGCACCCCCGTGGCGCGAAACAATCTTTCACGTTGATCGCGCCAGAAGATCACGAGAAGTTAACGATCGGTTGGGCCGCTCTGGACCAAATGGGGGCCAGGCTGCGCGAAAGGGATGGCGTGATGTGACACACGTCGTGCCGGTCCGCCGAATCGGCTGCTTCACTGTGGCCGCTCAGCGCACTGGAACAACCGTCCAGCGCGGACCGACACGGGAGATGCCACCCCATGCACGAAGACAGCCCACCGCTGCACACCAGACGGAGGAGGGCCACCGCGACCGGCGTCGCGGCGGCCCTCCTCCTGGCCGCGGCGGCCGCCGCACTGCCCAGCACCCCAGCGGCCGCCGCACCCGAGAAGCCCACGACCACAGACGCGCCGCTCACCGCGGATCAGGCCATGGCCGAGGCCCGACGGACGGGCAAGCCGGTGGAGGCGACGGCAGCGGGCACGTCGACGTCGGTGGTCACCGCCCGGCCGGACGGCACGATGGAGTTGACCCAGTCGGCCGTACCGACGCGTACCCGCGTCGACGGCCAGTGGAAGGACCTGGACCCGACCCTCGTCCGCAACCCTGACGGCGGCATCAGCGCGAAGGTGACCACCAACCAGGTCCACCTGTCGCCCGGCGGCAGCGGGCCGCTGGCGAAGCTGGTCAGCGGCGACCGGACGCTCTCCATCTCCGCGCCGCTGACGCTGCCCGCTCCGACGCTCTCGGGCCCGACGGCGACGTACGCCGAG
Organism: Micromonospora musae; assembly: GCF_003626545.1. Taxonomy (NCBI): domain Bacteria; kingdom Bacillati; phylum Actinomycetota; class Actinomycetes; order Micromonosporales; family Micromonosporaceae; genus Micromonospora; species Micromonospora musae. Next base: position 9,388 of record NZ_RAZS01000012.1, read on the forward strand.
GTGCTCCCGGGCGTCGACCTCACCGTCCGGGTCACGAGCGAGGGCACCTTCTCGCACGTCTTCGTCGTCAAGAACCGCGCCGCCGCCGCCAACCCGAAGCTCGCCACCCTCGACCTGAGCACGACCAGCGAGGGCGTCACGCTCGCGGCCGACCCGGCCGGGAACATCGTCGGCCGGGACCGTCGGAACCAGACGGTGCTGACCGCCCCCGCCCCGACCATGTGGGACTCCAGCGCGGCACCCTCACCGGCCGCGCGGGGTGCCTCGTCCACCGCGGTGGCCCCGGGCCGGGCGGCCCGGACCGCACCCATCGCCGTCAAGCTCAGCCCCGGAAAGCTGCGCCTGACCCCGGACCGCGACCTGCTCACCGACCCGAATACCGCGTTTCCGGTCTTCATCGATCCGACGTTCAGCTGGACGCCGGTCGGGCAGAAGATGTCCGGCTGGGCGAGCATCTCCTACCAGCACCAGTCGACGAACTACTGGAAGAACACCCCGGACCCGCAGGGCCGGATGCAGGTCGGCAACTCGGGCGAGCAGCGCTCCAACACGCTGATCAACTTCCCGGTGCCCTACGGCACCCTCGCCGGCGCCGAGATCTACGACGCCATCTTCAAAATCACCAACACGTGGTCGTGGAGCTGCGACGAGAAGACCGTCTACATCTACGGCCCCAGCACCACCCTGTCCGCGTCGAACGCCACCTGGAACTACTGGGAAGGCGTCAGCAAGGGCAGCGCGATCGCCTCGGCGAGCTTCGCGTACGGCTACAGCGGCTGCGCAGCTAACGCCGCCTCCTTCGACATCACCGACCAGATCAAAGCGGACGTCACCGCGCAGCACGGGACGCGCACGCTCTGGATGGTGGCGGCCAACGAGGCCAGCGACACCCAGAGCTGGAAAAAGTTCCTCGAGACCAGCCCCACGCTGACCATCCGTTACAACCACAAGCCGAACACGCCGACCGGCATGACGACCTCGCCGAGGACCGCGTGCGCGGGCGGCACCACGGTCGGCGACGGCCCGGTCTCGCTCTACGCGCCCGTCTCCGACCGAAACGGTGGCACCCTCGGCGTCACCTTCAAGCTCTGGAAGACCAGCGATGCCAGCAAGACGGCCATCGCCTCCTCCAACCCGAACCTGCTCACCTACCCGTCGGGCAGCACGGCGGTCCTCGTCGTCGACGTCGGCAAGCTCAGGACTGCGGCGGGCGGAGCCGTCACCAGTTTTTCGTGGACAGTCCAGGCAACCGACTTCCGCACGCCCAGCAGCTCGTCGGCAACCTGCACCTTCGAATTCGATCCGACCCGGCCAGGAGCGCCCTCGGTGCCCGAGGTGCCCGATCTCACGACCACCGTCGGCGAGCCCTTCACCATCGACGTCACCCCCGCCGTGAACCCCGGCAATGACACCAAACCCGACGGCTACACCTACCAGCTCAACGCCGGCCCGCCGGTCGAGGTGACCGCCACCGACGGCGTGGCCACCATCACCGTCGTACCCACCCGGTTCACCAACACGCTCACCGTCACCAGCATCTCCAGCGGCGGGAACATCGGTGACAGCGCACGCCTCGTCTTCAACTCCCAGCCCGCAGCGATGGCGGCCGACGGCGACCTCAACGGCGACGACGCCCCGGACCTGCTGACCGTCGGTGGCAGCTACGGACTTCCTCCGGGGCTGTGGCTCCTCCCGGGCGGCAACGAGCACGCCGCCGCGGCCGGGACGAACATCGGCGCGCAGGGCACCGGAGCCCTCAGCAACTCCCCCACCGCCTTCGACGGCGCGCAGGTCCTCAGCGGCCACTTCACCTGCACCGGCCTGCAGGACGTGCTCGCCTACTACCCCACCGGGAACAACGCCGGCGGCGGCGCCGTACTCCGTGCCAACGGCGACGGCAGCGTCCTCCAGTCCAGGATCGACGGTAACCAGTCCCCCCTGATGGCGGACCTGCTCAAGGACACGGACGGCAACGCTCCGCTCCAGTTGGCGAATGCCGGGGACACCCGACGCGCAGGGCTGCCCTGCCCCGACCTCATCGGCACCAGCGGCGACCCCACCACCGGCTATCACCTGACGTACTACGAGGCCCTCGGAGCGCCCGGCCTCTACTTCAACCCCACACACGTCCCCGTGCCGACCCCGACCGGGGACGACGCGTGGAACGAGTGGACCCTCGCCACCGCCCAGATGTCCACCGGCACCGCCATGTTCCTCTGGAACCGCACGACCGGCGCCCTGCACCTCTGGACCGACCTCGGCTACAACAAGGACAACGACCAGTTCACCTACACCCCCTACCAGCTCTCGACCAGCTGGAACCCGGGTGCGGACCTCAAGCTCCAGGCCGCCGACATCAACAGTGACGGCACGGCCGACCTCTGGACCGTCGGCGCCGGCGGCGTGACGCGCGCCTGGCACGTCGCGGACCTGGCGGCCGGCACCGGAACGATCACCGCCCAGCAGCCCCAGACGCTGGTCACCTCCGACCACAACTGGCTGCTCGACGACGGCACGACGGGCCCGGCGACCAACGCGTCGGACGTGGCGGGCACTTTGCACGCGACCGGCACGGGTGGTGTGCAGTGGAGCACCGGTGGGACGTTCGACCCGGACGTGCTCTTCGACGGCACCAACGGCGCGCTGACCACCGGCTCCGCCGCGGTGAACACCACCGCCGACTTCACCGTCGCCGCCTGGGTCAGGCCGACGGCTCTCGGTGGCACCGCGCTCTCCCAGAGCGGCACCAACACCGCCGGCTTCCGGCTCTGGACCAACGCCGCCGACAGGTCCTGGCGGTTCACCATGGCCCGTACCGATGTGGCGAGCCCCGTCCTCGACACCGCGGCGAGCGCTCCCGGCACCGCGCAGGTCGGCGTCTGGACGCACGTGATGGTCAGCTTCACCAAGGCGACCGGAACGATGACGCTCTACGTCAGCGGCGTCAACGCCGGAAGGGTGAGCCATCCCGCCACGTTCAACGCCGCGGGCGGCTTCCGGATGGGCGGTCACAAGACCGGCGCGAGTACCTGGGGCGGCTGGTTCGCGGGCGAGCTCTCGAACGTCCAGACCTGGAACCGGGTCTGGACGATCGACGCGGACACCGCGGCCAGCGGCGACGTCGCCGGCGTCACGGGGTCCAACGGCACCGTGCTGGCCTACCGGCGCGGCGGTGACGGCTGGATCTGGGGCAGCGGCCAGGTCACCGTCGGCGGCAGCTTCGGCGTCTGGAAGCGCATCGGTAACCGCGGCGGCTTCATCGGCAGCCCCACGGCGTTGAAGGGGGCCAACGGCACGATCGTCGTCTACGCCCGAGGCATCGACAACCAGATGTACGGGGTCGGGCAACCGTCGGTGGGCGCGGCCTTCACGAACTGGGGTGCGGTGGGAACCGGGCAGCCGGCTGCGGGCTTCGCCAGCGACCCCAGGGCCGTGCTGACCACCAACAACACGATCGCGATCTACGCCCGTGGCGCGGACGGCTGGGTCTGGGGCACCAACCAGGCCACCGTGGGTGGCGTGTTCGGCACCTGGCGGCGCATCGGCGTGGGTGGGGCCGGCGTTGCCGGACTGCCGTTCGTCACGAAGGCCGCCAACGGCGCGCTCGTCATCTACGCGCGCGGCACCGACAAGAAGATGCATGGAGTCGGACAGCCTACGCCGGGCGCCGCGTTCGGCACTTGGCAGAAGGTCGGTCTGGCTGGCCCGACCGACGGGTTCGTCGGCGACCCGGCCGCGTTGCTCGGCGCCAACGGCACGCTCGTGGTCTACGGCACGGGTGCGGACGGCAAGCTCTACGGGGCGGGCCAGCCGTCGGCCGGCGCGGCCTTCGGTAACTGGTCCGTCGCGGGCGCGGGGCAGCCGTCCTTCAGCGGTCGTCCGGCGGCGCTGCTCAGCACCACCGACCGGATCGTCCTCTACGGACGCGGCACCGACGGGAAGATCTGGGGCACCGGGCAGTCCGCCGTCGGCGGCGGCTTCGGCACCTGGGGCGTCATGGGGGCCGGCCAGCCGTCGAGCGGGTTCGCCAGTGACCCGAGCGCGGTGCTCGGTGGAAACGGCGCCATCACCCTGCTGGCCCGTACCACCGACAACCGGGTCTACACGGTCGGCCAGCCCTCGGCCGGGGCGGCGTTCGGGAGTTGGACGGAGATCTCCTGACGCGCTGATGGTGCCGCGCCACGGTCTTCCGTGATGCGGCACCGAAGCAACCGGGCCCTGTCCTGCGGCGCGATCGCACCGCAGGACAGGGCCTGTTCATCGCAGCGGCTGGACGTCTCGATTCAGCGGCAGCGCGATCGGCCCGCGGCCAGGCGAGCGGCAGGACGCAGGCCACCTCGCGTTGCGCGTCACCGAAGTCGGCGATGAGCACCGAGTTGCCGCCGGCGGCCTCGTTGTAGCGGGCGAGCACGTCCTGGGGACCGCGCCGCGAATAGAACGGCACCGAAAGGATCTTGCCGGCACCCTTTCCCGCCGCTAGCGTGCTGACCGCACGGGGGAAGGAAGATCAATTGAAGACGTCACTGCGGGCAGCACTGTCCATCGTTCTACTCATCGGCTTCTACGTGCTGGGACTCGGTCTGGTCGTGGCGCTCGGCCGGCTCGGGCTCAGCGACGCCACGGACTTCGACGGCGGAGTCGTCGTACGAGTCTTCCTGCTCGGCGCCGCCTTCACGCTGTTCCTCACGCTCGTGTTCGCCCTCGGCTCGGTGCTCCTGGCACGACCGTCCACACCGGTCGGGGTACGGCTCACTCCGGAACTGGCACCCGAGCTGTGGCGGATCGTGCGCGACCTGGCCGCGCGGGTCGCTGCCCGCGAGCCGGACGAAATCCGGTTGGTCGTCGGGGCGAACATCAGCGTGACCGACGATGCCCGGCTCCTCGGCCTGCTTCCCGGTCAACGCCGAGTCATCCTCGGGTTGCCGCTGCTGCAGGCGTACACCGTGGACCAGCTCCGGGCGGTCCTCGCCCACGAGTTGGGGCACTACTCCCGCTGGCACACCACCACCGTGCTGCTGGCCCACCGCGGCCGGAAACTGGTGGTGGCTACCGCCCGCTCCACCACCGTCCCGGTTCTGCGCGCAGTCCTCACGGGTTACGCCCGGCTCCACGTCGCCGCCGAGCAGGCCATCAGCCAGCAGATCGAGTACAAGGCCGACCAGTACGCCGTGGGCGCCGCCGGCCGGGACGCGATGGTCGGCGCGCTGCGCGAGATCCGGGTCGTCGCCGCAGCCTGGGACGAGTACCTCGAGCGCCACGTCACTCCGGCACAGGAGGCCGGTTACCTGCCCGCTGACCTGTTCGACGGGTTCGCGGCGTACCTGGCCGCCCACCGTGAGGAGGTCCGGAGCAGCACCGGTGAGGTCGCCTCGATCGGCCGGGCCTGGTGGGACACTCATCCACCGATCGGCGAGCGGATCGCCGCCCTGCGGTTCGTGCCGGACGTCACGGTGGCCGTTGACGGCCGTCCCGCCACCGATCTGCTCGTCGACCTCGACGAGTCGAGCCGGCAACTCCAGACGTCCTTCCTCGACCACGCCGGCGAGCTGCTGCCCTGGGCGCAGATCGTCCCGATCCTCGCGTACCGGTCCGCCCGTGACCTGGCGCATCCGCTGTACCAGGCGGCCACCAAGCTGACCGGACGCGACGCCGGCCTTGACCTGGTGCTCGACCTCTTCGCCGCCGACCGGTACGCCGACCTCGCCCGGGAACTCACCCCTGGGGCAAACGACGAGGACGGCCTGCACGCGCTGGTCGCGGCCTTCGAGGGCGCGGTGGAGACCGCCGCCGTCGACTCCGCCGCCGCCACCGAATGGCGCCACTCCTGGTCCGGACCACCGGAGCTGCTCACCACCAGCGGCACTCCCCTGCCGCTGGGCGAGTTGGTCGAGCTCGCCGGGGATCCGGACACCGTGCCAACCGCGCGGGAGCGCCTCTCCGCGCTCGGTATAAGGGTGGCTTCGACCACGCGCGGCGCCCCGGCTCCTGCCTAGCCTGGTGGCCCAATCTCGGGCCGTTGATCGACTCGACTTCCTGCATCTCGGGGTGTCAGGAGCGTGGGATGCCCCGACTTCAAGGATGCCGAGTCGATCAACACCGGCCGTCAGACCAGCTCCGCCTCGCAGAGCAGCTTCCAGAGCCCGGCGCCGTCCGGGGCGGAGAACCACCGCTGCCCCACCGGCCCCTCCGCGTGCGGGCGCTCCGCGGGGGCGGGCAGGCCACCGGCGAGCACCGCCTGGGTGGGTGAGAGGCGGCGGATCGCCACCCCGGCCACGTTCTCCGGGTGGGCCGCCGCGAACTCGCGGTAGATCTCCTGGTCGTGCTGGCCGTCGTCGCCCACGAGCAGCCAGCGCACGTCGGGGAACTCGCGGGCCAGCCGGGCCAGGGTCTTGCGCTTGTGCTCCATGCCGCTGCGGAACCACCGGTCGGCCGTCGGCCCCCAGTCGGTGAGCAGCAGCGGGCCGGCCGGGTAGAGGTGCCGGGAGAGGAACCGGGTGAGCGTCGGCGCGACGTTCCACGCGCCGGTGGAGAGGTAGAAGACGGGCGCGCCCGGGTGCGCGGTGACGAGCCGTTCGTAGAGCACCGCCATGCCGGGCACGGCGGCCCGGGCGTGCTCGTCGAGCACGAACGTGTTCCACGCGGCGAGCAGCGGCCGCGGCAGGGTGGTCACCATGACCGTGTCGTCGATATCGGAGAGAATGCCGAAGCGCACGGCCGGGTCGAGGATGCGCACGGGTGCCTCGACCGCCTCGGCGTCGGGCATGCTCAGCCGTACGCTGCCCCAGCCCGGCGGCAGCTCCGCCTCGACCACCGTGTCGATGAACCCGCTGCGGTCGGTCTGCGTCTCGTGCCGCACGCCGCCCGCCTCGATGGTGACCGTCACGTGCTTCGCGGGGAGGGTGGTGAAGCTGCGCCAGCCACGGACCTTCTCCAGCCGGGACCGCTGCCGGGTGTCCGGGCGGCCGATCAGCACCCGGCACATCACCCGCACCCAGCCGGGGGCGCCGTAACAGGTGTACGCGACGATGTTGATCCGCCAGCCCGTGCGCCGCAGGCGACGCTCGAAGAACTGGTGGACGGCGTCCTCCATCCGCGCCGCCCGGTGCAGACGCGGAACGGCCAACTGGCCGGCGGGAGTCGGTGGCACGCTGACACCCTGCCACACGCGCGCGGCGGCGGCCACGCGGGCGATCTCCCTTCGACGGCCCGCCCGGCAGGGTCCGAGGTCGCGGAGCCGACCCGGTCTGCCCGATCGCCCTCGCCCGGCTCGGTGAACGTGAAACACTCCGGTCGGACGACGACGGGGGCGTGGTCGTGGCGCAACCTGTGCAGCAGCACCGCCGGCGGCGGCGTCGGCGGCTCGACCGCCCGGCGCTGGTCGCGCTGCTGCTCGGGCTCGCCGGGTTCGGCTACCGGCTGGTCCTGACGCTGTTCACGGTGCCGGTGTCGAACAGCGACGAGGCCACCTTCGGCCTGGCCGCCCTGCACATCGCGCAGGGGCGGGAACATCCGGTCTTCCTCTACGGCCAGCGCTACATGGGGATGCTGGAGTCGTACCTGGCCGCGCCGCTGATCGCGCTCTCCGGACCGAACTGGCCGGTGCTGCGGGTGCCGATGCTCGTCCTCTACGCGGTCTTCCTCTACCTGATCCACCGCCTGATGCGCCGGATCTGCTCGCCCTGGTTCGCCACGTTCGTGATCGGCCTGCTCGCGCTCGGCCCGGAGCGGGTCGTCCGGGACCAGTTGACGGTGGTGGGCGGCCGGCCCGAGGCGAAGGCGGCGGTGCTGCTGATGCTGCTGATCGCGGTGGGGTTGGCCGGCGGCACGATCCGGCGGCGCCGGCCTTCCGTCGGGCTCTTCGGGCTCCTCGCCGGCCTGGCCCTCTGGTCCGACTGGCTGATCGTTCCGTACCTGGCGGTGGTCGGGCTGCTGCTGGTCTACGCGGTACGCCGGGACCTTCTCGGTTGGGCCGGGGCGCTGCTGGTGGTCGGTTTCGTGGTCGGCGTCGCCCCGATGATCTGGGACAACCTCGTCGCGCCACCCGGCCAGGACTCGCTGTCGGTGTTCCGGGAGATCAGCACCAAGGAGGGTCCGTCGCCGCCGTGGTCGCAGCGCCTGGAGGGCGGTCTGCTGGAGGGGGTGCCGCTGGCCAGCGGGCTCTGCCCGATCGGCGGCTGCGCCCCGTCGCAGCAGTGGTTCGGCGCGATCTACCCGCTGCTGCTGGTCGGCTCGGCGGCGTTCGCGTTGATCGCGTACCGACGCACCGCCGGCGCGCCCCTCGCGGCTCGGATCCGGTGGGTCACGCACCTCGCGCTGGTCGCGGGCGCGGTGCTCACCCTGCTGGCGTACGTGCGCAGCCCGCTCTCCGCCACCGACCCGCTGGGCTACGCCCGGTATCTGTCGGTGCTCCAGCTCTCCCTGCCGGCGGTGCTCTGGCCGCTCTGGCTGGCGGCGGAGGCCTGCTGGCGAGGCACGGTGGGCGCGCTCGGCCGGTTGACCGGGGCGGTGGCGACCGGGGTGCTGGCCGGGCTGGCGGCGGCCGGCCTGGTGGTCACCGTGCTCTTCGCCGCGACCGGGCTGGCGGCGTCCCGCGACGAGGAGCGGCAGGCCCGCGAGCTCGCCGCCACCCTGCGCGCCGACGGTCCCCGCGAGGTGTACGCCGGCTACTGGATCTGCAACCGGCTGGTCTTCAACACCGACGAAGAGGTGATCTGCGGGGTGCTCGACGACAACCTGATGCCCGGGCAGAACCGGTACCTGCCGTACTGGCGGCAGCTGGGTCGGGCCGAGCGGCCGGGCTACGTGGTGGAGGCCGGTTCGGCGGCGGACCGGCACCTGCGGGGGCTGCTCGGCGACCGGGTCGAGACGACCCCGGTACGCGACGTCGGCCGCTACCGCGTCTACCACCCGGAGACCCCGCTGCGGCCCTGGCGGTAGATTCCACCGGGTGCTCATCCTGCTGCCGCCCTCCGAGGGGAAGGCCGACACCGGCACCGGCCGGCCGCTCGACCTGGCCAAACTTTCCCTGCCGGAGCTGAACCCGGCCCGCGAGGAGGTGCTCGCCGCGCTGGGCGCGCTCTGCGCCGGGCCGGACGAGGCCACGGCCCGCGCGGCGCTCGGGCTCAGCGAGGGTCAGCAGCACGAACTGCGGCGCAACGCTCGGCTGCCGCGGGTCGCCGCCGCGCCGGCCGCCCGGATCTACACCGGGGTGCTCTACGAGGCGCTGGACCTCCCGTCGCTCCCCCCGGAGGCCACCCGGGCCGCGCGCCGCTCGGTGCTGATCAGCTCCGGGCTCTGGGGCGCCGTACGCCTCACCGACCGGATCCCGCCCTACCGCTGCCCGGTCGGGGCGAAGCTGCCCGGCCCGGGCGCGTTGGGGGCGTACTGGCGGCGGGTGCTGGGGCCGGTGCTGACCGCGGCGGCCGGCAATCGCCCCGTGCTCGACCTGCGCTCCGGCGCGTACGCCGCGATGTGGGCCCCGCGCGGCGAGGTCGCGGAGCGGACGGTGACCGTCCGGGTGCTGCACGAACGCGAGGTGGACGGAGTTCCGGTCCGCTCCGTGGTGAGCCACTTCAACAAGGCCACCAAGGGACGGCTGGTCCGCGACCTGCTGCTCGCCGGCGCCCGGCCACGGACCGCCGACGACCTGATCGGCGCGCTGCGGGACCTGAAGCACACGGTGCTGGAGCAGCCGGCGGCGGCGGGCCGACCACGGCAGGTCGATCTGGTGGTCACGCAGCTGTAAGGGCGTGCGCAAGATTTCCTCAAGGCTGGGCCGGATCGGTTCCGTGCCCGGCCCGTACCGGTCACGGTAGGAATACCCCGACTCCGACAAAGGAGTACCTCCGTTGGCCCCCGACCCCGCCCTGCTAGACCGGCCGCGTCGCCCGTCGACGCCGCCCCCGCTGGACTGGCTGACCCTGGCCGACGCCTTCGAGGCCGCCTGCCTGCTGCGCTGCACGCCACCGCCGGCCGGGCCGCGCCCCCATCGCGCGGTGGGCCGGCACTCGGCCGCGGTGGTGGAGTTCAACCGGGAGGACGCCGCGCAGCGGATGCGGCAGCTGCTGGATCGGCTGGACATCCCCGTCGAGCACGAGATGGCCTTCGGTGGCCTGCGCCGCCGCTACGAGCTGCACCGCCTGCGGGTGCCGGCGGCGCACCGGGCGCGCTACGCCCGGCTGATGGAGGCCGGCTGGTGGCAGGGGCGGCGCGAGCTGCTCGCCGCCCCGGTGCCCGGCGCGTCGACGCCGCGCCGGGTCTGGGTGCCGCGGTTGGCCGCTGCGGCCTGGCGCTCCGCGCTGCTGGCCGGGGGGCGGCACGTCCGCCGGCACATCCTGGGGGTACGCCTCACCGACCGGGAGCTGGCGGCCGTGCTGATCCGCAGCGCCGCCCTGCTCCGGGTGCCGGCCGAGCTGCGCCCGGGCACCGGCTGTTTCCTGGTCAGCGTGGCCGACGGCCCGGACCGGCGAAGGATCCTGCAACACACCGCGCTGGCGCCCGCCCCGGCCGCCGAACCGGCCTGACCACAGGCCGGGGCGACGGCGACCTGATCAGGCGCGCCCGGCCGGGGCGAGCGTCGACGACGCCGGCCCCGGCGGGAACCGGGTCGCCCGTCAGCGGGAGGTCAGGGCCTGCTCGGCGTACGCCCAGAGACGCTCGGCCGTGGCCGGGTCCGTCGCGTGCACGGCCACCCCGCCGTTCGCCTCCGGCCCGCCGATCACCACCTCGACCTCCTGGTTGTCGCTGAAGTAGCGGCCGGTGACCCCGCCGACCAGCGGCGAGGCCGCCAGCAGCACGGTGGTCGCCGCGCCCTGGGCGGGTGTCTTGTAGTACTCCAGGTCGATCCGGTTGCCGGCCTCGTCCAGCACCCCGAACGACCGCAGGGTCTCCTCGTCCATGTGACGTTGCAACTGGGTGTTGATGTAGCCGGGGTTGAGCGCGTTGGCGACGATGCCGTCGGCGGCCCACCGCCGGGCGATGCCCACGGCGAGCAGCACGTCGGCCGTCTTGGACCGCCCGTACGCCGCCCACTGGTCGTACGGCTGGCGCGCGAACTGCGGATCGTCGAAGTCGAACGCCTCCCGCAGGTGCGCGCCGGAGCTGACCACCACGACCCGGGCCGAGCCGGCGGCACGCAGGCTGTCGTGCAGGCCGCGGGCGAGCGCGAAGTGGCCGAGGTAGTTGGTGCCGAGCTGCAGCTCCCAGCCCTGCGGGGTGAGCTGCCGGGTGGGGATCGCCATGATCCCGGCGTTGGCGACGAGCGCGTGCAGCGGCCCCTCCCAGGCCGCGACGAACGCGTCGACCGAGGCCAGGTCGGCCAGGTCGAGGGCGGCCGCCCGCACGACGCCGGGGCCCGGTCCGGCGAACTCCGCCACCAGCTCGTCGGCGCCGGCCGGGTTCCGGGTGGCGACGGTGACCTCCGCCCCGGCCCCGGCGAGGGCGCGGACGGCCGCGGCGCCGATGCCGGAGGCGCCGCCGGTGACGATCATCCGGCGACCGGTGAGGTCGACGCCGTCGAGGATCTCTGCGGCGGTGGTACGGGCCGTGAAGGGCGTACGGGTTCGGGTCTCGGCGCTCATGGGATCCACGCTACGAACGCCCCCTCGGACTGTCTGTAGTTTAGAGTCCGTCACTCTTTAGTGAGCGTCCATTGGAGCGGTCGTGGATCCGTTGGAAGAGGTGCTCGCGCTGGTCGGCGTGACCAGTCAGCTCTCCGCCGCGCTGGCGGCGGGCGGCCGCTGGGCGCTCCGCTTCGACCCGCCGGCCGGCGTCAAGTTCAACGCCGTGCGGAGGGGCAGCTGCCTGCTTCGGGTCGACGGCGTACCCGAGCCGGTGGCCCTCGCCGCGGGCGACTGCTTCCTGCTGACCCGGCCCCGGGCGTTCACCCTGGCCGGCGACCCGGACACCCCGCCCGAACCGGCCGGCCCGATCTTCCAGACGGCCGCCGACGGCGTGGCCCGGGCCGGCACCGGCGACGACGTCCTCCTCATCGGCGGCGCGTTCTCCTTCACCGAGCGCGCCCGCACCCTGCTCCTGGAGGCCCTGCCGCCGGTCATCCACGTTCCGGCCACGAGGCCCGAGGCCGCGACCGTGCGCTGGGCCGTCGGGGAGATCGGCAACGAGCTGCGGACGACAGCGCTGGGCGGCACCCTGGTCGCCGAGCATCTCGCCCTGGTCATGCTGATCCGCATCCTGCGGCTGCACCTCGCCCGCGCCGGCGGCTCCGGCTGGCTGGCCGGCCTCACCGACCCGGTGCTCGCACCCGCGCTGCGGGCGATGCACGCCCACCCCGCCCAGCCCTGGACCGTGGGCGAGCTGGCCCGGGTCGCGGCGGTCTCCCGGTCCACGCTCGCCGCCCGGTTCAAGGAGGTCGTCGGCCGGAGCCCCGTCGAGTACCTCACCGGCTGGCGGATCGAGCTCGCCGCCGACCGGATCCGCCGCGGCGACGACACGCTGGCCGGCGTCGCCCGGGCGGTCGGGTACGGCTCGGAGAGCGCGCTCAGCGTCGCGTTCAAACGCACCACCGGCCTCACCCCGCGCGCCTACCGCAGCCGATTCGCCCCGACGGGCTGAGATCCACACCGGCGCATTGCCGCGGGCCACACGAGCCGGACGGCCAGCCACGCCCGACGGCGCGGGGGTTGCGCGGGTGGGACGCCGGGCGCAGAGTGCAGCCCGTGAGTCGTACCCGGCCCGGACGCGCCGCCCCACCCGCCACGCTGCTGGCCGTGCTGCTCGCCGTGAGCCTCACTGTCGCCGGCTGCCGGGACGCGCCGGGCGAGCCGGTGACGATCCGGATCGCGACGGGCTCCCCGACCGCCGTCTACCACGCGTTCGGGGAGTCGCTGGCCGCCATCCTCAACCGGGAGCTGCCCGGGGTGCGGGCCAGCGTCGTGGTGACCGCCGCGTCGGCGGAGAACGTCCGCCTGGTCGGCGGCGGCCAGGCCGAACTCGGCTTCACCCAGGCGGACGTGCTGCCCGCCGCCCCCGGCGCGGACCCGCGGGTGGCCGCGATCGCCCGGGTCTACGACGACCAACTGCACCTCGTCACGTCCGGCGGCGGCCCGGTGCGCACGGTCGCCGACCTGCGTGGCCGGCGGGTCTCCCTCGGCCCCGCCGGCTCCGGCACCGAGATCACCGCGACCCGGCTGCTGGACGTCGCCGGGCTGGGCGGTGACCGGGTCCGCCGGACCCGGCTCAACCTGGACGACTCGGTGGCCGCGCTGCGGTCCGGCCGGATCGACGCGTTCTTCTTCTCCGGCGGCCTGCCGGTGGGGGCGATCGCCGACCTGGCCGGCGGCAGCCCCACCCGGATCATCGACCTCGGCGCGTGGACGCAGCCGCTGCGGGAGCGCTACGGCGAGTTCTACGTCTCCCGGGACATCCCGCGCTCGGTGTACGGGTTGGATCCGGTCACCACGGTCGCCAACCCGAACTTCCTGATCGTCCGCGCCGACCTGCCCGAGCCGCTGGTCCGGAACGTGACCCGGCTGCTCATGGAGCGCCGTTCGGAGCTGGCCGCCGCGCATCCCGCGGCCCGACGGATGAGCCCTCGCTCGGCGATCGCCACCTCGCCGCTGCCGCTGCACTCCGGCGCCGCCGCCTGGTACCGAGCGGCGAAGCCCTGACCCGGTTCGAAACCGACCTTAGTGCGGTGTCCAGAAACGTTCACCGGGCCGCGCCGGGCCCAGACGACGACCGGCCGCGTTGGAGTCGGGCCTGGATACAACACCGGTATCCAGGCCCGACTCCGCCTTGCCGGACCGCCGCCTGGACCTCGCCGCGACACCGCCAACGTTCCTGGACACCGCACTAGCCGGCGGCGGCGGGCAACCGCTGCGGCACCGGGTCGGCCTCGGACGCGGCGGGCGGCGGCCCGTCGTCGGGCCCGGGGAACCAGAGCCCGGCGACCAGGCCGCGCGGCTCGCCCGCCCACATGGTGAGCCGTCCGCCCGAGGCGTCGACCAGCACCGCCGCGATGGCCAGGCCGAGGCCCGCGCCGTCCAGGTTCTGCACGTCCGGCGCCCGCCAGAACCGCTCGGTCGCCTGGCCGAGCTGGCTGGCGGTCATTCCCGGCCCGTTGTCGCGCACCTCGAGCGCCACTCCACCCTCGTGGGCCGCCACCGTCACGCTGACCTCTCCGCCGGTGCCGCTGAACTTGACGGCGTTGTCGATGAGCGCGTCGAGGGCCTGGTCGACGGCGGTCGGGACGGTCCGGGCGTACACCGGCGCGTCGCACGTGACGAGGTTGAGCGCTACCGATCGGTGCCGGGCCAGTGGTCGCCAGGCAGCGACCCGGGAGGCCGCCACCTCGGCCGCGTCGACGGTGACCCGCTCGTTCTCCTGACGCTCGGCGCGGGCGAGGGTGAGCAGCCCGTCCAGCACCAGCGCCAGCCGGTCGGTCTCCTCCAGGGCGAGCCGGTGCTCTGCCCGGCCCTGCGGATCGGTCAGGCTCGGGCCCAGCTCCTCCACCCGCAGCCGCAGCGCGGTCAGCGGGTTGCGGAGTTGATGGCTCGCGTGGGCGACGAAGGCCCGTTGCCGGTCCATCACGTCCGAGACCGCGTCCGCCATCGTGTTGAAGCTGGCCACCAGCCGGCGCAGCTCCGGCGGGCCGAGGTGGTGCTGCACCCGGGCGCTGCGGTCACCCTTCGTGATCTCGTGGGTGACCGCGTCCAGTTCGGTGACCGGTCGCAGCACCCAGCCGGCCAGCCCGAAGGCCGTCAGCACACACGCCAGCACGGCGAGCAGGCCGATCCCGGCGAGCAGCAGCCACCAGGTGGTGACCGTACGGCGGAGCGCGGCGGAGGGGCTGGCGGTGACGACCGCCCCGAGCACCTCGCCGCCGTCGTTGATGGGCACCGCGACGATCACCGGCCCGCTCTGCCACGGCCACACCGACTCCGGGCCGCTGACCTGCTGCCCGGCGAGGGCAGCGTCCAGCGCCAGCGTGGTGCCCGGGGCGCCGTGCCAGCTGATCGAGTCGACGACGGTGTCGCGGTCCCGGTCGACCACCACCGCGCCGATGCCGTAGAGCGCGTCGTAGCTGCGCAGCTCGCTCTGCAACGGGCCGGTGCTGCCGCCGCGCAGCGCGGGCCCGGCGAGCGAGGCGAACCGGGTGGCGTCGGCGAGCCGGTCGGCGCGTACCCGGTCGGTCTCCCGGGTGGCGAGGATCAACGCGAGCGGGGTCTCCAGCGCGATGAGGACCAGCACCATCAGCAGCAGGTAGCTGATCACCAGCCGACGACGCACCGGATCACCTCACTCGCTCCGCAGCCGATAGCCGATGCCGCGTACGGTCTCCACCAGCCGGGGATCGCCGAGCTTGCCGCGCAGCGAGCCGACGTGCACCTCGACGGTGTGCCGGTCGGTCCACGTGGTGCCCCAGGCGTCCAGGAGGATCCGGTCGCGGGGCACCGCCACGCCGGGCTGCCGGGCGAGGGAGAGCAGGACGTCGAACTCCTTGCGGGTGAGCGTGACGTCCCGGCCGTCGACGGTCACCGTACGCGCCGACACGTCGATGCGGACCGCACCGGCCTCGATCAGGTTCCGCTCCGGCGCGGCCTGCGCCGTACGACGCAGCACCGCCTCGATCCGGGCCTGCAGCTCCACCATCGAGAAGGGCTTCACCACGTAGTCGTCGGCGCCGAGCCGCAGGCCGAGCACCCGGTCGCGCTCCTCACCGCGGGCGGTCACCGCGATGATGCCGAGTTGGCTGCTGCGCCGGCGCAGCTCCCGGCACAGGTCCGTGCCGTCCCCGTCGGGCAGGGTCAGGTCGAGCAGCACCAGGTCGCACGGCGCCGCGGAGAGCGCCGCGGCGACCGTCGCCGCGTGCTCGACCTGGTAGCCGCGGCGGCTCAGCGCGGACGACAGGGCGGCGGCCACCCGGCGATCGTCCTCGACCAGCAGGATGCGCACCGTGCCCCCCATCCGTCGAACCCTCGTCCTGCGAAATGGTGGCAGAAGCTGGGTGCGGGCGGGAGGGCCGCCCCGGTGGCAGGCCCCGCCGGACGGCCGAGGCCGCGGCTGCCGGCCCGCCCGACCACGCCGGGCGGCGCGTCGGCGGGCCCGGCGCGGGCGCGGGTCGGGCCGGCGGTCAGAGACCGAAGGTGTCGTCCGCGATGCCGTCGCGTACGCCGTCGACGAAGCCACGGAAGGCCGGGTCGTCGTGGCTCGCGGGCACGCTCGTGATGTTCTCCCCGGTGGCCTCGGTGACCGCGTCGACCAGGGGTGGGTAGTCGAGCTCCGAGTCGCCGAGGGAGTCGTCGTCCCCCTCGGCCAGGTTGATCACGTACTGCACGTCGTCGGAGGGGGTCTCCGGATCCTGGGCCCAGTCGCTGCCGGCCTGGTAGCACTCGTCGTACAGCGCACGCTGGCTGTCGGTCCAGTCGTCGTCGTAGTTCCGCATCGCCCATCCCTCCGCGATCCGCTCCACCTTCGAGCATGCCGGGCCGGACCCGGGCCTCGGGCCGGTACCGGGGAAACGGCGCGCGCCGGTCGTACCCACAGCCGCCCGCGTACGCTGCTGAAATGATCTACAAGCTGCTGCCGACGATCGAGTGGGACGACGCCCGCGCCGCCGGCCACCTCTCCGGCACGGCGGTGGACCACCAGGACGGCTTCATCCACCTCTCCGGCCACGACCAGCTGGTGGGTACGGCTCAGCGGCACTTCGCCGGGGCCACCGGGCTGACCCTGCTCACCGTGGACCCGGCCCGGCTCGGCGAGCGCCTGCGCTGGGAGCCGTCGCGCGGCGGGGAACTCTTTCCGCACCTCTACGGCCCGCTGCCGGTGGCGGCGGTGGTCGAGGCACGGGCGTTGCCGGCGGACGTGCCGGCCGCCGACGCGGTGGCCGCGTTGATCGGTTGAGGGCTCGCTATGCTACGCCGGGTCCCGCGCCCGGCCCGCACACTCCGTCCCGTCGCCGGCGCGGCAGCCCGATCCGCGCGGCCGCCGGCCGGTCTCCCGGCGTACGGCGGCGCGGCTCACCGACGGCGCCCCGGCGCACCCTGCGACCCGATGCGAGTTGAACGATGACTGACAACACTTCCCCGGCACCCTCCGTCTTCGTGCACCCCACCGCCGAGGTGGAGGAGGGCGCCCAGGTGGGCGACGGCACGAAGGTCTGGCACCTGGCCCACGTCCGGTCGTCGGCGACGGTGGGGGCCGGCTGCGTCATCGGCCGCAACGTGTACGTCGACGCGAACGTCACCGTCGGTGACCGGGTCAAGATCCAGAACAACGTCTCGGTCTACCAGGGCGTGACCCTGGAGGACGAGGTCTTCGTCGGGCCGAGCGCCGTCTTCACCAACGACTTCCGGCCCCGGGCGCAGAACCCGGACTGGACGATCACGCCGACCGTGGTGCGTCGGGGCGCCTCGATCGGCGCGAACGCGACCCTCGTCTGCGGGGTCGAGATCGGCGAGTACGCGATGATCGCGGCCGGCTCGGTGGTGACCCGGGACGTGGCGCCGTACCAGCTCGTCGTCGGCAACCCCGCCCGGCCGCGGGGCTGGGTCGACGAGAAGGGCGAGGTCATCTCCCGCGACGTGGCGAACCCGCCCCAGCGGTAGGGCCCACGAACGACGCGACGGCGGTGGACGGAGCACTCCGTCCACCGCCGTCGCGGATAAGCCGGGTCAGCCGCAGAGGCGGGCGACCTCCTCCCGGAACCGGTCCATCGGGTTCGCGTCGGCCGGGCCGAGCAGGTAGGTCTTCAGCTCCCGCCGGGCCTCGGTCATCGGGTCGTCGCCGGCGCGGGTCACCGCGACGATCTTCTCCAGCTCGCCGCAGTCGCGGGCCAGCAGGTACGCCGCCCGTGAGGTCGGGTACTGCCGGCGGAACTCGTCCTCCGGCAGCCCACCCGGATTCGCCACCACGTACGGCCGCTCGCTCTGCACGAAGTCCGAGACCACACTGGACACGTCGCTGATCAGCAGATCCGTCTGGTTGAAGCAGTCGAAGAGGCCCGGCGTGCGGCCGGTGACCACGAGGTGCCGGGTGCCGTCGAGGGAGGTCGCGTCGACGTCACCGCCGGCGGCCCGGATCAGCTCCACCACCCGCTCGTGCACCGCCCTGGCCTCCTTGGCCCGGGAGCCGGTCAACGGGTGCGGCTTGTAGATCAGCCGCAGTCCGGGCGTGGCCTTCAGCAGTCCCCGGACGATCCGCTCCCCCATCAGCACGAGCGAGGTGTGGTACGGATCGTCGTCCAGCCACCCCTCCCAGGTGGGGGCGTAGAGGACGGTGAACGGCCGGTCGACCGACTCCGCGCCGAAGGTGGTCACCCCGGCGAGCTGCGGGCGTCCGATCTCGACGATGTCGGCGTCGAGCACGCCGACCCCGGCGCGGGCGTACCGCTCCCGGCCGGCGAGACCGGCGACCCACACCTCGTCGTACACCTTGCTGTACGGGTTGACGCTCGCGGCCTTGTCGCTGTCGCCGTGCCCGACGAAGACGTGCTTCATGCCCGGCTCCCGGAGCATGTGGATGTTCGCTCCGACGTTCGCCGCGTAGAGCGCGGCGCGGATGCTGCCGAACTCCAGGTTCATGAAGTCCACACCGGCCGGTACGCAGATCACCGGCAGCCGGGTGTCGGCGAGTTCGGAGAACGCCTCCCGGCTGCGCATCAGCACCACCGCCCGCCGGTCGAGCGCCTCGGTCGGCGCGAGCCACATGTTCGCCTGGTAGACGTCCTTGGCCGGGCCGGCGAAGTAGAGCGCCGCCTCCGGCCGGTACGAGTCGAGCCAGCGCTGCACGGCGGGCATCAGCGGGCCGGGCCCGCTGCCACGGCCGCACAGCCAGGTGACGGCGACGATCGCGCCGACCACCGCCGCGGCGGCCAGCGCCGCCACGCCCACGGCGACGACCGGGGTGGCGGTGTCCCGCACCGCCCCGACGACCGCGGCGGGCGCGATCGCGATGTTGACCAGGGCCAGCCGGTCACCCGCGAGCCGGGACGTCCAGGCCGGCGGCCGGGGCGCGAAGTTGATCGGCCCCAGGTCGATGTTGCGGACCAGCGCGGAGACGGGGTTACGCCGGTCGATCATGGTGTTGAGCGCTCCGGCGAAGATCGCGATGAGCCAGACCGCGCCCGGCAGCAGCAGGATCAGGCTCAGCTCGCCCATGCTCGGGCCGACCGCGGCCACCACCAGCAGGACGGTGGCGAGGTCCCGGGCGAGCTGCCGGTAGTCACCACGCAGACCGACCTTCTCCAGGAGGGTGTGCGTGGCGGGCGACCAGCGGGCGAGCGCGTACTCACCGGCGAGCGCGACCAGTCCGGCCACGGCGAAGACGACGGCCCAGCCGAGCGCCCCGGAGGCGAGCATCACGAAGTAGGCCACCAGCAGCAGCGCGCCACGGGCGGCGACTCCCGCCGGTCCCATCAACTTGCCGAACAACGAGGACGCTCCCATCGGGTGGGGCCCGGGCTCAGCCCAGGGCATTCTGGGGTCGATCGCACGAGCCGTCCGGTTTCGGTAACAACGGCCGGCGTCAGGGACCTTAACTCCATTCGATACATGGGTGACGGCCGGGTGCCACGCAACGGTCAGGCGGTGCGGCGGTAACAGGTGACCGCGCCCGGCGCCTTGCGCGAGGCGAACTTCACCAGGCCCAGCTCAGGGGCGAGATCACGAGCCTTCCGGTTGCCGTTGTAGACGCAGACCGTGCCGACGTCCAGTCGGTCCATCGCCGCGGCCAGCTCGGAGACCGGCGCGATCTGGTCCACGCCGTCCGCGAACGCCGCGAGTTTGAGCCGGTCCTGGGAGAACTGGGAGTTCATGTCGTAGTCGACCAGGTAGCCGTTACGGGCCATGACGACCCGCACCTCGCTGGTGACGATCGGCATGGTGCGCATCAGCGTCGACGGCGCGAGCAGTAGGCCCGGCGGGCGGTCGTCGAGGTTCCAGATCCAGAAGTCGATCTTCTGCCGCTGCTGGGGCAACTTCCAGGTCGGGCGCTCGTGGACCTCGACGAAGCTACGCACGGACCACATCGGCGTACCCGCCACCGCGAAGGCGCCGACCAGCACCGCGGCGAGCGCGGCACCCACCACCGCGCGCAGGGCGGCCACCCGGGCCAGCGGTGCGAAGTCGATCGTGCAGAGCAACCCGATCAGTGCGGGCAGGGGCACGAACCAGGGCACCCGCCAGAGCACCGCCGCCAGCCCGGACCCGGCACTGAGTGCCTCGAGCACCCCCGGGACGAGCAGCACGCTCATGGCCGCGGTCGCGCCCGCGGCGAAGAGCGCCGGAGTGCCGCGACGGACCAGGAACGGGCCGCACCACAGCCCGAGCCCGCAGATCACCCCGAGCACACCGATCAGCAGGGTCCGCCGGTAGGTGCCCTCCGCGTCGAAGAACTGGGCGCTGGCGATCACCGATGTCATCGGGCCCAGGGCGATGCGGGTGACGATCACCGCGCCGATGGGGTACGCCATGACGGCCACCCCGGCCACCAGGGCGTCCCGCCAGCGACCGACCAGCAGCATGCCCAGTCCGGCGGCGCCCACCAGCAACGGGAGGATCATCACGGAGGTCGAGGTGAGCCCGGTCGCGACGATCGAGATCGCGATGATCGGGGCCAGGTCCTTGCGCGAGCGGGTGTCGAACCAGCGGGTCAGGTAGACCCAGAGCAGCGGGACCACCGCCGAGACGAACATGCCCTTGCCCTCGTGCAGCCGGGGCAGGTGGAAGGTGCCGAGCGCGGCGTCGTCACCACAGACGAAGGCGAGGAAGGCGAGGGCGACGGTGAACGCCAGCACCGGCCGGCGCGGCGCCCAGCGCTGGATGAGCCGCCACAGCGACAGTGCCGCGAGCACCGCGAGCACCGGGAGCAGCACGTACCAGGTGGCCGAGGCGGCGTGGATGCCGAGGAACCGGCCGAGCGCGCCGGCCAGCACCTCGATCGAGGCGATCGGCGGCTGCGACGACAGCGGCGCGGCCACCTGCTCGGTGAAGAGGAAGTCGCGCAGCGGCACGATGTCGCGCTCGGCGACCCAGACCGACTTGCCGACGTAGAACACGTCGTCAGGGGTGTTCCGGGCGATGAAGAGCGAGGCGATGCCGACGAGCCCCGAGGCGACCAGGGCGTAGCCGGACTGCCAGGACCGTTCGGTGGGGGCGTCCGACCCGACGCCGGGACGGGCGAGCCAGGCCCGCCGGGTGAGCAGCACCGCGCCGACGGCGGCGGCGACGCCGGCGACCGCCGGCACCAGCCAGGGAACTCCGTCGAGGCCCGCAGTGACCGCGGCGAGCACCGCCGCCGCGATGGTCGGCAGCAGCCACCGCCGGTCCATCGTCGCCGCCGGGGATTCGGCCGGGCCGTCTCGTTCGTCGGAGGACGCCGCGCCGGTGCGGCGCCGCCAGCGCCGGAGGGCGACGTAGCCGCCGACGAGCACGCACCCGACCAGCCAGACCAGGAAGGTCACCGACGGCCGGAGGTCGAAGAGGAAGGCCGCGTGGTACAGGACGGTCCAGAGCGCGAACGCGTAGACCGCACCGTCGGTGAGTAGCGCCGGAAGAGCGCTGACGAGCGAACCGAGCCGCCGCGTCCTCGCCTGCTCGCGCTCGCCGGACGGCGCCGACGCGCCGCCCCGCTCGGTCACGAGGGTATCCACATTCGGCACGGCGCATCCTTGGTCTGGGTGGCGAACGAGGTGTGGGGTGGGCACCGAACCGGCACCCGCTGTTGTCCGGGCGGCAGCTTACCCGAAACCTTCGGGTCGCCGACCTCTGCGGGCAACACCGCAGAGCGGGGCACGGAACAGGCGAATGGTACGAATCAGACGACAAAGCCCCTGGCGCCCGGGACGTCCGGACACCAGGGGCAGGTACGCGTCGTGGTGCGCCTCAGGCGCCGGTGTCGTCGAAGAGCCGGCCGACCACCCGGTGCGCCGGCAGGATCCGCTGCCGCTCGACGTCGGCGTCGGCGGTGCCGGCGACGATGTCGAGGAAGTGGTCCAGCTGGGCGGCGAGCGGCTCCCGGTTCGTGAGCAGCTCCGGCACCTCGATGATGCTCTGCTGGCGGTAGCCGCGGCCGTCCGGTGTGGCGGCGTCCAGCGAGACGTGCCGGTAGATGGTGACGTCCTTGCGGATCAGGTCGGCCTCGATCAATCGGTCGACCTCGCTGATGACCAACGTCCGGACCTTGCGCTGTCCGATCCGGCTCGCGGAGACGTTCGCCATGGCGCCGGAACCGAAGCTCAGCAGGGTCTCGGCCAAGTCCTCGGCCTCAGCCAGCGAGTCCGGGTGGAAGTGGCCGAGCGTTCCCCGGACCAACGTGGGCTCCTCGCCGCCGAAGGCCTGGATGGCCAGGTCGACGTCGTGGATGAGCAGGTCCCAGGCGACGCCGGTGCGGATCCGCGGCGCGTACGGCGAGTGCCGGGTCGCGCTCAGGTGGACCGGACGGTCGACCAGGGCCAGTGCCGTCTGCACGGCGGGGTTGAAGCGCTCCAGCAGGCCGCAGAGCAGGGGAAGGCCGCGCTTCTCGGCGGTCGCGACGATCTCCTCGGTCTCGGCGAGGCTGCCGCAGACCGGCTTCTCGATCAGCAACGGCTTGTCGGCGGCGAGCACCTGGTGGGCGAGGTCGTGGTGAAACTCGGTGGGGGCCGCGATCACGACCGCGTCGACGTCGGAGAGATCGTCGGCGTCCGGCGCCCAGCCGGCGCCGTACTGCTCGGCGACCTGCTGACCGACCGAGGGCCGGGGTTCGATCACGCGGACCAGCTCGGCCCGCTCCGACTGCGCGACCACGCGGGCGTGCAGGGACCCCATCACCCCGGTACCGACCAGGGCGACACGCAGCTTGCCGCTCACGCGCCCACCGCCGTCCGGACGGCCTCGACGACCTGGTCGACCTCACCGTCGGTCAGGTGGTGGTGCACCGGCAGGGAGACGCACTGCCGGACGACGCGCTCGGTCACCGGGGCCGGGTCGGCGATGACGCGGGGGTGGTCGCGGTAGCAGTCGTAGTCGTAGACCGTCTTCGGGTAGTAGATGCCACAGCCGACACCCTGCTCGGTCAGCCGGGCGATCACCTCGTCCCGGCTGACCGGGGCCTCGTCGGTGATCAGCACGGTGTACTGGTGCCAGACGTGCGACCGGCCGGGCAGCTCGGTCGGCAGGCGCAGCCCGGGGACGTCGGCCAGGCCGGCGGAGAGCCGGGCGGCGTTGTCCTTGCGGCGCTTGACGCTGTCGCCGTACGTGGCGATCTGCGGGATACCGAGCGCGGCCTGCAGGTCGGTGAGGCGGTAGTTGTGGCCGGCCACCTCGTACTGGTAGCGCTGGCGCATGCCCTGGTTGCGCAGCACCCGCAGCCGGTCGGCGAGCGCCTCGTCGTTCGTCGTGATCATGCCGCCCTCACCGGTGGTGAGGTTCTTCGTCGCGTAGAGCGAGAAGGTGCCGAGCCCGAAGCTGCCCGCACCACGTCCGGAGATCGTCGCGCCCAGCGACTGGGCGGTGTCCTCGACCAGGCCCAGGCCGTGCCGCTCGGCGAGCGGGGCGATCGCGTCCATGTCGGCGGGCTGCCCGTAGAGGTGGACCGGCATGAGGACCTTGGTACGCGGGCCGATCGCAGCGGCGAGCGCCTCCGGGTCGACGCAGAAGTCGTCCTCGCGGATGTCGGCGAAGCGTGCGGTGGCACCGGCTTCCAGGATGGCGTTGAGCGTGGCGACGAAGGTGAAGGGGCTGGTCACGACCTCGTCGCCGGGCTGGAGGTCGAGCACCTCCAGCGCCGCGACCAACGCGGTGGTGCCGTTGTTGACCGCCACCGCGTGCTCTACCCCGACCACGTCGGCGAACTCGCTCTCCAGTCGAGCCACCATCGGCCCCTGAGCGATTCTGCCTGATCGGATCACTTCGACCGCCAGCTGTTCAGCCGCCTCGTCCAGCTTGACGACGGAAATGGGGATCACAGCGTCTCTCCTCGGGGGGTCGGTGGCAGCGAGCAGACGTTAACGGCGGCACACGCTCACAAATTACGTTGCCCGCCGTTGGATACGGAGGTCACGTCGGGGTGCGTGGCGGCACCAAGCCTGGGCTAGTGTAGTGCCTTGCTTTGTCAACCCCTCCCCCGATCGGGTGGACAACGACGCGGAGGCAGATAACCAGTGGTAGATACCGCTACGCGGCCCGACACCGAAGCCACCCCGGCCGCCGCTCCCCGCAGCTCCCGAAAGTGGCTGTCTCTCGCCGTACGCGTCGTGGTCATTGCCGCCATCGTGGCCGGGATGGCCTGGAGTGTCGTCGACCAGTGGCCCCAGGTCCGCTCGACCTGGCTGGGCCTGGCCTGGCCGTCAGTCGTCCTGTCGGTCCTCGCGGCGCTGCTGGGCATGGTGGCCAACACGATGGCCTGGCGGGCCGCCGTGGCCGACCTCGAGCACCGCGTCTCGATCGCCGCCGCACTGCGCATCTGCCTGGTCGGCCAGCTGGGCAAGTACATCCCCGGCAGTGTCTGGGCCTACGTGCTCCAGATCGAGCTCAGCAAGCGGGTGGGTCTGCCCCGGGCCCGGGCTTTCCTGGCCACCCTCGTGACCGTCGGGCTCAGCGTCACCGCCGCGCTCGGCCTGGGACTGCTCAGTCTGCCCTCGCTGCGGGAGGCAGCGGCGGGCGCCGACTCCAACTACGCCGAGCCGGTCCGGGTGGCGCTCTGGATCGTGGCGGTCCTCTTCCCGATCGCCCTGATCTGCGCGATTCCCCGGGTGCTCACCATGCTCGTGCAGCTCGCTCTCAAGCTGCTGCGCCGGCCGCCGCTGGAACACCGGCTCACCTGGCCGGGTGTGCTCCGGGTCGTCGGCTGGAGCGCGCTCGGCTACACCTTGTTCGGGGTGCACCTGTGGCTGTTGGCGAACGCGCAGGCCGCGCCCGGTGTCGGTGGGCTGCTGCGCAGCATCGGGTCCTTCGCGATCGCGATGACCGTCGGCATGTTCGCCTTCCTCTCCCCGTCCGGGCTCGGCGTGCGGGAAGCCGTGCTGGTGGCCGCGCTGGCGCCGTTCCTGCTGGGCAGTGGCGGGGTCGGAGCCGCGATGGGCATCGCCCTGGCGTCCCGGCTGATCTTCACCATCGCCGACGTGCTCGCCGCGGGCATCGCGGCCCTGTCCGGCATGCGGCAGCTGCGCGGCGGACCCGAAACGGTGCCGATCGGCGCGCCGACCGCCGCCTCCTGACGTAGCGAACGACGGGGGCCCGGTACGCCACGTGGCGTACCGGGCCCCTGTCGTTCGAGCGGGTCAGCGGGCGATGATGCTGGTGATGCGGGTGAACTCCCGCATCAGGTCGTATCCGTCCCAGGTGGCGGCGAAGCTGAGCGCATCACCGATCGGGACGATCCGGTCCACACCGCGACCGGCCACAGTCCGGGCGAAATCGACTAGTTCTTCGGCTTTGAACCCGAAATGGGTGACGGTCTGGTCGCGGCGAACCACGAGCGGGGCGAGCTCGGCCAGCGTGTCGACCCGCGCCTGCGGGAAGGTGCCGACGCCGAGCCAGCGTCGCGGGATGTCCGCCGGATCGGCGAGCTCCACCGTCGCCAACTCGTTGCCGTCGAAACGAATGGCAGTCGCGGTGCCGTCGACGGCCAGTCCGTACGTGGCGACCCGCTTCTCCACCGCCATCGCCGCGTCGACCTCCGGCCGCTTGCCGTCCAGCACCGCCCGCAAGCGGGCCAACAGGTCGGTCCGGGCCGCCTCGGTGGCCGCCGCGTCGCCGACCCAGTACAGGGTGCGCGGTGAGGAGCACGCCGCCTGGTCGAACCAGTACGAGTCGTTGTAGAGCCCGAGAGCCGCCGCGTCCCGCTCCCGCTCGTCGGCGCCCAACCAACCGGCGCTGCTGAGAACGGTGAACGACGAACGGTCCGGGAAGGTCACGTCGCGGGCGTGCGGAGCGAGCGGGTGCCGTCGGATCTCGTTCACCGAGCGGTCCCCGCCCCAGATGACCCGGAGGTCGGCCGCGGCGGAGAGCGCTCCCGTGACGACGTCGTCACGCCCGTACGTCACCATCCGCTGAGTCTGCCGAACCGCTTCGTCCGCCTCGGCCAGGGTGTCGTTCAGGGCGTCGAGAACGGCGTCCGCCGCACCTGCCGAGCGGGACGAGATTCGAACCACGTTGGCGTTGCCGGCCAGAGCGGAGAGCGCCCACGAGTAGACGAAGATGGTGTCCACGTTCGCGGGCGGCACGTGGAAGACCGTGCCTCGGGGAAAGCGCAGCTGTCCCGGCTCGTCGGCCACTCGGGCCAACAGCTTGTTGATCTCCGCGCGACGCAGGAAGAAGCCGAGTGACCCCAGTTCGGGGTAGCGCCGGGCGACGGCCGGACGGAGCAGCCGCCGCGCGAACGCGACGAGGAACTCCACCACCCGATCGTCACCGACGGTGAGCGGCCCGCCCGCCGGGGTGTTCCGCAGAGCCGCCAGCAGGTCGTCGACGTCGATCGCACCGCCGGCGGGGAACCTCTCGATGACCTTGCTCATGCCGCCTCCGCAAAGGTGTCGCTGCAGCCACGGGCCTCCGCCCGCGGCAGGCGTCCCAGGATCGAGAAGCGCTTACCCGGCCAGACGCCGTCGTCGACGCCGTGCACCACGCCCTGGTCCTCGGTGAGCAGCAGGTGCCCGGGGTACGACCGCGGCAGGGTGCTGACCACCTGGACGACGCCCGGCGTGCCGACCGGCACCTCCTCCCAGGTGCGGGGGTCGCGGATGATGATGTCGGAGAAGTCCGGGCAGTACAGCCCTCCGCCGTCCGTCCCCTCCAGGAACGTCAGCCCGATCTGCTCGACCATGCCGTAGAAATTGTGGATCCGCCGCAGCCCGGTCTCCTCGGCAAAACGGCGCCGGAACTCGTCGTTGTCGACAGCCCGGTCCGTCAGCTTCTTCCACCCACCACTGTGGATCAGAATGCCGTTGCTCAGGTCGAGCTTGTTCTCCCGTGCCAGCTCGTAGAGGTAGAGCCAGGTCATGAAGGTGAAGCCGAAGATGAGGAACGGCTGGTCACCGTGCTTGTCGAGGAAGGCGCGCACCGCCTCCAGGTCGGGCCGGTCGTTCTCGTCGAGCACGAACGTGTGATCGCGGCCGAAGTTCATCAGGCCGAGCACTCCGGCGCCGCGGGCCGAGAACGACCGACGGTCCTTGAACAGTGCCCGGGTGTCGACCAGCAGCATCGGCAGCCGGCGCGGCCCGATCACCGGGCTGAGCGTCGCAGACAGCATCTTCTGCTGCAGCCCGGCCGCCTCCTTGTCGAGGTAGATGCGGCTCACGTCGCCGGTCGTACCGGACGAGGTGAGCACCTTGAACACCTCGTCGTCGGTGATGCTCTTGAGCACGTGGTGCTTGAACAGCCGTACCGGCAGCCAGGGCAGATCCGCGATCCGCTCGTAACGCCGTCCGGGATGATGGCCGAGCGAGGCGAGCAGCCGCGCGTACTCCGGACTGTTGGCCCGGTGATGCTCGGTGAGCTCGACCAGCTCCGGCAGCAGCCGCGCTTCACGAGTGGCCTGGTCGAGGGTGAACAGGGTCATACCTGCGCCTCCAGGGAGCGGTAATCAATCTTGCCGTTGGGCAGTTGCGGCAACCGCTCGATGGTTCGGACGTCGAATCCGGACCGGTGCAGCTTGAGCCGCTCGGCGAGCCGTCCGGCGAGGTCGCGGGCGGCATTTTCGTCGATGCCCTCGACGAAGACGACGACCTTGTCCGGACCGGACACCACGACCACCGGTCCCTGGTCACGCAGCATCTCCTCGATGTCGTGCAGGTTGACCCGAATACCGAAGATCTTGCCGAACCGCTTGATCCGACCACGCAGCCAGACGAACCCGTCCTCGTCGAGGTGGCCGAGGTCACCGGTGCGCAGCACCCCGCCCTGGTCGTCACCCCGAGTCAGGTCGGCGGAGTTCTCGGCGTACCCCATCATCACGTTCGGACCGCGGTACACCAGCTCCCCGATCACGCCCGGGGCTGCCGTCTCGGCGCCCTCGGCGTTCACCACGCTGAAGGACCCACCGGCCAGCGCGGGCCCGACCGAGCCCACCCGGGCCGGCAGCGCGTCCGCGGGCAGCGTGCTCATTCGCGGGCCGGCCTCCGTGCAGCCCCACATGACGTGGAACCGGCCCCCGGCCGCACTGATCTTCTCGTGGAAGGCGAGGATCATCTCGTCGCGCAGCTTGCCGCCGGCCTGCGTGAGGGTACGGATCGACGGATACTTCGCGGGTGACCAGCGGATGCGGTGCAGCATCTCGTAGTTGTAGGGGACGCCGGCCAGCGACGTCGCGCCGTACGTCTGCACCGCCTGCCAGAACTCCCGGGCCAGCACACCGCCGTCGATCACCAGCACGGTGGCGCCGGCCGCGAGATGGCTGTTGAGCACGGACATGCCGAAGCTGTAATACAGCGGCAGGCTGGTCGGCGCGATCTCGTCCGGGCCGATCGCCAACGCCTCGGCGATGGCCGCGGCGTTCGACGACACCGCGGAGCTGGAGAGCCGGACGAACTTCGGATCACCGGTCGAACCTGAGGTCGCCAGCAGCACGGCCAGCTCCGGGTGCGGCTGGTCGGCCGGCGGGACCTCCCGGCGCCACACCGGCCCGAGGACTTCGTCGTCCACCTGCTGGTAGGACTTCGGTCGCTCGCCCGAGTCCGCGCCCGCGCCGCCTTCTGCCAGGCCGACGACCACCGCCGGTTCGAACCGACCGATGAAATCGGCGAGCACGGCGGGGTCGAGCGCCGGGTCCAGCAGGGCGACCGCCCGTCCAGCGCGCAGCGCACCGGCGTACCGCAGCACAGTCGGCACCGACGTGCCGGCGCGGGCGAAGACGACGCCCGGCGGCAGGGCCGCGTACGCCTCGGCCGTGCGGTCGACCGCGGCGCTGAGCTCCGCTCCGGCGAGGATCTCACCGGTGGCGGCGTCGATGAGCCGCGCCGATGGTGCGATGAGATTCATGCGACAAGTCCCCCGTCGACGCCGAGCACCTGCCCGGTGACGTACCGTGCGCCATCCCCGGCGAGGAACCGGATCACGTCGGCGACCTCGTCGGCGTCACCGAGGCGGCCGAGCGCGGCGGCGCCCGCCTGCTTGTCGAGCACCTCCGCCGGGAGGCCGGCGGTGAGGTCGGTACGGATGACCCCGGGGGCCACCGCGTTCACCCGGACACCCCGACCGCCCAGTTCCCGCGCTGCGGAGCGGGCCAGCGCCGCGACCGCCGCCTTCGAGGCCGCGTACACGGACTGGCCGGCCGCGCCGTAGATGCCGACGACCGATGCCAGCAGCACGATCGAGCCGCCCCGACGCTCGCTGCCGTCGGACGCCTTCCGGCGACGCGCCATCGCCCGACCGGCCGCCTGCACCGCGGCGACGGCACCCGAGACGTTGACGTCCAGGGTGCGGCGAACGTCCTCGCCGCGCAGCATGCCGAGCAGGCCGTTCTCCATGATCCCGGCGTTGGCGACCAGAATGTCGAGCCCACCGTGCTCGGTGGTGACCCGCTTGACCGCCGTGCCGACCGCGTCGAAGTCCGCGACGTCGAGACCCAGGCCGTACCCGCCGAACTCCTTGGCCACGGTCGCGGCGTTGGCCGCGTCCCGACCGGTGATGACCACGGTCGCGCCGGCGTCGGTGAGTGCCCGGGCGGTCGCCAGACCGATGCCCCGGGTCCCGCCCGTGACCAGCGCGACGCGGCCGGTCAGCTCACTCATCGACGGAGAGGCCCCGAAGCATGTCGAGCGCAACCTTGAAGCTGCTCATGTCGATGACCTGGTCGGTCTCCAGCTGGACGTCGAACTCGTCCTCGATCGCGGCGACCAGGGTCATGTGTCCCAGGGAGTCCCACTGCTCGATCCCGCGGTAGTTGAGGTTCTCCACATCCGTGCCCTCGGGCAGCTCCAGCGCGTCCACGAAGACGGCACGCAGGCGGTCGTTCAGGGTCATGGTCGAGTATCTCCGTCGTTCTCGGTGGCTCGTGGTGACGGGCGTCACTGATCGTCGCGGCTGGCGGCGGGTGCGCCCCACACCTGAGTCTCTCCCCGCGCCTCGGCGCGGGCTCTGCGGGCTGCGTTCTCGGCTCGTACCCGGTCCGCTTCGCCGCGGAGGTATTCCTGGTCGTAGCGCTGGAAGACGCGGGCCGGATTGCCCGAGACCAAACTGTAGGCGGGAACGTCCTTGGTCACCACCGACAGGGGGCTGATCGTGGCGCAGTCACCGATCGTGACTCCCATCATGATCACGCTGTTGCCACCGATGAAGCAACCCTTGCCGATCTTGACCGGCTTGCGCTCGATCAGATCGCTGCCCGAATGGTTCTCCAGCATCATGTTCGCCAGCCAGCTGGAGTGGGTGAAGACCAGGCAGTTCAACCCGATGCTGGTGTGGTCACCGATCTCCAGCCCACCGCTGGCGTCCAGAACCGTGTTCTCACCGACCCAGCAGTGCTCGCCCATGAAGAGGTTCTCCGGGCTGACGATCTTCGTACGTTCACGGATCCGAGTGGTCTCCGGAAGACCCAGGTAGCGCGCCCGCTCGACGTCGTTGAGCAGGTTACCGACGAGATCGTTCAGGATGGCGGGGCGCAGCCGGTTGCTGCGCTCGTCGTCGAGGAACATGTTCAGACTCGCCCCGTCATGCGCTCGAAGGCGTCCAGGTGCTGGCGGGTCACCACGTCGAGGGTGAAGTGGCCGTAGACCAGGTCCCGCTGCCGCTTGGCGATGATTTCCCGCTCCTCTGGATCGTCCAGCAGCCGGATCACCGCGTCGGCGAGCCCGCTCGGATCGTTCGGCGGAACCAGCACGAAGTTCTCCCAGTTGCGGAGCTGGACCGCAGGGAAATTGGTCTCGGTGACCGTGCCGATGGTCGCCCGGCCGGACGCCATCGCCTCCAGGCTCGCCGTGCCGAATCCACCGCCCTGCAGATCGTGCGCGACGACGTCGGCCGCGGCGAAGTACGCGGGCACCTCGGTCGAGGGGACGACGCCCGTGGTGATGATGGCCTCGCTGACGCCGAGTTCGGCAGCCCGCTTGGCGAAGGCGTCGTAGTAGACCCGGCCGATGACCATCACCTTGGTCTCGGGGTGCTTGCCGAGGATCGTCGGCAGCGCCTCAACCAGGGCGAGGCGGTCCCGCAACGGGATCACGTGGCCGAGGGACACGATCAGAGGAGCGTCGCCGACACCGTGTCGCGAGCGGATGTCGAGTGTCGACTCGACGGCGAATCGTGACGGTTCGACCGCGACTGGGATGTACTCGTAATCCACCGTGGTCGCACCGTAACGCTGCGCACAGTAGCTGGCGGCCAGCTCATCCATGATCACGTATCGCGGGTGGAACCGCGTGATGATCGGCTTGACCAGGCACCGGTCCAGCACCTTGAAGAGCGCGGCGTACTTCGGATCGGGGCTCTCCAGCCGGGTGTGGATGGAGAGCAGCACGGGCAGCTTGCGTCGGCGCGCGTACCAGCCGGAGATCCAGCTCAGATCGAAGAACTGACCGTGCTGGTGGATGACGTCGGGCCCGAACTCGTCCAACAGCCGCCGGACCCGGCGCATGTTGCCCGGCCGGGCCAGGGCGAACGCCATGTCGAAGTCGATGGAGAGGCCGAGCTTCGGCATCGGCATCGCCGGCAGCCGCACGACCTTGTAGCCGTGACGCTCCTCCTCGGCGGGAGCACCGGGATACGCCGCGGTTAGCACCAACACCTCGTGGCCTGCGGCGACATAACGCTCCGCCAACGCAGCTGCCAGGTGCGAACTCCCGCCGGGACGGGGCGGAAAGAAGTTGTTGACGACCGCGATCCGCACAGCGGTACTCCTGTCGAGGTCGGCGAAGGGTCGGGGGGGTCCGGCCCATCGGTGGATAGTACGCCGGGCCAGGAGAGTTGTCGGGAGGCGAGCGGGCCCACGCTACCTCAGCCGGCACCGGCGGTGGAACCTGACCGCCCCGGCAACCGCACGGCCCCAACCGTGCACGGCGACAACAGTCCCCGGTGGAACGACCCACCAGGGACTGTCGCCGTGCCGGCCGGGACGGACGTGGCGCCGGTGACGCGACGGCCGTGACCGCGGCAAGCGGAACGGCTCGCCCAGCGGCCTTGCGACGGCGGATCTCCGGTGATGCCGGCGCCCGCCGTCAAGGTCAGTACGGGCTGTCAGGCGGGTAACGCCGGGTCACGCCACCTCGGTCTTGATCAGGTCGGTCATCCCGTCCTCGACCGCGATGGTCGGCTCCCAGCCGAGCACCTCACGAGCCCGGGTGATGTCGGCGGCGCGGCGGCTGACCAGCACCTCACGCGGGTTGAACTGCGGCTGGACGTCGACGCCGACGGCGTTGATCAGGATCTCGGCCAGGCTGGCGATCGAGGTGTCGAGGCCGGTGCCGATGTTGACCGGCACGTTGCCCTGCTCGGCCTCCATCGCCATGACGACCGAACGCGCGATGTCGTGGACGTGGATGAAGTCCATCGACTGCTCGCCCTTGCCGTCGATGACCGGCGGCTCGCCGTTCTTCAACCGCTTCACGAAGTGGTTGATGACCGAGGTGTAGTAGGCGGTCGGCTTCTGGCCCGGGCCGTACACGTTGAAGAAGCGCAGGGCGATCCAGTTCAGGCCCTTGCTGCGCTGGTAGAAGCCGAGCAGGTCCTCACCGGCGCGCTTCGAGATGCAGTACGGGGTGAGCGGGTCGAGCCGGTCGTCCTCGTGCATCGGCAGCTTCTGCGGGTCGCCGTAGACCGAGGCCGACGAGGCGAAGACCAGCCGCTTGACACCGTGGTCGGCGGCGGCGGCGAAGACGTTGTGGTTGCCGACCATGTTGATGTCGATCGACTCGTACGGGTCGGCCTGGCTCTTGTTGATCGAGACCGCGGCGAGGTGGATGACGTAGTCGCAGCCCTTCATGGCCGCGTGGACCGCGCCGCCGTAACGGACGTCCTGGTCGATCAGCTCGACGTCGCCGGTGGCGACGAGTTCGTTGATCCGGTCCCGGTCACCGCGGAACATGTTGTCGAAGATGCGGACCCGGTAGCCCTTCTCCAACAGCATCGGCACCACGTGCAGGCCGATGAAACCGGCGCCTCCGGTGATGAAGACGGTCTGCTTCGACATGGCGGAGCCTGTCCTTCCTTGGGGGATCAGCGGCCGGTGGCCGTGGTGTTGACGACGTCGATGAGCGTGGTGGCCACGGTCTCGACCTGCGCGTCGGTGAGGTTGGCGTGCATCGGGATGGCCAGGTGGCGGGCGAAGAGGTCCGCCGAGACCGGGCACGGCGCGGTCTCGCCGTAGAGCGGCTGGAGGTGCGAGGCGTACGTGCCGAAGGTGCACTGCACGCCGCGCTGGCGCAGCGCCATGGCGACCGTCCCCCGGTCGACCGAGGGCGCGAGCGTCACGACGTACGACTGCCAGGGGTGCTCGCGGTCGGGCGCCTCGTACGGCGTGGTGATGAGCTCGTGGTCCTTGAGCAGCTCACCGTAGCGGGCGGCGACGCGGCGCTTGGTGGCGAGCAGGTCGGGCAGCCGGTCGAGCTGGGCCAGCATGATGGCGGCCGAGATGTCGGAGAGCCGGTAGTTGTAGCCCAGCTCGGTGAAGGTCGGGATCGGCAGGTTCGACAGCTCGGCGCGGGTGAGCGCCCCCTCGACACCGTACGTGTGCAGCTTGCGCGCGTGCGTGGCGAGGTCCTCACGGTCGGTGACGTACGCCCCGCCCTCACCCGCCGTGATGCCCTTGCGGCCGTGGAAGCTGAACGTGGCCACGTCGGCGAGGCTGCCCGCCGGGCGACCCTTGTAGGTGGCGCCGGCCGAGCAGGCGGCGTCCTCCACCAGGAACAGGCCGTGCTTGTCGGCGACGGCGCGCAGCTCGTCGTAGTCGGCGGGCTGCCCGAAGGCGTCCACGGCGATGATGCCTACCGTGCGCGGGGTGATCGCGGCCTCGACGGCCGCCGGGTCGACGGTCCAGGTGTCGGGCCGGACGTCGGCGAAGACCGGGGTCGCGCCGGCCCACATCACCGAGTGGCCGGTGGCCGGGAAGGTGTAGTCGGCGACGACCACCTCGTCGCCGGGCTTCACGCCGAGGGTGAGCAGCGCCAGGTGCAGCGCCGAACCGCAGCTGCTGGTGGTGAGGGCGTGCCGGGTGCCGACGGCGGCGGCGAAGCGCTCCTCGAAACGACGAGCGGTCGGACCGCCGCCGGCGAGCCAGCCGGAGGCGAAGACCTCGGCGATGGCGGCCAGTTCCGGCTCCCCGACGGTGGGCTGACCGAGCGCGATGACCTCAGACATGTGACTCCCCCAGAGATGGACCCGCAGCAGTCTAGGGCAACCTCTGCAGTGGTGCCTCGGTCGGGCGCGGCGCGCTTGGTTACCATCGGTCCCGGCATCGGGCAGGGGAGACGAAATGACCAGGTTTGTGGTGGTGGGCGGCGGTATCGTCGGGCTCGCCGTGGCGCACCGGCTGATGATCGACCGGCCGGGTGACCAGGTCACCGTGCTCGAGAAGGAGGCCGGCTGGGCGGCCCACCAGACCGGCCACAACTCCGGCGTCATCCACGCCGGCGTCTACTACAAGCCCGGCAGCCTGAAGGCCACGCTCTGCAAGGCCGGCAGCGCCTCCATGGTCGAGTTCTGCCGCGAGCACGGGCTGGCGTACGACATCTGCGGCAAGCTGATCGTCGCCACCGACCCCGAGGAGCTGCCCCGGCTGCACGACCTGCACCAGCGGGCGCTCGCCAACGGCCTGCCGGCACGTCTGATCGAGGGGGCCGAGGCGGCCGAGTACGAGCCGCACGTGGCCGCCGTCGCGGCGCTGCACGTCTCCTCGACCGGCATCGTCGACTTCGGCGCGGTCTGCCGCAAGCTCGCCGAGCTGCTCACCGCGGGCGGGGCGGACCTGCGGACCGGCACCGAGGTGACCGGGGTGGTGACCCGCCCGGAGAGCGTCGTGGTCAGCACCACCGCGGGCGAGTTCGTCGCCGACGTGCTGATCAACTGCGCCGGTCTGCACGCCGACCGGATCTCGCGGCTGGCGGGCGTACCGACGCCGGTGCGGATCGTGCCGTTCCGCGGCGAGTACTACGAGCTGGTCCCGCAGCGACGCGACCTGGTGCACGGCCTGATCTACCCGGTGCCGGACCCGCAGTTCCCCTTCCTCGGCGTCCACCTGACCAAGATGATCGACGGCAGCGTGCACGCCGGGCCGAACGCGGTGCTGGCCACCGCCCGCGAGGGTTACTCCTGGAGCCGGGTCAGCCCCCGCGACGTCTGGGACGAACTCAGCTTCCGCGGGCTGTGGGCGCTGGGCCGGCAGCACTACCGGTACGGCCTGACCGAGGTGGCCCGGTCACTGTCGAAGAAGCGCTTCGCGGCCAGCCTGGCGCGGCTGGTGCCGGAGTTGACCGCCACGGACATCGTCCGGGCCGGGGCGGGCGTCCGCGCCCAGGCGATCCGGCCCGACGGCGGGCTGGTGGACGACTTCCTCATCGTCGAGGCCGACCGGCAGGTGCACGTGCTCAACGCGCCCTCCCCCGCGGCGACCAGCTCCCTGGAGATCGCGCGGCACATCGTCTCCCGGCTCCCGGTCGACGCCGTCCGCTGACCGACGCCGGCCCACTCGGTCCACAGCAGACCGCGCGATGGCTCTGCCACCGCCCCGCGACCGCGCCTCAGCGGTCGGCCGGCGCCGTCCGTCGCGGCCTCGGCACGGCCGCACCGGCCCCGAGCCCGACGGCCACCGCCTCCACCAGCGTCTCCAGGTAGCTGTCGGAGAGCGGGTTACGGGCGATGGCAAGCCGCCAGTAGAGCGGCCCGACGATGAGGTCGACGGCCGCCTCCGGGTCGGTGTCGGCGGGCAACTCACCCCGCCGCACGGCCAGCTCGATCATGTGCCCGCCGATCTCCTGCTGCCGGGCCCGCAGCACCTTCTGCAGGGTCTCGTCGATGGCCGGGTTGCGCGCGGCCTCGGCGAGCAGGTCGGGGATGATCTGCGAGGCGAGCGGGTGCCGCAGCGCGTGCGCCACCACCTGGAAGAGCAGCGCGAGGTCGCCGCGCAGGCTGCCGGTGTCCAGCGCGGGCAGCTTGCCGTGCGCGGCGGCCGCCACGATGTCCAGCACCAGCTCGACCTTGGAGCCCCACCGCCGGTAGATCGCGGTCTTGCTCACGCCCGCCCGGCGCGCCACCGCCTCGATCGAGAGGCGGCCATACCCCACCGCGGCGAGCTCCTGCATCAGGGCGCGGCGGATGGCCGCGGTGATGTCGCCCCGCAGCACCGCCGCCCCGGCCGGAGCCCGCCGTTTTCCGTCCGTCACCTGGGACTCTTTCCGCACGTCACGGGCACCACCCTAGCGCAACGACGATACGGTTGCGTCCCGACGTCTTTCGGACTACTGTCCACGCAGCGACGAGGCGGCGCTCCCCCGCACTGGCCACGTCTGAGACCATCGAGCGCGCAACACCTCGACCTCCAAGATCGGAGCGCCACACGCATGGCCAACACCGCGCTGGCCGACCCCGATGCTGGCCTGACCCAGGCCCAGCTGGCCGCCCGGTACGGACTCCGGGTTGCCGGCGAGCGGCCGTCCCTGGCCGACTACAGCCGGCGGCTCTGGCACTACCGGCACTTCATCGCCGCCTACGCCAACGCCAAGCTGGTCGCGTCGTACAGCAACGCCCGACTCGGGCAGCTCTGGCAGGTCCTCACCCCGCTGACCAACGCGGCGGTCTACTTCCTGATCTTCGGCATCGTGCTGGAGCAGAACAGCATTCCGAACTTCATCGCGTACCTCTGCACCGGACTGTTCATCTTCAACTTCACCCAGACCGCGGCACAGAACGGCACGCAGGCCATCAGCGGCAACCTCGGGCTGATCCGGGCGCTGCACTTCCCCCGCGCCTGCCTGCCGCTCGCGATCACGGTCACCCAGTTCCAGCAGCTGCTCGGCTCGCTGGTGGTGCTGCTCGCGATCGTGCTGGTGACCGGCGAGCCGATCACCCTCGCCTGGCTGATCCTGGTGCCGGCGGTCCTGCTCCAGACGATCTTCAACGCCGGTCTCACCATGGCGGTGGCCCGGATGGGCGCGAAGGTCTCCGACCTGCGGCAGGTCATGCCGTTCGTCATGCGGGCCTGGATGTACGGCTCCGGCGTGCTCTACAGCGTCGTCCTCTTCGAGAAGAGCCTGCCCGGCTGGGCCACCAAGCTGGTCGAGTTCAATCCGATGCTGGTCTACATCGAGCTGGCCCGGGTCGCGCTGCTGGAGGAGGCGCCGGTGCTCAACTCGTCCCTTCCCCAGCTGTGGCTGGTCGCCACCGGCTGGGCGATCGTGATGGGCGTCGGGGGTTACCTCTACTTCTGGCGCGGCGAACAGGAGTACGGCCGTGGCTGAGCTGAACGAGGCGTCGAACGATGCGACGCTCACGCTCCCGCAGATCCGCGAACGCATCCCCACCGTGGTCGTCGACGACGCGCACGTGATCTACCGCGTGCACAAGGGGGCCAGCGGCGCCAGCAGCCCGGTGGCCGCGTTGCGCCGGATGATGACCCGCACCTCCGAGCCGAACATCCGGGAGGTGCACGCGGTCAAGGGAGTCAGCTTCACCGCGTACCGGGGTGAGGCGATCGGCCTGATCGGCAGCAACGGCTCCGGCAAGTCCACCCTGCTGCGCGCCATCGCCGGCCTGCTGCCGGTGAACCGGGGCGGGATCTACACCCAGGGCCAGCCGTCGCTGCTCGGGGTGAACGCGGCCCTGCTCAACGACCTCCCTGGCGAGCGGAACGTGGTGCTGGGCTGCCTGGCGATGGGCATGTCCCCGGCCGAGGTGCAGCGGCAGACCCCGGAGATCATCGAGTTCTCCGGCATCAACCAGCGCGGCGACTTCGCCTCGCTGCCGATGCGCACCTACTCCTCGGGCATGGCGGCCCGGCTCCGCTTCTCGATCGCGGCGGCGAAGAAGCACGACGTGCTGCTCATCGACGAGGCGCTCGCCACCGGCGACAAGGGCTTCCGCAAGCGCAGCGAGCAGCGGGTGCGCGAACTGCGGGAGAGCGCCGGAACCGTCTTCCTGGTCAGCCACCAGCTCTCCTCGGTCCGGGACACGTGTGAACGGACGATCTGGCTGGAATCAGGCGTACTCCGGATGGACGGACCCACCGACGAGGTCGTGCGGGCGTACGAGGCGTTCGCCAACGGCAAGTGATCCGGCGACGGGGCGGCCGCACCTGCACGGGTGCGGCCGCCCCGTCGCCGCCGTTGGGGCGCCGAAGTTGACGCGTTAAGGTTCATCCCGTCGCCGCCTGGGCGGAATTTCTCGTTAACGCAAGCCTGGAAGTGAGGATCGGCAATGACGCAGGACCACACCACTGGCCCGGACGCCGCCCCGGAGAATCCGGCACCCTGGCGCCCCTCGCGGACAGTGGCTGTGATCCTCGCCGGTGGGACAGGTACCCGCCTCGGGCTCGGCATCCCCAAGCAGCTGCTGAAGATCGCCGGCAAGCCGATCATCGAGCACACCCTGGCCGTCTTCGAGTCCGCGCCGGAGATCGACGAGATCATCGTGCTGATGGCCAGCGGCCACGTCGGCGAGGCGCAGGAGATCGTCGACAAGGCCGGCTTCCGCAAGGTCGGCAAGGTGATCGAGGGTGGCGAGAGCCGCAACGAGACCACCCGCATCGCGCTCGACGCGGTCGGCGAGGGGGACTGCAACATCCTCTTCCACGACGCGGTACGGCCCCTGGTCAGCCACCGGATCGTCCGCGAGTGCGTGAACGCCCTCTGGACCTACTCGGCGGTCGACGTGGCCATCCCGTCGGCCGACACGATCATCCAGGTGGACGAGGAAGAGTGCATCACCGACATCCCGGTGCGCTCCTCCCTGCGCCGCGGCCAGACCCCGCAGGCGTTCCGCTCCGGCACCATCCGGGAGGCGTACCGGCTGGCCGAGGGCGACCCGCACTTCGCCGCCACCGACGACTGCGGCGTGGTGCTGCACTACCTGCCCGGCACGCCGATCAAGGTGATCGACGGCTCGGACGAGAACATCAAGGTCACCCACCCGGTCGACGTCCACCTCGCGGACAAGCTCTTCCAGCTCGCCGCCGCGCGGGTGCCCCGGCTCGCCGACCACCGCAGCTACCGCGAGGAGCTGACCGGGCGGACCGTGGTCGTCTTCGGCGGCAGCTACGGCATCGGCCACGACCTGGCCGAGCTGGCCCGCCGGCACGGCGCCCAGGTCTTCGCGTTCAGCCGGAGCAGCACGGAGACCCACGTCGAGCGGCCGGAGGACGTCGAGGCGGCGCTGAAGACGGCGTTCGAAGCGACCGGGCGGATCGACCACGTGGTGGTCACCGCGGGCGTCCTGGAGAAGGGCAACCTCGCCGAGATGGACGAGGAGACCATGGACCGGGTCCTCCAGGTCAACTTCGTCGGGCCGGTCACCGTCGCCCGCCTGGCCCTGCCCTACCTCCAGCAGACCAAGGGGCAGCTGCTGCTCTACACCTCCAGCTCGTACACCCGGGGTCGGGCGCGCTACGCGCTCTACTCGGCCACCAAGGCGGCACTGGTCAACCTCACCCAGGCGCTGGCCGACGAGTGGGCCGACGTCGGTGTCCGGGTCAACTGCGTCAACCCGGAGCGGACGGCCACCCCGATGCGTACCCGGGCCTTCGGCGAGGAGCCGGAGCACACCCTGCTCTCGGCCGAGGCGGTGGCGCAGGCCTCGCTGGACGTGCTGATCTCGGAACTCACCGGGCAGGTCATCGACGTACGCCGGCCGCAGGGCGAGGCGCCGCAGACGGTCCCGGCCCAGGCGGTGCCCTCCGACGGTGGCACGACCGCCACCCCGGCGACCGCCGGCTGACGTCGAACGTCTGCTGACCGCGAACGGCGGTTGAACGGAGCGACATGCGTGGTGACCTGTTCCGCAAGCTGATCGCTCGATGCCTGAGCATCGGGCTGGCCGTACTGGCCTTCCTCACCGCCGCGCTGACCGGCGCGACCGGCTGGGGCCTCGCGCTGGCGGTCGCCGCCCTCGCGGCGGCGGCCGTGGAGCGGCGGATCCGTCCCGGCGCGGACACCGCCGCCGAGACGACGTTGATCGCCGCGGCCGTGCTGGTCGCGTACGCACGACGGCTCGACCACGGGTTCGACCCGGCGCTGGCCGCCACCGCGCTCGCCCTGCTCGGGCTGGTGCTGCTGGTCGGGCCCTTGCGGCAGGCCGGCGACCTGGAGGTCCGCACCGCGAACCTGCCGGTGCGGTCCTGGGCCCCGCTGGTCGCCACGCACCTCGGCGACGCGCTGCTCGGGCTGCTCGCCGTGGTGGCGCTGGCCGCCGCGGCGACCCTGCCGGCGCTGACGGCGCTGGTGGCGGCCGTGCTGGTCGGCGCCGGCGCCGGTGCGGTCGGGGCGGACCTGGCCCGGCGACGCTTCCGGCCGTCCGCGTCGGGCGGGGCGACGGCGCGGGCGCTGCGCGCGTACGAACCGGAGTTCGTCCTCTACTTCTCCGCACCGCCCGGGTCGGAGTACCAGGTCACCATGTGGCTGCCGTACCTGGAGCGGATCGGCCGCCCGTTCCTGGTGGTGCTCCGCGAGCCGGAGTTCCTGGCGCCGGTCGCCGCCGCCACCACCGCCCCGGTGGTCTACTGCCCCACCCTGCGGGCGCTGGACGAGGTGCTGGTGCCGAGCCTGAAGGCGGCGTTCTACGTCAACCACGGCGCCAAGAACAGCCACTTCATCCGGTTCACCCAGCTGACCCACGTGCAGCTGCACCACGGCGACAGCGACAAGGCGCCGAGCGCCAACCCGGTCTCCGCGATCTTCGACCGGATCTTCGTGGCCGGGCAGGCCGCGATCGAGCGGTACGCGCGCGTCGGCGTGGAGATCCCGGCGGAGAAGTTCGTGGTGGTCGGCCGCCCGCAGGTCGAGTCGATCGAGGTTCGCACCGAGCGGCTGCCCGCGCTGACCCCCCGCACCGTCCTCTACACCCCGACCTGGACCGGCCACCACGCGGACGCCGACTACTGCTCGCTGCCGGTGGCCGAGCCGCTGCTGCGGCGGCTGCTGGACCGGGGCGCGACGGTCATCCTGCGCGCACACCCGTACACCACGCAGAACCCGGCGTCCGCCCGGCAGCTCGGCCGGCTGACCGAGCTGCTCGCCGCCGACCGGGCCCGGACCGGCCGGCAGCACCTCTGGGGCGCGGCCGCGAGCCGGGACCTGAGCCTGGTGGAGTGCGTGAACCGCTCCGACGCCCTGGTCTCCGACGTCTCCGGAGTCATCTCGGACTACCTCTACTCCGGCAAGCCGTTCGCGGTGACGGACATGGGGGCCGACGGCGACGCGTTCACCGAGCGGTTCCCGCTGGCGGCCGCCGGGTACGTGCTGCGCCGGAACATGGCCGACCTGGACGAGGTGCTGGACCGGTTGCTCGACACCGACCCGCTCTCCGCGCAGCGCTGGGAGACCCGGCGACGCTACCTCGGCGACTTCCCGGCCGAGTCGTACGCCGAGGCCTTCCTCGCCGCCGCCCGGCGCGAGCTGGAGCCGGCCGGACGGACGCCGACGCCGCGCGTCGGCCGGCCGGCCGCAGCGGAGGCGGCACCCCTGCCGACCGCCTGAGGCCGGCCGCTCAGCGGTACGACTCGACGAGCGCCAGCACCGCCTCCGGGTCCTCGACGTGGGCGTTGTGGCCGAGCCCGGCAAGCGTGGCGACCGGAACCCCGTAGCGCCGCAGCTGCGCGTCGGTGACCAACGGGTCGTGTTCGCCGCGCGCCAGCAGGATCGGCACGTCGGTGGCGGCGAGCAGCGCCGACAGGTCCGGCTCGCCGACCGCGAACGCCGCGGGGTCCATGGCCAGTCGCCAGCGCCCATCCACCTGGCGCAGCCCGGCCGTCACCCTCGGATCGTCGGGGGCGACCAGTCCGGCCAGCCCGGAGACCCGCAGGTAGCGCTCGGCGGCGGCGTCGCGGTCGGCGTACCAGGCGACCGGACGGGCGGCCAGCTCCCGCGCCTTCGCCAACTCGGCGCCGGACCAGACCGCCTTGATGCCGAGCCCGACGACAGCGGCGACCGGTAATCCGGCGTCCCGCGCGGCGAGCGTCAGGCCGACCACGCCGCCGAGCGAGTGCCCCAGCACGATCAGGCGGTCGTCCGGTGCGAGCGCCTCGGCCACCCGCTCGGCCAGCGTGCCGAAGTCGTAGGCGGGCAGCGGTGGTGAGGTGCCGTGGCCGGCGAGGTCCGGCGCCAGCCAGCGCCCCTCCCACCGGCGTTCCAGCAGGGCCGCCCAGGGCAGCCACACCTCGCCGGTCGCGCCCATGCCGTGCAGCAGCAGGAGCGCGGGCCGGCCGGGCGTACGGGCACCGGCGTCGGTCATGGACGCAGTCTGCCATCGCGGCGTCGGCAGGGCGAGGGTGGAGATCCGGTACGACGACGGGCGCCGGCCCCTTGATCAGGTGCCGGCGCCCGAGGTGAACGCGATCGTCAGGCGGAGTAACCGCGGGAGGTGATCCAGTTCGCCAGGTCGATCGTGGTGATCCAGTACGACGGCACCGCCGGGTTCGCCGAGTCGGCGATCTTCACGGTGCGGCCCTGGTCCCGGTAGCCGACGACGGCGATGTAGTGCCCGCCGCCGAAGGAGTGCCAGCCGCCGTCGGTGTCGACGGCGTCGCCGACGATGTTCGCGACCACGCCGCGCCCGTCGGTGATGGCGCGGACGATGTCGGCCTGGAGCCGGTCCATCTGGGCGGGACGCGGCGCGGTCGGGAACATGGTGGTCTTGTACGGGTTGCCCTTGACCACCGCGTTCAGCACCCGGGTGGTGTCCTCGGCGGAGTTGGTGCCCATCTCGGTGGTGCCGAGCTGCGTGGCGAGGTCGTCCTGGCCGCGCTCGATGCCGGTGGCGCTGAGCGCGTTGCGGGTGGCGGCGGGCCCGCAGTAGTAGAAGGTGGTCTGCGCCTGGTAGTCGTAGTCGAGGACCTTGCTCGACGGCGGCTTCGGCGGGGTCGGCTTGCGGGTCAGGTCGGGGTTCGCGGCCTTCTTCGCCGCCGGTGCGCCGGCGGTGGGCGAGCTGGCCGTGGGCGAGTCGGCCGCCGGTGTGGTGGGCTGCTGCTCGCTGAGCGAGGCGATGCCGGCGTCGCTGCGCAGTTCGGCCGCGACCGCGGCGGAGGCGCGCTGCGCGGCGGGCGCCTCGTCGGCGCCGTTGAGCAGGGCGCCGGTGGTGGTCGCCAGCACCAGCGCCGCGGCCGAGGCGGCGGCGATCTGGTACGGCCGCGCGGCGGCCAGGCGACGGAGCTGACGCTTCAGGGTGTGCTTCACGGTTCCTCCACGGTTCGGGGGTGAGCGACCGGCCGCCGTACCGGGAATCGGGTAGGCGTCACCGCGCGGACCTGGTCCGCGTGCGGTTGGTGGATCGCTCAGGGGATCGCCCGGTGGACCGGGCGGCGTGACGCGGGTGCCGGATCAGCTCGCCGCTACGAGGCGGGCGAGCGCGGGCACCGGGGCGCCGTGGAGGTTCGGGGACGGCCGAGGGGTGGGTTCGTGCACCACAGGGATGGAACTCCTTCCGGCACCGCCTACCGGGTTAGCTGACGGATTCGGGCGGGAAGATCGCCCTACCGCGGGCCGTGGCTCGCGGATTCACCCCGGACGTACATGTGGGTCCCCGGCTCGTGAAGAACAACGATTAGGCGGGTCGGCGCGGCGTCGCCTCTTGCGATCGGGTACCGCACCGGACGGGCCGACACTACTGGTCGACGAGGAGCC
The DNA here is from genome assembly GCF_003626545.1 of Micromonospora musae. NCBI lineage: Bacteria > Bacillati > Actinomycetota > Actinomycetes > Micromonosporales > Micromonosporaceae > Micromonospora > Micromonospora musae. Next base: position 53,081 of record NZ_RAZS01000012.1, read on the forward strand.
TGCCAACCCTTCGCCACCTGCTTAAACCTGTTCCGTCTGACAATTTTTCCGGGCGTTTGGCCGCTGACGGGACTCAATGGGACGGGCAGTTACGGCGGCGTTCGGGGGGCGCAACAGGACGGGCCGACGACAACCTTGTCAAAGGGCCGGGATGATTCGAACCGGCTGGACCCGCTGACCGTTTCCGGGCCGTTGTGACCGGGCTCACGGAGTTGCCGGCGGAATTCGACCGACATCCGCCGGCACGGCGATCAACTCCCACCCTGAGGTGCGGGGTCCGGACGACCGGGCCGCCCGATCTTCCAGGAGACGAGTCGGTCGGGGAGCGGCCCGGTCAGCCGACCCTCGCCGGGTGCCAACGGGCGGTCACCAGGCGGGCGGGGGCGGTGCTCGCCGGCCGGGTCGCCGTCGACCGGCCCGGCCGGACGCGGACCGCCGCCGCGTACGCCTCGGTGGCCAGCGCGCGGGCCGCCTCGGCGGCGAGTTCGGCGTCCCGCCAGGCGCGACGCTCCCGCTCCTGAGCGGCCCGGTATCCGGCCAGCCGGCCGTCCCGGACCACCCGGGCCAGGCGCACCTCCTGCTCGACCGGGTGCAGACGGGGATCCCAGCCGTCGCGGTGTCCGAAGACGTCGCCGAGTTGGCGCAGGGTGAGATCGCCCCGCCAGTACGCCGCCGTGGCCGCCCGGTGCAGGTGCCGCTCCCGGGCCGCGTACTCCGCTGGGGTGTGGGGCGTGCGGGGCGTCGGCAGGGCGCCCGCGCCGGCGAACCGGCGGGCGGCGCTGTCGGCCTCGTCGTACGCCGCCCAGGCCCGGTCCAGATCGGCCTGGGCGGTCGACCACGCGTCCCGTCTCCGTCGGGCGGTCTGCGCCGCGCCCGCGGCGGCGACCGCCACCTCCTCGGCGTACCGGCGCAGGTCTGTCGCCTCGGCCGTCGCCAACTCCCGGTCGGACGGCACGGTCGGGGCGCTCCGGTCGTCCTCCGGGCGGTCGCGTTCGGGGCGGGCGACCAGCACGGTGAGCACGATCAGGGCCAGTACCAGCAGGGCCGACCAGATGGCGGCGGCCTGCGGCACCTCGACGAGGAACTGGTAGAGGACGGTTTTCTCCATGTCGACACCTCGGGGCAGGCAGACGCGAATGCGGGAAGCCGCCCGGCCACCCGGGGCGGGGCCGACTCGGCCGCGCGGGGCGCCGGGGCGGGCGCGGTTGACGCGTTCGGCGGGCGCGGCGGGAGGGTTTCCTGCTCCCGCCGACGGGTCAGGCGCCGGGCGGGGCCCGGGGCGCTCGAACGGTCGGGATCGCGTTGCGCTGCGGGTGCGCCTCGGTGGCCGCGACGGCGACCGCGGCGGCCACCGGTGCGACCAGGGCGAACGGCTCGACTGTGACACCGGGCGCGGACGGTGCGGCGGCCGGCGGGCCGGCGGCCTCGGCGGTGCTCTGCGGTGCGACGGTGCCGTGCGCGACGGCGACGACCGGGGAGTCGGGCGCGCCGACGAACGTGGGAGCGCAGTCGCAGGCCCACGAGCCGGTGAGCGACGGCGACTCGGTGGTGGCCTGCGGGTGCGGAGCCCCGAACGGCGCCAGCGACCCGACGGTCAACGCGCCGGCCACCGCGAGGCTGGCCAGCAACCGAGCGGCCCAACGCGCCACCCACCACAGGGGATCGGTGAGCGCGAAGGAAGGCATGGGGCAACGCTACCCCCGCACCACCGGAGTCGCACGGTAGCCGGGCGTGTCGCGACGCCGCGCCGACCGCACCGACCAGGGTGGACGTCCCAGCTCAGGGGCAGTTTGGCACCGAGTCGGAGGGACACCCGGGGCCGGGGAAGCCGAGCGGCGGCGGGGCCGTCCGGCCCGCTCGACGAGGCGAGTCGAGCCGGCTCGGCCCGCGGTCAGCGGGAGCGGGCGGGGGCGGGGGCGGCGGGGGCCGCGGACGGACGGGCACGGCGTGGACCGAGCCGGCGCATCATCGGCATCTCGACCCAGCGGTGCAGGAGCCCGGCCAGGACCAGGTTCAGCAGGAGGAACCCGAGCACGGCGGCCGGCCCCCACCACCCGGGCAGGCCGACACCCCAGTCCCCGGTCAACCGCAGCACGGTCGTCATGACGAGGACGTGGACGAGGTAGAAGGCGAAGGAGACCTCACCGAGCCAGATCATCGGACGGGACCGCCACGGCGAGCGGAGGCCGCGCACGTCGGCGTCCGCCGCCGCGGTGATGACCAGGAGGTAGGCGGCCGCCAGGAGCGCGGCCCAGAACTCGGCGCGGATCCATCCGGCGGCGGCCACCCAGACGGCGACGAAGAGGAGGCTGGCCAGGGGGAGCCGTGGACCGCGCCACCGGCCGCGCAGCATCAGCTCGGCGGCGGCCACCCCCATCCAGAACTCCAGGGACCGGGTCAGCGGGAAGATCTGGGTGAACCACCAGCGGTACTCCTCGGGCACCAGCAACTGAGCCGGCCAGAGCGCCAGGATCAGCAGCGGCACCGCGACGACGACCGCCCAGAGCAGCCCGGCCCGCGCCCGGCGGACCAGCGGCAGCGCCAGCGGTAGGCAGAGGTAGAAGAAGAACTCGCAGGAGAGCGACCAGCTCACGTTGTTCATGCTGTAGAAGTGGCCGCCCCGGAAGTCCCAGGCCTGGAGCAGGAGGAGATTCTCCACCGCGACGTCGACCCGCACCGGATCGGCGAACCAGAGCGCCACCAGCAGCGCCAGCGCCCAGAGCACCGCGTGGTTCGGCCAGATCTTGGCGAACCGGCGGCGCCAGAAGTTCCGCCGCCGCTCCCCGGGCCGCGCCGACCAGACCAGCACGAAGCCACTGAGGATGAAGAAGAACTCCACTCCGGACAGTCCGAGGCTGAAGACCTTGCTGACCACGCTCTGGTAGTCGGGCTCGGCGATGATCCGCATGGTGCCGGCGTGGAATCCGAAGACCAGCAGCGCCGCGATCCAGCGCAGTCCGGTGAGGGAGGGTAGGCGACCGGCTGGAGCGCCGCCTCCGGCGGACGGTGTCGCCGTCGCCGTCGTGCTCGCCTGCCCCACCGTCACCAGCATGTACCTCTCCTCCCCCGGCGGCGCCTCGAGCTGTGCGGGCTGCCGCCCGTGACCCGGCCGTCGCCCGGAGCCCCGGAGGCCGCCACGCCGGCGGCGCCACTGATCCGGGCCGCCCGTTCGGGGCACCCTATCCGCCGCGCGGATGACGACCGCCGGCCGGTCGTACGACTCTGACGCCGCGGTGTGCCATGGATGTCCGGTGGCTTAATATCGCGGGGCTCGGAGGTGATGGATGCGGCGCGCCTCCGAGGAGCCCCGCACCGACGGCAGCGAGGCGCCGTCGCGGACGGACGAGAATTGGAGCGACCGATGCACCAGCGGATCCTGATGCGGGCCAAGAAGGGCCCCTTCGACGTCTACTCGCCGGAGGAGACCTTCGAGCAGAACTGGATCGGGGAGAACGCTGGCAATCTCGTGTTCAGCCACGCGGCGTACAAGCTGCTGGGCGCCGGGAACACGCAGATCGAGCCGACCGCGTTCCGGGCGAACCTCCGCGAGGCGGACATGATCAACGAGCGGTACGACGTGTTCGTCGTACCGCTGGCCAACGCCTTCCGGCGCAGCTACGCCGAGCGGCTGGGGAACCTGACCCGGCTCATCCAGCGGCTGCGGATCCCGGTGGTGGTGCTCGGGGTGGGCGCCCAGACGAACGTCAAGGGCGACCTGGAGTACCTGCGCCCGATCGACGACGCGGTGAAGGCGTTCGTCAAGGCGGTGCTCGACCGGTCGCACAGCATCGGCGTCCGGGGGGAGATCACCGGGGACTACCTCCGTTCCCTGGGCTTCTCGGCGGTCGACGTGATCGGCTGCCCGTCGATGTTCCTGCACGGGGACAACCTGCGGGTGGAGAAGCGCAAGGCGTTCCTGGAGCCGCACGACCGGATCGCGATGACCATCTCGCCGTACGTCAAGTCGATGGCGAAGGTGGTGGGCAACCACCACCGCAAGTACCCGAACCTGCGCTACATCCCGCAGGACCTGAAGACCCTCGGCACCCTGCTCTACGGCGACGCGCCGGAGGACCGGGGCAAGACGAGCCAGATCCCGATCCACACCTCGCACCCGCTCTTCACCGAGGACAAGGTGCGGATGTTCGTGGACCCGTCCACCTGGATGGAGTACCTGTCGGGCTTCGACTTCAACTTCGGCACCCGGATCCACGGCACCATCACCGCGCTGATCGCCGGCACGCCGGGCTACCTGTTCGCGCACGACTCCCGCACGCTGGAGCTGGCGCGGTACTTCGAGATCCCGCACCGGGTGATGAAGGACGTGCCGGCCGACGTCGACGCCGCCGACCTGTACGAGGAGGCGGACTACACGGCCCTCAACAACGGGCACAAGGCGCGATTCGCGACGATGCTGTCGTTCCTCGCCAAGCACGACCTCCCGAACGCCTTCGCCGACGGCGACAGCCCCAGCCGCTTCGACGAGCAGGTCCGCGCCACCACCTACCCGCCGGCCGTACGGCCCGCCGCCGCCGACCAGGACGTCCTGCTGGGCCGGCTGCAGTGGTTGCGCGACCACGCCGACGAGCTGCGCGGCGAGGTGGAGAGCCTCCAGCAGGTGCGGTTGCACGTCCGGATGCGGCAGGCCGTGGGCGGCCGGGTGCGGCGCATCCTGAACCGTTAACCTCCCGCTCGATCGCTGTTCAGTAAGCTCACCGCCACCGGTCATGTGAGGTTCCGGACCCGTCCACCCGCAGGGTCGAAGGTGGCGGCGTGGTCAATGAGCCGACGCATGCCCCGCTGCTGAGTCTCGTCGTGCCCGTCCACGGCGTCGAGGCCTACCTGTACCAGTGCCTGGAGTCGATTCGGGCCGACATCCCGGCCGCCGAGGCGCACCAGGTCGAGCTGGTCGCGGTCGACGACGCCTCGCCGGACCGCTGCGGTGAGATGCTGCGCTCGTACGCGGCCGACCGGTCCGGCATCCGGCTCGTGCACCTGACGCAGAACGTGGGCCTGGGGCTGGCCCGCAACGCGGGGCTCGACGTGGCGACCGGCCGGTACGTCTGGTTCGTCGACAGCGACGACTGGCTGCCGCCGGGCACCATCCCCGCGGTGCTGGACCGGCTGCGCCAGCACGAACCGGACGTACTGCTGCTCGATCACCTCCGGGTGCACGAGGACGGCCGGCGGGAGGTCGACGCCAGCAGCCACCTGCTGCGTGACGTGCCGGGTGTGGTTCGGCTGGCCGACCGCCCGCAGCTGCTGCGGGTGCAGCACACCGCCTGGAACAAGGTGGTCCGCCGCGGCTTCCTGGACGAGCTGGGGCTGCGGTTCCACGCGGGCTGGTACGAGGACATCCCGTTCAGCCACCCGCTGCTGATCGGCGCCGAGAAGATCTCGGTGCTGGACCGGGTCTGCTACCTGTACCGCCGGGGCCGGCAGGGGGCCATCACCTCGACCCGCAGCGGCCGGCACTTCGACGCCTTCGACCAGTACGAGCGGCTGATGGACTGGGTGCGCCGGCGCCACCCCGACGAGCAGCTACAGGCCGACCTCTTCGGGTTGATGGTGAACCACTACCTCGTGGTGGCGGGCAACGACGACCGGCTCCACCCCCACCTGCGCCGGGCCTTCTTCCGGCGGGTGACCGAGCACTACCGCCGCTACCTGCCGACCCGCGGCTACGCGCTGCCCGGTGGTGTTCCGGGGCTGAAGCACCGGCTGGTCGGGCGGGGCGACTACCTGGCGTACGCGGCCCTGCGGCAGGCGCACCGGGTGACCGGCCGGCTGCGCGCCACCCGCGACGGCGGTCCGGGTGAGGACGCCGACGCCGACCCGGAGACCGTGGGCGCGTCGATCGGGCAGCCGCTCCCCGCCGAGCAGGCCGGTGTGCTGACGGTGCGGGCATGAGCGAGCACCGCGAGCGGGTCGAGGAGGAGAGCGCGGCCGGTGCGGGGTTTCGTCCCGCCGACGACGGCGACGTGCGGCGGATGCTGCAGTGGCGTAACCACCCGCAGGTTCGAGGGGTGAGCCTGACCAGCCACGAGATCGGCTTGGACGAGCACACCGCCTGGTGGACGCGGGCCCGGGTCGACCCGGACCGTCGGGTGCTGATGCACCTGCACCGGGGCGTCCCGTCGGGGGTCGTCACCTTCGCCGGCCTCACCTCCCCGGAGCGGGCCCTCACCTGGGGTTTCTATCTCGACGTCGCCGGGCTGGACGCGCGGGGCGAGCTGCTGCCGGCATGGCTCTCCCTGGAGCGGGCGGCGATCGCGTACGCGTTCGAGACGCTCGGCGCGCACACGCTCGGCGGCGAGACGTTGACCAGTAACCAGCCGGTGCTCGCCCTGCACCGGCGGTTCGGCTTCCGCGTCGTGCGGCAGTACGAGCGGGAGATCGAGGGCAGGCCGCATCAGGTGGTCTGGACGGAGATGAGCAGAGGAAAATGACAGTCAGCATCGGGCCGCACCGGGTCGGCCCTGGAGAGCGTCCCCTCGTGGTCGCCGAGATGTCCGGTAACCACAACGGCAGCCTCGATCGGGCTCTGGAGATCGTGGACGCGGTGGCGGCGAGCGGAGCGCACGCGCTCAAGCTCCAGACGTACCGTCCGGACACCATCACCATCGACGTGGACGCGGAGGCGTTCCGGATCTCCGACGAGCACGGCCTCTGGGGCGGTGAGAACCTCTACCGGCTCTTCGAGCGGGCGCACACCCCGTACGAGTGGCACGAGCCGATCTTCGAGCGGGCCCGCCGGCACGGGCTGACGGTCTTCTCCTCCCCGTTCGACCACACGGCCGTGGAGCTGCTGGAGAAGCTGGACGTACCGGCGTACAAGATCGCCTCATCGGAGCTGGTGGACCTGCCACTGATCCGCCTCGTGGCGAGCACCGGCAAGCCGATGGTGATCTCCACGGGGATGGCCACCGTCGGTGAGATCGACGCCGCCGTGCGGACCGCCCGCGAGGGTGGCGCCGGGGGCATCGTGCTGCTCGCCTGCACCGCCTCCTACCCGGCGCCGCCGCAGGACAGCAACCTTCGCCGGATCCCGGTGCTGGCCGACACGTTCGGCGTGCCCGTGGGACTCTCCGACCACACGCCCGGCATCGGCGTGCCGGTCGCCTCGGTGGCGCTCGGCGCCTGCCTGATCGAGAAGCACGTGACGCTGCGCCGGACCGACGGCGGCGTCGACTCGGACTTCTCGCTGGAGCCGGCGGAGTTGGCCGCGCTCACCGTCGAGTCGGAGCGGGCCTGGGCCGCGCTCGGCACCACCCACATCGGCCCCACCCCGACCGAGCGCGAGGGGTTGCGGTTCCGCCGCTCCCTCTTCGTCGTCGCCGACGTACGGGCCGGTGACCCGGTGACCGCGGCGAACGTCCGTTCGATCCGGCCCGCCGGCGGGCTGCCCCCGGCCGATCTGGACAAGGTGCTCGGGCGGACCTTCGCCAGTGACGTCTCGCGCGGGACGCCGCTCTCCTGGGATCTGATCTGACGCGTGCGACGGGCCTGGTCCGTGCGGACCAGGCCCGTCGTCGACTCTCCGGGAGGCGGCCGCCGGATCAATCGGTGAGAACGGTCCCGTGCTTTTCCAAAATCTGCCGGGCGCGGTCGAAGGAACTGAGATCGATAACCTCGTCGGTCTCCAACATCACGTCGAACTCGTCCTCGATCGCGGCGACGAGCGACATGTGCGCGAGCGAGTCCCACTGCTCGATCCCGCGATATTCCAGACTCTCCACCTCAGCGTCCTCGGGCAGTTCCAGGGCGGTTCGGAAGACGGTCCTCAGTCGCTGCAGTTCCACTGTTTTCCTCCGTGACAGGCACGCACGACCACGCGTGCCGGCCGAGTGTAGCCGAGGTCCGGGACCTCACCACCTGCGCTGGAATACACAGGAGATGTTCGCCTGGACGGCATTCCGCATTCACCTTGCCCGCGACGGCAGTTAACGGGAGTGCGTTGGCGTGTTAACCCACCGGGTCTACCGTCACGATCCGTTCCGTCAGCCGGGCGCCGACCGTAAGCCACCACGACCGCGGGAGAAGCAATTGAAAGAGTTGAATGGGTCTTCCATTCTTATCACCGGGGGAACGGGTTCCTTCGGGAAGGCCTTCCTCCGGCACATCCTCGCCGAGGCCGACCCGGCCCGGGTCGTGGTCTTCTCCCGTGACGAACTCAAGCAGTACGAGCTGCGCCAGCAGCTGGGCGACGACCCGCGGCTGCGCTGGTTCATCGGCGACATCCGCGACCGGCACCGGCTGACCCGGGCCATGCACGGGGTGGACCACGTCGTGCACGCCGCGGCGCTCAAGCAGGTGGACACCGCCGAGTACAACCCGTCGGAGTTCATCGCCACCAACATCACCGGCTGCCAGCACGTGGTCGACGCCGCCATCGAGGCGGGCGTGAAGAAGGTCATCGCGCTCTCCACCGACAAGGCGTCCAGCCCGATCAACCTGTACGGCGCCACGAAGCTCGTCGGCGACAAGCTCTTCATCTCCGCGAACCACTACGCCGCCCACCACCCGACCCGGTTCGCCGTGGTGCGGTACGGCAACGTGGTCGGCAGCCGCGGCTCGGTGGTCCCGCTCTTCCGCCGGCTCGCCGCCGAGGGCAAGAGCCTGCCGATCACGGACAAGCGGATGACCCGCTTCTGGATCACCCTTCCGCAGGCCGTCCAGTTCGTCGTGGACTCGTTCGACCAGATGCAGGGCGGCGAGCTCTTCGTCCCGCGGATCCCGAGCATGCGGATCCTCGACCTGGTCGAGGCGGTCGCCCCGGACGCCACCACCCACGAGGTCGGCATCCGCCCCGGCGAGAAGCTGCACGAAGAGATGATCTCCCTGGACGACAGCCGCCGGACGCTGCGCGCCCCGGACCGGTTCATCGTCCAGCCGACGATCGCCACCTGGGGTTACGAGCCGCCGGCCGACTGCGAGCCGGTGCCGGACAACTTCGCGTACCGGTCCGACAGCAACGACGAGTGGCTGAGCGTCGAGCAACTCCGCCACGTACTCAGCGAACAGTGATGGCGATGCTTCCGTACGGTCGGCAGTCGATCACCGAGGACGACGTCGAAGCCGTCGTCGCCGCCCTGCGTAGCGACTGGCTCACCACCGGCCCACAGGTCGACGGCTTCGAGGCCGACCTGGCCGAGTGGGCCGGTGGGGTCGGCTGCGCCGCCGTCTCCAACGGCACCGCGGCGCTGCACGTCGCCTACGCGGCGGCCGGGGTGGGCCCCGGCGACGAGGTCGTCGTCCCGCCCATGACGTTCGTCGCGACGGCGAGCAGCGCCGTCGCGCTCGGCGCGAAGATCGTCTTCGCCGACGTCGAGGAGGAGACCTTCACCCTCGACCCGGCCGCCGTCGCCGCCGCCACCACCTCACGTACCCGGGTCGTCTCGGCGGTCGACTACGCCGGCCACCCGGCCGACTACGACGCCCTGCGAAGCGCGATGGGCGGCTCGGACGCGCTGCTGCTGGCCGACGCCGCGCACTCGATCGGCGCCACCTACAAGGACCGGCCGGTCGGCACGCTCGCCGACCTGACCACCTTCTCGTTCTTCCCCACCAAGAACCTCACCACGGCCGAGGGCGGCGCGGTCGCCGCCACCGACCCGCGGCTGCTGGAGCGCGCCCGCCGGTTCCGCAACATCGGGCTGGTTCGGGACCGGAACGAGCAGCGCTGGCCGGACGAGGGTGGCTGGCACCAGGAGGTGCACGAGTTCGGGCTGAACTACCGGCTGCCGGACGTGCTCTGCGCGCTGGGCCGCAGCCAGCTGCGCCGGCTCGACGGCTTCCTCGCCCGCCGGGCCGAGCTGGTGGCCCGCTACGACGAGGCCCTGGCCGACCTGCCCGGTGTGCTCACCCCGGGCCGGCGATCCTGGGCCCGGCCGGCGTGGCACCTCTACCCCGTCCGGATCCTCGACGGGCGTCGCCGCGAGGTGTACGACCGGATGCGCGAGGCGGGCATCGGCGTGCAGGTCAACTACATCCCGGTGCACTGGCACCCGGCCTTCGCCGACCTCGGCTACCGGCGCGGGTCCTGCCCGGTGGCTGAGTCGTTCTACGCCCAGGAGCTCTCGCTGCCGCTCTACCCGACGCTGAGCGACGCCGACCAGGAGCGGGTCGTGGACGCGCTCGCCGCAGCGTTGCGCGGGCGGACGGCGCGGCCCGCCGCCGCCTGATGGGACGCTGATGCACCACGCCAACCACTTCTACGGCCACGCCCACGTGCTGGCCCGCTACGCGGGGCTGGGCGACCGGCACCCGCCGCGGATCAACGGCTACGTCCAGCACGGATGGAACATCGGCGACGGGCTGGCCCCCGGCCACCCGTACGCCGAACGCACCCCGAGCCTGCTCTGGTCGGAGCAGACCCGGCGGCGCGCCTGGTCCGTGGGGCGGCGCAACGTCTCCGTCATCGGTGCGCCCTTCACGTACCTGCTGGCGATGGAGCCGGACGACCCGCCGGCCGAGGAGCGGGAGGGCACCATCTGGTACCCGTTCCACGGCTGGGAGGGGCAGCACGTACACGGCGACCACAAGAAGCTGATCGCGCTGATCCGAGAGACCGAGCCGGGTCCGGTGACCGTCTGCCTCTACTGGCACGAGTACGGCATGCGCGGGGTGCGGCGGCTCTACGAGAACGCCGGCTTCCGGGTGATCTGCCACGGTTACCGGGGGCACTGGTGGAAGGACACCGACCCGTACTTCCTCGACAAGCAGCTCGTCGAACTGCGCCGGCACCGCCGGGTGGCCTCGAACCGGCTTACCAGCGCGATCTTCTACGGCATCGCGGCGGGCTGCGAGCCGGCCGTCTACGGCGACCCGATGGTGCTCGCCGACGAGGATCCCACCTTCGGCGGTACCGCCCGGATCCGCCGGCAGTGGCCGGAGCTGCACGGAGCATCGGTCGACCTCCCCACCGCCGTCGCGATAGCCCGGGACGAGTTGGGCACCGACCACCGCTGCACGCCGGCCGCGCTGCGCGAGCTGCTCGGCTGGGCGAATCTCCAGGAGGAACCAGTTGACCACTGAAACGGCGCCGGCCGACCGGATCGTCCTCCCAGGCGGGGAGATGCTGACCTGGTCGGACCTGCCGGAGCAGCGTCCGGGAACGGCGGGAGCGCTGGCGGCGCTGGCGGCGCGCGTCGTACCGGCCGGAGCCGCCGTGCTGGTCGCCGGGCCGCACGACCCGGCGTTGCTGGACCGGCTCGCCCACGCCGAGGTCACCTGCCTGCTGCGCGGCTACCCCGACGGGGCGGCCCTGGCGTCGCGCGCCGCCCGGGTGGTGGTGGGCGGCCCCACCGGTCTCGGCGACGACGAGCGCTTCGACGTGGTGATCGCGGGCGCCGGGCTCGACCCGGTCGAGTCGGTCGAGGGGGCGCGGCTGGGCTGGGGCGCCGTCCTCGCCCGACTCACCGGCGCGCTACGCCCCGGCGGCACCCTGCTGCTCTGGGCGCAGAACCCGATGGGGCTGCGCCGGCTCGTCGACACCGATGCCTGGTACGCCCGCCGGGACGACGCCGCCTGGACCGTGACCGGTGTGCTGGACGTCGACCACCCGGCGAACCGGGAGCAGCTGCGCGACCGCCTGGCCGGGGCCGGCCTGCGACCGGACGCCTTCTTCGCGGCGTACCCCGACGTCGGCGGGCGGGCCCTGATCGACGCCGACGAGCTGGCCGCCGTAACGACGTGCGGGCTCTTCGACGCGGTGCTGCACGACGCCGGCGGCAACGGGTTCGCCGCCACCACCGTGCTGCAGGACCCCGCCCGGCTCGCCGTGGACGCGCTGCACGCCGGGCTCGGCGCCGCGCTGGCCCCGGGCTGGGTCGTGCTCGCGACCAAGGCGCCGGCGTCCGGGCCGGTCGACGACGAGCCGTCGAGGGTGCTGCCGGTGGCGCTGCTGCAGACCGGACCCGCGGCGGACGTGCTGGAGGTCGTGACCGGTCCGCAGGGGTGGCGTTGGCAGGTGACGCCGGCCGAGCGCAGCGAGAATCCGGCCGCGCCCTTCGCGACCCGCGAGGCGGCCTGCCGCGACCTGGCCACGCTCGACGGTCAGCCGGTGCCGCAGGGACGGCTGCTGCGTACGCTGCTGCTCGACACCGCCCTGCGCCAGGACCTGGACGGGCTGCGCCGGACGCTGCGCGGGTACGCGGACTGGCTGGCCGGGCAGGCCGACCCGGACGGGGAGCTCGGTGGCGCGGTGGCGCTGGCGACCGTCGACAACGTGCTGGTCGCCGACGGCGCGTACGCGCTGCTCGACCCGAGCTGGCAGGCCACGGCGCCGCTGCGCACGGAGGTGGTGCTCGCCCGCGGGCTCCGGCGGTTCGCCATCACCCTGGTCACCGGCGGGTACGCCCACCCATGGCCCTCCACGCTGGACATCGCGGGGCTCACCGTGGTGCTGGGCGGGGTGGCCGGCCACGACCTGGACCGGGCGACCGTGTCGGCGGCCGTGGAGACCGAGGCCGCCGTGACGGCCGCGGTGCGCGGGCTGGACAACGAGGGGCGGGGCGTGCTCCTGAGCGAGCTGCGCGCGGTCGAGCCGACCGACCCGCCGGCCGGGCCCCGCAGCTACCAGCAGCTACGTGAGGCGTGGCTGCGCCAGCGGGAGGAGCTGACCCGGCTCACGGCGCTGCTCAAGTGGACCGAGGAGTTGCTCACCTCGCGGGAGCGGGCGCTGCGCCGGGCCGAAGTGAAGATCAACCTGCTCAGCGGCTCGGTGAGCTACCAGGTGGGCAGACTCGCCATCACCCCGGCCCGGCTCGCCCGGCGCGGGGCCCGCGCGGCCAAGCGCCGCGTCCGTGAGGTGCTGGCGCCCAAGCCCCAGGAGGGGCAGTGAACGGGTGGAGGTGCCGCTGATGCGGATCGTGGGGATCGTCCAGGCCCGGATGGGCTCGTCCCGGCTGCCGGGGAAGGTGTTGCGCCCGCTCGCCGGACGCAGCGTGCTGTCCCGGGTGGTCCGGGCTGCCCGGGACAGCGGGGTGCTCGCCGACCTGGTGGTGGCGACCAGCACCGACGCGGTGGACGACGCGGTGGCCGTCGAGTGCGAGCGGCTCGCCGTGCCGTGCCATCGGGGCCCGGTCGACGACGTGCTGAGCCGGTTCGTCGGCGCGCTCGACGCCCACCCCGGGGACGCGGTCATGCGCTTCACCGCCGACTGCCCGCTGCTCGACCCGGAGATCATCACGACGGTGGCCTCGGTCTACCAGGCGGTGCCCGGGCTCGACTACGCCAGCACCTCGATCGCCCGAACGCTGCCGCGCGGGCTCGACGTGGAGATCATCCGCGCCGAGGCGCTGCGGACGCTGGATCGGCTCGCCACCGACCACCACCGGGTGCACGTCACCTCTTACGCCTACACCCACCCGGAGCTGTTCCGGGTGCTCGGGGTTACCCTCACCCCGGACCGGTCCGGGCTGCGGCTCACGCTCGACACCGAGCAGGACTGGGCCCTGCTCCGGGCGGTCGTCGACCACTTCGGTGACGTCAGCGTGCCGCTGGCGAAGCTCGCCGACTGGCTCGACGGGCAGCCGGCGCTGCGCGCGCTCAACGCCGACGTACGCCAGAAGCGGCTGGAGGAGTCCTGAGAACCGTACGTGTCGGGCTCCGCTGCGACGCCGGCCCCCAGCGGGGCGTCGGCCACCTGGTCCGCTCCCTCGCGCTCGGCGAGGAGTTCCTCGCCCGCGGCGCCCGGGTCGAGATGTTCGGCTCGGTCGAGTCGGTCGGCTGGGCCGCCGCGCAGCTCGCGGCGCGCGACGTCCCACTGCACCCGGGTCCGCAGACCCCGGCCGAGCTGGTCGAGACGGCCCGCCGGCACCGGTTGGACGTGATGGTCCTCGACTCGTACGAGCTGGACCCGGCCGGGGCGGGCGCGCTGCGCGCCGCCGGCGTGGTCACGCTCGCGGTGGTAGACGGTGACACCCGGGGCCAGGACGCCGACCTCTACCTCGACCAGAACTTCGGCACGCGGATCGACGCCCCGGCGTCCCGGCTGCTGGCCGGCGCCGAGTACGCCCTGCTCCGCGACTCGGTGGTGGCCGCCCGGCCACCGGCCCCCCGGCAGGCCACCGAGGCGGCGCGCCCTCGGGTGTTCGCCTTCTTCGGCGGCACCGACGCGGTCGGTGCCGCCCCGGTGCTCGCCCGGCTCCTCTTCGAGACCGGGCTACCGATGGAGCTGACAGTCGTCGTCGGACGGCCGGAGATCGGCGCGGAGCTGGCCGAGGTGCCCCGGGGGCACGATCAGGTGCTGCGTCCGATCCCGCCCACCGACGCGCTACCCGCGCTGATCCAGGCGGCGGACCTGGTGGTCAGCGCCGCCGGCACCTCCACCTGGGAGCTGTGCTGCCTCGGTGCGCCCTCGGCACTGGTCTGCGTGGTCGAGAACCAGCGGGAGTCGTACCACCGGGTGGTGCGGCACGGGCTGGCCGCCGGGGTCGGCGTGCTGCCGGAGCTGACCGAGGACGCGGTGGCGGGGCAGGCGGCCCGGGCGCACGCGGGCCGGGTCCTCGCCGAGCTGCTCACCTCCCCGTCCGGGCGCGCCGAGCTCTCCGCGCGGGCCTGGTCGGTGGTGGACGGTCGCGGGCGGGGCCGGGTGGCCGAGGCCGTCCTGGCCCGCCTCGGCGCCGTACCGGCCTGAACCGGCGTGCCCGGGGCGAACGCTCCTCGCCGCGACACCCGGCACGCCGGTCGCGGCGAGGAGCGGCGGCGGGTCAGCGCAGCGGTTCGACGGTCACCCGCGCCCGCAGCCCCGGCCGTTCGGTGAGCAGCTCCTCGACCACCGCGGCGGCCTCCGGGCTGGTGGTCAGGAAACGGATGGGACGCTTCTCGGCCGCGACGACGGCCGCGCTGCGGGCCGGCTCGGAGAGCGGAAGGTTGTAGAACGCCGGAGCGGAGTCGCCGTGGCTGCCCTGCAGGGTGGCGACGAAGAGCGTCTCCAGGTACCCCTCCCGCCGGTGGTCGCTGACCACCACCGTCACCTCGCCGGGCCGGGCCGGCGCCTGGGCGAGGGCCCGCACGGTCACGTCGGCCTGCCGGGGGCGGTCCAGCGTCCCCGACCACCAGGCCTGCGCCCAGGTGGTGCTCCGGTTGCCGAAGGGCTGCGCGAAGACGCCACCGCCGCGCAGCAGGCCGGCCACGCCCGCCGCGCCCGCCACCAGCGACAGCGCGACGGCGACCCGGGCCAGCCGCGCCGCCCGCGGGCGAGCGCCGGCCGGGGACGCGGCACGCCACGGCACGGGCCGCAGCAGCAGCACCGCCCCGAGGCCGATGAGCAGGACGACCAGCAGCAGGTGCAGGGTCTTGCCGTAGTAGTAGCGCGGATCGGTGCCGAGCGCCTGGAAGTAGATGCGGAACCCGAGCGCGAAGGCGACGGTCGCGGCGAGCGCGCCGACGTACCGACGCCAGACCGGCAACCGCAGCCCACCGGCGGCCAGCCCGGCGCCCACCACCCCGGCGAGCGCCAGGAACGCGTCGTAGCGCGGGAAGACGCCGCCGCCGGTGGCCACGTTGTCGACCTGGTCGGTGAAGAGCAGCCCCGCCACGCTCGGCAGCGGCGTGAGCACGGCGGTGACCAGCGCGACCGTCACGAGCAGCCACGGCCGGCGGCGCACCGCCCGCCGGTGCCGGACCAGCCAGGCGAGCACCAGCACCCCGACCACCGGCAGGAACATCAGGTACGCGAAGCCGATCCCGACGCAGAGCGCCCCGAGCAGGCAGAGCTGGGTGCCGGTGCGGGCGACCGGCCGGCAGACCAGCCCGATCAGGATCGCGGTCAGCGCCAGACCGAGGCTCTCCCCCGGGTAGCCGTAGACCACGAACCGGGTCAGCTCGGAGCCGAGGGCGAGGGCGGTCACCGCGCCGGCCAGGGCGAAGGCCCGGACCGGGTCCAGCAGCCGCCCGGCGATCCGGCCGGCGGCCCAGACCACCGCGAGCACCAGCAGGGCGTACGCCGCCAGCGCCCAGCCGAGGTAGTGGTCGAGGGTGCTCGCCGGCCCGCCCGGGGCGGTCGAGGAGCGCAGGAACGTGTCCAGCAGCGCGGCCGTGAGGTGGAAGCCCTGGGGGTAGTAGACCATCCCCTCCGGCGCGATCCGGGCCGCCGCGTCCGAGTGCGCGAAGAGGTAACCGCCCACCGCGCGGATGCCCTCCATGGTGGCCAGGTGCCGGCTGTTGTCCTCGCCGGTCATCGCGTACGCCAACCGGCCGGCCAGCCCGTCGGCGCGCAGGTACGGCCAGGCGAGGGCGAGCGCCGCGAACGCCGCCGCGAGCACCGGGGCCAGGTCGGCGGCCGTCGGGCGCGGCAGGCGGGGCCGGACTCCGGTGACCAGGGCGTAGCCGAGCAGCACGGTCAACGCGCTGCCCGCCACCGGCACCGGATGCAGCCCCCACGGCCAGTACGAGAAGAGCAGGCCGGCGGCGCAGATCGCGCCGAGCAGCAGCGCCGCCGCGAGCACCAGCCGGTCCAGCAGGGTCCGCCCGACCCGCAGCAGCGCGGCGGTGGTCACCAGCACCAGCGGCGGCAGCAGCCCCGCCACGTGCAGCGCGTACGCCAGCAGGGGCACGACCCAGGCGGCGAGCAGTGCGACCGCCACCACGAGCGCGCGCCGGCGGCCGGCGGGTGGCGCCGCCGTCGGCGGAACCGGCGGCGGGGTCGCCACGGCGGTGCTGGTGGAGCTGCTCGACACGGGTCGCCTCCTCCTGGCGTCGCCCGCCGGGTGGGGCGGAGGCGACTCACCGTAGGGAGGTTCCGCCGACGCTCGGCGACATCCATGTGTGCGCCAGGTGACCGGCGGGCGACAAGATGCCTGGCCTCGTACACCTGTTCCAACGGGGCAGGTAGGGTGGGTGCATGTCCGAGGTCGCCTACCAGCCGTCGATGCTGGACCTCACCGCTGCGGCGCCGTCGCTCGACCCGCTCGGCGGCCGGCTGCGCCGGCACGAGCTCTCCCGGGGCGCCTGGGTCGACCACCTCCCCGGCTGGGTCAACGGCTCGGACGCGATCTTCGACCTCCTGCTGCGGGAGGTGCCGTGGCGGGCCGAACGCCGCAGGATGTACGACAACGAGGTCGACGTGCCCCGCCTGCTCTGCTGGTACGGGCCCGACCGCCCGCTGCCGCACACCCTGCTGACCGAGGCGCGCACCGTGCTCACCCGGCACTACGCCGCGGAGCTCGGCGAGCCGTTCGTCACCGCCGGCATGTGCCTCTATCGCAGCGGTCGGGACAGCGTCGCCTGGCACGGCGACACGCACGGCCGGTCGGCGCACTCGGACACCATGGTGGCCATCGTCTCGTTCGGCTCACCGCGGTCGCTGCTGCTGCGCCCGCGCGGCGGCGGCGCCAGCCTGCGCTTCCCGCTCGGCCACGGCGACCTGGTGGTGATGGGCGGCTCCTGCCAACGCACCTGGGAGCACGCCGTGCCGAAGACCAGCCGACCGGTCGGCCCCCGGGTGAGCGTGCAGTTCCGGCCCGCCGGGGTCGCCTGAGCCACCGCCGCCGGTCGGCGCCGCCCTGCCCGAGCACCGCTCAGGCACCTGACCTCTGCTAGAAACGTCCAGGGTCGATCACGCCCCCGTCACGATGACGAACGAAGGGTGTGCTGATGACCCGACCCCTCACCGAGCCGCGTTCGCGCTGGTTCGCCTGGTCGTTGCATGGCGACGGACGCTCCGTACGCCCCGGCGACGTGGTCCACCCCGACCAACGGCTCTCCTGGCCCCGGACGTTGGGCATCGGTGTCCAGCACGTGGTGGCGATGTTCGGCGCCACCTTCACGGTGCCGCTGATCACCGGCTTTCCCCCGGCGACCACGCTCTTCTTCTCCGGGCTGGGCACCCTGCTGTTTCTGCTGATCACCGGCAACCGGCTGCCGTCGTACCTCGGCTCGTCGTTCGCCTTCATCGCGCCGGTGCTGGCGGCGAAGGCCGGCGGGGACCTCGGCCCCGCCCTCGGCGGCATCGTCGTCGCCGGTGTGGCGCTCGCGCTGGTCGGCGTCGTCGTGCAGCTCGCCGGTTCGCGGTGGATCGACGCGCTGATGCCGCCGGTGGTCACCGGCGCGATCGTCGCGTTGATCGGGCTCAACCTGGCCCCGGTCGCGTGGGACGGCGGCGGCGCCGGTACCGGGGTGAAGGCCCAGCCGCTCATCGCGGTGGTGACCCTCGCTGCCATCCTGCTCGCCACCGTGC
Source organism: Micromonospora musae (assembly GCF_003626545.1). Taxonomy (NCBI): domain Bacteria; kingdom Bacillati; phylum Actinomycetota; class Actinomycetes; order Micromonosporales; family Micromonosporaceae; genus Micromonospora; species Micromonospora musae. The sequence goes on from NZ_RAZS01000012.1 coordinate 71,265, forward strand.
TCTTCCGCGGCTTCCTGGCCCGGCTCTCCATCCTGCTCGGTGTCCTGGTCGGCTGGCTGCTCGCCGCCGCACTCGGCGAGCTGGATCCGACGGCGGTGACCGGGCTGCGGGAGGCCGCCTGGGTCGGGCTGCCCGACTTCCACGCGCCCAGCTTCAGCCTGCGGGCCGTGGTGCTGGTCATCCCGGTGATCCTCGTGCTGGTCGCGGAGAACGCCGGGCACGTGAAGGCGGTCGCCGCGATGACCGGCCGCAACCTCGACCGGGACATGGGCCGGGCCTTCCTGGGCGACGGGCTCGCCACCGTCCTGGCCGGTTCGGGTGGCGGCTCCGGCACCACCACGTACGCGGAGAACATCGGAGTGATGGCGGCGACCCGGGTCTACTCCACCGCCGCGTACTGGGTGGCCGGTCTGACCGCGGTGCTGCTCGGGTTGAGCCCGAAGTTCGGCGCGCTGATCCTCACCGTGCCGGCCGGGGTGCTCGGCGGCGCCACCACCGCCCTGTACGGGCTGATCGCCATCCTCGGCGCCCGGATCTGGATCGAGAACCGGGTGAACTTCCATGACCCGGTGAACCTGATGACCGCCGCGGTCGCGGTGATCGTCGGCGCGGCGAACTACACCCTCACCGCCGGCGACCTCTCCTTCAACGGCATCGCCCTCGGCACCGCCGCCGCCCTGGTGATCTACCACGGCATGCGGCTGATCGCCCGCCTGCGCGGCACCGCCGAGCAGGACCGCTCCGCCCCCGAACCCGAACTCTGACCCCCCACTCCCTCCCCTCCCCTGCCCTGCGCTCGGTGCGCTCGGTGATCATGAAGTTATCGCTCGGACACGCCGGTCACGAGGGCGATAACTTCATGATCAGCCCGGGGAGAGGGAGGGAGCGGGGAGAGGGAGGGAGGGGTGGGGTCAGTCGCGTTCTACCTGGTGGCCGATGACGGTGGGGCCGAGCATCACGGCGAAGCCGCTGCCGTCGCGGCGCGGGTCGGCGGCGGGCAGCTCGACCGGCTCGCCGTTCGCCGTGGAGCCCACCGGGCGCGGCCCGACCCAGCCGACCACCACGTCGGTCTCACCCTTGAGGAAACGCTGGGCGCGGACGCCGGCCGTCGCCCGCCCCTTCGCCGGATACGCCGCGAAGGGAGTCACCTTGACCGTGGCGCCCGTCGAGGTGACCACCATCGGCTCCCCGTGCGTCGAGTCGTCCGTGCGGACCGCGCCGAAGAAGACCACCCGGGCCTCACCGGGGAGGTTGATGCCGGCCATGCCGCCACCCCGGATGCCCTGCGGGCGGACCAGCTTCGCCGGGAAGCGCAGCAGCGACGCCTCGGAGGTGAGGAACGTCAGCGCCTCGGCGCCGTCGGTGAGCCAGGTCGCCCCGACCACCTCGTCGCCTTCACGCAGGCCGATCACCTCGAACTCGTCGGCGCGTACCGGCCACTCCGGCGCGCAGACCTTCACCGCGCCCTGCCGAGTGCCGAGCGCCAGCCCCGGTGAGCCCTCCGCGGCGGCGCCGAGCGGCGCCAGCCCCACCACGGACTCCCCCGGCTGAAGCGGCACCAGTTCGGCGGCGGACATCCCGCCGCGCAGCGAGAGCGTGCCGGCCTGCTCGGGCAGCACCGGCAGCGGCAGCACATCGATCTTGAACGCTCGGCCGGCGCTGGTGACCAGCAGCACCCGGCCACGGGCGGTGGAGGGCACGCTGGCGCGTACGACGTCGTGCTTGACCCGGCCGTGCCGGCGACGCCCCTCGGCGGTCTCCTCCGACTCGGCCGCGGTCCGGGCCACCAGCCCGGTCGCGGAGAGGATGACCTGACACGGGTCGTCGGCCACCTCCAGCGGGCCGGCCGGCGCGGAGGCGGCCAGCACCTCCTTGAGGTCGCCGTCGATCAGAGTGGTGCGACGCGCCGTGCCGAACTGCTTCAACACGGCGGCCAGCTCGTCCGAGACGAGCTTCCGGAGCACCTTCGGGTCGTCGAGGATCTTCGACAACTCGGCGATCTCGGCGCGGAGCTTCTCCTGCTCCGCCTCCAGCTCCAGACGGTCGTACTTGGTGAGCCGGCGCAGCGGAGTGTCCAGGATGTAGGTGGCCTGGATCTCGGAGAGCTTGAACTTCTGCATCAGGGCGTCCTTCGCCGCCGCCGCGTCCTCGCTGGCCCGGATCAGCTTCACCACCTTGTCGATGTCGAGCAGGGCGATCAGCAGGCCGTCGACGAGGTGCAGCCGCTCCTCGCGCTTACGGCGGCGGTAGGAGCTGCGTCGGGTCACCACCTCGTAGCGGTGGGCCAGGAAGACCTCCAGCAGCGCCTTCAACCCGAGGGTCTGCGGCTGCCCGTCGACCAGCACCAGATTGTTGACGCCGAAGGACTGCTCCAGCGGGGTGAGCCGGTAGAGGTCGGCCAGGAGCGCCTGCGGATTCACCCCGACCTTGCACTCGATGACCAGGCGGGTGCCGTTCTCCCGGTCGGTGAGGTCCTTCACGTCGGCGATCCCGCTCAGCCGCTTGGTCTTGTTGACCTCGTTGGTGATCGCCGCGATGACCTTCTCCCCGCCGACGCCGTACGGCAGCTCGACCACGGTGATCGCCTGCCGGCCGCGGCTGCCCTCCAGCGGGCCGATCTCCACCTTGGCGCGCATCCGGACCACGCCGCGCCCGGTCTCGTACGCCCGGCGCACCTCGTCGAGGCCGAGCAGCAGCCCACCGGTGGGCAGGTCGGGGCCCGGTACGAACTCCATCAGCTTGTCCAGCGAGGCGTCCGGGTGGTTGATCAGCCAGCGGGCGGCCTGGACGACCTCGGCCAGGTTGTGCGGGATCATGTTGGTGGCCATGCCCACCGCGATCCCGGACGCGCCGTTGACGAGCAGGTTGGGGAAGGCGGCCGGCAGCACCGTCGGCTGGGTCAACGAGCCGTCGTAGTTCGGCTCGACGTCGACCGTCTCCTCGCCGAGCTCGCCCACGAGCAGCATCGCCTCGCGGGACATCCGCGCCTCGGTGTAGCGGGCGGCCGCGGGGCCGTCGTCCGGCGACCCGAAGTTGCCGTGCCCGTCGATCAGCGGGGCGTTGAGCGAGAAGTCCTGCGCCAGCCGCACCATGGCGTCGTAGATGGCCGCGTCGCCGTGCGGATGGTACTTACCCATCACGTCGCCGACGATCCGCGCGGACTTCACGTGCCCGCGGTCGGGGCGGTGGCCCTGCTCGTGCATGGACCAGAGGATGCGCCGGTGCACCGGCTTCAGGCCGTCGCGGGCGTCCGGCAGCGCACGGGAGTGGATGACCGAGAAGGCGTACTCCAGGTAGGAGTCCGACACCTCGGTGACCAGCGGGTTGTCGAACACCCGCGCCCCGGCCTGGTCGAACGCGGAGAGGTCGACCTTCGTTTCCTTGCGGCGTGCCATGCTCAGCTTTCCCCTCGGGTGGACCCGGCGCTCAAAAGCTCGCTCATGCGTCGATGGCCTCGCGGTCGACCCGATCGGCGGAGTCGATCAGCCAGTTGCGACGCGGTTCGACCTTCTCCCCCATCAGCAGGTCGAGGATCCGCTCGGCGGCGTCGACGTCGTCCATGGTGATCCGGCGGACGGCGCGGGTGGCCGGGTTCATCGTGGTCTCCCAGAGCTCGTCGGCGTCCATCTCGCCGAGGCCCTTGAAGCGCGGGATGGGTGTGACGATCTGCTTACCGGCCTTCTCCAGCCGGCCGACCGTCGCCTCCATCTCGGCCTGGGTGTAGGTGTAGACGGTCTGCGGGCTGCGACCCCTGGTCGTGATCTTGTGAAGCGGGGGCATGGCGGCGTAGAGCCGGCCCGCCTCGATCAGCGGACGCATGTAGCGGGCGAAGAGCGTGATGAGCAGCGTCCGGATGTGCGCGCCGTCGACGTCGGCGTCCGCCATGATCAGTACGCGACCGTAGCGCAGCGCCGACAGGTCGAAGGTACGGCCCGAGCCCGCACCGAGCACCTGGACGATCGCGGCGCACTCGGCATTGTCCAGCACCTGCTGGAGGTTCGCCTTCTGCACGTTGAGGATCTTGCCCCGGATCGGCAGCAGCGCCTGGTACTCCGAGGAGCGGGCCATCCGGCTCGTCCCGAGCGCGCTGTCGCCCTCGACGATGAACAGCTCACTGCGCTCGACGCCGGTGGCCCGGCAGTCCACCAGCTTCGCCGGCATGGAGGCGCCCTCCAGCGCCGTCTTGCGGCGCGCGGCGTCCTTCTGCTGCTTCTGGGTGAGCCGTACGCGGGCCGCGTCGACGATCTTCTGGAGCACCGTACGCGCCTCGGCCTTGGTCCTGCGGTCCTCGAGCCAGGACTTCAGGTGCTGCTCCACCAGTTGCTGGACGACCTTCGTGATGCCGGCGGTGGAGAGCTCGTCCTTGGTCTGCGAGGTGAACTGCGGCTCGGGGATCCGCACGTGCACCACGGCGGTCATCCCCTCCAGCACGTCGTCCAGGGTGGGCGCATCCTCCTTGGCCCGGAGCAGGCCGCGGGTGTTGCGGGCGGCGTCGGCCAGGGTGCGCGCCAGGGCTCGCTCGAAGCCCTTGCGGTGGGTGCCGCCGTGCGCGTTGCGGATGGTGTTGGTGAAGCACTCGACGGTGCGCTCGTAGCCGGTGCCCCAGCGCAGCGCGATCTCGACCTCGGCGCGGCGCTGCACGTTGGACTGCATCACGCCGTTGGCGTCGGCGGCGTTCTCCCGGTAACTCCCCTCGCCGTTGACGAGCAGGGTGCCGGAGACCGGCCGGTCGCCGGCCGGGGCGAGGAACTCCACCATGTCGGTCAGACCGTTGGGGAAGTGGAACTTCTCCTCGGTCGGCTCGTCGGCGGTGAGGTCGCGGAGCAGGTAGCTGACGCCGGGCACCAGGAAGGCCGTGTTGCGCAGCTTCATCCGGACGGCCTCGACGTCGAGCGCCGCGCCCGTCTCGAAGTAGCGCGCGTCGTGCCACCAGCGGATCGAGGTGCCGGTGCGCTGGCTGCGCTTCATCGCGCCGACGACCTGCAGGCCCGGACCGGCCGTGAACGGGGCGTCCGGCCCGACACCGTCGAAGATGCCGGGCACGCCGTGCCGGAACGACATCGCGTGGATCTTGCCGCCGCGGCGGACCGTGACGTCGAACCGACGGGCGAGCGCGTTGACCGCCGATGCGCCCACGCCGTGCAGACCGCCGGAGGTCTTGTAGCCCGAGCCGCCGAACTTGCCGCCCGCGTGCAGCCGGGTGAGCACCAACTCGACGCCGGAGAGCCCGGAGCGGGCGTGCACATCGGTCGGAATGCCCCGGCCGTCGTCGTCGACCTGTACCGACCCGTCGGCGTGCAGCGTCACCTCGACGTGGCTCGCGTGACCCGCCACACCCTCGTCGGTGGAGTTGTCGAGGATCTCGTTGACGAGGTGACCCACGCCACGGCTGTCGGTGGAGCCGATGTACATGCCGGGCCGCTTACGGACGGCGTCCAGCCCCTCCAGGTGGGTGAGGTCATCGGCCCCGTACAGGGTGTCAGGCTCTGCGGTCAACTCGTCGTACTCCCGGTCTCGGCGAAGTGGTGCCGCGTCCGACGTCGTCGGTCGGCCCGCGCGCCGCAGCGAGCCTAACCGGGAGATCCGACAGGACGTCGGCACCCCGCGCGGTCGGCCGCACCCGGCGGGTACGCACCCCTGCGTGGTCTCGTCCGGTCTGTCCGGATCCGGCCGTGAACTGACCGAATCCTCAGCCGGCTGCTGGCGGACTGACCGGCACAACAACCGACCCGTCGCCGACGTTCCCGGTGCTGCCCAGGGCGGTGACGTCGGGCATGCGCGGGCCCGGACCCCGGGGGTGGCCAGCGTCACGGCGGCGCCGCCCCACCGTGGGCGGGCTCGCGGCGCCTTGCCAACGATCCCGTCACGGGCCATTGACGTTCGTCATGCCGGAGTGGTCTGATCGCGGCCTCGAAGAATCTTTCACGTTCGATGGACAGATGGAGGACGCCCATGTCCAGCTTCCGTCGTACCGCCCTGGTGGCCGCGCTCGCCGTCACCACGGCCGCGCTGGCGACAGCTGTCGCGTCGCCGGCTCCCGCCTCGGCCGCGCTGCCCACCGCCGCGGTGGCCGTCGGGGACAGCTTCATCAGCGGTGAGGGCGCCGGAGCGTACGCCCCGGTGGTCGACGTCAACGGCGTCGCACAGGGCTTCCCGGGCTGGACGGCACCGAACAGCAACGCGTACTTCTGCCACCGCTCGGCCAACGCCTCCCTGCACCGGGCGAACCTGCCCGGCATCCAGGCCCGCTTCAACCTGGCGTGCTCGGGCGGGCAGCCGTACGACATCGCCACGGCCTCGGCCTCGCGAACCAAGGGCCGGCAGGTCGCCGCCCAGCTCGACCAGCTCCGCGCGGTCGCCCAGACCCACGACATCGACCTCGTACTGGTCGGCCTCGGCTCGAACAACAGCACCTTCACCTTCGGCAACGTGGCCGAGAAGTGCGCCAACCGGTTCATCGCCGACGCGTGGACCGGCTGGTGGGAGTTCTGGGCCTACCTCAACGGCCCGGTTCCGCAGCAGCCGTGCAGCGACGCCGACCTGGCCACCCCGGCACAGCTCGACGCCGCGACCGTGGAGACCGTCGCGGCCGCACGGCAACTGCTGACCACCCTCGACCAGGTCGACGCGGACGGGCAGCACCGGATCGTCTTCCAGGACTACACCAACCCGCTGCCGTTCGACCTGAACGCCACCTTCCACAGCGAGGACAGCCGCGACGACACCCGGGACAAGTTCCGTGCCCTCGGCGCCGAGCGGTACGCGGCCGGCTGCCCGATCCACCGGGCCAGCCTGCTCCCCGGCCACCACTTCTCGCAGGGCCTCGGCACCCTCGTGCAATCCACCCGGGACACGCTGGCCGCCGAGTTCCCCACCGCCGACCTGGTCTACCTGAACGTCCAGCGGGCCTTCGACGGCGCCCGGCTCTGCGAGTCGGCGGCGAGTCCCACCGGCGCGCTGGCCACCCCGATCCGCCTCCAGGACAGCCCACCCAGCGGTGCTCTCGTCACCAGCCTCTCCGGCAAGGACAAGATCGCCATCCAGCGCATCGCGAACACCTGCGCCACGTACTTCCAGACCTGCCAGGAGTCGTGGCACCCGAACGCCGCCGGGCACCAGGTGCTCGGGCAGTGCCTCACCGGCGCGGCGGCCACCGCCGCACCCGCCGTCTCCTGCGTACGGGCCGGTGACGGCTCGGTCACCGTCTCCTGACCCGGGCCGACCGACCCCAGCGACCGGGACGGTGCCGGCGGTCTCATCCGCCGGCGCCGTCCCGTGGAAGTCGACCGGCCACGGCCCGCCGAGCGGCGGTGCCACCCGCTGCCCGCGACGGGGCCGCCGGCCGCTAATGACGCAGCGCGGCGCCGAGCACGTGCGGGGCGGCGGGGCCCGGCACCGTGGAGGCCGGAAAGCGGAACCGGTCCAGCTCGGTCACGGTGAAGCCGGCGGCGTCGATCGCCGCCAGCGTGTCCCGGCCGGTGTGGCAGCCGCCGCAGAGCAGCGGCCAGCAGGTCGCGTCGACCACCCGCTGGGCCCGACGCAGGCCGGACGACCGCGACCGGACATGCTCGTAGAACCGCAGCTGCCCGCCGGGACGAACCACCCGGTGCGCCTCACGCAGCGCGTCGGCCTGGTCGGCGACCGAGCAGAGGACCAGGGACACCACCAGGGCGTCGGCCGCCGCGTCCGCCACCGGCAGCGCCTCGGCCAGCCCCTCGGTGACCGTCACCGGCACCGGCGCACCGGCCGCCGCCACCCGGGCCGCGGCTCGCAAACGGGCCTCGGGTTCGACGGCCAGCACGCTGGTCACCGTCGGCGGATAGTGGGCGAAGTTGCGTCCGTTGCCCGCGCCGACCTCGACCACCACGCCGTGCAGGCCGGCAACCAGCCGACGCCGGTGCCCCGCCCCACCGGCCCGATCCATGGCGACGCTGGCCCGCTCGAAGACGCGGGCGAAGAGCGGATGCGAAACTCGCCTGCCGGTCGTCACCTCTCGGAGGGTAGGCGAGACGGTCGAGCGCCGGCCGCGTACGCGGCGGCGGGACCGCCGGGTCACTCCTCCGGTTCGATCGGCACCATCTCGCCGTCACGCTCCACCCGGATCTCCCCGTGGTCGCGCCGCGGCGGCACCTCGGCGATGTTCCGGTTGGGATCGTTGCCCGGGTGCATCAGCACCGCGTCGGTGTCGGGAGTCTTCTCCCGGCTCTCGTCCGGCTGGGTCATCGCACTCGCCCCCTCCCTGTCGATCCTTGCCCTTACCCCCGCAGCCCTCGACGACTCCTCCGACCGGGATCGGCAGGCCCCTCCGGCGTCCGTGTTCCACGACGTCCCGTCCGTCCCCCGCCGGAGGTCTCGCCCCGGCAGCACCGGGGTTAGCCGCCGGGGCCTCGGGTAAGCCGCCACGCCCGACACGGCGGAAGGGGATCAGATGTCGGAACGGCACAGTGCGCTGCGCTCGATGCACGATTTGGGCCTGGCGGCCTGGTTCGGGGGGTCCCTGATGGGTGCCTTCGGCGTCAACGGCGCAGCAGGAAAAATCAAGGATGCGACGCAGCGGCTCCCAGTGGCCTCGGCGGGCTGGTCCAGGTGGACCCCGGTCAACGCCGCGGCGATCGGCGCACACCTCGCCGGTGCGGTCGGTGAACTGGTGACGGAGAGCCCAAGGGTGGCCGCCCAGGCGGGAGTGGCCCGGGCCACTGTCGTCAAGACCGGGCTCACGCTGGGCGCGCTCGCCGTCACCGGATACAGCCGACTGCTCGGAATGCGGTTGCAGCGGGCCGGCAACCCGCCGGTCGACGGCGTCACCGAGCCGAACCACCAGACTCCGGTGCAGGTCGCCGCCAGCCAACGCCAGATGAAGATGCTCCAGTGGGCGGTCCCGGCGCTGACCGGGGCGTTGGTGGTGGTCACCGCCTACATGAGCGAGCAGCAGAAGCCGGTCCAGGTGTGGCGCGGGGTGCTGAACCGCGCCGGCGGAATGATGAGCGCCCCGAAGGGCATGGCCAAGGTCGCGGTCGTGGGCAAGCTGACCGGGATGAAACGGCCGTCCGGGATGAACCGGCAGATGGCGATGAACAGGCTGATGGGGATGAAGCGCCCCGCCGCGCTGGGCAGGCTCGCCGGCCTGGGCCCGATCAAGCGGCCGATGGCGATGTCCGGACGCTGAGCGCCGGCCACACCGAGCTTCCGTCCGCCGGTCCGGCGGTGTCCGCCACACGAGGGACGCCGCCGGACCGGCTTGCGTCCGGGACGGACCCCGTCGGGTACGGCGCATGACCTGCCCGATGACGGGCATTCAACGCCGGTACCGGTGGACGAGCAGCGAGGTGGACATGACGGCGGACCAGGGACGCGACGATGGTCAGGCCCCGCGCGACCCCGAGGCCACGGTGCCGTGGGGCACCCGGGACATCTACGACACGGAGCCACCCTGGGGGGTGGGCGAGGACGATCCGATGGACGAGGGCAGCGAGGAGACCGCCGTCCCACCCGGGCGACGCGGCGAGCGCCGGGCCGGTGCGCCGTCCGGCCCCTCCGGACCCGCGGGGCGGCACGGCTTCGGCTCGGTCGAACCGACCCGGACGCCGATGGCCGGCCCGGGTGCGCCGCCCGACCCGGCGCCCAGCGGCCGGACCTTCCCCGACGACGCGGACATCGACGAGCGGGCGCAGGACGCCTTCCGCAGCAGGGGTCGGCGTTCCGCCTGACCGGCCGGCTCGCCCACGCTGATGGTGCCGGCGGGCGGATCGGAGCAGGGCGCCGCGTCGTACCGGAGCTGCCGGACTCGCGGGTCAGACGACGGCGCCCGCCGGAGCGGGACAACCGTGCCCGGCGTCGGCCAGCAGCTCGGTCAACCGCTCCGCGTCGCGCTGCGCCTGCCCCGCACAGCAGTTGTTGAACAGCACGTGCAGCTCGGTGCACTCCCCGGCCAGCTCGCCCAGCAGGTCCGACCAGTGGCGCAGTTCCCGCTCGCCGTACGCGTAGCGGAACTTCTCCCGCTTGTCGCCGGTCGCCCAGTCGTCGCTGTGCCCGTGGAACCGCAACATCGCCGGCTCGGCGGTGGCGATCAGAACCGGCGGAACCGAGGACGGGTGGCCCTGCGGCATGTCGACGCAGACGAGGCTGAGCTCGTGCGTACGCAGGAAGTCCACCGTGTCCAGCGCGGCCCGTCCGTCGAACCAGGAGCCGTGCCGCAGCTCCACGCCGACCCGCAGCGGGTGGCACCGCCGCGCCAGCTCCGCGATCCGTCGCTCGGCGGCGGCACCCCGGGCCAGCCACGGCGGTAACTGGAGCAGCACCGCGCCGAGCTTGCCGGCCGCCGCGATCGGGTCCAGCGCCGCGCGGAACCGGGCCCACAGCTCGTCGTACGCCCCGGCGGAGAGGTCCCGCCGGCGCACCCGGTCGGAAGTTCCGGCGGGGCGCAGATCGCGGGGCAGCGCGGCGACCGGAGTGGGATGACCGGTGAAGAGGCTGAACGCCTTGACGTCGAAGGTGAACTGGTCCGGCGTCGCGTCGACCCAGCCCTGCGTGGTCTCCGGCGCGGGCACCGCGTAGTAGGAGGTGTCGACCTCGACGAGGGGGAAGTGCCGCGCGTACCAGCCGAGCCGCCCGGCCGGCGTGTTCGCCGAGCGCGGGTACCAGCCGGAAGCCAGCAGCTCCCGGTCGGCCCAGGACGACGTGCCCACCCGAATTCCACCCATGTCATTCGGATACCCGTACGTCGACGTACGCAACCTCGGAAAGTGTCGGTACCCGCTCCTACGCTGTCCACGGCCGTGGTCTGACCGCCGGCGGGCGGCGCGATGTGACGTCTCGCCGACGCGCGGCGCTGAGGGACACGAGATGATCCCAGACCGGTTGGACCGCAAGACCGCCGAACGGCTGCTCGACGACCCCGTCGGCGTCACGCACACCGGCGGTCATCCCGTCGCGCCTCTCCTGTTGGCCGCGCGTGCCGCGCCGCAGTCACGGGAGTTCGACGGTGAGAAGGCCGCCCTGGTGGCGTTCCGCCACGCGTCGGCCCGCGCGGGAGAGCGTTCCGACGTGGACCCGCCGCCGGTGCGCGCCGTCTCCGGTCGTGGCCTCGGCCGCCTCGGGGTGCGGGCGGGACTCGCCGTGCTCGTCCTCGCCACCACCGGCGGCGTGGCGATGGCCGCAACCGGCTCCCTGCCGGGAATGCGGCCGGCACCGCCGATCACCGTCCCGGCGTCGCCGGCCCCGACCACGACCGCCTCCCCACCGGAGCGCAGCACCGGGTCGGTGTCGTCGACGGAGCCCGGCAGCACAGAACGACCCGACTCCGGGAGCGTCCTGCCTGACCTCTGCCGGGCGTACCGCGCCGACCACGGCCCGGGGCACGCGCTCTCCGGCCCCGACCTCGCCACCCTCGTCAGGGCCGCCGGCGGCCGGTCCCGGGTGCCCGGCTACTGCGATCGGGTGCTCGCCGACGACGACCGGCGCGCCACCTCTCCCCCGGGTCACGGAAAGCCCTCGTCCCCGCCGGACGCCAGGCTGGACAAACCGCCGACCGCCCCGCCCGGCCGTGCGACCGGCCCGGGCGACCGAACCCGGCCGGCCGATGTCGGGGAGCACGCGACCACCCGCCGGACGACCCACTAGCTACGGCCGCCCGACTCGACGTCAATGGAGCATCGACCCGCCCTAGGTATGAGGTGGCTCGGTGTGTAGTGCCGCTGAGCGTGGCCAGGCGAGGAATCGCGCGTGCAGGACCCCCGATGGGGTGTGCGGAAGGTCTTCACATGCCTGCAGCAGATCCGCCGACAGGTGCAGCATCAGCGATATCCGCGCGCCGGTGAACTCCGCCACGAGTTGCCGCTTGCGGGTTCGACACGGCCACGGCACGCCGCATCGCGCACATATCCACTGCGGCCGTCCCGGCTGATGCACCGACACGCCCCCACCACCCTCTCCGGCTAGTCGAGGGGGGGAGGGGCCACCGCTGGTACCCGATCCGACCACTACCCGAGGCCGGCAGCCCCTACCCCTGGCACCCACCAGCCCGGCGATCAAACGCAAGCGAAGACCGCCCTGCTGGTCACCGCCGATCCGGTCGCCGCCGAGGAGATCTCAGCCGGGTACGAGATAGCCGCGCCGCTGCGCTGACGCCCCACCACCGCACGGATCGCGGTTGCCGGGGCGTACGGTCAACGCAACCGGGGGCGACGCGTCCGCAGCGACGAGGCGTGGTCGCGTCCGTACCCGTCGGAGTGTCCCCAGCGGCCCGGGATGTCCAGCAGCTCGATCCGCCCGAAGCCCGGCGGCAGCGCGGGGCTGACCAGCAGGTTGTCCCCGCTCGGCCGGAGCCCGAGCAGGGCGCCGAGCAGCATCAGCAAGCCGCCGGAGGACCACGCCTGGGGACGCCCGGCAGCCGGCAGCTGGACCGGGTACTTCGTCACCTCGCGCTCGTAGCCGGCGATCAGCTCGGGCACCGAGCCGCCGAGCATGCACGCCATGTCGAAGATGCCCGACGCGATCCGGGCGGCCTCCCCGTCGCGGTGGTAACGACGCAGCCCGGCCACGATCAGCGAGTTGTCCGACGGCCAGACCGCGCCCAGGTGCGAGCCGACGGGGTTGTACCGGCGCTGCCCGGTGGCGAGCGTACGCACGCCCCAGCCGGAGAAGAGCGCGGGACCGACCAGGTGGGCGGCGACCGCGGCGGCCCGCTCGTCCTCCACGATGCCGCTCCACAGCAGGTGCCCGATGTTCGACGAGAGCGCGTCCACCGGGGTGCCGTCCGGCTCCAGGGCCAGCGCGTAGTACTCCCGTTCCGGCAGCCAGAAGTCGCGGTTGAACCGCTGCTTCAGCTCTGCCGCCTCCCGTTCCAGCCGGTCGGCGTACTCCGGGTCGCCCCAGAACTCCCGGGCCAGCCGGGCGCCGCGCCGCTTGGCGTCGTACGCGTAACCCTGCAGCTCGCAGGTCGCCCGGGGAAGGTCCGGCAGCCGCCCGTCGGCGTACGTGATCGCCTCCGGCGAGTTCTTCCAGCCCTGGTTGACCCACCCCTTGTCGGGGTTGCGCGTCAGGTAGCGCAGGTAGCCGTCACCGGTCAGGTCGCCGTACTCGTCGATCCAGTCCAGCGCCATCCGGGTCGGATGTCGCAGGTCCCGGACGAGGTCGGCGTCGCCCGTCCACCGCTCGTACTCGTCGACCAGGATGACGAAGAGCGGTGTGGTGTCCGCCGCGCCGTAGTAGAGGGCGGTCGGTTCGTCGCCGAACGCGGCCGCCTCGCCGTAGCGCAGCTCGGCCACGATCTTCCCCGGCTCCTCGTCGTGATCGTCGTCGAGCCGGTCCCCCTGCAGCGTGGCGAGGGTTCTCAGCGTGGCCCGGGCCAGTTCGGGAGTGAACGCCATGGTCTGCAGGCCGGTGATGATCGCGTCCCGTCCGTAGAGCGCCATGCCCCACGGCACGCCGCCCACCGGCACCGCCCCCGACTTGGTCAACGGGACGTAGCGCAACGAGGCCAGGTCGACGAGGCACTGCTGGTACGTCGCCGTCAGCTCCGTCCGCTCGGCATTCAGCAGCGGCGCCCGCTCGATCCACTCCTGGAGGTCCTCGCGCATGCCGCGGCGGACGTGGTCCCGGTGCTCCTCCAGCCCGGCCCGCAGGTCCCGCCCGCCCGCCCCCTCGATGATGGTGGCGACGTGCAGGTCCGTGACCCACTCGCCCTCCGGCTCGATCCGGATCCGAAACGTCAGTCCGCCCTCGTCCACCTCCACCGGGGCGGTGCTGGTCACGATCGTCTGGCGGACGAACCGTTCGCGGGCGTAGCGCAGCCGCAGCTGACGCCGCTCCGAGTCGGCGACGACGGAGACCCTCCGCGGGCGCGGCTGCTGGATCTCCGCGGTGTCGGCGAAGTCGGCGGCGACGTCCAGCCGTACGGTGAACTCGGCCGGCTCGGCGGAGTGGTTGAGCACGAGGATGCGCTCGTTGAAGGAGTCGTCGATGGAGCGGTGCCGGATCAGCGAGACGTCCGCGTCGACGTAGTGGCTCGCCGCCCCGGGCACGAGAACGAACCGGGTCTCGAAGTAGGTCATGTCGTCGCGGGAGAGGCTGTTGAGCCGCTCGCCGTCGACCTTGAGCACCCAGTGGGAGAGGAACCGGGTGTCGAAGGAGAAGTAGCCGATGGGGGCGTGCGGGTCGATGACGATGTCGCCCTGCGCGTCGCTGATGGCGAAGGCGTTCCCCGACATCACGTACACCCGCTCCTGCCTCACCCGCGCGCCTCCCGTCCGGCGGCCGACTCGGCCGCCAACTGCCGGGCGGCCTCACGGGGATGGCGGGCGTCCCCCGGTCCGGGGAAGACGCGGCGGAGCACCACGAACAGCCGCATGTCGCCCTGCACGGTGAGGTCGTTGCGCAGCATCGCCGCGGAGGCCCGCAGCTCCCCGGCGGCGAGCCGGTCGAAGACCGACCGGTGCGCGCGTACGACCAGGTCGGCGTCGTCGGCCGAGCGGCTCACCTCGATGCGCTGGTCGGCGACGGTGAGGTACCAGTGTTCGGTCCAGCCGTCCTGGTACGCGTCGAGCCGGAGCGTCCCGGTCATCGTGTCCGGTATCCCGGGACGTCGCTCGGGCGTCAGCGTCCGCAGGTGCTCCGCCGCCGTCGTGCCCATCGGTGGCCTCCCCTCGTCCGGTCACCTTCCCGCCGGTCCGGGTGAGCCGGGTTCACCCGCTGCGGGTGAATACGCGGTCGCGGGGTGGGCGAAGGGGACGAACGGCACCCGCCCCGGGGGCCGGTCAGCCGGCCTCGATCAGCCCACGGAGGTAGGCGGCCTGCCCGACGTGCTGAAGGTCGTCGTCGATCACGCTGACCAGCCGGACCCCGAGCGTCACCGGCGGGTCCCACGAGGTGTCGACCACCCGGTCCAGGTCGTCGGCGTGCAGCCCGGCCAGGAACCGTCGGGTGCGGGCGTGCACCGCGTCGTAGTAGTCGAGCAGCGCCCGCGCGTTCTCCGGCCGGACCGCGGCGACCTGCTCGGGGGTGTGGCCGTACCCGGTGTCGCTCGGGTCGGCGTCGGCCAGGCCGAAGCGGCCGGCCCAGTCGCCGGTCACCCAGATCTGCTCGGTGCCGATCACGTCGGCCAGGTGGTCGTCCTGGATCCGGGTCAGGTGCCAGACCAGCCAGCCCACGGAGTTGGCGCCCCGCCGGGGCGCCTGGTGCAGCTGCTCCGGGCCGAGGCCGTCGACCGCCCCGCGGACCAGGTCGGGCAGCCGGTCGTACGCCTCGATCAGCAGGTCACTCGCGTCCACGCCGTACGCCTCCCCGGATAGGCTCCGTTTCCTGGTACCGCCGGCCACCCCCGGCCAAACCTGCCGGATACCGTGATCATGTGGTCGCCGCGCTGGAGCTCTACCTGGACACCGACGCCACCCGGCGGATCCGGGTGCTCTGGGACGCGCTGGAGTCCGAGGGTGTGCAGAGCATGCGGTCCCTGCTGGAGCAGCGCCACCGCCCGCACCTCTCGCTCGCGGTGGCGCCCCGGTTCGATCCGGAGCTGGTCGCCGCGGCGCTGCGCGGCACGGTGGTCGCCGCGCCGCTGCGGCTGTCGTTCGAGCACGTCGGGCAGTTCGTCGGCCGGGTGCTCTGGCTCGGACCGACGCCCACCGCCGAGCTGCTCGCGCATCACCGCCGGGTGTACGACCGGCTCGCCGCGGCCGGCGTCGGTCTGGTGGAGCACTACCAGCCGGGGCGCTGGGTGCCGCACTGCACCTTGTCGATGCGGGTGCCGAACGCGCTGATGGCCGCCGCGGTGCGGCGCTGCCTGGAGATGTTGCCGCTGGAGGCGACGGTCGTCGGCGCGGCGCTCACCGACCATGCGCGCGGCATCTCCTGCCCGCTGCCCTGACGACCCGGGCCCGCTCGGTGGACCCGGGCGCGGAGCTGTCGGGCTCTCGGCCGGGGGCGCGGTTCGGGCCGACACGAGTCGGGTAATGGGAAACCGCGTGTGCGGACGCTCCCCGGCATGGGATCGTTCGAGTGAGCCGTGTCACAGGCCGGCGGCGGGCCGCGAGGGGGCGGGATCCGTTCACCTGCCACCCACCGGTCGGTGGGCTCCGAGGGGTCACGGCTGCAAGAGAGAGGCATCGCCATGCAGGCTCAACGCAGCGCGCCACCCGTTGAACGGGGCCAGACCAGCGAAGACGCACAGGTCGCCGGCACCACCGGACCCTCCACCCCCCTCTCGATCTGGGCCGCCGCCGCCCTGCTCGGTCGCATCGGTACGGACGAGGACGACGTCGAGGACGAGCGGCACATCCTGCGCGGCTTCGAGTAGCCGCCGGAGCAGGCCGGACGCGGATCTCGGATCGTCACCGCGGGGTCTGCCGATGGCCCGCGCTCGGATCACAGCCAGCCGCGTCGCTTGAAGATCAGGTAGAGGGTGCCGCAGACGAGCGCCATCAGCGCGATCGCGAAGAGGTAGCCGAACCGCCAGCGCAGCTCCGGCATGTGTACGAAGTTCATGCCGTAGACCGTGCCGATCAGGGTGGGGGCGAAGAGGATGGCCGCCCACGAGGAGACCTTCTTCAGCTCCTCGTTCTGCGCGTAGCTGGCCGCCGTGAGGCTGCGCATCTCCTCGTTCTGCTGCTGCGAGACGAGGGTGGCGTTGACGGTGAGGATGTTCTGCAGCAGGTGCCGGAAGCTGTCCACCCGCTCCACCACCTGGGTGAGGTGGTCGTTGACGTCCCGTAGGTAACGCTGCAGCTCCTCGTCGGTGCCGTACTTGCCGGAGCCGGCCTCGAGCGCGTTCAGCACGCCGAGCAGCGGCCGGGCGGCCCGCTGGAACTGGATCACCTCCCGGCTCAACTCGTAGATGCGGCGGCTCGCGTTCGGGTCGCCGCCGAAGACCTCCGTCTCGATCTCGTCGATGTCGTGCTCCAACCCCGCGACCACCGGCGCGTACCCGTCGACGACCTGGTCGAGGATCGCGTAGAGCACCGCCTGCGGACCCCGGGCCAGCATCTCCGGTTCGCTCTCCATCCGGCGACGGACAGCAGCCAGGTCGGGCGCCTCGCCGTGCCGGACGGTGATGACGAAGCCGGGGCCGATGAAGAGGTGCACCTCGCTGAACTCGACCACTTCGCGCACGTCCACGTAGCGCGCGGCGCGCAGCACGACGAAGAGGGTCTCCCCGTACCGTTCGAGCTTGGGGCGCTGGTGGGCGTTGATCGCGTCCTCCACCGCCAGGTCGTGCAGCCGGAACTCCTGGGCGAGGGAGAGGATCTGCTCGCGGCCGGGCCGGTAGAGCCCGATCCAGGCCATTCCGTCGTCCAGCTCCTGCAGGCAGCGGTACGTGTCGGCGAGGGTGGGCGGGGAGGCGTGCCGGCGCCCCTGGGCGTAGACGGCGCTGTCGATCAGGCCACCGGGCCCCGAGGTCGACCCCTGCGGCCACCATCCGCCCACGGGGTGCTCATGTTCATGCTCGTGCTCGTCGAGGCGGCGCCCGAAGCCGCTCTCCTCCTGCGGAAGGTGACCGTCGCCGACCATGCCCACCTCCCCGGGTTGCGCCGGCGGAGGCTGCGGACGTCCCCACCCCTGCACGCCGAGCGAGCCGCGCTGCTTTCCCCTCGTCGGCGTGGGAAAACCCGCCCGGTTCGCGCGGCGCGTTAGCCTTCTCACTTCACGGTGCGAAAGTTTGCCGAAGCTGAAATATCTTCCCTAGGTTGTCCGGGTGACCGTCCACGCCGCCTCCCCGACCGTCGGACTGCGCGACCGCAAGAAGCAGCAGACCCGCGACGCGCTGGCCACCGCCGCGCTGCGCCTGGTCGCCGAACGCGGGCTCGAACACGTCACGGTGGAGGAGATCAGCGCGGCGGCGGACGTCTCCTCCCGGACGTTCTTCAACTACTTCCCCTGCAAGGACGACGCCCTCGTCGCGGACCACTCCGTCGACAGCGCCCGCTTCCTGACCCGGCTGGCCCAGGTGCCGCCGGAGGTGCCCGCCCTCCCCGCCGTGCGTACGGCCCTCGGCGAGATGATCGACCGGATGCAGGCCGACCGGGAGCGCTGGCTGCTGCGGATGGTGGTCATCGAGCGGAATCCCGCCCTGCTGCCGCGTCTGGTCGCCGCCGGTGTCGAGACCGAGCGCACGATGACCGAACTGATCGCCGAGCGCGTCGGCGTACCTCCTGATCATCATTTCCCGGCGCTGCTCGCGGCCGTGAGCGGCGCCGCCCTCCGGGCGGCCATGCTCCGCTGGTCCGCCGGCGACGGCGTGCGCCCGCTCTCCGAGCTCGTCGACGACGCGTTCGAGGCGCTCGCCGCCGGCCTGCCGGATCCGCCGCCGGCACCCTGACCTCCCACCCTTCCGTACCGACGAGTTAAAGGAACCCGATGTCCGCACCCACCGCGCCACTCGACGCGGTCGACGCCGCCCCGGCACGCATGTCCCCCCGGGAGGTCCTCCAGGCCCTCTCCGGGCTGATGGTCGGCATGTTCGTGTCGATCCTCGCGTCCACGGTCGTCGCGAACGCGCTGCCGCGCATCATCGCCGACCTGCACGGCAGCCAGACGGTCTACACCTGGATCGTCACCACCGAACTCCTGGCCATGACGGCGACCGTGCCGCTCTGGGGCAAGATGGCCGACCTCTACAGCAAGAAGCTGCTCATCCAGTCGTCCCTGGCACTGTTCGTGGCCGGTTCGCTGATCGCCGGCTTCACCCCGAACGTCGAGGTCCTGCTGGTCAGCCGGATCGTCCAGGGCATCGGGGCGGGCGGCATGACCGCGCTGGCCACGATCGTCATGGCCGCGATGATCCCGCCGCGGGAGCTCGGCCGCTACGCCGGCATCTTCGGCGCCGTCTTCGGCGTCGGCACCATCGCCGGACCGCTGATCGGCGGCGTCCTGGTCGACACGTCCTGGCTCGGTTGGCGCTGGTGCTTCCTGATCGGCGTCCCGTTCAGCCTGCTCTCGATCTTCCTGCTCCAGCGGACGCTGCACCTGCCGGTCACCCGGCGCAAGGTACGCATCGACTGGCTCGGCGCGCTGCTGATCACGACAGGTGTCTCGCTGCTGCTGATCTGGTCGTCCCTGGCGGGCAACAAGTTCGACTGGGCGTCCGGTTGGTCGGCCCTGATGGTCGCCGGCGGCGTCGTCCTGCTGGCCGTGGCGATCTTCGTGGAGTCCCGGGCCGCCGAGCCGATCATTCCGCTGAAGATCTTCCGGAGCCGGACGGTCTCGCTGGCCACGACCGCCAGCGTCCTCGTCGGCGTGGCCATGTTCGGCGGCACGGTCTTCCTGTCGCAGTACTTCCAGATCTCGCTCGGCAAGACGCCGACCGTCGCCGGCCTGATGAGCCTCCCGATGATCTTCGGCCTGCTGGTCTCCTCGACCGTCGCCGGCCAGCTCATCACCAAGTACGGCCGCTGGAAGATGTACCTCGTCGCCGGCGGAGCGATCATGACCGCCGGCATGATCCTGCTCGGCACCATCGACGCGCAGACCAGCGTGGTCGTCCTGTCGATCTACATGGCCGTGCTCGGCATCGGCGTCGGCATGCTCATGCAGAACCTGGTGCTGGCCGCCCAGAACGACGTTCCGGCCCAGGAGCTCGGCGCGGCCACCTCCGTGCTGACGTTCTTCCGCAGCATGGGCGGCGCCATCGGGGTCAGCGCGCTCGGCGCCGTACTCGCCAGCCGGATCACGACCCTGACGGCCGAGAAGCTCGGACCGGCCGCGGCCGGCGGTGGCTCGACCAACGAGGTCCCCGACCTCACCAAACTGCCCGAGCCGGTGCTGCGGATCGTGCAGGACGTCTACGGCATCGCCACCGCCGACCTGTTTTTGATCGGCGCGCCACTGGCGCTGCTCGCAATGATCGTGGTTCTCTTCATCAAGGAGAAGCCACTGCACACCCTCAGCGGTGAGGAGCGGCGGGCGCAGGAGGAGGCTGCCCAGGCGGCCTCCCTGTCCCACTGACGAACCCCCACCGGGACGGGGTCCCGCGGCGCCGGCACCGCGCCGCGGGACCCTCCGTCGTTTCCGGGCCGCACGCCTCGAACCGGCGGCGCTCACGCCCCGCCAGGCGGGCGGGCGGGGCGAAACGTGGAGCAGCGCAGGCGGGTCGGCGCCGCTCAGGCCGGGGCCGCTCAGCTCAGGCCGGGGCCGCGAAGGCGCTCAGGGTGACGATCGTGCCGGTGCCGGACGTGTCGATGGTGACGTCCGTGCAGAGGCGCTGCACCAGCCAGAGCCCGCGGCCGCCGAGCGTCTGCGGAGACGGCAGACGGGGCGAGACGTCCGCGGGAATACCGAGCCCGTGATCACGTACGGTGACCATGACGGTGCCCAGGCCGGCCGTGACGGTGACGTCGGCGCTGCCCCCACCGTGCTGGATCGCGTTGATCACTACTTCGTTGACGGCGATGGTGAACTGCTCCGCACGGTCGAGATCCAGGCCGGCGTCGAGCGCCGCGCCGGTCACCCGGTGCCGAACGGCGGCGACGCCGGGCGCCGTGACACCGCGTACCGTCGCCGCGGCCGGACCGGAATCCGGCTGGTCGGCTGATGTCACATCCACAACGACCTCACCGCCGGAGCCTAACCACCACCGGCGATCTTCGCCCGAGACGTCTCGATGCCGGTGACTCACTATAAAGTCAGCACGTTCACCGAGTCCGGGAGGCGAGAGGAGGAGGGCGTGGCACCGTCGATCCCCAACCGTCGCGAGGCCGACGCCGTCACCGTGATCGCGCGCGGCGAGATCGATCTCGCCACCGCCGACGAGCTGCAGCGCGAGATCGAGGCGGCCGTCGCCGGTCCCGCCTCGGCGGTCACCGTCGACCTCGGCGAGGTGACCTTCCTCGACTCGGCCGGCATCAACGCCCTGCTCACCGGGCGGCGGATCGCCGACGATCACCGCAAGCCGTACCACGTCACGAACGCGCGGGGCATGGTCCGGCAACTCCTGCGGCTGACCGGGGTCTGGGACCACCTCTCCACCCCGGCGGGCGGGTAGTCGCGTTGCGGCGGCAGGGGCAACCGCGGCCGGCGGGCGCCGACGCCCGGGCGAGGATGCGACGGTGATGAGCGGCGACACCTCGCGGGCCGGCAGCGAGGAGAAGCTCCGGCGGTTGCAGGCGGTGACCGACGCCGCGCTCTCCCAGCTCGGCGTGGAGGACCTGCTCGACGAGCTGCTGGTACGCACCCGCGACCTGCTGCAGGCCGACACGGCCGCGATCCTGCTCGTCGACGCCGGCGGCACGGAGCTGGTCGCCACCGCCGCCAGCGGCCTGGAGGAGGAGGTCCGCCAGGGCGTACGGCTGCCCATCGGTCGCGGATTCGCCGGTTCGGTGGCGGCCCGCGGCGAGCCGGTCATGATCGAACACGTCGACCACACCAACGTCATCAACCCGATCCTGCTCACCCGGGGCGTCGCCTCCGTCCTGGGCGTGCCGATGCTCAACGGCACCCAGGTCATCGGCGTACTGCACGTCGGCACCCTGACCCCGCGGCGGTTCGCCGCGGACGACGTCGAGCTGCTGCGCCTGGTGGCCGACCGGGCCAGCCTGGCCACCCAGGCCCGGCTGTCGCGGCTCGACCGGGCCGCCGCGGTGGCCCTGCAACGCAGCCTGCTGCCCGCCCGGCCGCAGGCGGTCCCCGGGCTCGACGTCGCCGCCCGCTACGTGCCCGGCAGCGCCACCGGAGTCGGCGGCGACTGGTACGACCTCTTCGCGCTCCCGTCCGGGCACATCGGGATCGCCATCGGCGACGTCGCCGGCAACGGCCTGCGCGCGGCCGTCGTCATGGGACGCATCCGCAGCGCGCTGCGGGCGTACGCGCTGGAGACCGACGATCCGGCCGAGGTGCTCACCCGCCTCGACCGTAAGGTGCAGCTCTTCGAGCCGGGGGCGATGGCCACCGCGCTCTACGCCGTCCTGGACCCCACCCTGGAGACTGTCACCGTCTCCAGCGCCGGGCACCTGCCCCCACTCGTCGCCGAGCCGGGCGAGGGCACCCGGCTCGTGCCGATCGAACCGGACCTTCCGCTCGGCGCCTACCCCGGAGCCTCCCGGCACGCCGCCCGCACCGAGCTGGCGCCCGCCGGCTGCCTCTTCCTCTACACCGACGGACTCATCGAACGGCGTGACCGCCACCTCGACGTGGGGATCGATCTGCTGCTGCGGTCGCTGACCTGTCAACCGGCCGACGCGATGTGCACCACCGCGATGGCCGCGATGCTCTCCGAGAGGGAGGCCACCGACGACGTCGCGGTCCTCGCCGTACGGCGTACCGACGGCTGACCGGCGACGCCGGTCCCGCCCGCGCGGCGGCGGTAGGCCGCCCCACGGTTTGCCGCCCCCGGCACGCGGGTAGACGCCGCTGTCCGTTCCAGAGAAGGGCGGCGAACGTGCAGAACAACGAGTTCATCGACTCCGTGGCGATGCGGCTACGGACCTCGTCCGAGCAGGCGACCGCGATCACGCGGGCCACACTGACCACGCTGGCCGAGCGGATCGAGAGCGGCGAGGCAAAGGATCTCGCCGCCCTACTGCCCGAGGAGCTCCAGGGGTACGCCCACGGGCCCGCCGGCGAAACCGGACGTTTCAGCTTCGACTCGTTCGTCAACCAGGTGAGCGGGCGGGCCGAGGTGGACGGCTCGACGGCTCGGGACGGCGTACGGGCGGTCTTCGACACGCTGCGCGAGGCGATCCCGCCGGGGGCGTACGACGACGTCATCACCCAGTTGCCGGCGGACTTCTGGCAGCTCACCGACTCCGCCGGCCGGTACGACGGCCGACGCGGAAGCTGACCGGGGAGCCGGACGAGAAGACATCGATTGATGCGAAGCTGGCTATCCGGCGAGCGGCTCGATAGCGTGCCGGTAACGCTCGGGTAATGAAGGTGTCACTCAGGATGATGACGACCAGCGCCGATCCCCACCTCGTCCGGCGGGCCGCCCAGGGTGACCGGGCGGCGGCCGCGACCCTGCTCGCCGACGTCCGGCCCGGAGTGATCCGTTACTGCCGTGCGCGGCTCGGCCGCACCGACGACACGTACGCGCCGGCCGACGCCTGCGCCGACGAGATCTGCCTCGCCGTGCTGCGGGCCCTGCCCCGGCTCGGACCGGGCGTGCCGTTCCCCGCGTTCGTCCACGGGATCGCGCTGCGGCTGGTGACCGACGCGCAGCCGACGTCGCGCGGTTGCGTCGCCGAGCCGCCGGCCGACGGATCACCGCACCGGACCGTCGTCGCCGACCTGGCCCGCCGGCTCTCCGGGCTGCTCGGCCTGCTCTCCGAGGCGCAGCGGGAGATCCTCGTCCTGCGGGTGGCGGTCGGACTCACGGCCGAACAGGTCGGCACGGCCCTCGGCATCTCCGCGGCCGCCGTACGGATCGGCCAGTCGCGCGCGCTGGCCCGACTCCGCACCCTGCCGGGGAACGCACTCGGTGAGGTCGCCGCGTGACGTGTTCGCCACGGGGCGGTCGCGGCGCGAAAGGATCCGGCCCCGACGCCGGGCTCGCGGCGTGACCGAGCCGAACCGGGAGGAGAGCGAGGAGCTGGACCTCGCCACGATCGCCCGCGACGACGAGCTGCTCGACGCGCTCGGCCGGGGCGAGGAGCTTCCCGTCGCCGATCCGGTCGCGACGACGCTGGCCGCCTGGCGTACCGACCTCCTCGACGGCCGGCCGCCGCGGCCACGCCGGGGCGGCGTGCCGGTCCCGGCGCCGGTGGGCCCGGCGCCGGCCGGCCGGGGCGCGTCGTACCTCGCCGCCGCAGTCATCGTCGTCCTGACGCTCATGACCGGGATCGCCGTGGGCGGACGCCGGGCGGAGCCGGGCAGCCCACTGTGGCCGGTGACCCGGGTGTGCTGTCCGGAGCTCGCGCAGGTGCGCATCGCGCAGGACGAGCTCGGGCGGGCCCGCGCGGCGGTCGAGGCGGACCACCCGGACGAGGCGCGGAACCATCTCGAACAGGCCCGCCGGCGCCTCGCCGAGGTCGACACGGCCGACGCCCAGCGCCTGCTCGCCGACCTCGACACCCTGGAGAGCGCCCTGGAGACGGTACGTCCGGACCCGGCGTCGACTCG
Source organism: Micromonospora musae (assembly GCF_003626545.1). Classification (NCBI taxonomy): domain Bacteria; kingdom Bacillati; phylum Actinomycetota; class Actinomycetes; order Micromonosporales; family Micromonosporaceae; genus Micromonospora; species Micromonospora musae. The sequence continues at coordinate 95,307 of NZ_RAZS01000012.1, forward strand.
GTCCCCCTGACGGTCGCGTCGTCCGGCCCGGTGGATCCTCCGGCTTCCCGGCACTCCGAGTCGATCCCGCTTGAAGATGCTCACCGGCGCGGACCCGGCACGACCGATGCCGGACCGGGGTGCGGCCGGGAGACTGGGCCGATGTCCTCCTCGACCATGCTGGTGCTCGGACCGAAGCTCTGGGTGGCGCTCGCCGCGCTGACCGCCGCCGCGGCCGCCGTGGCGGCGGTCGGGCGGTTGGGGCACAGCCGTCAGATCATGGTCGCCGCCCTCCGCGCGGCGGTCCAGCTGACGGCGGTATCGCTGCTGATCGCCGCCATCGTCGCGTCGCACTGGGCCACCGCCGGCTTCGTGGTGCTGATGTGCCTCGTCGCCTCCGGCACCTCCGCCCGCCGGGTGGGCGCCGGACGATCCGGCTGGTGGGTCGCCTTGCCGATCGTGGCGGGCAGCCTCACCGTGGTGGCGGCGCTGCTCGCCGCCGGTCTGCTGCCGGCCCGTGGCATCGCCGTCATTCCCGTGGCCGGCATCCTGATCGGCGGGGCGATGACCGCCACCTCGCTCGCCGGTCGGCGGGCCGTCGACGAGCTGACCGGCCGCCGGGGCGAGGTCGAGGCGGCCCTGGCGCTCGGCCTCTCCCCGCGCGACGCGGTGCTGCTGGTGTGCCGCGCCGCGGCCGCCCAGGCGTTGATCCCCGCGCTCGATCAGACCCGCACCGTGGGGTTGGTGACCCTGCCGGGGGCGTTCGTCGGGGTGCTGCTGGGCGGGGCGAGCCCGATCGAGGCGGGCGTCACCCAGCTCTTCGTCCTCGTCGGGCTGCTGGCCGTGGAGGCCGTCGCGGTCGTGCTCACCGTCGAGCTGGTGGCCCGGGGGCGGCTGCACCCACGGGAGCCGATCCCGGCCCTGGCCGGCTGATCCGCCGAAGACGGTTGGTTTTCCGCCGGCAGCCACCTATGGTGGTCGGATGCTCCCGGTCGGTAAGCACGCCGCACCCGTCACGCCACTGACGGTGCTGTGGGCTGCCCACCGACCGGTCCGCGCGGCGCTGCCCGGAGGCCGCTGCGCCCGCGCGCTCATCGCGCCCACCCTGGCCACCCAGGGCCGGCCGAGCCCGGTTCCGGGCCGTGGCCCACCGGCGGATCCGTCACATCCCAGGAACGGACGCCAAGGGCGAAGCCACACAGCTTCGGCCCTTTTTTCTTTACCCGAACAAGGAGACCCCATCATGAGCACGGGCACCCACCGGCGGGCCGATCAGGACCGGCTGGACAACCTGCACGCGACCCTCAGCAAGGAGTTCGAGGTGCAGAGCGCGAGGCTGACCGAACTCACCGCCGACACCGGCGACCCGGGCCAGGCGCACACCCAGTCGGCGCTGATCGCCGCGGCCCGGCAGAGCATCGAGCAGATCGCGGGCGCACTGCGGCGCATCGCCGAGGGCAGCTACGGCGCCTGCGAGCGGTGCCAGGGCGACATTCCGGCCGAGCGGCTGGAGATTCTGCCGCACGCCCGCTTCTGCGTTCCCTGCCAGCAGAAGCAGAACGGCTGATCCGTCGGGCCGGGCGGGACCCGGATGGCGCCGGCGCCACGAGCGCCCCGGCGACGACCTTGCCCGCCGCCGGGGCGGTACGCCACCCCGGCGGCGGATCGGGCTCAGCAGCGGGGCAAGCCGGGGATGTACCCGTTGTGTCCGGTGGAGACGTACGCGTCGGAGACCCAGCGGTTGGTGCCGATCCGGTTCCAGACGTTGGTGGGGCCGGAGCGCACGTTCAGGTTCGCCGACTCGGTGTTCACCGGGCCGGTGCCGATGCCGGTGACCCCGTCGACCAGTCGCAGGTAGTAGGTCCAGTTCCAGTTCGGACCCGGATCGGTGTGGGTGGCGCCGGGCACCTCGACGGTGAGGAAGTTTTCCTACATCTGCGGCGCGGCTCGGCAGCGTGTCGTACCGGCCGGGCAGGATCGTGCGCGGACGATGTCGACTCGACCCGGGGACGTGAGATGACGTACGGCTACTTCAACGCGATGAGGACCCGACCCGGCCACCGTGACGAGGTGGTGGCGATCCTGCTGGCCGGCGTCGACGGCCTGCGGGCCGCCGGATGCCGGCTCTACGCCGTGGGAGTGGCGCAGGACGACCCCGACCTGATCCGGGTCAGCGAGATCTGGGACTCGAAGGAGCAGCACGACCGCTCGCTCCGACTGCCCGAGACGCAGGCCGCCATCGCCCGGGCCATGCCCCTGCTCACCGGCGAGTTCGCCGGCCAGGAGATGACCGTCGTCGGCGGCCTCGGCGTGTGAGGGCCGACCGGCTCACACGCCGCGGGCGCGCAGCGCCCGGACCGCCCAGTCGAGCACCGGGGCCAGGCTCTCCGTCGCCGGCCAACCGTTGACCACCGAGAGCAGCCACAGGTAACGCTCCCGGCCCGGGTCGCTCGCCGCCTCGAGCCGGGCCAGCAGTTGACGCCGCGACGAGAGGTCGTCGGGGCGGGCGCAGAGCCGCGCGTACCGCCCGGCCATCGCGGCGACCACGGCGTCCGCCCGGGGCGAGTCCGGTTCGACGGCCGCCGCCAGCGCCGGCCCGACCTCGGCCCGGACGACCGCCACCGCGTCCGGACGCACCACGGTGACCGAGCCGTCGGCCCGGTCGGCGGCGTACTGCTCCGCCAGCTGCCGCATTCCGGCGCGGAACCCCTCGTCCTGGGAGAGCTCGGCCAGCTCGATCCACGCCTCGACCTGTTCGACCTCCGGCTCCTCCGGCAGCTGCGGGGTCATCGAGCGACGGAGACCGACGAAGGCGCCGTCGGTGTCCAGTCCACCGAACACGGCGTCGAGAAAGTCGCCCACGAGGCGCTCCCGCTCCTCCTCGGTGAGCGTGGCCAGCCTGTGCATCAGTTCCATCCCCTCGGTCGTGCAGTCGCGCCGGGCGACCACGGCGAGCACCGCACGGCGCAACCGCAGCAGCCGGATCTGGACGGCGAGCGCGTCGGCGTGGGCCGCGGCGACCTCGGCTAGCGGAACCTCCCGGTCGACGATCCGGGCGATCGTCATGAGGTCGAGCCCGAGCGCGCGCAGCGTCCGCACCAGCTCCAGCCGGGCGAGCGCGGCCACCCCGTAGCGGCGGTGACCGGCCGGGCTACGCCCGGAAGGGGGCACGATGCCGCGCTCGGCGTAGAACCGGATGGTCTTGACCGACAGCCCGGTACGCCGAGCCAGCTCACCGATCGAGTACCACCTGTCGCTGCTGTCCATGCCTCCACCCTCGCCGCTCCCCCTGGGGGAGATGCAAGGCCGTCCGGTCACCGGATCTTGCGAGAGCGGCGGCCCGCACCACGGTTGGTGTGGAGCGGGCCGCCGCGCCTCGGCGGGTCAGACGGCGAGGCGACCGCCGTCGACCGGCAGCACCGCGCCCTGCACGAAGCTCGCCCGATCACTGGCCAGGTAGGCGATCGCCTCGGCGATCTCCTCCGCCGAACCGGGCCGCCCGGCCGGCGCCTGGGCGGCCTGCTGGTCGAGAGCGTCACCCATCGGAGCGGTACCGCTGGTCCGGGTCGGGCCGGGGCTGACCGCGTTGACCCGGACCCCCTGCGGCCCGTACTCGGCCGCCCAGGACTTGGTGAGCAGCACCAGCGCCGCCTTGCTCGACCCGTACAGACCGAAGCCCGGGTCGCCGAACTCGGCCACCATCGTGCTCACGTTGACGATCGCGCCGTGACCCCGCTCGGCCATCTCCGGCGCCAGCTCGGCGACGAGGAAGTACGGCACCTTGACGTTGAGCGAGTAGACCTCTTCGAAGTCCTGCCCGCTGGTCCGCTCCGTCGGGCCGTACGGGTAGACGCCGGCGTTGTTGACCAGGATGTCCACCCGGCCGGCCACCGCGCGGGCCCGGGCGGCCAGCGAGCGCGCCGACGCCTCGTCCCGAAGGTCGACGACCAGGAGGTCCGCCCGGCCACCAGCCGCCCGGATCTCCCCGACCACCCCGTTCCCGCGCACCTCGTCCCGGCCCGAGACCAGCACATGGGCGCCCCGCTCGGCGAGAGCGAGGGCCGTTGCCCGGCCGATGCCGCTGGTGCCACCGGTCACCAGCGCCACGGATCCCTGCAGTTCCATGATCGTTTCCACCCACATCCATGTCGCGGAGAACTCCGGTCGGGGCTGTCCCGACCCGTGGATGTGTAAGGCGCAGGGCCCTCGCAGCTTTCCCACCGGACTCACGGGATCGCTTATGGCCGTCATAAGCACTCCCGACGCCTACTCCTGCCCCCGGTAGTCCAACGCGGCGATCAGGTGACCGAGGTCCCGCCGGCGGGAGCTGGCCGGCCACGAGGCCCACGTGCGCCGTACGAGCGGATGCCCGACCAGGGGCGCCCAGGTCAACGACTCCGGGATGGGCTGCTGCCAGTTCGGCGGCGCCAACGCGAACGCCCCGCCGGCGGTCACCGCGGCCAGCTTCACCGGCGCGATGAGCCCCGGCCCCTCGGGCGGAGTGCGCCCCGGGTCGAGTCCGTGACTGCGCAGGATCGCGGTGATCTCGTCGTACCAGGTGGGGCTTCCGGAACGGGGAAAGCCGACCCAGTCCAGCCCGGCGAGGGCGTCCAGCCGGATCCCGTCAGGCCCGGCGAGCCGCACCGCCTGCTCCGCGTCGAGCAGCACCCCGAGGCGCTCCTCGACGACCAGCACGGCGTCCAGATCGGGGCCGACCGGATGCTCCCGGACCAGGCCGACGTCGAGCTCCCCGGCGCGGAGCGCGGCGACCTGGGCCGAGGTCGACATGTGCAGGGCCTGGACGCGGGTGGTCGGGTAGGCGTCGGCCAGGTCGGTGAGCGGACCGGAGAGCAGGTCGGCGGGGAGCTCCAGCGGAATCCCCAACCGCAGCACCACGTCACCCGACCCGCTGTGTCGGGTGACGGCGGCCACCGCCTGGTCGTACCGGGCGAGCACCGCGCGCGCCTCGCTGAGCAGCGTCGCGCCGGCCTCGGTGGCCCGCACCCCGGTGCTGCTGCGGACCAGCAGCTGCACGCCGAGCTGCCGCTCGATGCCGTTCATCTGCTGGGACAGCGCCGGTTGGCTCACGTGCAGCCGGCGGGCGGCCCCGGAGAGACTCCCCTCCTCCAGCACCGCGACGAACGCTCGCATCTCCCGCAACTCCACGCGCCCATGACACCACGCCCGGCCCGGCCGGTCGGCCGAACGGGACAGCGGCGTCACGTTCGCCACCGGAGCGGCGCGGAAAACCTCCCGCCGTCGCCTCCGCCACTACCGGTCGGAGCCGTCGCTACATCCAGATGCACCGATAGGCAGCATCGACCGAGATGAACGTAGAGTGGGTAGCCCTGGCCCCACTGATCGTGGCTGGTCCGGCGCCGCTCCCGCTGTGGACGCGACAGCCGGCCGCCGACCGGAAGGAGCACAGTGCACTCACATCTCAGGACCGCGCTCTCCGCAGCCCTGACCGCCACTCTCCTCGCCACCGTCGCCGCAGCGCCCGCCGAGGCGCACGGGCGGGGTGGCAAACCCGGCGTCATCGCCCTGCCCGACGGGTTCCAGCCCGAGGGCATCGCCACCGCCGGCCGCTACGCCTACTTCGGCTCGCGCGCCACCGGCGCGATCTACCGCGCCGACCTGCTCGACGGCGACGGACGGGTGTTCAGCCCGGCCACCGGCACCCCGTCGCTCGGGCTCAAGGTCGACCGGCGCGGCCGGCTCTTCGTCGCAGGAGGCGCGGCCGGCGACGCCCGCGTGATCGACACCCGCAACGGCCGGGTGCTGGCCCGCTACCAGTTCGCCGCCGCACCGACGTTCGTCAACGACGTCGTCCTCACCGAGCGGGCGGCCTACTTCACCGACTCCAACAAGCCGGTGCTCCACCGACTCCCGCTCGGCCGCCACGGCGCCCTGCCACCGGCCGACGGCTTCACCACGATTCCGCTGACCGGCGCGTTCCAGCAGGTCGGCACCGGAGTCAACGCGAACGGCATCGTCCGTACGCCGGACGGCCGGGCCCTGCTCATCGTGCAGTCCAACACGGGCACGCTCTTCCGGGTCGACCCGCTCACCGGGGCGACCACCGCGGTCGACGTGCCGGGGCACACCTTCACCAACGGCGACGGGCTGCTGCTCGACGGCCGAAAGCTCTACGTGGTGCAGAACCGGCTCAACCAGGTCGCCGTGGTGGCGCTGAACCGCTCCGGCACCGCCGGCCGGCTCACCGGCACGATCACCGACCCGGACTTCGACGTACCCACCACGGTGGCGAAGGCCCTCGGCCGGCTCTACCTGCCCAACGCCCGCTTCACGACCACGCCGACCCCCACCACCGGGTACGACGCGGTCGCCGTCTCCGCACGCTGAACCGACCGGGAGGGGGAGCGACTCATCACCGGGCCGGCTCCCTCTCCCGCCGCGCGGCATCAGCGGCACCTCCGCAGACGGCCTCGCCCGGCGGGGATCGGTGCATCGCGGCGACGGCCACGGCGAGCAGGCAGACCCCGGCGGCCACGACGAGTGACAGGCGAGCACCCAGACCGACGGCCGCGGAGCCCAGCGGGGTAGCCAGCACGATGGGCCCGAACATGGCGGTGTTGGCGGTGGCGGAAACCCGACCGAGCAGCGACTGCGGCGTGTGGGTCTGCACTGCGGTGATCGCCGCGACCAGCGTCCACGGCAAGCCGACCCCGCCGACCACGGCCGCCACGACCACGGCAGCCGGCCAGGGCAGGCCCCGACCGAGGCAGGCGGCGGCGAAGAGGAGAACGCCCACCGTCGCCATCCGTACCGGGCCGTGCCGGGACAGAAGGCGGCCGACGACCAGTCCCGCGGCGATCGATCCGGCGCCCTGCGCGCCGAGCAGCACACCGAGGAAGGTGCTCGGCAGGTTCAGCTCGTCGGTGACGATCGCATAGCCCGCCGCGGTGGCGAAGCCGGACATGGCGATCGAGGCGGCGGCGAGCCCGACAGTCACCCGGGTCGCCCGCTGCCCGAACAGGACACGGATGGCGGCGCGCGCCCCGCCACGCTGCTCGGCCGTCCTGACGCCCGGGGCGCGGGTCGGCCGCAGAGCGGCGTACAGGGCGGCCACCAGTACTGGCATCCCGGCGCAGAGCACGGCCACGGCCTGCCCGCCGCGCCAGGCGTAGAGGCCCGCGCCCACTGCCGGCGAAACCAGCTTCATGCCCTCCTGGGCGCTTGATCGCCACCCGTTGACCTGGGCGAGGTCGGCGGCTGAGAGCGCCGACGGCAGCAGCGCGGTCTCCCCCGCGCCGATCAGCAGGTAGCTGATCCCGTAGCCGGCCGCCACGGCGAAGAGCAACCACGCCTGGCCCGGCCCGCGTACCGCCAGCAGACTCAGCACGGCCAGGGCCAGGCCCAGGTTGGTCGCGATCAGCAGCGCTCGCCGAGGCACCCGGTCGAGCACGCCACCCAGCCAGGGGCCGGCGACCTGGGGGCCGTAGAGGAAGAGCCCGCCGAGGGCGGCGAGGCCGGCCGACCCGGTGAGATCGAGGATCCAGATGCCGGTCGCCAGATTCATGGCGCTGCCACCCAGGCCGGAGAGCAGGGAGATCGCCACGAAGAGCGTGGCGTTGCGTCGCACGGACCCTCCAGGTTGAGTCGGAACGACTCATATCCTCGAAGGTGCGCCGAGGCGGGTCAATACACACCGCTACTGTCAATCATTTGTTGACAGCGCGGTCTCCATCCGGGCGGCGACCGCCTGGACCGGCGCCGGCAGGTGCTCCCGCCCGGCCCGGACGAGATCGTCGATGATGTGCCGGGAGAGCGTGTGCAGCGCACCCGGTTCGGCGTCGTGGCTGACCGCCACCGTGTCGCGCACCAACGCCGCACCCGGGAAGCGGCCGCTCCACTGCTGGTCGACGTCGATCCAGCGCTGGAGGTCCGCCACCGCCGCGCGCAACGCCACGAGCCGGTCCGAGAAGCCCCGGTCCAGCTCCCGTCGACGGGCCAGCCGGGCCGTCGCCAAACGTTGCCGGCGCTGCTCGGCCGCCTGGCGACTGGCCAGACCCAGTGCCACGGCGATCTGCGCCCAGGTCGCACCGGCATACCGGGCTCGGTCGATGAGGTCCAACTCCTCCTCATCGAGGCGCAGGCGGTCGGCACGAAGCATGCCCAACCGGTCCAGTTCGTCGACCATCTGTCAACACTACATTGACATCGCCGCGGGAAGTCGGGGCAGCGCAACGGCAGCCCAGCTGCGATCATGCTCGACCGTGGAGATCAACAGCCGCCCCGTCGTCGGCCCGCCGGGCAGCCCGCTCCGGCGAACCCCGCGGCGCGTACGGTCGGCGGCCCTCGCTCTGGCCGGGCTGGCCACCTTCGGCAACTCGCACACCCTGCCCTGGATTCTGGTGCGCCCCGGGCAGGACCTCGACGAGCGGCTGCTCGGGATCGTCCCGTCCGAGGCCCCCCAGACGTACGCCCTGGCCGACCTGCCGGGTTCCCGGATCGCGCTGTACCTGGGGTGGCTCGCCCTGCTGGCCGTCCTCGTCCTGGCCTGGGTACGACCGCAGTGGCGGGACGGCCTACGGCTCGCGTGCCTGGCGGCGACGCTGGCCGGCGCGGCGTTGACCTTCCTGCCGAGCGGCGCCGCGGTGGACGCCAGTGGGTTTCCCCGGGCCGACCGGCCGACCAGCACCTACCTCTCCGGCACCTGGCTCGCGCTGAGTGGCCTGCTCCTGCTGTCCGGGGCGGCCTTGGCGATGCTGTCGCGACCGTCGGGAACCGCGGCGCCCTCCGCGCCCGCAGGCACGTCGGGGGAAGCGGGCACGGCCGGGGGTGCAGGCACGTCCGGGGAAGCGGGCACATCCGGCGGTGCGGGCACGTCCGGGGAAGCGGGCACGTCCGGGCCGGCGCCCGACGAGAGCCGCGCTCCGGTTGCCGAGCACCCGGGCGAGCCGCGCACGACAGCGCACGATCCGGTGCCCGCCGGCGCGACCGCCGACCTCGACGCCGAGCCGGCTCCGCTGTTCCGACCCGCGCTTGCGCGCGCTTCTCGTCGCACCGCGCGACGACGGCCGTCGGCGGTCGTCGCCGCCGCGCTCGGGGCGGTCGCGTTGGCGGCCGTGGCCACCGTGCTGGCCTGGCCCCGGCCGGACCGTCCGGGCGACCGCAGCGCCGCCGACCGGGTCGAGATCGCGACCATCGAGGGAGCTGGGACGGGCGACGCCTCCGGTGGCCTCGCCGCGCTACTGGTCACGGCCCCGGACGACGCGACGCCCATCCTCGCCCCGGTCCGGGACGACAAGGTCGACATCACCCGGATTGTTTCGCTGGACGAACCCGGCGCGATGCTCATCTTTCCGCGACTGCTCGACGTACGGCACACGGCCGGCACCGCCTGGACGCAGCCGAATTCCGAATCGATGATGGTCGTGCTGTTCCAGTTCGACACGTCGGAACTGGCCGAGGACTTCCGGACCTCCTACGCGACCATGGAGCGGTACAGGCGCAGGCCCGGCTCGGCGGTGGCACTCGCCTCCGTACCCGATGCGGCGGCCTTCGTCGGCACCAGGGGTGACGGTGCGGTCCCGCCCGACGTCCACGCCGTCGCGCGGCACGACGACATCGTCGTGCTCGTCACCGCGGGCGGCGGTGCCTCGGATGACGTCACCGGCGCCGAGGCCCTGCTACGTCGCCAGTACCAGCGGCTCTGACAGCTCGGGCGGGGTGATCGTCCTCATGCCGACGGCACCCCGCCGCCAGCGTAGATTCGGTGCCGCCGGGCCCGTCACCAGGACGCGACCTGGGCGACGGAGGATGGCATGACGGGTACGGCGCAGGCACCGTTGCGGGTCGCGCTGCTGGGTTACGGCATCGCGGGCCGGGTCTTCCACGCCCCGCTGATCGCCGCGACCGCGGGGCTGCGGCTGCACGCCGTGGTGACCCGGGATCCGCAGCGCCGGCAGCAGGTCCGGCAGGAGCACCCGGATGCCCGCCTGGTCGACGACGCGGAGCTGCTGTGGCGCTCGCCCGAGGCGCTGGACCTGGTCGTGGTCGCCACCCCGAACCGGCAGCACGTCGCGATGGCCCGGGCGGCGCTCGCTGCCGGCCTGCCGGTGGTGGTCGACAAGCCGCTGGCCGCGACCGCCGAACAGGGACGCGAGCTGGTCGACGAGGCGGCGCGGCTCGACGTACCGCTGACCGTCTTCCAGAACCGGCGCTGGGACGGGGACTTCCTGACCGTCCGCCGGCTCGTCGAGCAGGGTGAGCTGGGGCGGGTGACCCGCTTCGAGTCGCGGTTCGAGCGCTGGCGGCCGACGATCAAGCCGGGCTGGCGGGAGCACGCCGCCGCGGACGAGGCCGGTGGCGTCCTCTACGACCTGGGCGCGCACCTCATCGACCAGGCGGTGCAGCTCTTCGGCCCGGCTTCCCACGTCTACGCGGAGGTGGACCGCCGGCGGGCGGGCGCGCAGGTCGACGACGACGCGTTCGTCGCGCTGACCCACGCCGGCGGGCTGCGCTCCCACCTCTGGATGAGCGCCCTCACCCCGCAGCTCGGCCCGCGCTTCCGCGTCCTCGGCGACCGGGCCGGCTACACCTCCTACGGGCTGGACCCGCAGGAGGACGCGCTGCGTGACGGCGGCCGGCCGGGCGGCGCCGGCTGGGGCGAGGTCAGCCCCGAGCGGTACGGCCGGCTCGGCGTCGACGGTGACCTTCGGCCGCTACGCACCGAACCCGGCAGCTACCAGAGCTTCTACGAGCAGGTGGCGGCGGCGCTGCGCGACGGCGCCCCGCTGCCGGTGGACGCCCGGGACGCCGTCGACACCGTCGCACTGATCGAACTGGCACACCGGTCCGCCGCGGAGGGTGCGGTACTTCCCGTACCGCCGTCGACGGCGCGCTGACCGCCGCGCCGACCCGGTCTCCGCTAGCGTGCCCCTCGGGGCTGCGGTGGCGGAGCCGGAGAGGCCGGGTGGGCATGGAGGCGCAAAGTACGCGCGCGGCGATGCCGCCCACCGCCGGCCGGCGCCGGGCCGCGAGCGGCCCGCCCCGGCTCGGGCCGCGACCACGGCTCGACTACTACCTGATCCTCGACCGACCCGCCGGGCCCGACGCGGTCGCGGAGGCGATCGTCGTCGAGGAGTTCGTCCGGGCCACGGACTGGACGACGGTGGGCCTGCGCAGCGCGGGCTGGACGCCGGCGGGGGCCGGCTGGTGGAGTTCGGCGGCGTACAGCCGGGCCATGCGCGCCGATCCGGAGCTGCGCGCCCGGGTGCTCCCGGTCGCCCGTGCGGAGGCGGATGCCGCGCACCGCCGGCTCGGCGGCGCGGCGCTGCCGGACGAACCGGTGCTGCGCGCCGGCTTCCACGACGACCAGGTCCTTCCCGTCACCGCCCCGCTGCGGCTCGGTCCGAGCGCCCCGGACGGATACCACGAACGCCGGGTGTACCGGGCGCTCTTCGCCGGTGACCCGCTGGCGCACCGGCTGGCGGAGCTGGCCACCCGGTGGCGGCCCGCCGACGGGCGGTCGACCGCCGACGCGCTGCCTGCCGGTCGGCGGCGGGTCGACGACGATCGGTTCGCCTGGACGGTACGCCGCGTCGGTCGCGGTCTCGCCTGGTCGCTCGACCTGACCGTGCTGCTCACCGGCGCCGACGACCGCACCGTGGGGCCGTTGCTGCACGAGCTGACCTCGGCCGTGCGGCTCTGCGGTCTGGTGCCGATGACGACCGAGCGGTTCGACTGACCGCTTCCCGACCCGGCAGGTCAGTCCGGCTCGAACGGGCCGAAGGCGTGCCGGACCAGCCGGTTCGCCTCCTCCTGCGCCACTCCGCTCGCCACGAAGAGGTCACTCGTGGTGGTCCGGACCTGGGCGACCACCACCGACCCGGAGAAGCCCACCCCGGTGCGGTACGCCTCGCCCGCCCCGGCCACCGCCTGCAGCGCCCGTTCCTGCGCCTTGTCGGGCTCGTGGCCGGCGGCGAACTCCTGGCGGAGCAGCCGCGTCGCCTCCGCCAGCGCGGACACCGCCGTCGGCAACGTCTCCGGAATCGGCTCACCCTCCTCGATCAGGGTCACCGCACGGCGGATCAACGTGCCGCTGTTGCGCATGGCCCGGTCGATCGGCTCCGCCGCTCGCGCGTACCGGCCCACCGGTCCCTGCCGGCTCCCCCAACGCACCGGGGAGAGCGCGGTCGCCTCCCGCGCGGCCTGCGCTGCCTCGGTGAGCGCCGCGATCTCCTGCTTGTTGTCGCGCAGGCGGTCGAGAGCGCCCTGCGCGGCCGAGGCGTCACGTCGCCGCAGCGCGTCCGCGGCGGTGTCGAGCTGATCGGCGAGCAGGCACAGCGCCGGCGTCGCCGCCCGGTTGATCACCCGCAACGGGTGCAGCGGCAGCAGGACCGCGGTGACCACCAGCGACACCGCGCCACCGACGAGGGCGGCCAGGAAGCGCGGAAACTCCAGGTTCTCCACCACCGGGCTCAGCGTGCCGATGAGCACCGCCGTGGCGCCGGCCTGCACCATGACCGACGGACCGCCGCCGAGCAGCACCGACACGACGATGGAGAGCACCACGATCAGGCCGAGCTGCCACACCCCGGTACCGACGAGGTAGATCAGCGCGTCGCCGATCAGCACACCGACGGAGACCCCGACGATCAGTTCGACCGTACGGCGGATCCGCTGGCCGACCGACGCGGCCAGGGCGACGACCGCGGAGATCGGCGCGAACAGCGGCTGCGGGATGTGCAGCAGATCGTCCGCCACCCACCAGGCGAGGCCCGCCGCGAGACCCGCCTGCACGGCCAGTCCACCGCCGGCGCGTACCCGTCGCAGCCGGTCGGGCAGCGAGGCCGCCGCCCGGCCGCGCAGCCGGGCCAGGGCGGCGGGCGTCCGGGCGGGCCCGCCGTCGCGGGTCTCGCCGTCGTCGCTGCGGGCAGCGGTCCGGACCACGGCCGCATCTACCCAGTGGCGCCCCGGCCAATCGTCGCGACCGCCTGCCGTATCCGCCGCGCCGGTCTTCGGCCCGCCTGCGCGACAATGACGCCGTGCGGTTCGGCATCCTGGGTGCGACCGAGGTCCACCGGGCCGACGGTCGCCGATTGACCGTCGGCGGGCCACGGCTGCGGGCGCTGCTCGCGCTGCTGCTGCTCGACGCCGGCCGCGTGGTGCCCCGGGACCGCCTCGTCGACGGCCTCTACGGGGCCGACCCACCCGCCGGGGTGGCGAACGCGCTCCAGTCACAGGTGTCCCGTCTGCGTCACCTGCTGTCGTTCGGGCCGGTCGACCCGGTGGAGTTCCACCCCGCCGGGTACCGTCTCGCGGTCGATCCGGACGACGTCGACGCGCACCGGTTCACCCGGCTCGCGGACGCCGGTCGGCTGGCGCTCACGGCCGGCGATCACCACCGCGCCACCGATCTGCTGCGCGAGGCGCTCACGCTGTGGCGCGGGGAGCCGCTCGCGGACGTGACCGACGCCCCGTTCGCACCGTCGCACACGGCCCGGCTGCGGGAACGCCGGCTCACCGCGACCGAGGACCGGATCGAGGCGGAACTCGCCGTGGCAGACGCCGCGGCGCGCGTCCGGCCGCTCGTGACCGAGCTGCGGGAACTGGTCGCCGCCCACCCGCTGCGGGAGCGGCTGTACGGCCAGCTGATGCGCGCGCTGCTCGCCGACGGCCGCCGCGCCGAGGGGCTCGCCGTCTTCGCCGGCCTGCGCCGGCTGCTCGCCGACGAGCTGGGCACCGACCCCTCCGCCGAGCTGGTGGCCGTGCACGCGACCCTGCTGCGGGACGAGGCCGAGCCCGCGCCGGTAACGCCGCGGCTACCGCCCCTGCCCGGCCAGCTGACCAGCTTCGTCGGGCGGGAGGAGGAGCTGCGCCGGCTGGCGAAGCTGCTCACCGAGGCCCGGCTGGTCACGCTGCACGGCCCGGGCGGCGCCGGGAAGACCCGGCTCGCCGTGGAGACATCCGGGCGGTACGACGGCGACGTGTGTCTGGTCGAACTGGCCGCGCTGCCGCCGGGGGCGGAGGTGGCCCCGGCGGTGCTGGCCGCCCTGAACCTGCGCGACACGGCGCTGCGCGTACCGGGTGGGCCCCGCGACGCCACCGACCGGCTGGTCGCGGCGCTCGCCGACCGGCGGCTGCTGCTGGTGCTGGACAACTGCGAGCACGTGATCGACGAGGCCGCCCGGTTCACCGCTCGGCTGCTCGGCGCCGCCTCGTCGGTGCGGGTGCTGGCCACCAGCCGGGAGCCGCTCGGGCTGACCGGTGAGGCGCTCTGCCCGGTGCTCGGCCTGCCCGTGCCGCCGGACGAGGCCGAGCCCGAGCAGGTCCACCGGTACGCCGCGGTACGGCTCTTCGCCGACCGCGCCGCCGACGTGGCACCCGGGTTCGCCATCGAACCCGGCACCGTGACGGAGGTGCTGCGGATCTGCCGTACCCTCGACGGCCTTCCGCTCGCCATCGAGCTGGCCGCGGCGCGCCTGCGGGCGCTGCCCGTCGCGGAGGTGGCGGCCCGGCTGGACGACCGCTTCCGGCTGTTGAACCGGGGCAGCCGGGCGGCTGCTCCTCGGCACCAGACCCTGCGCGCGGTGGTGCGTTGGAGCTGGGACCTGCTGGACGAGCCGGAGCGACGGCTGGCCCGCCGGCTGAGCGTCTTCGCCGGCGACGCCGACCTCGCGGCGGTCGAGCGGATCTGCGCGCCGCTCGGCGCGGAGGCGCTCGACGTGCTGACCGGCCTGGTGGAGAAGTCCCTCGTCGAGGCGGGCGACGGCCGCTTCCGGATGTTGGAGACGGTGCGCGCGTTCGCCGCGGAGCAGCTGGCCGAGGCGGGCGAGGCCGATCAGCTCCGGCGGGCGCACGTGACGTACTTCCTCGATCTCGCCCGGGCCGGTGACGCGGGCCTGCGCGGCCCCACCCAGCTCGAGTGGCTGCGCCGGCTGGACGCCGACCGGGACGACCTGCACGCCGCGCTGCGCCGGTCGATCGCCGACGGCGACACCACGAGCGGGCTGCGGCTGGTCGCCGCGCTGTCGTTCTACTGGTGGCTGCGCGGACTGCGCGGCGAGGGGGCGGCCCTCGCCGGCCGGCTCGTCGACCCGCTCGACGGTCCGCCCACCGGGCTCGCCGAGGAGTACGCGCTCAGCCTGCTGGTCGCCGCACTGGGCGCCGCCCGCGGCGCGGCCCGCACGGACTTCGGCACGGCCGGGGACATCCTCTGGAGCCTGGGCCGCCCGCCGAAGCACCCGTTCCTGCTCTACCTGTCCGGGATGACGGCCGGTCCCCCGTCGCAGCAGCGGATGTCGGTGATGCACTCCGTGGCGGAGCGGCACAAGCTGCTCGGTACCGACCCGTGGAGTGAGGCGCTCGGGTCACTCGGCTTCGCGCTGGTGTGGCTCTTCGACGGCCGGTACGACGAGGCCCGGGCGGAGCTGACGGCCGCCTACGAAGGGTTCCGTGCCATCGGCGAACGGTGGGGCATGATCCTCGCGCTCACCACTCTCGGCGAGGCCGCCTATCGGATCGGTGACCCGGCGGCGGCCGCCGACCCGATGGCGCGGGCCCTGCGGTTGGCCGACGACCTCGGTTCCACGCTCGACACGGCGGAGCTGCTGCGGACCCGGGCGGACGGCCGGCTCGGGGTCGGCGACCTGGACGGGGCGGAGGCTGACTACCGGCAGGTCGCGGCGATCGCGCAGCCGGCCGGAGCGCCCGAGCTGAGCGCGGCGGCCCACTACGGGCTCGGCGAGACGGCCCGCCGTCGCGGTGAGCTCGACGAGGCGCGGCGCCTCTGCGAGCAGGCGGTGGCGGAGTGCCCGGCCGGCTGGTTCGGCGCCGAGATCGTCCGGCTCGCCGCGCTGGTCACGCTCGGTCAGATCGCGGACGCCGCGGGGGACGCGCCGACGGCGCGCGGCCACTACCGACAGGTGCTGGGCGCGACCGTGGGCATGTGGGACACGCCGGTTGTCAGCGCAGCGGTGGACGGCCTGATCGGGCCGGTGCTGCGCCGGGGCGAGGGTGACCGGGCGGCGCTGCTGCTCGGCGCGGTCTCGGCGGTGCTGGTCGGCAGCGGCGCCGAGCCCGCCGCGCAGGCCGCCGCGGTGACCGCGGCGACCCGGGCCGGGATCGGCGTCGAACGGTTCGGACGGGAGTTCGGCCGGGGCGCCGCGCTCGACCGGGACCGGGCCCTCGCCCTGCTGGACGGCGCCTGACGGAGCACGACGCCGGCCGTCAGCGCGCGGTGCGCGTCCGGTCAGCGCGGTCGGCGAGGCTGCCGCCATGACTGACGAGACATCGGCCGTCGTGGCCCGGGGCGTGCGCAAGACGTACGGCCGCACGGCAGCCCTCGACGGGTTCGACCTGACGGTGCCGCCGGGCACGGTCTGCGGACTGCTCGGCCCGAACGGTGCGGGCAAGACGACAGCCGTGCGGGTGCTGGCGACCCTGCTCCGCTTCGACGCCGGCCACGCCCGGGTGGCCGGGCACGACGTGACCCGGCACCCCGAGCGGGTGCGCGCGGCGATCGGCCTGACCGGGCAGTACGCGGCGGTCGACGAGACCCTCAGCGGCCGGCAGAATCTGGTGCTCTTCGGCCGGCTCCGGCACCTGCCGTCGCGCACGGTCCGGCGGCGGGCGGACGAGCTGCTCGACCAGTTCGGGCTCACCGACGCGGCGGGACGCTCGGCCGGGACGTACTCCGGCGGCATGCGCCGCCGGCTCGACCTCGCCGCCAGCCTGATCACCAGGCCACAGGTGCTCTTCCTCGACGAGCCGACGACCGGGCTGGACCCGCGCAGCCGCAACGGCCTCTGGGACGCCGTCCGCACGCTGGTCGCCGACGGCACCACGGTGCTGCTGACCACGCAGTACCTGGAGGAGGCCGACCAGCTCGCCGATCGCGTCTCGGTGGTGGACGCGGGCCGGGTCGTCGCCGAGGGCACCTCGGCCGAGTTGAAGGCCCGCTCCGGCGCGGACCGGATCGAGTTGGTCGTCCGGCACGCCGGGCAGCTGCCCACGGCGGCGGCTCTCGTGGAGCGGATCACCGGCGGGACGGTCCGCGTCGACCGGGAGATCCGTCAGCTCAGCGCGCCCGTGGCCGACCGGATCACCGCGCTCGCGGAGCTGCTGCGCGCACTCCAGGACGCCGGGATCGCGGTGGAGGACGTCGTCCTGCGCCGGCCGACGCTGGACGAGGCGTTCCTGCACCTAACCGGTGACCGCAGCGGCCGCGCGGGTACGGAGGTGGCGGCGTGAGCACGACTGTCGAGACGCGTGTCCCGTCGGGCCGCGCCGAGCAGGCGCCGCCCTCGGGCCCGCTCACCCGGCTGCGCTGGGCGGTGGTCGACGGCTGGGTGATGACCGGGCGGAACATGCGGCACGTGATCCGCTCGCCCGAGGAGATCGTCCTCTACTTCAGCCTGCCGATCATGTTCGTGCTCGTCTTCGGGTACGTCTTCGGCAGCGGCATGGCGGTGCCCGGCGACGGCAGCTACCGGGAGTTCCTGCTGCCCGGGGTGTTCGTGATGACCATGCTGTACGGCCTGGGGGCCACCGCGTCGCAGATCGCGGTGGACGCCGGCCGTGGCGTGGTCGACCGGTTCCGTTCGTTGCCGATGGCCCGGTCGGCGCTGCTGACCGGGCGGGCCGGGGCGGACCTGCTGCGGGCGTTGCTGGAGCTGTCGGTGCTCGTGGTGTGCGGGCTGCTCGTCGGCTGGCGGTGGCGTAACGGTCTGGGCGACGCGGCGGCCGCCGTGGGCCTGATCCTGCTGCTGCGGCTGGCGCTCACCTGGCTGGGCATCCTGCTGGGCCTGCTGGTGCCGAACCCGGACACCGTGAGCGTGATCGTGTTCCCGCTCGCCTTCCCGCTCACCGCCCTCTCCAACGTCTTCGTCGCCCCGGAGCTGCTGCCCGAGTGGCTGGGCGCGATCGCCGCCTGGAATCCGCTCTCGGCCACCGTGGCGGCGGCCCGTGACCTCTTCGGCAACCCGGGCCTCGGCGGCGGGTCCTGGGCGGCGGAGCACGCCCTTCTGCTGGCGGTCGGCTGGCCGGTGCTGCTGATCGCGGTGATCGCGCCGCTCGCCGTCCGGCGCTACCAGCGGCTGAGCCGCTGACCCGCCGTGGCGCGCCGCCGACGCAGGTTACCCCGCGTCGGCGGCGCCGGTCTCGGCGAAGAGGACGTCGAGCTGCGCGTCCAGCGCGGCCAGGGCCTCTTCGGCCGGGTAGTGGCCGCCGAGCAGGTAGACGCCGAGGCCCTCCATCAGCGCCAGCAGGCCCGCGGCCCGCTCCTGCCGTCGCGGACCGGGCAGGAGGCTCGCCACGAAGCCCGTCAGTTCCCGGGTGTCCGCGCGCAGACCGGTGGCGGCCTCGGGCCGTACCGCCGTGTAGGCGAGGAACGCCAACGCGACCCGGCCGTCGGCGCGGGACTCCTCGGTGAGCGGCAGGATCGTGACGAACATCGTGCGCAGCAGCAGCCGGGGCGGCGGCTCCTCGCCCAGCTGGGCGATCGCCTCGGTCACCCGCGCCTGGTTGCGCTCCCGGACGACGGCCATGGCGAACGCCATCATCTCGTCCTTGGTGCGGAAGTAGTGCTGGACCATGCCCGACGAGACGCCGGCCTCGGTCGCCACGTGGCGCAGGCTGACGGCCTCCAGCCCCTGCCGCGCAGCCACCCGCATCAGCGCGTCCGCGATGAGCGTGCGCCGCTCGTGGTGGTCGACCTTCTTCGGCATGGTCCTCATGCTGTCACGTCGGGAACGGGTGGTGGATCGTCGCCGGCCGTGCCCGACCGGCGTCGGCGGCTCACCGCACGGTCACCGTTCCGGCCGCGGCGTCCACCGTCACGATGTCGCCGGTGCGGATCAGCCGGGTGGCGTCGGGGACGCAGATGACGGCGGGGATGCCGTACTCCCGGGCGACCGTGGGGCCGTGCGCCATGACGGCGCCGGTCTCGGTGACCAGCCCGGCGGCGGTCAGGAAGAGCGGCGTCCAGCCGGGATCGGTGGTCGGCGCGACGAGGATCTCGCCGGGCTCCAGGCGCGCGGTGGCCGGGTCGTGAACCACCCGCGCGGGCCCGGTCGCCGCGCCGGCCGCCGCGCCGACGCCCCGCAGCGCCCCGGCCGTCGCGGCCGGCACCGGCAGCGCGGCCTCGAGGTCGGTGCCGTCGGAGAGCAGGGCGACCGGCACGGTACGGCGGCGCAGTTCGCGCTCATGGACGGCGCGGCGGGCGGTGACCGTCGAACGATGGTCGGCGCCCTGGTGCACGGCCGCCGCCGCCTCGTCGAGGTTCAGGAACATGATGTCGTCGGGTCGCGCGAGCAGTCCGCCGTCGGCGAGTTCGGCACCGATGAGCAGGAGTTGGCGGCGCATCTCGCGCAGCCGGTACAGCCCGGCGAACTTGCCGGCCTCGCGCAGGCCCGCCAGCGAACGGGCCCGGCGCAGCAGGAAACCGGCGATTCGGCCGCGGACCGGCCGGCGGCGGCGGGCCCGTACGACGAGCCGGTCGAGGGTGGCCTCGGCCGTCGCGGCGGCGCGGGCGAAGCGGCGATCGGGCGCCTGGTCGGGGTCGGTGACCCGGAGGTAGTTGGCGATCATGGCGAGTACCGGCGCGGGGTCCTCCGCCCAGCGGGGAACCCCGAGGTCGACCTCGGCGACGGCCCGGTGGCCGTACCGGTCCAGGAACACCGCGAGCCCGATGTCGGGCAGCGTGCCGAGTCGGTACCGGTCGGCCAGTTCCCTCGGCTCGGTGGTGAGCAGCAGGTCGCGGTGGGCTCGGGCCTGCTCGGTGAGCCGCCACAGGGCGAGGTCCATCTCGATGGTGACGTTGTGCGGCATGCCGCCGAGCACGGTGTCGATCTCGTCGCGGTCGGCGACGCCCTTGATCAGGTGCGCGGGGAGGGTGGCCGCCAGCATGCCGGCGATGATGGGCCAGACGAGGTCGTCCGTGCCCGGCGAGGTCTCCTCCTGGTCCCGCACGAACCGGAGCCGGTCGGCGGCGGTGCGCAGCTCGGCGGGGGCGGCCGAGTCGGCGGCGAGCTGGTCGATCGCCCGGAACATCCGGGTGCGGGCGGCGGCCGGCCGGGCCAGCGCCCGGAGCACGCCGATCAGTGCCCGCAGCGCCGTCCGCGCGTTCGGTGCGCCGCCGCGTCCGGCCCGACGGCCGGGGCGTGGCGCGAAGCGCGGGTCGGCGAGCACCCGCTCCATCACCGCTTGGGCCCGCGGACCGAAGTCGACGGCCATCAGCTTGACCAGGCGCTTGCGGGCGGACGGGTCCCGGGCCAGGTCGGTCAGGTCGCCGTAGAGCCGCCCGCCGATGTCGGTGACCTCGACCCGCAGTCCGAGGCTGGCGAGCATCGCCACGATCACCGACTTCAGCGTCGACATGCCCATCGGGGTGACCGGACGCAGCATGCCCTGTACGTGCCCGAACTCCAGGTACACGCGGGGCTCGGGGTCGTCGGTGGCCGGCGGGAGGGGGAAGAGGGTGGTGAGCGGCCGCGACTGCAGCAGCCAGAGCACACCCTGCCGGTCGTACGCCCACTCGACGTCCTGCGGCCCGCCGAGCCGGTGTTGGAGTCGCTCCCCCACCGCGCGCAGCTCGTCGAGTTGGGCGGCCGTGAGCAGGCCGCCGGGCTGCGGCGGCTCGCCGAGGACGTACCGCTCGACGTCGGCGGCGCCGTCCACGACTGTCGTGCCGAGACCGGCGGCGGCCTCGACGATCATCTCGGTCCGCCGTCCGGTGACCGGGTTCGCGGTGAAGAGCACACCCGCGACCGCCGCGTCGACCATCCGCTGCACGACGACCGCCATCCGCACCGCCGCGTGCTCGATGTGGTGGGCGTCGCGGTAGGCGACGGCACGGTCGGTGTGCAGCGAGTGCCGGCACTTCTCGATGGCGGAGAGCAGGTCGGCGACGCCGGTGACGCCGAGGAACGTGTCCTGGATCCCGGCGAAGCTGGCGTCCGGCAGGTCCTCGGCGGTGGCGCTGGAGCGCACGGCCACCGGGCCGCCGCCGAGCTGCCGGTACGCCGCCTCGATCTCGGCCTCCGGGGACGCTCCCGTCTCCTGGGCGGCGGTGGTGACGCAGAAGCCGTCCGGCACCCGTTCACCGAGCCGGATCAGCGCCGCCAGCCCGGCCGCCTTGCCGCCGACCAGGTCGACCATCCCGTCGGTCAGCTCGGAGAACGTGATCACGTGCATCGGGGGCACCCTCTTTTGCAATACGACTGCATTGCAAAAGACTCTAGCCTCTTGGCATTGCGACCGCAACGTCATGCCGAGGTCAGCGGCGGTGCCGCAGCGCCCGGGAGAGGCCGTACACGTCGCCGGAGTTGACCTCGTACGGCAACGAACGCAGGTACGTCGCCATCCGCGGCGCGGCCATCCACTGCGGGGAGGCCAGCGCCATGGCGTCGCCGAGAGCGAGGTTGAAGGCCTGGAACCCGAGCCCGGTCAGCCGGCGCAGGCACCGCTGCGCGACCGCGCGCTCGATCGTGGTGAACTCGAAGGAGAGCGCGGGCAGTGGTCGACCCAGACCGGCGAGCACCTCGTCCTCGTACCCCTCGACGTCGATCTTCACGAAGGCGGGCACCCCGTGCTCGGCGATCAGCCCGTCGAGCGTGAGCGACGCGACGTCGACCGGGGCGTCCCACCGCTCCCCCTCCCAGCCGGCCGCGCCGTCGGCGGCCCGGATGAAGTGCGGCGAGGCGGTGGAGATGGTCGGGTTGGCGGAGTTGACGCTGAAGGGCACGCTCCCCGCCCCGGCGGCGCAGAGCGCCTCGACGACTGTCACCTCCCCGTCGTCGCGGTAGATCGCCCTCAGCGCCCGCGTGCACGCCGGCTGCGGCTCGACGGCGACCACCCGGGCCCCGAGCCGGCGGAAGCTACCGACCCGGTCGCCGACGTGCGCGCCGATGTCGAAGACGAGGTCACCCCGGCGGACGAAGCGGGCGTAGAAGGCGTCCATGGCCGCCTCGCGCGCCGGGTCGCCGTAGTAGACCTCGAGGGAACGGCGGATCGAGACGGCGTCGGGATCCGTCTTCAGGGCCTCCACAGCGCCGGCGCGGGCGTCCATCTCCAGAATCTAGCCCGCCGGACGTGAGGGGATCTCGGATTCCGGCCCCGGCGGTCAGGGGGCGATGCGGAGCCGGCGGATCCGGTCGGCGTCGTACTCCTCGAAGCGGTACCGCAGGCCGGCGAAGGGGCTGCCGGGGAAGTCGCCGCTGATGGTCGTGGTGACCACCGTGCCCTCGGCTGCGTCCTCGACGTCGGTGATCTCGTACCGGACCAGCGGCACCTCGCCGCGCCAGTCGCGGATCGCCGCGATCCCGCGGTACGTCCTCCCCTCGTCCTCCACCACCGCGTCGTCGGCGAAGAGCGCGAAGTAGGCGTCCGTGTCCGGCCGGCCGGCCAGCTCGAAGTAGCGGCGGATGATCTCGGGCGCCTCGGTCATGGGAACTCCTCGATGTGCGGGGTCGGACCGTCGGGACGGCGCGACCGTCGTACTGTTACTTCTGAACTAGAAGTGAGTCACTTCGACATTAGCACCCACTCGGTGAGGAGCAGGTATGGCCGGCAAGATCCGCCTGGAGGACCGCGAGTGCCCGCTCTCGGCGACCCTCGGCGTGGTGGGCGAGTGGTGGACCCTGCTGATCCTCCACGACGCGTTCGACGGCTACACCCGCTTCGAGCAGTTCCAGGAGAACCTGAAGATCTCCTCCAGCATCCTGACCAGCCGACTTCGAACCCTGACCGCCAACGGGCTGCTGGAGCGCCGCCGCTACCAGACCCACCCCGACCGGTACGAGTACGTCCTCACCGAACTGGGCCGCAGCCTGCGACCGGTGATCGTCACGCTCGCCGCCTGGGGCAACTCCCGGCTCCGGCCGGAGCAGCGCAGCATGATCCTGGTCGACCGGGAGACCGGGGCCGAGGTCGAGCCCGTGGTGGTGGACCGGAGCACGGGGCGGGAACTCGACCCGGAGAACTTCGTCTTCGCCGCCGGCCCGGCCGCCGGTGAGGTCATGCGCACCCGGTACGCCGACGCCGCGCCGCAGCAGCCCCCGCCCGGCCGATAACCCTGGCCGAGCCCACTCCGCTCCGGTAGTGCGGAGATTCGAGGCGCGCGGCCGTAGCGCGCGACGGAATTACCGGGTAGAAACATGCCGATCCCTTGATTCGACGCGTCGACCAGGTCCGCAGGTGTGAGAGAGCGCTCTCAAGCACCTCATCCCCCAGGTGGCCGCGCCGGCGAGTCCGCGCGCGGCGGGAAGGACGAACCCGGATGACCCACTCCCCAGGCGCCCGGCGGCTCGGCCGGGCAATCGCCCTCGGGCTGGTGCTCTGCGCCACCCTCGGCACGACGAGCGCGACCGCCAACGCCGGCCCGCCCCGGCCCCGCACGCCGGACCTCGGCCCCCACGTCACCGTCTTCGACCCCGGCATGCCGGTCAGTGAGATCCAGGCGACGCTCGACGCCGCGTACGCCCGGCAGGTGGACGCCGAGATGGGCACCGAACGGCAGGCGTACCTGTTCAAGCCGGGCAGCTACGGCACCCCGGAGCAGCCGTTGCAGATGAAGGTCGGCTACTACACCGAGATCGCGGGGCTCGGCGCGTCACCCACCGACGTACGGATCAACGGGAAGATCGAGGCGTACAACCGGTGCCTCGCCGACGGCGGCACGGGCAACTGCATCGCGCTGGTCAACTTCTGGCGGACGCTGTCGAACCTCTCGCTGACCGTCGACGCGGCGGGTCAGGACGGCTGCCGCGCCTCGGCGAACTTCTGGGCGGTCTCCCAGGCCGTGTCGATGCGCCGGCTCGACATCACCGGCGGCGGGCTCTCCCTGATGGACTACTGCACCGCCGGCCCGCAGTACGCCAGCGGCGGCTTCATCGCCGACTCGCGGCTGCCCGCCACCACCAACGGCTCCCAGCAGCAGTGGCTCACCCGCAACAGCGAGATCGCCGGCTGGTCGAACGCGGTCTGGAACCAGGTCTTCGCGGGGGTCGTGGGTGCGCCCGACGACGCGACCTTCCCCGACCCGCCGTACACCACGCTCGACACCACCCCGGTCAGCCGGGAGAAGCCGTACCTGTACGTCGACGGTAAGGGCCGCTACCAGGTCCGGGTGCCCGCCGCCCAGCGCGACAGCAGGGGTGTCTCCTGGGCGGACGGCATCACGCCGGGCCGCAGCATCCCGATCGAGGACTTCTTCGTGGCCCGCCCCGGCGACTCGGTACGGACCATCAACAGCCAGCTCGCCCGCGGCAAGCACCTCCTGCTGACCCCGGGCGTCTACGACATCGCCCGCAGCATCGAGGTCAAGCGTCCGAACACGGTGCTGCTCGGCCTGGGCCACGCCACGCTCACCGCCGTGAACGGGGCGGTGCCGCTGGAGGTCGCCGGCGTTCCCGGTGTGGTGGTCGCCGGAGTGACCATCGACGCCGGTCTGCGGGAGTCGCCGGTCCTGCTGCGGGTCGGCGACCGGCACGGCCGGGACGGGGGCAGCGCGGCCAACCCGACCACCCTGTCCGACGTGTACTTCCGCGTCGGCGGCCCGCACATCGGCCGGACGAACATCGCGCTCGAGGTGAACAGCGACCACGTCCTCATCGACCACACCTGGGTCTGGCGCGGCGACCACGGCGTGGAGGGCTTCACCGAGGGGGTCAACGGCGACACCGAGCGCTGGCGGACGAACACCGGCCGGTACGGCGCCGTGATCAACGGCGACCACGTGACGGCGACCGGCTTGTTCGTCGAGCACTTCCAGCGGTACAACACGGTCTGGAACGGCGAGCACGGCACGACGGTGCTCTACCAGAACGAGCTGCCGTACGACCCGCCGACGCAGGCCGACTGGATGAACGGCGACGTCGAGGGGTGGGCCGGCTACAAGGTCGGCGACCGGGTACGCCACCACACCCTGCACGGCGGTGGTGTCTACGTCTTCAACCAGAACAACCCGTCGATCCACACCGAGAACGGTTTCGAGGTCCCGCGGACGCCGGGCGTACGGCTGCACCACGTCATGACGGTCAACTTGAACGCCGGAACCATCGACCACGTGGTGAACGGGGTGGGCGAGGCGGCCGACACCACCCGGGTGGGGGCGCCGGTCTACGTCGCCCAGTATCCGCTGCCGTAAGCGGCGCCGGTGCGGGTCGGGATTACCTGTCCCGACCCGCACCGCCCGAGTCACCCACGTCGACGGAATCTTGCTCGGTGACACACCCGGACCATAGGCTCCGGTCAATGTGATCCACCGAGAGGGGAAGTGCATGGCCCCGTCGACCCGTCCACCCCGGATCGTCCCCGCACGGCGGCTGGCGAGCGCCGCCGCGATCGCCCTCCTGGTCGGCACGGTGCCGCTGCTCGGCGGCACCTCGGCCGGGGCCCGCCCGCCGTCGCCCACCCACTGCAGCACCGACCCCAGCGCCCGACTGACGAGCGTGCCCAGCCCGGAGCGGGCGCTCGGCTTCCCGCTCGGCCTCGGGCAGGAGCGGCCGGTGACCACCGAGGAGATCCGCGGCTACCTGCACGCCGTGGACACCGCCTCCGACCGGGTGGTGACCGGCGTACTGGGCACGAGCGCGCTCGGTCAGCCACTGCCGTACGCCGTGGTCTCCCACGAGCGCAACGTCCGGCCGGCCGCCCTGCGCCGGATCGCGGAGGACGTCCGGGACCTGCGCGACCCGCGCCGGACCACGCGCCGGGAGGCGGCCGAGACGGCCGACGACTCCCCGGCCATCGTCTGGGTCACCGGCAACGTGCACGGCGGCGAGAAGAGCGGCGCCGACGCGGCACTGAAGACGTTGTACGAGCTGGCCGCCGGCCTGTCGTGCGAGGTCGCCGAGCGCAACGAGAACCTCGTCACGATCATCGTGCCGACGCAGAACCCGGACGGCCGGGACGCGAGCCGGCGGCAGAACGACTTCGGCTTCGACCTGAACCGGGACTGGTTCGCCCGCACCCAGCAGGAGACCGACAGCAAGCTGGAGCTGATGCGGCGCTACCCGCCGCAGGTCTTCGTCGACGCCCACGAGATGACCGGCTCGCAGTACTTCTTCCCGCCCAACGCCGACCCGATCCACCACGAGATCTCCGCCGAGGCGGTCGACTGGATCAACCGGATCGGCGAGGCCAACAAGGCCGGCTTCGGCTACAACGGCGCCTGCACCGAGACCGTCACCACCGAGTGCTACTTCAACTACGCCCGCTACGACCTCTTCTTCATGGGCTACGGCGACACCGTGCCGGCGGCCGGCTTCGGCGCGGCCGGCATGACCTTCGAGAAGGGCAGCGCCTCGGCCGTGGCCGACCGCGTCCAGCAGCAGTTCCACACCCAGTGGTCCACCCTCGGCTGGGCCGCGGCGAACCGGCACGAGGTGCTCACCGACTACTACCGGATCTGGACGGACGCGCTCGCCCAGGGCCGGGCGGGCACGCTGGAGCCGAACGAGGTGGTCCAGCCGACCAACGAGGTCCAGTTCCCGGTCCCGGACCTGCGGATCCGGTCCTACTTCCTGCTGCCCGACCGGCAGCTCGCCGACGTACGGCAGCTGGTCGAGCGGCTGCGCCGGATGGACGTCGAGGTGTACGAGGTGCAGCAGGCGACCCGGGTGCCCAACGCGCGGATCTTCGGCGGCCGGAGCGCACGGAACGTCACGGTGCCGAAGGGCGCGTACTGGATCCCCATGGAGCAGCCGCAGAAGCACTGGATCCAGGCGATCATGGGTGAGGACCCGTACACGCCGTTCCCCTACTTCTACGACGTCTCGTCCTGGAGCAACCCGCTGCTGATGGGCGTGCCGACCATCTCCACCGGGGACGACGTCCGGCCCCGGGCGAAGCTGGTCCGGCAGATCTCCGGCGGCCGGACCGGTCACGCCTCACTCTGGGGCTCGTACGGTTACCGCCTCGACTCCGCCGCGGCCGCCGAGCTCACCTTCCGTTTGCTCGGTCGCGGGGTGCCGCTGGTCCGGGACGGGGCGGGCGGCGTCGTCCGGCTGGCGGCGACCCGCCTGACCCGGGAGATCGACGAGCTCGCCGAGTCGTTCGGGGTGACCCTCAGCCCGGGCGGACCGGCCCGCGGCGCCCGGCTGGAGCTGCCCGACGTCGGCCTCTTCGGCGGCGACGGCATCTCCACCACCTCCGGCTCGCACGGTGAGGCCCGCTACGTGCTCGGCGAGCGGTGGGGGCTGGAGCTGAAGCCGGTGACCACCGCCGACATCAACGAGAACACGGCCGCGTTCACCGGCCGGTCGGTGCTGCTCGTGCCGGACGGCGGCAACCCGACCGGCGGCCTCACCGCCGCCGGGCAGGCCAACCTGCGCAGCTGGATCGCGCAGGGCAACACCTACATCGGGCTGCGCAACGAGGGCACCCGGATGGCCCGGGCCGCCGGGCTCACCTCCACCACCGAGAAGCCGAAGCCGGCCGGGTACCAGGTGATCGGGTCGCACCTGCGGGTCGATGTCGACTCCGCCAGCCCGGTCGCGTCGGGCCGACCCGCGGAGGACTTCGAGTTCAACAACGGCGACCCCATCCTCAACCCCAGCACCACCGGCACCAACGTGCTGCGCTACCCCAGCGGGGAGACGTTCTGGGCGAACGGCTACACGGTCGGCGCCGACGCGCTGCGCGGCACGGCGGCCCTGGTGGACGAGCCGACCGGCGCCGGTCGGGCGGTGCTCTTCGCGTTCAACCCGCTCTTCCGGGCGTACAACGAGAACGGGCTGCACCTGGTGGCCAACGCGCTGCTCTACCCCGAGACGGGCGCCGGACCCGCCGCGCAGCGGGCGGCGTCGGTCGACCCGGCCCGGGCCGCCGCGGCCCGGGTGTCCGCGCCCGAGGACCTCGGCGGCGGCTGGCGGCCGATCACCATCGAGGTGGCGGACGCGGACCTCGCCCGGACCCGGTCGGTCGTCGAACGGTTCACCGGCGACGCCCGGACGTCGGCGGCGGGCGGCTCGTCCTACCTGGTGATCCCGAACCCGCAGGGGCAGCAGGCCGACGAGCACCCGTTCCTGGGTGACCTGGTGCGCGCCCTGCAGACGGCGGGGGTTCCGCTGCGGTCCCTGGTCGCCTGATCCGAGGCGGGCCCGGCCGGCGGCGACCGGCCGGGCCCGCCCCCGAGTTGGCTCCGGCGGCCCCGTTGGGGCAGGATCGGGCGGCCCTCGCGTTGTCGCGGACGTCACGTGCCCGAGCGTGGACGCCCGAGCGGCTGCGCGAGAGTCTTGGAAAGCTGATTCCAAGATGAGGTGAACGTGCCATGGACCTGCGCTCAGACGCTGTCGTGCTCTTCGGTGTGACCGGTGACCTGGTCGCGAAGAAGCTCTTCCCGGCGCTCTACGAGCTGACGCGTCGCGGTCGGCTCGACCTGCCGGTGATCGGCGTCGCCCGCTCCCGCTGGGACCACCAGCAGTTGCTCACGGCGGCGCGCAAGTCGGTGCTGGAGGCGAACGGTCAGGTCGACGACGAGGTCTTCGACCGCCTCGCCGGGAACCTCACGATGCTCTCCGGCGACTACGCCGACCCCACCACCTACCAGCGGCTCGCCGAGGCGCTCTCGACGGCGCGGCGGCCGCTCTTCTACCTGGCCATCCCGCCGGCGGTCTTCACCGCGGTGGTCGACGGCCTGGCCGGCTCCGGCCTGGCCGCGCGCGGCCGGGTGGTCGTCGAGAAGCCCTTCGGCCGCGACCTGGCCACCTCGCACGAGCTGAACAAGGTGTTGCGGGCGGCCTTCGACCCGGAGCGGATCTTCCGCATCGACCACTACCTCGGCAAGGAGGCGGTCGAGGGGCTGCGGGTCTTCCGCTTCGCCAACCGGATCTTCGAGCCGCTCTGGAACGCCGAGCACATCGCCAACATCCAGGTGACCCTCGCCGAGGGCTTCGGCACCGAGGGGCGCGCCGGCTTCTACGACCGGATCGGCGCCACCCGCGACGTGCTGCAGAACCACATGCTCCAAGTCGTGGCCCTGCTCGCCATGGAGCCCCCGGCCGACGCCGGCGACGACGCGTTCCGCGCCGAGGAGATCCGCGCCCTGACCCGGGCGGCGGCGCTCTCGCCGGCCACCACGGTCCGCGGCCAGTACGCCGGCTACCGAGACGAGCCGGGCGTGCCCGCCGACTCCAACACCGAGACGTTCGTCGCCACCGAGCTGCGGATCGACTCGCCCCGCTGGGCCGGCGTGCCGTTCTACCTGCGTACGGGCAAGCTGATGCCGGGCACGGCCACCGAGGTCGTGGTCGAGTTCAAGACGCCGGAGCGCAACCTCGTGCCGTCGGCCGACGGGGCCGAGCCCGAGCCGAACCTGCTCCGCTTCCGCCTGGGCCGCCACGACGGCATCACCCTCTCCGTCCAGGTCAAGGAGCCCGGCGCGGAGGTGACGGGCACCTCGACCGAGCTCCCCGTCGACTTCGACGCCACGCTCGGACACCGGCGGGAGGCGTACGAGCGGCTGCTCGACGACGCCTTGGACGGGCGGCACCTGCGCTTCGCGCGGGAGGAGACGATCGAGCAGGAGTGGCGGATCGTCGAGCCCATCCTGGACCTGTCGGCGCCGGTGTCGTCGTACCCGCGGGGCAGCTGGGGTCCGGCCGAGGCGGCGACGCTGGCCGGCCGCTGGCACGACCCGGCCACCCGCTGACAACCGGTGAGGCGCGCGACTTAACCAACGTTAAGCTGGGGCGATGACACCAACCGATGCCGTCTCCACCCCCGGCCCGGCGCCGGCCAGACCCCGGCACACCGCCGCGGGTCGGCGCACCCGGGAGCGGATCGTGAAGACGGCGGCGGATCTCATCTTCCGCAAGGGCGTCGCCGGCACCAGCATCCCGGACGTCCAGCAGGCCGCCCGGGTCAGCGCCTCGCAGATCTACCACTACTTCGCCGACAAGACCGAGCTGGTGCGGGCCGTCATCGCCCACCAGGTCGAGCAGACCATCGCGGGGCAGCAGCCGCACCTCGACCGGCTGGACAGCTTCCCGGCGCTCCGGGCGTGGCGCGACGCCATGATCGCGTCGCAGGAGCGGCACGACTGCGCGGGCGGGTGCGCGATCGGCTCGCTCGCGAGCGAGCTGGTCGAGACCTACGAGCCGCTACGGGGCGACCTCGCCGCCGCCTTCGACCGCTGGGAGGCCCCCATCCGGGCGGGGCTGCGCCGGATGCGGCAGGACGGCGTACTCGTCGCCGAGGCCGACACCGACCAGCTCGCCACCGCGCTGCTCGCGGCGGTCCAGGGCGGCCTGCTGCTCAGCCAGGTCCGGCGTTCCTCCGAGCCGCTGCGCGCCGCCGCCGAGGCGGCGATCGGCTACGTGGAGAGCTTCGCCGCCTGAGCCCGCCGGCCGGCCGCCGGAACATTCCGCGGTTCGGACTCGGACCGTCCGCCCTCGACGTAGCGTTACCAGCGGAGCCGTCGCAGCCACCGGGTCGGCAACCCGTCGCCCAGCACGTCGAGCGAGGAACGGGACCCGATGTCCGACGACGATCGCCACCTCCCCGTCGAGCGCTGCGACCGCCACGCCGGGCGGGGACGAACCCGCCGCCGGCGGTCGTGATGCCGGGCGTACGCCGAGCCATCACCCGTACGCCGGAGGGCTCCCAACGCGCCGACCTGCTGGAACTCTTCTTCGACCTGGCCTTCCTCGCCACCCTGGCGCTGACCTCGCAGAAGATGGCGGCCGAGCAGACCTGGACGGGCATCGGCCAGGCGCTGCTCCTGCTCGCCACGCTCTGGGCGGTCTGGGTCACCACCACCTCGTTCACCGACATCTACAGCCCCCAGGAGCGACCCATCCAGCTCGTGGTCCTGGGCATCATGTTCGGCGGCATGCTGATGTCCGCCGCCCTGCCGACCGCGTTCGGCGCCCACGGCGTCGTCTTCGGCGCCACCTGGGCCGGGATCAACTGGGGCCGGGGGTTGGTCCTCATCCCGTCGCTGCGCGGCCGGCGCGAGCAGGAACGCCCGGTCCGGATCCTGCTCTGGACCGGCCTCTCGGGCACCCTCTGGATCGTCGGCGGCCTGCTCCCGGACGCGGACACCCGGCTCGTGGTGTGGCTCGCCGCGCTCGGCGTCGACTACGTCGCCTTCGGCCTCCGGTTCCCGATCCCCGGCCGGCGACCGCTGCCGCATTACAACGTCTCCCCGGAGCACCTCGCCGAGCGGTACCAGCAGATCTACATCCTGGCCCTGGGCGAGCTCGTCCTGATCGCCGTCCTGACCCTGAGCCGCATGCCGTTCAGCCTCGACCGGATCGGCGCGTTCCTCGCCGCGTTCGTCACCGCTGTCGTGCTCTGGTGGAGCCACGCCCGGCGCACCGGCGCCGTGCTGCGGACCGCCATCGAGCGCTCCGCGCACCGGACCCGGCTGGTGCGGACCAACCCGTACGTGCACTGGCTCATGGTGACCGGGGTGGTCGGCATCGCGGCCGGCTTCGAGCGGGTCATCAGGCATCCGATGCAGCGGCCGGACGACATCCTGGTCGCGCTGCTGCTCGGCGGCGCCGCGCTCTTCCTGGCCGGTCGGGCGCTGCTCGACCACGAGGTCGCCGACCGGATTCCACGGGCCCACCTCGCCGGGATCGTCGTGACGGTGGCCGCCGGCTGGGTCGCGCCGTGGCTGCCGGGGCTCGCCCTGAGCGTGCTCGCCACAGTGGTGCTGTTGAGCGTGGTGGTCGCGGAGGCCGTCCGGTTCCGCCCGGGCGCGAAACGGGCCTGACCGCGGACCCTCCCCCGACCGGTGAACGCCACGGTGACGCCATCGGTGTTCGGTCCACTCCGCGACGGCGAACGTCTCGGGCCGACCACCGTCCGGTTCCGGTGGCTATCCCGCGCGGCCGCGCGCGGGTACGGTCCGATGATCGTGATCGATGACGGGCGGGTTCGCCCCGGGCCGGTTGACGCCGGGGCGGCCGCCGACGGACGGGAGGGGCACGAGGGTGAGAGTCAGAGCGGGGTTCTGTGTGGCGGCGATGGTCGCGGCCGGACTGGTGGGGGTGGGGGCGGCGCCCGCCGTCGCCGCCGACGTGGGCAGCGCCACCGTGGTGCCGATCCAGGTGACCGGTAATCCGGCGGAGCGCTTCAACCTGGTCCTGCTCGGCGACGGGTACACCGAGGCGGACCTGCCGACCTTCCGTTCGCACGTCGACAAGCACCTGAACACCCTCTGGACGATCGAGCCGTTCAAGTCCTACCGCAGCTACTTCAACGTCTACGCCGTGGAGATCGTCTCCGCCGAGTCGGGGGTGGACTGCGACCCGGGCCTGGGCGACCCGGAGCGGGACACCGTGCTGGACATGGGCTTCTGGGGCGGCTGCAACCCCAACAGCGTGCAGCGTCTGCTCGCCGTCGACGGGACGGCGGCGAACGCGTACGCCGATCTCGCGGCGGGCACCAACCGGGGCAACCGGCAGCTCGTCGCCCTGGCCAACAGCGACACCTACGGCGGGGCCGGCGGGGTCAACGCCACCGCCTCCGGCGGCAACGCGCTCTCCGCGCTGATCAGCCCGCACGAGCTCGGGCACTCGCTGGGCGGCCTGCAGGACGAGTACGACTACTACGCCCGCGGCGTGGCCGGGGACACCTACGAGGGACCGGAGCCCTCGTCGACGCACCACACCCTCCTCACCGAGCAACAGATGCGCGACACCCGCGCCAAGTGGTGGCGCTGGCTGGGTGAACCGAGCGAGTCCGGTGGCCAGATCGGCCGCTACGAGGGCGGGCTCTACCTGCAGAAGGGCGTGTGGCGGCCGAGCCGGCACTCGATGATGAAGTCGTTGGGCTTCTACTTCGACCAGGTCGCCCGGGAGCAGATGACCGAGCGGATCGCGAGCCGGGTCGACATCCTGGCCGGCGGCACCGAGGCGGGGCGGCCGATCGGCGCCGACCAGGTCGTCCGGGTCGAGACCCTGCATCCGGTGAGCCACGAGCTGAGAGTCACCTGGACGGTCGACGGCACGACCGTCGCCGGCACCGGCAACGCCCGCGTCCTCGACCTGCGGACGCTGCGGCTCACCCCCGGAACGCACACCGTCACCGCGACGGTCACCGATCCGACTCCGTTCGTCCGCGACCCGGCGGTACGGGAGTCGCCCGCGCTGACCCAGCGCCGCACCTGGACCGTCGACACCGGGCTGACCACCCCGGTGGTGGCCGAGCCGCTGGCGATCACCACGTCGACCGCGACCGACCGGCCGGTCGGCGCACGGGACGTCGTGTACGTGGAGAGCACCCACCCCACCGACCGGATCCCCGCCGTGGCCTGGGCCCTCGACGGTCGTCCGGTGGCGAACCCCGGTCACGACGGTGACCTGGAGCTGGCCGGACTGGGCCTGACCGGCGGCACCCACCGGCTCACCGCCACGGTCACCGACCCGGTCACCGCCGAGTCGGTGTCCCGCTCCTGGACGGTCGACGCGACCCGCCCCGAGGTCGACTACGACCTGTCGGAGCCGCTGCTCACCACCGCCCGCCCCGGCAAGCCCACCGAGTACGTCTACAACAGGCCGTTCACCATGCGCCTGACCGGCGCCGACGACACCGCGGCGGAGGTCACCGCCGAGTTCCGCCTCGACCGCGACGGCTGGCACAACTACTACGGTTGGCCGACCGACGCGCAGGCACCGTTCCTGTTCACGGCGACCGGCACCGACGTCGACGGTCTCGTCTACGGCAACCTCGGCTCGGGTGGCCTGTCGGTCTCCCCGTTCGCCCAGCGCTCCCCCGGCTACGGCCGACACACCGTCGAGTACCGGGGCATCGACGCGGTGGGCAACGTGGGTACGGCCGGGGAGTTCGTCGCCACGCTGATTCCGCCGCCGCCGACGTGCACCGACGTCGTCTCCGGTCGGCGCGCCGGCGCGCTGGTCGTCACCTCCGGCGTCACCTGCCTGCGGGCCGCCACCGTCACGGGCGGGGTGACCGTCCGGGCCGGGGCCGCCCTCGTGGTCGACCGCTCCTCGATCAGCGGCGCGGTGGCGGCGACCGGCGCGACGGCCGTGGAGCTGCTGAACAGCACCGTGCGGGGCGCGGTGACGGTGACCGGCACCACCGGGCACGTCACGGCGGTGGGCAGCCGGGTGGACGGCGCCCTGCTGCTCAGCGGAAACGACACCGGCACGACGGCGGCGATCCTCGCCGGCAACGAGGTGGTTTCGCTGCACTGCTCGGGCAACAGCCCGGCCCCGGTCGATCTCGGCGCGCCGAACACCGTGCGCGGCGCCGCGTCGGGGCAGTGCCGGGGGCTCTAGGTCCAGAACTCGCGGGAGGTCTGAGATTGTTCGGGGCCGGTCGTCGTGCGGCGACCGGCCCCGCGCCGTCGGAGTTGACGGCCGGCTACAACGTCGGGTTGCCCTCCCGGCCCGAGTGCCGGTGCAGCTCGTCGAAGAGGGCGACGCCGACCATGACCGCCGCCACCGCGACGGCGGCCACCATCGGCGGGAAGCGCAGGGTGATCGGCGCGGCCACGCCGAGAGCCAGCAGGCCGACGTAGAGCGCCATGCTGCGCCGGATCGAGTAGAGCTCCCGTTCGAGGAACGCCCGGCCGATCAGGAAGAGCGCGGGGCCGCCGAAGATGACGACCACCAGCGCCCAGTCGATGGGCGGGTCGGCGTCCCGGACGATCTGACCGAAGCCGACCGCGCTGCAGATCACCCCGCCGACGATCAGCAGCAGGCTGAAGTTCGACCGGTCGGTGAGGCGCATGGCGGGGCCGGTCCCGCTCTGATGCTCCGAACGGCCCCACGTCCGGTGGTAGAAGTAGATCCGCCAGTAGGCCACGACGGTCAGGAAGGCGGCCACCAGCACGATCGTCCGGTCGACCGAGAGGCCCGGGAAGCTGACGGCGGCGCCCGTCTCGAGCACCACCTCGGCGAGGGCGATCATGAAGAACTGGTTGTACCGCTCGGCGAGATGGTGGTAGACGAGGTCTTCGTACTTCCGGCGGTTCGAGCCGAGCCGGGGTACGGCCCAGGCCGTGAGCATGCCGAGCACCTCGATGCCGACCGCGATGGTCCACAGCACGCCGCGGGTGACGCCGGCGCCGGCCGCGCCGGTGAGCCAGAAGGTTCCGGAGACGGTGTGCCAGCAGAGCACGCGCACCGGCGCTCGCCAGGCCGTGCCGCCACCGCCCCGCAGCGCCAGCGCGAGGTGGAGCGGACGCAGGACCTGGAGGAGGACGTACGTGACGGCGAAGATCACGCCGCGCTCACCGAACGCCTGCGGCAACGAGACCGCCAGGATCAGCGTGCCGAACATCGTCGCCACCAGCTCCACCTGGATGGTGGGGGAACGGGGGTCGTAGATGCTCGACGTGACGGCATTGATCGACCAGATCATCCACATCGCGACGAAGAAGAGGATGGTCTGGCCCGCCTCGGAGAGCAGCGTGTGCCGGACGATGGTCAGGTCGTCGGCGATCCGTCCGGCGAGGCGGGCGAGCGCGAACACGTAGACGATGTCGAAGAGCAGCTCCAGGACTGTCGCACTACGTGGGACCCCACCGTCGGCCGGGCGGGCCGGAAGGCGGATCATGTCCGACTTACGTGGATTCGCACCCTCATCGCGGTCAGTTCTACCATGCCCGTTCCGGACCCCGGGCCCACACGAGCACCGTACCGACCGGGCAGGTGCGGCGAGCGGACGTGCGGGGCCGCCCGGACGGCGAAGGGCCGCCCCGCGGTCGAACTGCGGGGCGGCCCTGGCTGACGCGAGGCCCGGGATCAGCGGCCGGTGGTCGCCCGCTCCCGACCGTCGTCGAGGTTGACCTCGTCGAACGGGGGCGCGCCGTCGACGGCGTCGGCGGCCACCGCCGCCGACTTGACGCTCTCCGGCAGGTCGATGCTGGTGCGCAGTGTGACCGGCTTGAGCGCCAGCGCGGCGATGACACCGACCACCGCGATCACCGCGGAGATGAGGAAGATGTGCCCCGTGGCGTCGCCGTACGCGGCCCGGACGATGTTCTGGATCGCGTCGGGCAGCGCGGTGATGTTCAGGTTGCTGGTCTCACCCATGCCGGAGGTGGGTACGCCGGCCGCGGAGAGGTCGTGGGTGATCTGGTCGGTGACCCGGCGGGCCAGGACGGCGCCGAGCACCGAGACCCCGATGGTGCCGCCGAGCGACCGGAAGAACGCCACGCTGGAGCTGGCCGCGCCGATGTCCTTGAGCGAGACGGTGTTCTGCACGGCGAGGACGAGGTTCTGCATGGTCATGCCGACGCCGATGCCGACGAGGAACATGGCCGCACCGATCAGGTACAGCGACGTCTCGTGGTCGATGAAGCCGAGCAGCGCGAAGCCGATGACCAGGACGATCGAGCCGAAGACGATGTACGGCTTGATCCGTCCGCTCTTGGTGATCAGCCGACCGGCGACGATCGAGGAGATCAGCACACCGCCCATCATCGGAATGGTGAGCAGGCCGGCCTCGGTCGGCGTGTAGCCGCGCCCGATCTGGAAGTACTGGCCGAGGAAGACCGAGCCGCCGAACATGGCCATGCCGACCGCGAGGCTGCCGAGGATGGCCAGCGCCGTGGTGCGCTCGCGGATGATCTCCAGCGGGACGACCGGCTCGGCGGCCCGCTTCTCGACCACCATCGCCAGGGCGAGCAGGATGATCGAACCGGCCACCATCACGCCGGACTGCCAGGAGACCCAGGCGAACGAGCTGTCGACGAACGAGATCCAGATGAGCAGCAGGCTGACGCCGGCGGCGATCAGCGCCGAGCCCAGGTAGTCGATCTTGACGTTCTCCCGGCGGACAACGGGCAGCTTCAGCGTGGCCTGGAGCAGGACGAGCGCGATGATCGCGACGGGCACGCCGACGAAGAAGCACCACCGCCAGCCGAGCCAGGAGGTGTCGACGATGAGGCCGCCGAGCAGCGGGCCGCCGACCGTGGCGAGGGCCATCACGCCACCGAGGTAGCCGTTGTAGCGGCCCCGCTCCCGCGGCGGGATCATCGCGGCGATCGCCACCTGGACGAGGGCCTGCAGGCCGCCGACCCCGATGCCCTGGAAGGCGCGGGAGGCGATGAGCTGACCGGCGCTCTGCGAGAAGCCGGCGACGACCGAACCCAGCAGGAAGACGACGATGGCGAGCTGGATCAGGAGCTTCTTGCTGAACAGGTCGGCGAGCTTGCCCCAGATCGGGGTGGTCGCCGTCGCGGTCAGCAGGGTGGCGGTGACCACCCAGGTGTACTGGGTCTGCGAGCCGTTCAGCGCACCAATGATCTTGGGAAGCGCCGTCGAGACGACAGTGCTGCTCAGCAGGGCGACGAAGAGCACCAGCAGCAGACCGCTGAGTGCTTCGAGCGTCCGCCGGTGCGTCATCGGCTCGGCGCCGGCGGTTGTGGTGGGTGCGCTCATCGCGCGGCCTCCAGATTGTCGTGGTTTTCGAGGGCGACCTCTAGATCGCGGGTGAATCGGTGCAGCCCGGCGCCGAGCGCGGCGACCTCGTCGGCGTTCCAGCCGGCGAGGGCCCGATCGAGCAGCCGGGCGTACCAGTCGTGGGTGTCGGCCAGGGCCGTCCGGCCGTCGGGGGTGACCGCCAGGACCTGTGCCCGCCGGTCGGCCGGGTCGGGGCGCCGCTCGATGAGCCCGTGCGCCACGAGGGCGGCGACGGCACGGCTCACCGTCGACGGGTCGAGCCGGGCCCGCAGCGCCAGTTCCCGGGCGTGACAACCGTCGGCGAGCCCGTCGATCTGCGACAGGATGCCGACCAGCCCGAGCGGGATGCCCGGCTGTTCCTCGGCCCGCCGCTGCTTGATCAACCGGATGCTCCGGAGGAGGTCCCGCAGCCGGTGCACGAGCTCACGACCGTCACCCTCCACGCTTCCTCCCGCCGACAGATGGTTGCCCCACGCAAGCATCTACAAAACTTGCCCAGTAGGCAAGTTTGCCGCCTGAGAACTGCGTCACGTACCGTCTATGTCATGGACGAGACCCCTGGGCTGCGCGAACGCAAGAAGGCAGCGACCCGCGCCGCCCTGCACGAGGCGGCCCTGCAGCTCGCCATCGATCAGGGGGTGGACGGCGTGACCGTCGAGGCGATCGCCGACGCGGCGAACGTCTCCCGGCGGACGTTCTCGAACTACTTCTCCGGCAAGGAGGAGGCGATCTTCCACGGCGACACCGTTCGGCTGCGCCGGATGCTGGAGCTGATCCGGGCACAACCCGCCGACGACCAGCCCTGGACGGCGCTGACCCGGGCGGCGTTGCAGCTCGCCGAGGAGACGTACCTCGGCAACGAGGAGTGGCTGACCCGGCGCCGCCTGCTGCGGGGGCACCCCAGCCTGGCCGCACACCAGGTCGCGGCGTTCGCGGTCGTCGAGCGGGAGCTGGCGGCGGAGCTGGCGGAGCGGCTCAGCGGCGACGACGTGGCGCTGCGCGCCCGGGTCCTCGCCGCGATCTTCCTGACCACCATGCGGGTCGCCGTGCAGGACTCGACCGAGCACCCGGACCGACCGCTGCTCGACGTCGTCGCCGCCGCGCTCGCGGCCGCCGCGCCGGCCTAGCCTCCCCCGGCGCCGACTCGTGCCGGCGGGTCGGCGCGGCCGTCAGCGCCGCCAGACCGGGGGCGAGCGCCACTCGACCAGAGCCAGCGTGACCCAGGCCACCGCCACGAGCAGGACCGTGGCCGGCGGCGGCAACCCGCCCAGGCCGATCACCACTGCGGCCACCGCCAGGCCGACCTGGGTGAAGGCGACCCGCCGGCTCACCCGCACGTCGAACCCGCGGTAGACGACGATGCAGCCGAGGATCAAGGTCAGCTGACTGCCGGCGAGCAGCGGACCGGCGACGCCGTGGTCGCCGTGCACCGCCTCCCGCGCGGCCACCTCCACGGCGACTCCGGAGGCCACGATCGAGCCGTACACGAGCAGGTGGCCGTACGCGTAGAGGTAGCTGCGCACGACCGCTCCCCGGCCACCGCGAAGCGCCCGGTTGCCCGCCTCCTGGTCGAAGGTGGAGGCGAAGTAGACCCACCAGATGCCGCAGGCGATCACGAAGCCGCCGACCCCGACGGCCGCGGCTGCCGGTCGCCAGCCGGTGTCGCCGATGCCGTTCGCGACCGCGAGCACGGCTTCCCCGAGAACGACGATGGTGAACAGCCCGAACCGCTCCGGCATGTGCGACCGCTGGACCGGCGCCCGGCCCGCCCAGGTGTACGCCAGCGGCCCGGCCACCGCGGCATTCAGGGCCAGCCCGACACCCCAGAGCGCGTACCGGGCCGGAGCCGGGGCCAGCAGGGACGAGAACCACAGCACGGCGCCGAGCAGGAACCCCGCGGCGTTCCACCAGCAGAACTCCCGCGCCTCTCGCCGGCGCCACCCGACCACCCCGTACATGCCCGCGAGGAGGGCGAGCAGCAGCCCGTACACCAGCGCGAAGAGGGCCGGATCGTCGGCCACCCCGCCATAAAGTGACGCGGCCAGCGCGAGCACCCCCAGCATCGCGACCAACTGCACGAACCGGCTCGGCGGACGGTCGTCGTCGAAGAGGTCCGCGAAGTACGAGAAGCTGAACCAGAGCCACCAGATGGTGGTCATCAGGCCGGCGAAGACCAGCACGCCGTGGATCGACGGGTCCTCGTTGAGGAGCCCGCCGAGCTGGAACACGGCGACGACGAAGACCAGGTCGAAGAAGAGCTCCAGCCAGCTCGAGCGCCGCGCCTCGGCATAGCCACGGCTGCCGGCGGCCACGCCCCCTCCGTTCACCCGAGCAGACTAACTGCCCGTAATGTATTGAAT
This sequence comes from Micromonospora musae, assembly GCF_003626545.1. Taxonomy (NCBI): domain Bacteria; kingdom Bacillati; phylum Actinomycetota; class Actinomycetes; order Micromonosporales; family Micromonosporaceae; genus Micromonospora; species Micromonospora musae. The sequence goes on from NZ_RAZS01000012.1 coordinate 135,001, forward strand.
ATCCGTTTCACGAGCCCGGCCGGCCCATCGCCGCAGAAGACCAGCTCTGATCATCGGCGCGGCCTATACCCACCATTCGGATCGACGATGACCGACCCGAAATCAGCCGGCTCCCAGCCCCGTTGTGTCGGTTCGTTGGCCAAGTGGTGCCACGGCGTGCGACCAGGCCGACCAGGCCAGCCCCGCCACGGCACCGCGGAATTGACACAGCGTTATGGAGCGAAACCATGGGAATGTTGGACGGTAAGGTCGCGCTGGTCACCGGCGGCACCTCCGGAATCGGCCGGGAGAGCGTCCTCCTGTTCGCCCGGGAAGGAGCCAAGGTCGCCTTCACCGGACGGCGCGAGGACGCCGGCCGGGAGGTCGCCGAGGAGATCGCGGCGGCCGGCGGCGAGGCGCTCTTCATCAAGGCGGACGCCACCCACTTCGCGGGCGCGGCGGACGTCGTGCGACAGGTCGTCGACCGCTTCGGACGGCTCGACGTGGCGTTCAACAACGCCGGCACCGCGAACGTCGGTCCGTTGACCGAACTGGACGAGCAGTTCTGGGACAACCTGCTGGACGGCAACCTGAAGGGCGTCTTCTTCTACCTCCAGGCCGAGGCCGCGCAGATGAAGCGGCAGGGCGGCGGTGGTTCGATCGCGTTGAACGGCTCGGTCTTCGCCGAGCTGGGCACGTGGGGCATCTCGGCGTACAGCGCCAGCAAGGGCGGCGTGGCCGCACTGGCCCGCGCCGCCGCCGTGGAGCTCGGTCCCGACCGGATCCGGGTGAACACCGTCAACCCGACGGTGATCCGCACACCGCTGACCGCCGGTGGCATCACCACCACCGACGAGGGCTCGGAGCACCACCCACACGGCGAGCGGATCCCGCTCGGCCGCATCGGCGAGCCGGAGGAGGTCGCCCAGGTGGCCCTCTTCCTCCTCTCCGACCGTGCCTCCTTCGTCACCGGCCAGTCGATCATGGTGGACGGCGGACAGAGCGTGAACTGACCCGACGACCCGGGGAGGTGGCCGCCGCACGCAGGACGTGCGGCGGCTACGTCCCCGTCGTCGGTCGGCGACGCGCGCGGGCGAGCAACGCCACCACGATGAAGAGCACACCCAGCGCACCGGCCGCCAGCGCGGCGACGAGGACGACCCGACTCCCCCCGTCCTCGCCGGCCGCGGACGAGTCGGCCGGCGTCGCGCCGGTCGGCTCCGGCGTCGCGGCCGGTGAACCCGACGGCGCAGGCCCGGCCAGCGGGTAACGCAGAATCGTCGGTCTGGTGCCCGGCGGCTGGTCGGCCGTCTCGGAGACGGTGAGCAGCGAGCGGCCGTCGGCGGCGTAGCTGATCGACTCGCCCTGCGGCTCGTTCGGCAGCGGAGTGGCCCGGGGCGTGCCACCGGTCAACGCGGCGACCACGTCACCGCCCGCCACGTCGAACTCGAAGGCGTCGGCGTACGTGCGCAGCACCACCCGGCGTCCGTCCGGGGCGGTCGCCGCGCCGGTGACCGCCGAGCGGCCGAGCAGGCCGTACGGGTTGCTGGTCGTCGAGGCGGGCAGCCGCACCTGCCCCACCTTCGCCAACGGCACGGTCGCGCCCGGCCGCAGGGCGCCGGTCGGGGCGTAGAGGTTGCCGGAGAACTTGCTGACGACGACCGGACGACCGTCACCGGTCACCAACATCGCCTCGGCGTCATGCGGGCCGTCCGGGTACGACATCCGGTGCAGCACCGGCCGATCGGCGCCCGGGGCCAGCTTCCACACCGCGATCGTCTCGCGGGACCTGTCGTTGTCGCCGATGTCGGCCACCCAGACGGTGCCGTCCGCGCCGACCGCCAGGTCCTCGGTGTCGAGCGGGCGGGTCGGGTACGGCACCGCGCGAACGACCGCGCAGCTCCGGTCGAGGAAGAAGATCCGCCGCCGCGCCTCGTTCTCCGCGCCGTCGTTGATCACCACGAAGCCGTCGTCGGTGGCGACCATTCCGGAGAGCTCGGTCAGCCGAGCGTCCCGCACCTCGCAGGCCGGCTCACCCGGCGCGGCCGACCCGGCCCACGCCGCGCCCGGCAGCGTCACGGCCGCCAGCAGGACGAGCACGCCCAGCACCGCGCCGCGCCGCCGCCCGACCCCGTCAGCTCTCCGCATCCCCGCAATCTATCCACCGCCGGAGGTCCGCGTGGACAGCTACCGGGCGTTGCCGCCGCGTCGGGTTCACGACGACGAGCCGGCGGACGGGTCGAGGCGGGCCCCCGGACGCGGAGACGCCGGTGCCGGCCGCCGCTGGGGTGGCCGGCACCGGTCGGATCGCCTCAGCCGCCGTTCACCGACGCGGCCAGGGCGTCCGCGAACGCGGTGTCCGTCGGCGCACCGCTCACCCCGATGCGCCAGGTGCCACCGGCGAGATCACCGACGGGCAGCGACCGGCCGCCCGGCTGCCAGAGCGGCTGCCACGCGATGGAGCCGCCCGGCCGGTTGAACCAGCGCTTGTCCTCGCTCCAGGCCGACCCGGCCCGGTAGGCGGCCACCAGGGTGGTCGACTCGTCGGTGGCGAGCGTCCACGGGGAGAAGCCCGCCGCGTCGCCGTCGCGGTCCGAGCCCGCCGGATCCCCGACCCGGGGCAGGCTCGAATCCAGGTTCCAGGCGGCCTCCCAGACCGGCGCCGTGGTCGGGCCGGCCACGTGCCACAGGAAACTCACGTCGACGGTGGTCGGCGCGAACCGGAACCGCCAGTCCACGGTCACCGGCTCGTCGCCGAGCGGGATGCCGGTCAGGTTCACGTCGGCGCCGTCGGTCGAGACGGTCACGCGCGCCGCCGCGCCCGCCGTGTCGGTCGGCCCGAAGGTCCCCACCGCGAGGTACGGCGCCGTGGAGCGGAACGACGAGTCGGTCACCGCGCGGTACTCGCCGCGCCCGGCCGGGTCGGCGGCGTACGAGACCAACCGCGCCTCGGGTGCGCTCTGCACGACCGCCCGGTAGTACGGCGTGCTGACCACCCGCCCCTTCGTCACCACCGGCGTACGCCAGTCGAGCGGGGCGAGCCAGAGCCCACCCTGCCCCCAGCCGGCGCCGGTGACGTACCACTGGCCGCGGCCGGTGTCGTCCTTGACCACCTCGGCGGCGTGCGCCTTGATCCGACCGACCAGCTGGTCGACGGTGAAATGCAGCGGGTTCGAGCTGCGGTAGACCCGGGTGTCCTGGTAGCCGCTCTCGCAGCAGACGAAGAGGTACCAGGAGTTACCGCGCTGCACCACGAACGGCGACTCGGTCGGCCCGCCGAAGGTGCCGGTGGCCGGGTGCTCGAAGGCGGTCCGCCGGTCGCTCCAGTGCACGAGGTCCCGGCTGGTGCGGTACGCGACGATGTGGTTGCCACCGGCCGGGGTGCTGTTCGCGGTGTAGTACATGACCCACTTGTCGCCGACCCGGGTGACCATCGGGTCCCGCCCGTCGAAGCCGTCGGTGAAGAGTGGGTTCTTCGAGCTCCGCTTCCAGTGCACCAGGTCCTTCGACGTGGCGAGGTGCATCCGGTACGCCTCGTGATCGGCGGTGCCACCGGCGTAGAACATGTAGTAGGTGCCGCCGTGGAACATCACGTAGGGGGCCCAGATGTGGGTCTCCCCCGCGTTCGGGTCGGCCTCCAGGGCGAACGGCTGCTTCGTCCAGGGGCCGCGCGGCGACGGGGCGGTCGCGTGGCCGAAGAACTTCTCGTCCAGCGGGTTGGCCGGCTCGGCGTGCGTGATCGCGAAGACGTGCCACAGGCCCGTCCTGCGGTCCCGCACCATGGTGTGGTCGTTGTAGTACCAGGGCTCGTCCTCGCCGACGCTCGGGTCGTAGACGTTCACGAACTCACCGGCGGTGACCTGGGTGGACCGGTTCTCGTACGGCTGGTTCTCCAGCCCGTCGGGACCGGCGGCCCGGGCCGGGGCCGGGGCCACGAGCAGGCCCACGGCGAGGGCGAGCAGCGCGGAGATCCGGCCGGCACGGGACGGTGGGCGGGGCATCGCATTCCTCCACACGGATGGATGAGGGGTTCCGGGGATGCGGTGGAGCGGGTGGACCCGCCGCCGGGTGCGATGGCGGGCCCACCCCGGGTGCTACTGCTTGCCGCCGAGCTGGGTGTAGACCTGGGCGGCGTTGTCCTTGGTGATCTGCGTGGTGCCGAGCGTGGTCGTCTTCGGGACGTCCTTCTGGCAGTCGACGAGGATCTTCTTGGCCATGTCGATGGCCTCGCGGCCGCCGGTCGGGTACTGGAACGTCGCCTGCAGCCGGCCCTGCTCGACGGCCTTGATGCCGCCGGAGGGCACAGGCAGCGCGTCGATCCCGGTGAACTTGATGGTGCTCTCCTTGCCGGCCGCCTTCGCCGCCAGGTAGGCGCCCTCCGCCATGGGGTCGTTGTGCGCGTAGACCGCGTTGATGTCGGGGTTCGCCTTGAGCATCGCGTCCATGACGCTCTGCCCCTTCTCCCGCAGCCACTCGGCGGTCTGGCTGGCCACGATCTGGATCTGCGGGTTGCTCGCCACGCCCTCCCGGAAGCCCTGGGCGCGCTCGGCGGCCGGGGTGGAGCCGGGCAGACCGGAGATCTCGACGACCTTGCCGCCCTGCGGCAGGAGCGTCTTCGCGTAGTACTCGCCCGCGGCCTTGCCGATGGCCACGTTGTCACCGCCGATGAACGCGGTGTACGCGTCGCCCTCGACCTTGCGGTCCAGCACGATCACCGGAATCCCCTGGTCGTACGCCTTCTTCACGACCGCGGTGAGCGGCTTCGCCTCGTTCGGCGAGATGATCAGCAGGTTGATGCCCTGGGAGATGAAGTTCTCCACGTCGGCGACCTGCTTGCTGTTGTCCTGGGCCGCGTCGGAGACGACGACCTTGAACCCGGGCACGTCCTTCGCCGCGTTGCTCACGTCGTCGTTCATGACCTGCCGGTACGGCTCGGCGTTGTTCGCCTGCGACATGCCGATCAGGAATTCCTTGCCGCTGCCGCACTCGGCCGCGGCGTCGGTGCCGCCGTTGCCGTCGCCGGCCTTCTCCACGCTGCACGCGGTGGTGGTGGCGAGGACGGTCAGCGCGAGGACGGCGACCGCTCTTCGGGCGTAGCGCATTGTTACCTCCGGTTGGTGGTGGGGGTCAGGAGATGCGGGGGCGGAGCTTCTGCAGCGCGGCGGCGGCCACGATGACCAGTCCCTTGACGACGAGCTGCACGTTCGCGTCGATGTTGTTGAGGGCGAGGATGTTGTTGAGGATCCCGAGCAGCAGCGCGCCGGCGATGGTGCCGCCCATGGATCCACTGCCACCGGCGAGGCTCGTGCCGCCGATGACCACTGCCGCGATCGCGTCCAGCTCGTAGCCGGAGCCGTCGTTCGGGCTGCCCTGGTTCAGCTGCCCGGCGTGGATGATCCCGGCCAGCGCGGCGAGCAGACCGGAGATGGCGAAGACGGTGATGCGCACCCGGCGTACGGGGACGCCGGAGAGGCGGGCGGCCTTCTCGTTGCCGCCGATGGCGTACACGTGCCGGGCGAAGGCGGTGCTGCGCAGCACCAGGAGCGCGCCGATCCCGATGGCGATGAAGAGCACCGCCGGCACCGGCAACACCCCGTTGATCGAGCCGCTCAGCAGCGAGAACGCCTCGGGGGCCTCCTTCGGCCCGTCCCCGTACGCGATCGGGACGCCGAGGCCGCCGGACCACATCCGGGCGATGCCCCGGGCCGCTTGGAGTCCGGCGAGCGTGACGATGAACGACTGGATGCCGATCCGGGCGACGATCGCCCCCTGGGTGGCGCCGAACGCGGTGCCGATCAACAACACGATCAGCACCGTCGGAAGGATCCCCATGCCGCTGTCGACCATGAGGGTGGCCGACCCGACCGCGGCCAGGCCGAGCACCGCGCCGACGGAGAGGTCGATGCCCCCGATCAGGATGACGAACGTCATGCCGACCGCGATGATGCCGATCTCCGACACCGCCCGGACGATGTTGGCCAGGTTGCCGGAGCTGAGGAAGATGTTCTCGCCGTTGCGGACCGGCGACACCGCGATCGCGATCAGGAAGACGGCGACCAGGCCGAAGAGGCTCTGGAACCGGAAGAAGTTGTCGACGAGCGCGTGCCGATCCCGTGGCAGCCGCAGTGACGGCCGGCGGCGCGGTGGTGGTGTTCCGGCCGGCGCTTCCTCGACGGCGGTGGGGTTGGGCGGGGTCATCGGGTCTCCTTGGCATCGTCGCCGTTGGCCGCGGCGAGGATCGCTTGTTGGGTGGCGGACGCGCGGGGCAGGGTGGCCACGGTGCGACCGCGGTGCAGGACGACCACCCGGTCGCAGAGGCTGAGCAACTCCGGAAGCTCGGACGAGGCGAGCAGGATCGCCATGCCGGCGTCCGCGAGCCGGTGGAGCAGCCGGTAGATCTCCGCCTTGGCCCCGATGTCGACGCCTCTGGTCGGCTCGTCGAGCAGGAGCAGCCTCGGCTGGGTCAGCAGTTGCTTGGCGAAGACGACCTTCTGCTGGTTGCCGCCGGAGAGCGTGGCGGCGGCGACGGCCGGCGAGGCCGCCTTCACGGCGAGGGCGGTGAGCTGCTCGGCCACGGTCCGCCGCACCGCCTGACGGCGTACCACGCCGAGCGTCGTCAGGGTGGCCAGCGCGGAGAGCACGACGTTCTCCGCCACCGAGTGCTCCAGCATCAGCCCGGCGCCGCGCCGGTCCTCGGGCACGAACGCGACCCCGCGGGCGAGCGCGGCCCGGGGGCCATGCGGCCCGTACGGCCTGCCGTCGATCGTCATCTGGCCGCTACGGCGTCCGGAGCCGCCCGCACCGAAGAGCGTCTCCAGCAGCTCGGTGCGGCCGGCGCCCATCAGCCCGGCGAGACCGACGATCTCCCCGGTACGCACGGTGAGGTCCACTCCGGCCGGTTCGGTGCGGCCCGGGGTCGGCCGGCGCGGCGTCACGGCGAGATTCCGCACGTCGAGCAGCACCTTCCCTGGCTCGTTGCGGCCCTCGCCGAAGAGCGCGTCGACCGACCGCCCCACCATGAGCTGGATGATCTCGTCGCGGGAGGCGGTCCTCGGGTCGACGGTGCCGGCCAGTCCGCCGTTGCGCAGCACGGTCGCCCGATCGGCGATGACCTCCAGCTCCGCCATCCGGTGCGAGATGTAGACGATGCCGACGCCGGCCCGGCGCAGCTCCTTGATCGTCTCGAAGAGCCGCTCGACCTCCGCGTCCGCCAGCGCGGCGGTCGGCTCATCCATGATCAGCACCCGGGCGTCGAGCGAGAGCGCTCGCCCGATCTCGACCAGCTGCTGCTCACCGACGCGCAGCGAACCCACGAGCCGGCGAGGATCCAGGTCGGCGCCGAGGGTACGCAGGTGCTCCGCCGCCTGCCGGCGCATCCGCCGGATGTCGACACCGCCCAGCCGGGTCCGCGGCTCCCGCCCGAGGAACATGTTCTCCGCGATGGAGAGACCGGCCACGAGGTCCAGCTCCTGATGGATCGTGGCGATTCCGGCGCGCTGGGCGTCGACCGGGCCGCCGAAGCTGACCGGCCGGCCGTCGACCTCGATGGTGCCGTCGTAGTCGGTGATGACCCCGGAGAGGATGTTGATCAGGGTCGACTTGCCCGCGCCGTTCTCGCCGAGCAGCGCGTGCACCTCACCGGCGGCGATGGTGAGGTCGATGTCGCGGCAGGCCTGCACACCGCCGAACCGCTTGCCGATGCCGGTCATCCGGACCAGCGGTCGTTCTGTCATACGGCACCTCGTGGATCGTCTGCGGGATCTGCTGCGGGTGGAGCCGGAGTCGCCGGGTCCGCGGGTGCGGACCCGGCGACTCGCGACGGTCACGACGTGACGAGCTGCGCCTCCACGTAGTCGAGCCCGGCGAGGTACCCGGTCGACGCGGCGGCCTTGCCGGTCACCGTCAGGGTGAGCGTGTGCCGGCCCGCCGTCAGCTCCCGCTGGCCGTAGTCGATCGGGTCGCTGACCACAACCTCCGGCGAGTGGTACGCGTCGAACGCCGCACCGATCTGGGTGCCGTCGATCGCCACCGTGTTGACGCCGTAGTCCTGCGCCAGCGTCTGCACCAGGCTCAGCCGGTAGGTGCCGGTCGTCGGAACGGTGAACGCCACGGTGACGCTCCGGTTCGGCGCGTCCGGCCGGAACCAGAGCTGAGCGCTCTGCGACCAGTGCACGCCGCAGCAGTCGCCCTGGACGTCGGCCGGCCCCTCGGCGGTCACCGCCGGCAGCGTCGACTCGCCCTCGATCCGCAGCGTGCTACCGGTGCTGGCGGAGTCGACAGCCGAGTACGACCCGGCGTTGCCCGCGGCGTCGACCGCGCGCACCCGGTAGTACCAGGTCTCGTGCAGGCCCAACCCGCCGTGCTCGAAGCTCGACCGGCTCGTGGTGCCGACCCGGTTCTCCGGTCCGGGCTTGAAGCCCGCCTTGCGGGAGGCGAAGACCTCGTAGCGCGGCGCGTAGACGTCGTCCTCGGCCGACTGCCAGGTCAACGACACGGCGTTGGTCGTCCCGCTGGTGGCGGTGAGCCCCTTCACGTCACCCGGCCGGGTGTGGTCGGTGAACGGGTCGACCAGGCTGAGCGCCGCGTACCGGGCCGCGGACCAGGCCGGAGCGTCCTTGGTGGGGGTCAGGGTGACCGTCACCTTCGACTTGCCGGCGGTGAGCGCCGCCGGCAGGCGGAACTCGTCGTCGAGCCAGCGGTGGGAGCCGTTGCCCAGGGGCTGGGACCAGATGCCCGCGTCCCGCCCGTCGACCCGGACGGCCACCGACTGGTGCGCGGCGGCCTGGTCGGCGAGCCGGCGCAGGACCGCGCCGTTGTTGTGGCGGTCGAGCTCCACCCGGAACCCGATCGGGGTGGTGGAGGCGCGGGTGTCGTCGGTGACCGGTCGGGGCGTGCCGTCGTCGCCCTCGAAGGTCGCGGTGAGCGCCTCCCGGGCGCCGCCGCCGGTGTACCCGTGGGCGGCCTCGCTCGCCGCGTTGCCGACGTCGACGCTGTCCGTCCACCGCTGCCCGAGGGTGTCCTGGCCGTACCAGTACGCGGTCGAGCCGTACCGGGCCGGATCCTGGTCGCCGGGGCCGTGCTCGATGCCGAACCGCAGGCCGGTCGAGAAGGAGATCGACTCGGCCACCATGAGCCGGTACGCGCCGGTGCAGTCGTACTGGCAGCCGTAGTCGGCGACCTCGTGGGCGGGGTTGCCGTTCGTGGGAGCGTTGAAGGTGCCGTGGTTGAAGTACCAGCCGGCCTCGTAGAAGTCCTCGGTGCCGGTGCCGTGGATGCTCGGGCTCTGCGCGCCGTCCACGTAGACCCGCTCGTCACCCTCCAGGTAGTTGCGCTGGTTACCGGCGGGGATGTGCCCCTCCATCGTCTGCGTGACGCCCACGAACTTGCCGCGGCCGGCCGCGTCGAGGAAGAGGTGGTCGGCGCCGGGGACGGTGTCGGCGCTGTTCGCCGTGGCCCGGAAGTAGCCGGCGTCGCCGGTGGGCCGCAGGGCCGCCGCCCACTTCGCCGACCGGGCGGTGGTCACCGTGGCGGTCGACGACTTGATCGGCACGTTCGAGCCGTTGCGCAGCTCGACGGTGTAGCGCTCCCGGTAGGGCATCGGCCACCAGGCCGAGAGGGTCGAGGTGGCCGGGTCGACGGCGAACATCAGGGACCGGACCTCGTGCAGCCCGAGACCGGTGCCGAAGAACTCGCCGAGCGGCGCGTCGACGGTGGTCTTCCCGTCGAACGCGATCCGCAGCCGGGTCTGGCGCAGCACCGCGTCGGAGGCGGCGATCGCCGCCTTGCGTTCGACGTCCGCCGGGTAGGACATGGTGTTGGTGCCCTGCCAGCTCTGCGCGGTGATCTTGTAGTCGTGCGCGGCCTCGGCGTCGGTGTGGGCCGGCCCGAGGTCCAGCGTGTCGGTACGCTTCGCCGTGCCCGCGACCAGGCTGTCCACCCAGTAGGTGAACTCGTTGACGTCCAGGTCGGACGAGATGAACTCGGTGCCGATGGTGATCTTCGACTTGCCGGCCGTGGCGCTGGCCGGCAGCTCGACGCTCTGGTCCTGCCAGGTGCCGAAGGGCAGGAGAGCGTTGGCCGGCCACTCGCCGACCGCCACCCCGTCGACCAGGATCCGCGCCCGCTGGTTTCCGATGTGCGGGTCGAACCGGCGGGTGAGCCGTACGCCCGTGTTGGCCGGGTCGACGGCGACGGTGAACTGGCTGCCGCCGCCGGCGCCGAAGGCGCGGCCGTCGTCGGCGATCGGCTGCGGTGCTCCGACGAGCTGCGGGATCCGCAGCGTGAGGCCGGTGACCGCGCCGGGGCCGTCCCCGCCGGCGAGCGTCGCGCGACCGCCGGCCGGTACCGAGAACGTGTGCTCGACCGTCTTCGCACCCGGCTCGGCGCGCTTCGGGTCGCGGGTGCCGGCCGCCTTGAGCTGCTCGACGACGTCCAGTGCCCGGTCGGCCGGGTCGAAGGTGCGGACGCCCTCGGCGCTGGTGAACTTGCGGTAGGCCACGTGGTAGAAGACCGGGTTCTTCTCGGTGGTGACCCGCATCGAGCTGCGGTACGTCATGGGCGCCTTGATGTAGACGCCCCCGGAGCTCTGCGCCGCGTTCGCGACGACCGGGTAGACGAAGGGGGCGCCGAGCTTGCCGTCGACGACGTCCTGGATCTTCGCGTCGAGCACCGTCCGGCCGTCGAGGACAACCTTGATCTTGCCGGTGGCGGAGACGTTGCCCTCGTCCCGGGTGAACCAGATCGAGTCGATCTCGCCGGCGCCGGCGGCCTCGGCGATGACACAGCCCTCCGCGGTGGTGCTCAGGCAGGAGTACTGGCCCGAGAAGCCGTCGTCGTTGCCGCCGCTGCGGTCGAAGCTGGAGAACTGGTAGGCACGGGAGCCGTCGGTGAGGTTCGGGAGCCGGTCGAGCTGCCGGTAGACGTCCCAGCCGACGGGTCCGTTGGCGGTCGGGCCGGGCGTGGCCGCGGCCGGTCCGGAGAGACCGACGACGGCGGAGCCGGCGATGAGGGTCACCGCGGCGGCGGCGCGGAGCAAGCGCCGTCGGGCAGGGGTTCGTGGCGCGCGAGTGGTGGGTGTCATGAATCGCCTTCCACATCGGTGGGTGGGGCGGGCCGGGGGTGGCAGGACAAGGAATCGATTTCTCGCTGCAGTAGCGATCAGGTTAGGCAGCCTCGACGCGGCGGTCAATCCTCAATGACCAAATCCCAGGTGGACGGGGATCTACGTTGACAGCTGGCCAGCCCGCTTCTATGGTCCTCGATCAGAACTGAGCAAACGATTTCTCGTTGTCGACGCACGCCGCCGTCGCGGCGACCTGGGAGGCCCCATGCCCGAGCGTCCACCGTGCCGGATCCCTCGGCGCCGGCAGGACCACCACACCGGCGGGCGGCGCGGCGGCCGGCCGGGCCACCGCGCGCTGTCGATCGGTGACTGGTTGTGCCGGCGCGGGCGTATCCTCGTTACCTTGACTTCCGAGGTGACAGCGGGGCGGGTGCGGCCTCCGGTCACGTCGGCGGGCGACCGGGCAGCCGGCGCCAACCGACAGCGACCGGAATGCCCGTGACGATTCCGTCATTATCCGCCCGTAGGATGCCGGGTCCCGTCCCCGCAGCGGGCCGAGCACCTCCGTGAAAGTTCAGCTCGTCGTAGGAATCAACCGGATGGAGGCGAATGGCGACGATCTATGACGTGGCACGGCAGGCCCAGGTCTCACCCGCGACGGTGTCGCGGGTCCTGAACGGACGTACCACTGTCGATCCAGCCATGGCTGCGCGGGTGCACCAGGCGATGCGGGACCTCGACTACCGTCCCAACGCCGTCGCCCGTAACCTGCGCCTGAGCCAGACCAGCCTCTGGGCGGTCATCATTTCCGACATCGGGAACCCGTTCTTCACCTCCATGGTGCGCGGGGTGGAGGACGTTGCACAGGGCGCCGGCTACTCCGTCGTCCTGTGCAACAGCGACGAGGATCCGGAGAAGGAGTCCCGGTACATCGCGGCCGCCCTGGCCGAACGGATGGCCGGCGTCATCATCTCCACCTCCGGCCGGTCGACAGCCATCAACCGGCTGGTCGAAGCGCGCATCCCGGTCGTCGCGATCGACCGTCAACTGCGCGGCGTCACCATCGACACGGTGCTCGTCGACAACGTGCAGGGGGCCGAGATGGCCACCACCCACCTGCTCGACAACGGCTACCAGCGGGTCGCCTGCATCACCGGTCCGCGTCGCATCTCCACCGCCTCCCAGCGGCTCCGCGGCTACCAGCGCGCCCTGCGGGCCGCCGGCCGCGAGGTGAGCGACGGCCTGGTCCGCTACGCGGACTTCCGCGAGGAGGGCGGCTACCAGGCCATGGCCTCGCTGCTCGACAGCGACAACCCGCCCGACAGCGTCTTCGCGACCAACAACCTGATGACCGTCGGCGCCGTCGAGTGCCTCGTCGACCGCGGCGTGCGGGTGCCGGCGTCGTTCGGAGTGGTCGGGTTCGACGACATTCCCTGGGCCCACCTGGTCAAGCCCTCACTGAGCACCGTCTCGCAGCCCACGTACGACCTCGGGCGGGCCGCCGCGGTGCTGCTCACCGAGCGGATCGCCAACCCGACGCGACCGCCGTCGACAGTCACCCTGAGCACCGGTCTACAGGTACGGGAGAGCTCCAGCCGCGCGAGCTGACCGGCGCACCGGCCGACCACCGGTCGCCTCGGCGGAGCCGTCGTACCGCCGGGGCGAGTCGCGGGTTGCAGGGCGGGGAGCCTGCCCCCAGTACACCAGGCCCCCCGCCCCGTCATCGGCCGGCCACCGCCGCCGGCACTGACACGCCGGTGTGCCCCCGACCCGTCCGATCGGGGGCACACCGGCACGCGCTGTCTCCCGGTGGAGCCGGGCCTACAGGTCGACCTCGCCGCAGAGGTGCACGTGGAGGCCGAGCTCGGCGAACATGGCGGCCTTCACCCGCAACGCCCGGTCGGCGGTCTCCCGGTCGGGCGCGTACGCGACGTTGGCGTGGTTGGCCTTGTGGCGGGCCATCAGCTGGTCACGACCCACCCCGTGCAGCACCGCGTGCATGATCGGCCACTGCGGGTTGGTGGACTCCAGACGGCGCCGGGTCTCCTCCTCGGGCAGCTCGACGACGGTCCCCCGGCCCAGGTCGACGTGGAGCGCGCCGTCCATGATGAACACCCGCGACCAGACGATCTCCCCCGGCTTCGAGACGCCGCTCAGCGTGCCGCCGCCGAGCGGGAAGAACATCGGCGGCTGCCGCATGCTGTACGACTTGTCGTACCCGCCGTTGTGCGAGGCGGGCACCGAGCCGGAGATCTCGAAGACCCAGACGAAGTCGTCGCCGTACTGCTCGCCCCAGCGGATGTCGTGCAGGGTCGTCGCCGGGTCCAGCCCCATGGCGGTCCAGATGCGGTTCGTGACCAGCGAATCCACGGCCACGCCCTCGTCGACCTCGTTGAAGTGCGGCAGCGGCGCTCCCGCGTACAGCTCCCGGCTGCCGTCCCGGCTGAGCACCGGCGGCCGCTGCACGTTGTTCAGCAGGCCCTCGGCGAGGTCGCTGGCCGGGACGGTGTCCTTCAGGCCCTGCTGGTACTGGATCCCGACCGCGTCCAGGCCGAAGTCGTCGGAGATGCGCAGGGCCGCGATGTACATCTTGAACTGGCTCGTGAGCTGGGCGTCGGTGAGCTCGGTGGCCTCGTCGGTGCCGGTGTGGAAGGTCATCCCGGCCTCGTCCAGCCAGCGGCGGACCGCGTGGGCCTCCTCGTCCGGGACGCGCGCCATCTCCGCGACGAGCGCGCTCTGCGAGAGCCGCTCCTTGTAGATGCCGAGGGGGTTGATCAGCTCGTCGTCGAAGATCGCGTTGTACATCCCCATGCAGCCCTCGTCGAAGACGCCGATGATCGCCTTCTCCCGGGCCAGCTGGGTGGCGAGGGCCCGGCCGAGCTCGACCTCCGCGTCGTCGGGAAGGGCGGGCAGGTCCCGTACGTGGCTGGTGTCGTGGCGAAGCTCGCCGGTCGCCAGCCAGGTGCGCAGCCCCTCGACCGCCCACTCGTCGGTGAAGTCCTTGCTCCACAGCGCCGAGTGCTTCACCCCGGCCTTGGTGAGGCTCGCCGTCAGGTTGAGCAGACCGACCAGCCCGGGGAACTCGCCGCTCCAGTTGGCCACGATGAGGATGGGACCGCGGTGGCTGCGCAGGCCGGCGAGCACGTGGTGGCTGTACTGCCAGACCGCCTCGACCACGATCAGCGGCGCGTCCACGGGGAGCTGCTTGAAGACCTCGATGCCGGCGCGCTGGCTGTCGATGAAGCCGTGGCCCTTGTCCGGGTCGAACGCGTGGCCGCGCTCCACCTTCCAGTCGAGCGCGGTGACGGCCGCCGCGAGGTCGGCCTCCAGCTGCTGCTGGGTGGGCCAGCAGGTGACGTTCGCGCTCGGCCGGAGATCGCCGCTGGCCACTGTGTAGACGGTGCCGGGTGCCGCCGACGGCGGATCGGCCAACAGGGGCAGCTGGTAACTGGTCATGGGGCGACTCCTTCGGTGCCTCGGTTGTCGCTGGCCTCCGGCGAACCGGTGGCCAGGAGACGGACCTGACGTGCAGCGAGCGCGTGCGCGACCCGCTTGGAACTCGTGTACAGCTCGCGGTAGAGCCCGTAGAGCTCGTCGTAGTCGGCGGCGAGCTCACGCCGGGGCGTCCGGATCTCCTTGACGGGGTTCCAGGTCTCGATCGAGACGTCCCACCTCGTCCGGGCGGCGAGGAAGGCCGCGCCGTAGCTCGCGCCGATCGTCTGCGACGGGATCACCTGGTCGCGCCCGGTGACGTCCGAGACGATCTGGGTCCAGAGGCCACCCTGGGTGCCGCCGCCGACCGCGACGACGCGCCGGATGTCGCCGCCACTGGCCTCGATCGTCTCGATGTTGTGCCGTACCCCGAGACCTGTCGCCTCGAGCGCCGCCCGGTACAGGTCGCCGCGGGTGTGCGAGACGGTGAGGCCGGCGAGGATGCCGCGTGCCTCCGGATCGAGGATGGGGGTGCGCTCGCCGGCGAAGTAGGGCAGCATCAGCAGCCCTCCCGCGCCCGGGCCGGAGCTCTCGGCCAGCCGGAGCAGCTCCGGGTAGTCGGGCGAGCCGAAGAGCTCACGCAGCCAGGACGTGATCGCGCCGGAGGTGGCGAGGCCGCCGGCGAGGTTACGGGTGCCGGGCAGCGCGCCCACCGTCCCCCACAGCGACGGGTTCGTCAGGGGGGCCGCGACCGTGTGGACCAGGAACATCGTGGTGCCGTACATCAGCATCAGGTCGCCGACGCCCTGGGCGCCGACGCTGATCGCCTCCGCCCAGGCGTCGATGGTGCCGGTGATGACCGGAATGCCCGCCGGCAGGCCGGCCTCGGTCGCGGCGCGCTCCGTGACGACCCCGGCCACCTCACCGGGCCAGCTCAGCGGGGGCAGGACGAGGTCGGGTGCGACCTGCGCGGCCCACGGCGCGTACCAGTCCTGGTCCTCGGTGTCGTAGAGCGGTGTGCACTGGCTCGCCGAGTGCTGGTCGAGCACGTACCGGTCGGTGAGCTGCACGACGAGCCACGAGCTGGGCATGAAGAGCCGGCGCGCCCGGCCGAAGAGTTCGGGTTCGTTCTCGGCCACCCAGGCGACCTTCGCCCCCGCCGCCTGGCTGGAGAGCGCCGAGCCGCAGCGGCGCAGGATCTCCTCCGGGCCGAACCGGTCGTTGAGGCGGGCGATCTGGGCGGTCGACCGGGTGTCGACGCCGTACAGGATGGCCGGACGCAGCGGAACGTTGGCGTCGTCGGTGAGCAGCACGCAGGGTCCCATGCCGCTCACGCCGACGGCCACGACCTCGGCGTCACCGGGTGCCAGCAGTTCGCGGCTGAGCGAGACGAACTCCTGCCACCAGATGTCGGCGTCCATCTCCACCCAGCCGGGTCGGGGACGGCTCACCTCGTGCGAGCGGCTGGCCGAGCGGACGACCCGACCCTCGGCGTCCACGAGGACGCCCTTGCTGCTCGAGGTGCCGATGTCGACGCCCAGCACCGTCGCAACCTTCATGGCGCCACTGTTCCAGCAATCGATTTCCGAATCAAGAGCGGGCCCGGAACCGCGCTCCCCCACCATCGGCTGGCAACGGGCTGCGGGGAGGGTGTTAGTGCTGGTAGATCGCGTCGGTGCCGGCGCATCGATGGCCGGCTAACGCTGAGAAATCGTTAACTCGGTTCAGGAGACACCGCTCTCGCGCCGCCGCGTTCGGGGGCGCGTCGGGCCGGGCGGCCGGGCCGGCGGGCTCGATGTGCGCCGAAACGTACGCCGACCGTCCCCGCGTCGCCATCTGGCAGCAAGCTTCGTCAAGAGAATCGGTCGCGATAGTTTTCTTCACAGTCCTGAAGGGACCGTCGCATGCCCAATCTCCATCGGCGCGCCTTCCTCGGGTTGACCGGCGCCGCCGGAGCCGGGGTGGCCGCCGCCATCGCCGGCTTCTCCGACGCACCGGCGTGGGCCGACCCGTCGTTCGCCGACAATCCGTTCACGCTCGGCGTCGCCTCCGGTGACCCACTGCCCGACGGGGTGGTCCTCTGGACCCGGCTCGCGCCGGACCCGCTCGCCGTCGACGGCCTCGGCGGCATGCCGCGACGGGTCGTCCCGGTCACCTGGCAGGTCGCCGAGGACGAACGCTTCCGCCGGGTGGTACGCGCCGGCGCGGATCGGGCCACGCCGGAGCTCGGCCATTCGGTACACGTCGAGGTCAGCCGGCTGCGCCCGGACCGGGAGTACTACTACCGGTTCCGGGTGGGCAATCAGCTGAGCCCGGTCGGCCGGACCCGCACGGCGCCCGCGTACGGCGCGGACCGGCGGCGGCTCTCCTTCGGCTTCGTGTCGTGCCAGAACCTGCCGGCCGGCTACTTCACGGCCTACCGGCACATGGCGGAGGAGGACCTCGACCTGGTCCTGCACCTGGGCGACTACATCTACGAGGGCCCGTCCGCCGGCACCATCGGCCGCGCGCACCTGCCCGCCACCGAGATCTTCTCGTTGGCGGACTACCGCATCCGCCACTCGCAGTACAAGACCGACGCCGACCTGCAGCTGGCGCACGCCCGGTTCCCCTGGGCGGTCACCTGGGACGACCACGAGGTGGAGAACAACTACGCGGACGGAACCTCGGAGGATGCCGCGCAGTCGCCGGAGGACTTCCTCCGCCGCCGCGCGGTCGCCTACCAGGCGTACTACGAGCACATGCCGCTGCGCCGGATCAGCATCCCGCACGGCCCGGACATGCGGCTCTACCGCCGGCTCAGGTACGGCAACCTCGCCGAGTTCAACATCCTGGACGGTCGGCAGTACCGCTCCGACCAGGTGCCGACCGGCTCGGACGACCCGTCGCGGACAATGCTCGGCAACGCGCAGGAGAAGTGGCTGCTCGACGGCATGTCCGCCTCGCGGGCCCGCTGGAACGTGCTCGGCAACCAGACCGTCATCGCCGAGGCCGACCGGGACCCGGGCCCCGGCAAGACGCTCTCCGACGACAACTGGAGCGGCTACCCGGCGGCCCGGCAGCGCCTCTTCGACGGCGTGGTCGAACGCCGGGTCGAGAACATGGTCGTCGTCACCGGAGACGCCCACTGCAGCATGGTCGCGGAGCTGAAGCAGAACTTCGACGACCAGTCGTCCCGGACCGTAGGCGTCGAGTTCCTCGGCACCTCGATCACCTCCGGCGGCGACGGCGCCGACATGGACGGCCGCGGCACCGAGTGGCTCGCCAGCAACCCGCACATGAAGTTCTACAACGCCAAGCGCGGCTACGTCCGGTGCCAGCTGGACCACCGCCAGTGGCGTACCGACTACCGAGTCGTGCCGTTCGTGACCGAGCAGGGCGCGCCGGTGTCCACCCGCGCCAGCTTCGTCGTGGAGAGCGGCCGCCCCGGAGTCCAGGTCGACACCACCGAGGCGTGAGCCGGGGTCGCCCGGGTCGCCGTCCGTCCGGCGGCCCGGGCGCTCCCTTCGCACGCGCCTAGGCTGGGGCGATGGAGCTCGAGTTCAGCGGCGAGATCTGGTTCTGGCGGGGACCGGCGCCCTGGCACTTCGTCACCGTGCCGGTGCCGGAGTGCCGCGAGTTGGCCGCGACGGCCTCGGCGGTGAGCTACGGCTGGGGCATGATCCCGGTCACCGCCCGCATCGGCACGACCAGTTGGGCCACCTCCCTGTTCCCGAAGGACGGGCGCTACCTCGTGCCGGTGCGCACCTCGGTACGCAAGGCCGAGGGGCTCGAGGTGGGTGAGACGGTGACCGTACGGCTCACCGTGGACGGCTGAGTCACCGCGGCGAGCGGGAAGCGGCGGCCGGGTAGCGGCGGCCGGGCGGAGCACGCTCGGCCGCTCCTGATTGCGCTGCGTAGTTCCGGCACTGCGCACACCCAGCGTCACCATGCGCGGGCGGCGGCCAGCACCACTTCGGACGCTTTGCTCTGCACCCCGATACGCACCACGCCGCTGAGCTGCCACTTCTCCATCGGGGCCACCTGCCCCCCCCCCGGCCGAAACCGTGACCTTCGGTAACTGGCGCGTATGAGGGTGCAGAGCAAAGCGTCCGAGAGGGTACGCCCGGAGGGGCGGCCGATGTCGCCCTGCGTGATGACGCCGCCGGTGGCATGAACGCTCTTGCGAAGACCGCCCGCCCGGAACCGGTACGCCGGCCGCTCGCGGCGCGCCTACCTCCGGATGAGATGAGGCAGCGGAACGGCCGTCGGCCCCGTGCGCTGGGAAATCATCCGGGCGCACGGGGCCGACGGCACCGGTCGCGTCAGCGGACGCGGACGAAGACCGGGTTCGAGTAGAACCACAGGTCGTCCCACGGGCTCTCCAGCCCGTCGGCGAGCGGCTCCATCTCGTCGGTGCTGGTCCCCCGCACCCGGGCGTACATGTCCTGCTCGACGTCGCGCAGGGTGTGCCGGATGACGTACTCGGCACCCTGCCGACGCCAGTCGCGGGGGCCGAACCGGGCGACGACCTTGGTCGTCGGGTTGGTGTCGGCGTTCACGTCGGCGCTCGGGCCGGTGATCTTGCCGACGATGAGGTCGACCCGCCGGACCTGCGGACGGTCGCCGTGGGCGTTCACGCCGTCGAGCGGGCGGAACCGGATCTCGATCTCGACGTCCCGCCGGCTCCGGCGGCTCACCGTGATGGTCTCGCCCATCTCGGCCTTCTGGCCCTGGGAGCCGGCGGTGAGGTCGAGGCTGCGGATCAGGTCACCGGTGCCGACCCAGATCCGGCCGCTGCGCAGGCCGTCCATGATGTCGCCGTAGTCCTGCCGGGCCAGCACGTGCGTCTTGCTGTACTCGCCGGGCCAGAAGTCGGAGCCACCGCGCGTCCAGTGCACGTGCGAGTCGGAGGTGGCGGTGATCCACCAGCGCCGCCCCTCACCGAGCAGCGAGTCCCAGAGGCCACCGACGCGGGCGGTCATCTGGTCGAAGCCGCCATGGGTCGGGTAGTTGCCGTAGCCACCCCGAGCCCCACCGTTGAGCGGCCCCGCCTGGTGCCCGGGCGCGCCCTCGAAACCGATGTAGACGTCCGGCGCGACGTTGTTGCCGTTGCGGAACTCGCGCGGGGTGTCCTGGCCGTACACGCCGAGCCCCGGCGCGGACCGGGACGCGTGGTGCGCGATCACGATCGGCTTGAGCGGCATGCCCCGGGCGACCTTGAGGAACTCGATCATCTTGGCCTCGGTGTCGCGGCCAGGGTCGTTGGGGAAGGCGTCGAACTTGGCGAAGCGGCTCTCCAGCTCGAAGAGCTGCTTCGCCTCGTCCTCGTGACGCGGGATCATCAGCGTGTGGTGGTCGAGCGACGGGGTGTCGAACTCCATGCCCCAGAACTGGAGCACCTCCGGCACCAGTTTGCGGGAGAGCAGCAGGTCGGGGTAGGCCTGCTCCAGGTTGACCTTCGAGTGCGTGGGGCCACCGTGGTCGGTGCACATCGCCCAGGTCAGGCCGAAGTTCTTGGCCATGATCGCGTTGGTCACGATCGGGTAGACCGCGTCGGCACCCTTGTGGAAGGTGGGCGGGTTCGTCGAGGTGTCGAACTCGCCGCTGTACTCGGAGTGGACGTGGTGGTCGCCGGCCCGCCACACCCGGTTGCGGGAGTCGCCCGGCTTCTTGCCGCGCTCCTCCTCCTCGTCGGCGAAGGCCGCGGTGGAGCCCACCACCGGGCTGGCGGCGGCCAGCGTCGCGCCGATACCGGCGTACTTGACCAGCTTCCGCCGCGAGAGCCGGGACTCAGCCTGCTCCAGATCCTTGTCCGTCAAGACGAAGCGCTCCTCGGTCCAGCAGTTACCTCTGTCGAGAGGCAGCCTCGACAAGCGCGCTGAATCAGGGTTGTACGCAAGAGGGGGTTCCGGTGAACAGCATCGCGTCGATCTCTTAAGCCGGACCATCGACCAGCGGCTCTGCCCGGGAGGCGACCAGCGCGGCGGTGGAAGAACTTCCCTCCATCGTGGACGTCACGTCGGACGGAGGGCCGTTTCGCAGCGGTCGGCGGGGAACGTCGACGGGCAGGGCGGATCCCGCCCGTCGACGCTGTCGCCGTCAGAAGGCGCGGTAGCTCAGGTACTTCCCGGCCTCATAGGTCCGCAGCGTGCCGGTGCTCGTCGCGTACCCGGTGCAGTCGGCGGCGCGGTAGAGGACGACGTCGCTGAAGCCACTCCAGCCGACGTGGGCCGCCGCGGTCGCCGGAAGCGGAGTGCACTTCCCGGTCGGAGTGTCGACGTGTGCCACCTCGGTGCCGAAGTTGGCGGTGTAGAAGGTGAGACCGGACGGCGCGGCCGAGGCGGGCGACGCCGCGACGCCGAGCCCGACGACCATCATCGCGGACGCCACCAGACCCGTCCCGATCCTTGCTCCGTTTCGTCGCATAACAACCCTCCAGTGCATCGATGGGTGACTCCGGGATCCTCACCCAATTTGCTTGCGGGAGCAAGTATTCGCCTGCGATCCGGCCGAGAGGAAGGACACACTCCCCCGGCACGTACCCGGGTAAAGCCGAACCGGCCGGGCATACTTCACGGGCTCGCGGGTGGGACCGAGGACGGAGCGAACGGGGACGGGGTGGAGACCTCGATGAGCGTCGCCGAAGACGACAACGCACTCGTCCGGCTCGCGCAGGCAGGTGATGCCGCGGCGCTCGGTTTGCTGCTCGCCCGGCACGAGGCGGAGATGCGGGCCGTGGCCGTGAGCCTGCTCGGCTACGGCCCGGACGCCGAGGACGCGGTGCAGGACGCGACAGTGGTCGCCCTGGGGCGGATCGGTGAGGTTCGCGACCCGGCGGCGGTCGGCGCCTGGCTGCGGACGATCGTCCGGAACAACTGCCGAATGATCCTGCGCGCGACACGGCCGCTGCCGGTCGCCGAGCCGGAGTGGTTCGCCCCGCCCGCCGGCTCGCCCACGCCCGAGGAGGCGCTGGACCGCGGCGCGCTGCGCGACTGGGTGTGGCACGCGATCGACGGGCTCTCCGAGCCCGACCGGCTGGTCGTCCTCCTGCGCTACTTCAGCGACGCCTCCTCGTACGAGCAGATCGCGACGCTCTGCGGCGTGCCGGTCGGGACGGTTCGCAGCCGGCTCAGCCACGCCCGACGGAAGCTCGCCGACGGGCTGCGCGCCTCGGCCGAGTCGGCGCACGCCGACACGGAGGTGACCTCCGACGCCCGGTGGCGCGAGGGCCGCGACATGCTGACCGCGGCGATGCGCGGCGAGTGGGAACGCGTGGTACGCGACAACTGGTGGCCGGATGCCGAGATGCTCGTGCCCGAGATCGGCCTGCGGGGCGACCGCGGCTTCGCCGTGCACGGCATGACCAAGGACCTGAACGACGGGGTACGCCAGCATCTGCGCAGCGTCGTGGCCAGCCGCGACCTGCTGATCTGGGAGACCGACCTGATCAGCCCACCGGACAACCCGGAGCACTGCCCGCCGGCGGCGCTCTGGCTCTACGTGCTGGACGAGGGCCGGGTACGACGGATGACCCTGTTCCACCCGGTCCCAGCGCGGCAGAACCAGCGCTCCACGGTCGCCTGAAAAAGATTCCCCCGCCGAGCGAACTTTCCCGCCCGCCGGTGCATCTGGTCCCCGGTACCAGTACGAACGCCCGCCTCGGCACCACCGCCGGGCGGGCCACCGATCGGGAGAGTCATGAATTCCACCAGTTCCGCCAAGCTCACCCAGGGGCGGCACGAGTTCACCGTCGATGGGGTCCGGCAGGTCTACCACGTCGAGGGCACCGGCCCGGTCGGCGTCGCGCACTCCGGCGGCCCCGGCATCGAGTGGGCGTACCTCCGCGCGCCGGGCCTGGAGGAGCACTTCACGATGGTGTACCTCGAGCCGGTCGGCACCGGCGCCTCGGGGCGCCTGGCGAGCCCGGACGACTACCGGCTGGACACCTACGTCCGGTTCCTGGCCGCCGTCGTCGAGCACCTCGGCGTACCGCGGGTGCACCTGCTCGGGCACTCGCACGGCGGTTTCGTGGTGCAGCGGTACGCGCTGGAGCACCCCGGACGGGTCGCCGGTCTGGCGTTGTACGACACCTCTCCGATGACCGGCGCCGAGTTCTGGGGCCTGGCCATGGAGGGGCTGACCGCCTACCCGCAGCGGTACCCGGGGAACCCGGAGGCCGCCGCGATCCCGGCCGCCTTCCAGCAGGCCGTCACGGCCACCGACGACGAGTCGCTCACCAACGGCCTGCGGCAGGCCATTCCGGTCTACTTCGCGGACTTCTGGGGTCGCCGGGCGGAGTTCGGCCCGTTGGCGGCCGCCGTCCGGGCCTGGGCCGAGCCGGCCTCGGCGCAGGATCCGACGCCGTTCGACGTACGGGACCGGCTCGGCGAGATCACCGCGCCGACCGTGGTCATCGTCGGCTCGCACGACTTCATCTGCGGCCCACGCTGGGCGGAGCTGCTGCACGAGGGCATCAAGGGCTCGCACCTGGCCGTCCTGGAGCAGAGCGGGCACTTCGCGCACGTCGAGCAGCCGGAGGAGTTCACCCGGGCTGTGACGCAGCTGCTGCGGCACTGACCCGCAGCGCGTCGCCCCCGGCACCCCGGGGGCGACGCGCTTCCCGGGACCGGCCACGACTTCACCGCGCCGACCACGCCCGATCGCGATGGCCGATGGAACCGTCCGGCGAGACGGAGGCCGGGTGGGCCGGCTCGGGCGCTCAGGCCACCGGGGCCGGCGCGAAGGCGACCTCCGCCGTGTCGACGGTGCCGCCGCTACGGCCCGGCGCGCTCTGGAACTTCCAGTAGAGGTTCGTGTGCGCGATCACCTGGGCCGGCGGCGGGGCGCCGTAGGCGCTGAGGTCCTCCGTCGTGTGCGCGTCGCCGACCAGGGTCACGTCGTAGCCGCGGACGAAGGCCCCGTGCAGGGTCGACCGGACACACGCATCGGTCGCGGCGCCCGTGACGACCAGCCGACCCACGCCCCGCTCGGCGAGCAGCGCCTCCAGGTCGGTGCCCTCGAACGAGTCGCCGTAGTTCTTGTGGACCAGCGGCTCGCCGTCGCGTTGGACCAGCTCGGGCACGTAAGCCCAGCTCTCGCTGCCGCGCACGAGCTCCTCGTCGGAGTGCTGCACCCAGATCACCGGCACGTCCTCGGCGCGGGCCCGGTCGAGCAGGACATTGATGTTCGCGATCACACCGTCACGGTCGTGCGCGTTGGCCACCACCCCGTTCTGCACGTCGATCACGAGCAGCGCGGTGTGCGGCCGGTCGGGCAGGGTCGTCATGGCAGCTCCAGGTTCTCCTCGCGAATCCGTGGTCGGATCCGGTGGGCGGGCGCGTGCCGCTCACCGTACGCCCGACCACCGACAGCCCCACGTCGTGACCGGCCCGAGGGCCGGAAGCCGCGTACGATTTCCCAGGTGAGCAGCGATCCCGCCTTCGCGCAGCACCTGCGTGACCTCGCCCGGCTGCGTCGCGTCCGCGACCGGATCGATCGGGAGTACGCGCAGCCGTTGAACGTCGAGGCGCTGGCCCGCGGGGTGAACATGTCCGCCGGGCACCTCAGCCGCCAGTTCCGCCTCGCGTACGGCGAGTCGCCGTACGCGTACCTGATGACCCGGCGGATCGAGCGGGCCATGGCGCTGCTGCGGCGTGGCGACCTCAGCGTCACCGAGGTCTGTTTCGCGGTCGGCTGCTCGTCGTTGGGCACCTTCAGCACGCGCTTCACCGAGCTGGTGGGGATGCCGCCGAGCAGCTACCGGGCGCGGTCGGCTGCCGTGGCGCCGGAGATGCCGTCGTGCATGTCGAAGCAGGTGACCAGACCGATCAGGATTCGAGAAGCCCAGGTCGGCGGTGCGCAACTAGCCTGACCGCCATGGACATCAGCATTCACTACGCCTTCCTCCCGCAGACCGACCCGGACGCCGCGCTGGCCTTTTACCGCGACACCCTCGGCTTCGAGGTCCGCAACGACGTCGGGTACGACGGGATGCGCTGGATCACCGTCGGTCCGGTCAAGCAGCCGGGCACCTCCATCGTGCTGCACCCGCCGGCCGCCGACCCGGGCATCACCGACGACGAACGTCGTACCATTCTCGAACTGATCGCCAAGGGCAGCTACGGCGCCGTCACGCTGGCCAGCGACGATCTGGACGGGGTGTTCGAGCGGCTGGTGGCCAGCGGCGCCGAGGTCGTCCAGGAACCGACCGAGCAGCCGTACGGTGTCCGCGACTGCGCCTTCCGCGACCCGACGGGCAACCTGGTCCGGATCAACGAACTGCGCTGAGCCGGCGGCGACCGTTGCCACGACCCGGCGGCGACGGTTCGCCGGCACGAAGGTGAATGCACCGGCCCCGTGAAGCCGGACATACTGCACTGAACCGATCAGATCGATGCAGGCCAGGCCGATCTCAGCGCGCGGGGGCGGCCCGGCCGGACCGAGGGAGACACCATGAGCAAGGCCACGAGGACGGGCACCCAGCCGCCCGCGTCGCACGTTGCCGACCGCCACGAGCTGATCCGCGTGCAGGGCGCGCGCGAGAACAACCTCAAGGACGTCAACGTCGAGATCCCCAAGCGCCGGCTGACGGTCTTCACCGGCGTCTCCGGCTCGGGGAAGAGCTCGCTGGTGTTCGGCACCATCGCCGCCGAGTCGCAGCGGATGATCAACGAGACCTACAGCGCGTTCGTGCAGGGCTTCATGCCGACGCTGTCGCGGCCGGAGGTCGACGTACTGGAGGGTCTGACCACGGCGATCATCGTCGACCAGGAGCGGATGGGCGCCAACCCCCGCTCGACGGTCGGCACCGCCACCGACGCCAACGCGATGCTGCGGATCCTCTTCAGCCGGCTCGGGCAGCCGCACATCGGCTCGCCCAACGCGTACTCCTTCAACGTCCCCTCGGTGAAGGCCACCGGTGCGATCACCGTGGAGCGCGGCGTCGGCAGGACGAAGACCGAGAAGGCCACCTTCCACCGGCTGGGCGGGATGTGCCCGCGCTGCGAGGGGATGGGCTCGGTCAACGACATCGACCTGACCCAGCTGTACGACGACAGCAAGTCCCTCAACGAGGGCGCGCTCACCATCCCCGGCTACAGCATGGAGGGCTGGTACGGCCGCATCTTCCGCGGCTGCGGCTACTTCGACCCGGACAAGCCGATCCGCAGGTACACCAAGAAGGAGCTGCACGACCTGCTCTACCGGGAGCCGACCAAGATCAAGGTAGAGGGCATCAACCTGACCTACGCCGGGCTGATCCCGCAGATCCAGAAGTCGTTCCTCGCCAAGGACGTCGACTCGTTGCAGCCACACATCCGCGCCTTCGTGGAGCGGGCCGTGACCTTCACGACCTGCCCCGAGTGCGACGGCACCCGGCTGAGCAAGGAGGCCCGCTCGTCGAAGATCGAGGGGAAGAGCATCGCCGACGTCTGCGCGATGCAGATCAACGACCTGGCCGGCTGGGTCCGGAACCTCGACGAGCCCTCGGTCGCCCCGCTGCTCACGGGGCTGCAGAACCTCCTCGACTCGTTCGTGGAGATCGGCCTGGGCTACCTGTCGCTCGACCGTCCGGCGGGCACCCTCTCCGGGGGCGAGGCCCAGCGCACCAAGATGATCCGGCACCTCGGCTCGTCGCTCACCGACGTGACCTACGTCTTCGACGAGCCGACGATCGGTCTGCACCCGCACGACATCCAACGGATGAACGACCTGCTGCTGCGGCTGCGCGACAAGGGCAACACCGTGCTGGTGGTGGAGCACAAGCCCGAGACGATCGCGATCGGCGACCACGTCGTCGACCTCGGGCCCGGCGCGGGGACGGCCGGCGGCGAGGTGGTCTTCGAGGGGACCGTCGAGGGCCTGCGGGCCAGCGGCACGCTGACCGGGCGGCACCTGGACGACCGGGCCGTCCTGAAGCAGACGGTGCGGACGCCCGCCGGGGTGCTGGAGGTGCGCGGCGCCGGGACCCACAACCTGCGGGACGTGGACGTCGACATCCCGCTCGGCGTGCTCGTCGTGATCACCGGGGTGGCGGGCTCGGGCAAGAGTTCGTTGATCCACGGCTCGGTGTCCGGGCGGGACGGGGTGGTCACGGTCGACCAGACCGCGATCCGTGGCTCGCGACGGAGCAACCCGGCGACCTACACCGGCCTGCTCGATCCGATCCGTAAGGCGTTCGCCAAGGCCAACGGCGTCAAGCCCGCGCTGTTCAGCCCCAACTCCGAGGGCGCCTGCCCCACCTGCAACGGCGCCGGCGTCATCTACACCGACCTCGGGATGATGGCCGGCGTCGCCACCACCTGCGAGGAGTGCGAGGGCAAGCGGTTCCAGGCATCGGTGCTGGAGTACCGGTTCGGCGGCCGGGACATCAGCGAGGTGCTCGCGATGCCGGTGACCGAGGCCGAGGCGTTCTTCGGCGCCGGCGACGCCCGCACGCCGGCCGCACACGCCATCCTCGGCCGGCTCACCGACGTCGGGCTCGGCTACCTGACCCTCGGCCAGCCGCTCACCACGCTCTCCGGCGGCGAGCGGCAGCGGCTCAAGCTGGCCACCCACATGGCTGAGAAGGGCGGCGTCTACGTCCTCGACGAGCCGACCACCGGGCTGCACCTCGCCGACGTCGAGCAGCTGCTCGGGCTGCTCGACCGGCTCGTCGACGCCGGCAAGTCGGTTGTCGTCATCGAGCACCACCAGGCGGTCATGGCCCACGCGGACTGGCTCATCGACCTCGGCCCCGGCGCCGGCCACGACGGTGGCCGGGTCGTCTTCGAGGGCACCCCCGCCGACCTCGTCGCCGCCCGCTCCACCCTTACCGGCGAGCACCTCGCCGCGTACGTCGGCGGCTGATCGAGCCCCGCGAGCACGCCTCGGCCCGGGTCGCGCCCGACCCGGGCCGAGGCGTGCTCGGCTCGAGCGTCGGCGGCGACGCGCGTCGATCCGCCTCGACGCCGAGGGGCTGCCGGCGGCGCCGGCAGCCGTCGGCGGGGGGCAGGGCGACGCCAGGCCACCCCGCCGGCCGCCTCGGACCCGCCGCCGAGGCTGATAGAATGTGAGCGTGGGACTGATTGAGGTAGACAGAGCCTAGCCACCGAACTGCCGGTGGCTTCACTCGTGTGGGCCTCGCCCACGCCAGTGAACGATCTTTTCCCACGCATCCGCGTGTGAGTCCGCCCCTCTCGGGCGTCGACACCGCCGCGTGCGTCTCGCCGGCACGTTCGCATCGTACCGACCCTGGTTTCGGGTACATAACTGCGAACGCGCGACTTCGACCTGCCAGGTACGCAACCTCCTCCGGCCCGACATCCGGGTAGCGGCGCCTCGCCGCAGGACGGTGGCACCTCGGCATCCCGTCGACTCTCTCGCCGCATCGGCACCCGGCTCCGTGGTCGGTAGTTCCGCCAACTCCGCTGGCTGCACCACCCACGGCTACGAGAACCGATCCCCGTCACGCCTACCGGCGGTCGACGGGGAGGAAGAGGAACCACCACTCATGTCTACGAAGTCCGCCGTCACTCTCCGGGATCTGACCTTCGAGTGGCCCGACGGCACCGTCGCGCTCGCCGGCGTCACCGGCACCTTCAGCACCGGCCGGACCGGGCTCATCGGTCGCAACGGCGCCGGCAAGTCCACCCTGCTCCGGCTCATCGCCGGTAACCTGCGGCCGACCGCCGGCCGGATCGAGACCAGCGGTGAGGTCGGCTACCTGCCACAGACGCTCACCCTGCGGCAGGAGACCACCGTCGCCGAACTGCTCGGCATTCAGGGGATCCTCGCCGCGCTCAAGGCCATCGAGGCCGGCGACACCGACGAGCAGCACTTCGATGCGATCGGCGACGACTGGGACATCGAGGCCCGGGCCGACGAGGCGCTGCATCAGATCGGGTTCGCCGCCACGGACCTCGACCGCCGGGTCGCCGAAGTCTCCGGTGGAGAGGCCATGCTCATCGCGATCACCGGGCTGCGAATCCGGCGCACCCCGATAACGCTGCTCGACGAGCCCACCAACAACCTCGACCGCGTCACGCGCGGAAAGCTCGCCGAGTTCGTCGACCAGTGGCCCGGGACGCTCGTCGTCGTGAGCCACGACCTCGAGCTGCTGGAGCGCATGGAGCACACCACCGAGCTCTACGGAGGCACCCTGGAGACGTTCGGCGGCCCGTACAGCGCGTGGAAGGAACACCAGGAGCAGGAGCAGGCGGCCGCGCAACAAACCGCACGCTCAGCTCAACAGGCGCTCAAGGTGGAGAAGCGGCAACGTATCGAAGCCGAGACGAAGCTGGCCCGCCGTGAACGGACGGCGAAGAAGACCCAGAAGGACGGCGGCATCCCGAAGATCCTCGCGGGCAACCGCGCCAGCAAGGCCCAGGCATCCGCCGGAGCGCTGCGCTCCACTCTCGACGACAAGGTCCGGGCCGCGCAGGCCGCCCTCGACGTCGCGGACGCGCGCGTCCGCGACGAGGAGCACATCCACCTCGTCCTGCCCGACCCGGACGTCCCGCGCGGACGGCGCCTGGTGGAGTTGGCGGACGAGAACCGGACCATCGTGATCCAGGGCCCGGAGCGGGTGGCGCTGATCGGTGCGAACGGCGCCGGGAAGTCCACCCTGATCGATCGACTGGTTCAGCGCGCCGAGCCGACTCCCGGGCGGCCGCACGGTCGCCTCGTCACCGACCTCGTCGGGTACCTTCCGCAACGCCTCGACGGGCTCGACGACGACGCCAGCGCGATGGAGAACGTGCAGGCCGTCGCTCCGGGCACGCCGGCCGGCACCATCCGCAACCAACTCGCCAGGCTGCTCCTTCGGGGTGACAGCGTGGACCGGCCCGTCCGCACTCTCTCCGGCGGGGAGCGGTTCCGGGTCTCGCTCGCCCGGCTCCTCCTGGCCGAACCGCCTGCCCAACTGCTGATCCTGGACGAGCCGACGAACAACCTCGACATCGCGAGCGTCGAACAACTCGCGGAAGCCCTCGACGCGTACCGTGGCGCCCTCCTCATCGTCAGCCACGACTTCGCCTTCCTCGACCGGATCGGCGTCGACACCGTCGTCGAGCTCGACGAGAACGGACGGATGCATCAGCGCCGGGGCCTGGAGGCCTGACCGCTCCGCGGAGCACGCTTCGACGAGCACGCTTCGACGAGCGAGCGAGGAGGTGGGTCCTCATCGACCCGCCTCCTCCTTCGCGAAGGCAGAACCGGCTCCGGGCTCGACGCCCTTCGCCCGGTTCGTAGACGTGGCGAGGGACACAACCGCGCGGTAGATCCGTTCCTGGTCATCCCGGCTTCACCGACGATTCACGCAACGGGCCCACCGGCCTGACTAGCGTCGCGACCGATCGAACGACCGAGCCCGCCGAGTCGTGTCGGGACACCCGCGCGCCGACCTGGGGCTCGTACGAGATGAGGGTCGCATGGAACTAGACCGCAGGAAGTTCATCGCCATCGGTGGCGCCGTCACCGCGGCAACTCTGCTCCCCGGCGCCGCCGCGTGGGCGGAGGCCGGCGACGAGGCCGCGGCCGACGAGCGCAAGCCCGGCAAGGACGGCGGGCCGGAGGGTGTCTGGCTGCCGGGTGACACCCACGTCCACGACGACCACTCGTCGGACGGCAGCGCGCCCCGCCAGCTGTCGGACCAGCGCGACCCGGGCAACCTCCCGGTCAGCGAGCAGATCGGCTACGCGGAGACGGCCGGCCTGGCCTTCCTGCCGCTGACCGATCACCGCACCTTCGACCAGCACTGGGACCCGCTGTGGCGCTCCGAGAAGCTGCTGCTGCTCACCGGTGAGGAGGTGAACGGCTCCCCGCACTCGGTGGTCCTCGGGGCGGTCGACACGGTGGTGGACGGCGCCAACCCGCCCGGCTCGGCCGCGTTCCGCCACGTCCAGCAGTCGATCTGGGACACCCATGCCCAGGACGCGTTCTGGTCCGTGGCCCACCCGGACGACGGGGAGTACACGCCGGCCGCCGGCCCGAACGACAATGCGAGCGTCCAAGGCGTCGACGCCGTCGAGCTCTGGAACGCCAGCAGCAACCCCGACGTCGAGATCGAGTACGCCGAGAACCGCTGGAATCACGGGTTCCGCTTCGGGGGCGTGGCGGCCAGCGACAGCCACTTCAAGGAGCTGCGCCCGAACAGCGCCCCCGGCAAGCCCACCACCTGGGTCTTCGCGGCGGAGCGGACGACCCGGGCCATCCTCGACGCGCTGCGCGCCGGCCGGACGACGCTGACGTACGGAACTGGTGGGGCGTTCGCCACCATCGAGGCCGACCTCGACGGCGACGGCCGGTTCGAGGCGATCGGCGGCGACGAGGTGATCGTCAGGAGTCGCTCCCTGCCGAAGCGGGCCGCCCTGCGGGTGCGGGTCAGGGCCGGTGTCGGCACGCGGGTGCTCGTGTACGCCGCCCCGGGTCGCTCGGCCGGGCCGATCGCCACGTACGAGCCCACGAAGGACGACCAGAGCTGGCAGCTTCCGCTCACGCTGACCGGTGACCAGACCTGGTACCGGGTCGAGGTGCGGGCCCCGGGTGAGCTCTCCGGCCGGGAGGCGGACCCGAACCTGCCCGACCAGCTGCGCGCCGCCACGTCGCCGATCTTCGTCTCGGTGAAGCAGGCCGCCGTGCCGGCCCCCGAGATCGCGCTCCCGGCGCCGAACCGCACGAACGACCGGGCCGAGCTGGCGGTGGGCGAGCCGGGCGGGTTCGCCGGCTTCGCCGACGTCGCCGTCGACGGGCAGGTCAGTCACGTCGTCGCCGAGGTGCACGAGGAGCACCGGACGTCGGTGGTCTACCGCCGCCTCGACCGGCACGGCAACCCGCACAGCGACAAGACCGTGGTGCTCTCCGGGGACTCCGGCACGGCTCGCGCACCCCGGGTGGTCGCCTCCGGCAAGGACGTCTGGGTGGTGTGGCAGGACGCCCGCGGCCAGGAGCAGCCGCACCGGCCGGGCATCTGGCTGCGCCACAGCCAGAACGGCGGCCGGAGCTTCGGGTCAGCCGAGCGGCTGAAGACCGGGCAGGGTCGGGCCGAGCACCCCGCGCTCGCCCTCCTCGGCGGCCACCCGGTGGTCGCCTGGGCGGAGAACAGCGGGGGCACGTTCGACGTCCGCGTCCAGGTCGTCGGCGTCGACCACGAGCCGTTCAACGTCTCCGCGGCCGGCAAGGTGATCGTCGCGGGCACGGCCGCCGACGCGCGGTCGCCGATCCACCCGGCCTCCCTCTTCCCCGCGCTCGCCGTGACGAAGGACCAGCGGGTCGTCGTGACGTGGCAGGACAACCGGTTCGACCCCGACGCCGGCTGGACCGGTCACACGCCGCCCGCCGGACAGCCCGCGAGCGGCGGCACCAACCCCGACAACTGGGAGATCATGGCCTCGGTGCGGGCCGGCAAGGGCAAGAGCTGGGGCGCACCCGTACGGGTCAGCGGCAACGACGACGCGGCCGACCGGCACCCGGGCGTCGCGGTGGACCGCGACGGGGCGTACGTCGTCGTCTGGGAGACCAAGGCGCTCTCGGCCTCCGGGGTGAACCTGTCGCTGCGGTCGAGCCGCTCCACCGACGGCGTGACCTGGTCGGCGGCCGAACCCGTCGCGCTCGACCCGAACGCGATGAGCCAGCGGCCCCGGGTCGCCGCCGACCCGGACGGCACTGTGCGGGTGGTCTGGTACGACTCCCGCTCTGTCGACTGGCGTTGGAAGGTCTTCACTTCGCGGCGCAACTCCTCGGGCTGGACGCCGCCGCTGCAGGTGAGCACCCTCGGGAACAACACCTGGCCGGCGGTGGACGATGGAGTCGTCGTCTTCACCAGCGACCGCCGGGCCACCCGCAGCCAGCGCGACCGGACCCAGGAGATCTACCTGGTTCGGCAGGGCTGAGCCGATCCGCTCGGGGCGGTCGGCGTGCCCGCCGGCCGCCCCGGCCGCCCTCGACCCGGGTCCGCGTCGATCACAACCCGGTCGCCGTCGCCGGCCGAGACCCTGGTCGCCCGGGGCGGCGTGCGCGACGCGCCTCCCGGGCCGGCGTGCGACGCCGGCCCGGGAACCCGTCAGGTCAGCGGCGACGGGGACTCGGCGTTCGGCACCAGCAGCCGGGGCGCGCCGGTGCCGTCGGCCGGCACCGCGAAGACATCGGGGCGACCGTCGTCCTGGCGGAGGGTGTAGGCGAGCGTCGCGCCGTCCAGCCAGGCCGCCTGGTCGTCCACGCTCCGGGTCTCGGCGGTCGGCGTCACCCGCATGGTGGCCAGGTCGAGCACCGACAGCCGCCAGCCCTGCTGCGGGTCGGCGTCGATCGCCTCCTTGAACGCGAGCCGGGTGCCGTCGGGTGAGAGCGACGGGCACTCGACGTTCTCCTTCAGCGTCTCGACCTTCCGCGCGGCGAGGTCGCCCCGGACGAGGTACCGCTTCCCGCCGGTCGACATCGTCGCGTAGAAGACGTTGTCGTCGGCGGTGAAGGTGACACCCCAGTAGTTGACGTCGGCGCTGCGGTACGCCTTCCCGTCGCGGGTCACCGCGAACTCCTCCAACGACATGACCGTGCTGCCGCTGCGGGTGTCGAGGATTCCGGTGCGGGTGGAGAAGCCGCTGGCCGTGTAGGAGTCGCCGCCCACGAAGGTCGTCCAGGAGATCATCCGGCCGGAGGCGGAGACCCGGGCCCGGTTGGGCAGGCCGGGGATGGCGACCGAGCGCTGCTGGCGCAGCGCCGAGTCGAGTACGACGACCCGGTACGACCAGGCGTTCTCCGGCCCGAGGCAGACTCCGGTGCCGGCGGCTGCGTACACCCGCAGGCACTCCAGGTCGGAGACGGTACGCGCGCCGCCCGGGTCCGTGGCGGCGACCGAGGCGACGTGCCGGTCGGTGATGGTGAGCAGGCGCGGCTGCCCAGGCTCCAGGGTGACCGGGCCGGTGTCCGCCCCGGCGGTGGCGGCCGGTGACGCGGCCGGCTCGGTCGCGAGGACCGCGTAGCCCGTCGCCACGACACCCAGCAGCACTGCCGAGCCGACGGCCACACCGATCTTCGCTCGGGTCGAGATCGCGGTCATCAGGAAACCTTCCGGGGGACGGGACGGTATGCGGGGGCGAGCATGAGCACGGTGAGCAGGAGGACGGCCGCGACGGCCACGGCGGCGACCCGGATGGCGTTCTCCGGTCCCCAGGCTTGCCAGGCGAGACCGAAGAGGACGGACGAGACGAGGTAGGCGAGCGCCTGCCCGGTCTGGACGAGCGCGATTCCGGTGGTGCGCAGTCGCGGCGGCAGCACGGGGCCGGCGAGCGCGATGAGTACGCCGTCGGTGGCCGCGTAGAAGGTGCCGTAGAGGGCCAGGGCCAGCACGAGCAGGGGCCAGCCGGTGACCGGACCCGCGAGCAGGAGGTAGGTGACGCCGAGCGCGGCGTACCCGCCCAGCACCACCGGGAGCCGTCCGATCCGGTCGGCGAGCAGGCCGATCGGGGTCGCGAGCAGCAGGTACACCAGGCTGGTGCCGACCGCCAGCAGCGGGAACCAGGTGAGGTCCACGTTCTCCCGGCGTTGCAGCAACAGGTAGACGAAGCCGTCCCCGACGGTGGCCAGCCCGAGCAGCGCGGCGGCCACCACGAGCCGTCGGGCCGGCCGGTCCCGCAGCAGTCCGAACACCTCGCGGACGCCGGGCTTGTTCCCGTCCGGGTCGTCCGCCGTGGCGTCGGTTCCCGGCCCGGTGCCGCGGGACGCGTCGACGGCCGCGGCGTCCACCGTCCGCGTGTCCCGTTCGCGGACGAAGAGGACGAGGACGACGACGCCCAGCGCGGCGATGCAGAAGCTGGTCACGAAGACCGCGTCGTACGACCGGCCGACGGCGAGCAGCACGGCCATGGCGACGAGGGGGCCGAGGAACGCGCCGACGGCGTCCATCGTCCGGTGCACGCCGAACGCCCGGCCCAGCGACTCCGGTGGGGTCGACGCCGTGATGAGCGCGTCCCGAGGCGCGCTCCGTACGCCCTTGCCGAGCCGGTCGACCGCGACGACCGCGCCGATCAACGGCACGGACCGGCCGGCGAGGAGCAGGCCGAGCTTCGCGACCGCGGAGAGCGCGTACCCGAACCCGGCTACGAGTTTGGGTCGCCGGATCCGGTCGGCGAGGAAGCCACCGACCACCCGCAGCAGCGCGGTGGCGCCGGCGTAGACGCCGTCGACGACTCCGAAGGCCAGCGGGCTGAGCTGCAGCCCCAGCACCAGGTACAGCGGCAGGACCGCGGTGACCATCTCGGCGGAGACGTCGGTGATCAGGCTGACCGTCCCGAGGGCGACGACGTTGCCGCTGACCAGGGCGATCCGGCGGCCGGATCGACCGCTGCCCGCCTCGGGCGGATCGGTCTGCGGCCGGGAGACGGTCGACAGGTACACGGGCGTCCCCTTCGGATCGCGACTGACGGTCGCCTATCGTGCGGCCGCCGCCGACCGGCCACAACGGACCGGCGGTGCCGGGGGGACGTGCACGTGGTGAACATCGGCGCAACAGCGAGGTGTTCGCCTCCACGGATGAGTTGTTCACCCGCCGGTCAGAGATCGGCCCATCGACCTACCTACATTCCATCCGCTTCAACCCCCGACCCTCGAGAGGGAGGCTCTGGATGGGCATTCGCCTTTCCCGTCCGTCGGTGACGATGGGGACGGTCGCGGTGCTGGTCGCCGCCACCGCCGCCGTCGTCATGACCGGCGGCACCTCGGCCTCGGCGGCCACGGCCACGTTCAAGCCGGTCGCCGACACGTACGTCCAGAACGACACCACGTCCACCAACTACGGAACGTCGACGCAGCTCGTGGTCGACAACTCGCCCGTGCGGCGGATGTTCCTGCGCTTCACCGTGAGTGGGGTCAGCGGCACCGTCACCAGCGCCAAGCTGCGGCTGCGCACGATCAGCGGTAACGACGGCAGCAGCGCCGGCGGCACGTTCCGGGCCATGTCGAACACGACCTGGTCGGAGACGGGCACGACCTGGGCCAACCAGCCGAGCATCGACGGCGCGACGCTGGGCTCGATCGGCTCGGTCAGCGCCAACGGCTGGTACGAGGTCGACGTGACGTCCCACGTCCGGGGCAATGGCACGTTCAGCTTCGGCGCGACCTCGTCCAACACGGACGGGGCGTACTACGACTCCCGCGAGAGCGGTGCGGACGCGCCGCAGCTGGTGATCACCACCGGCACCACGCCGCCGCCGCCCTCGGGCGACCCGGTGCTCGTCGGTGTCGGTGACATCTCCGACTCGGGCTCCGGCGACACCGCGACCGCGGCGCTGCTCGACAACATCTCCGGCACGGTCTTCACCACCGGTGACAACGTCTACAGCAACGGCACCGCCTCCGAGTTCAACTCCTACTACGCGCCCACCTGGGGCCGGCACAAGTCGCGTACCCGGCCGTCGCCCGGCAACCACGACTACAACACCTCGGGCGCGACCGGCTACTACAACTACTTCGGCTCGCAGGCCGGCCCGAGCGGGCGGGGCTACTACTCGTACGACCTCGGCAACTGGCACGTGGTGTCGTTGAACTCGAACATCAGCATGTCGGCGGGCTCGGCGCAGGAGCAGTGGCTGCGGGCGGACCTGGCCGCCAGCACCAAGCCGTGCACGCTGGCGTACTGGCACCACCCGCTCTACACGTCGAGCTCCAACCACGCGCCGTCGACCTCGACGCGTCCGCTCTACCAGGCGCTGTACGACAACAACGCCGACGTCGTGGTCTGGGGTCACAACCACGTGTACGAGCGGTTCGCGCCGATGAACCCGAACGGCGGGTACGACGCCGGCCGGGGGCTGCGCAGCTTCGTCGCCGGGATGGGCGGTGCCGGCCACTACAGCTTCGGCACCATCCAGCCGAACAGCGAGGCGCGCAACAGCTCGGCGTACGGCGTGCTGAAGTTCACGCTGCACGCCAACAGCTACGACTGGCAGTTCGTGCCGGTCGCCGGGCAGAGCTACAGCGACAGCGGCACCGGTTCCTGCCACTGACGCGCCCCGCATCCGCCGGCGCGGTCACCCGAGCGGTGGCCGCGCCGGTGGGCCGGTTCAGGCGGGCATGACGTAGGGGAACGTGTCGGATCTGGCCTGCTGGGCCGCGTCGGCGCCGAGTCCGGAGGTAATTCCGGTGTTCAGCACCATGGAGAACATGACCTCGGGCGCGTTGTCCGCCATGGTCCGCCCGTTGCGTCTCGCGAAGCCGTAGTTCGCCGTGGTGCCGATCTGGTACGACAGCAGGTCCGGGTAGACCTCCCGGGCCACGCTCCAGCCGTACGCCTGCGGGTCGGGCGCGGTCGCGTTCGCCGCTACGACCCGGGCCACCGTCGAGGCGATCTCCGCTCCGTCGGCGCGCAGGTCGTCGCAGGGGTGCCGGACGTTGGCCGGGTTGGAGAAGTCGGTGTCGGTGGGCCAGAAGATCGGCCACATCATGGGGTGACCGGCCCGGTTGATCTGGCGCCAGCCACCGGCGTCCGTGGCGAGCATCGTGCGGCACCAGACACCGATCTGCGTGCCGTCGGGCAGCATCGGTTCGTCGCGGGACATCTCCAGGACGATCGAGTCGACGGTGGTGCCGGCGAAGGTGTTCTTCGCGTTCTCCGGCCGCCACGCCGACCGGTCCAGCTTGGCGCCGTTCTTGAACGCGTCGTTCACCGTAGCGAGCTGGTCGAGGTCGATGTAGAACGGGTCGACGATCCGGCCCGCCCAGACGCGCACATGTTCGCCCTGGACGACCTCGCCGGTCCGGCCCTCGGCGCGCAGGACCCCGGTGGCGGCGTCGTCGCGCGCCTCCTCCGCGGTGAGCGCGTGCACCGTCAGCTTCTGCTTTCCCGCCCCGTCGAGTTCGCCGAAGGCCACCCGGTAGGTCAGCTCCTCGAGCTCGCCGCCGTTGAAGTGGACCTTGAACTCGTACCGCCCCTCGGCGTGGAAGCCCGTCTTGATGTCGGCCCCGGTGACCGAGCTGTTGACGTCCATGACGAAGACCGTGCCGCGTTCCCCGTCGAAGACGTACAGGTCGTTCAGGTAGAGCTGACCGCTCTGCGCGGCGAGCGGGGTGTCGAGATGGTGCGACATGATCACACTCCGGCCGGGGTCCACTAATCGGGCATTTACGAACATACCGACGGCCCGCCGGTCGGTCGGGACGATTGGCCGAAGTAGCCGAGCACCCGGGACGCGCTCAGAAGACCGAGTGGGTGAGCGTCGCACGGTAATCGCCGACCACGGCCTGCGGCGGAACCGCCACCGACACCGTGGGGTTCCAGGTGGCCGAGTTGCCGCTCGCCGCGCCCGACCAACCGGCGGCCGTCCGCGGCACGTCCAGGGTCACGCCCGGTTGCGGCAGGAAGGTGCCCACCCCGGTGGTGGCGAGCGCGGGCCCCGAGGCGTACGAGGCCTGTCCGCGCGGGATGGTCTCGGGGGCGGAGCCTCCGCCGGTCACGAAGTTCGTGACGCTGACGGTCACCGTCCAGGTGCCGGAGGCCGGACCCCTGTCGTCCGTCACCCGCACCGGCCCGAGCTGATCCCTCAGCGTCTGGCCCGGAAAGCCGGCACCGAGCGTCGCCGACACCGGCACACTGATCGTCAGCCCGGTCAGCGGATCGATCACCAGACTCACCGGCCGGGTGATCGACTG
This sequence comes from Micromonospora musae, assembly GCF_003626545.1. NCBI lineage: Bacteria > Bacillati > Actinomycetota > Actinomycetes > Micromonosporales > Micromonosporaceae > Micromonospora > Micromonospora musae. Next base: position 173,072 of record NZ_RAZS01000012.1, read on the forward strand.
GGCGAGCGCGTCGGTCAACCGGCCGGTGAACGAGAAGGTCCCGGCCGTGGTCGGCGTGCCGGAGAGCAGCCCGGTGCTCGGGGCGAGCGAGAGCCCGGGCGGCAGCGATCCGGCACTCACCGACCAGACGTACGGGCTCACCCCGCCAGTCGCCGTCAGCTCGAACGCGTACGGCTGGTACGCCTTGCCGCGCGGCGGGGTGCCGAAGGTGAAGCTGGGCGTGGCGGCGTAGCGGAAGCTCGCCGAGCCGGCGACGCCGCGGGTGACGACCGTGACGTTGACCGTCGCCGCGCCGGACCGGGCCGGCATGGACGAGATGCGGAGGGTGCCGTCGGCCGCCGTGGTGAAGCACCCGGCAGCCGGACCGGAGGCGCACGGCAGCAGCACCACGGCGGTGCCGGCCGCCTGCTCGGCGGACGTGCCGACGAGGATGGCGGTCGCGCCGGTGAGGTTCGTACCGCCCACCACCACCGCGATGCCACCGTTGAGCGCGCTCTGCGCCGGCGTGACGGTGACGCCGGCGGGTGCCGGCAGCGGGGCCACCGGCGTGGTGCTGGACGAGTAGCCGGGGTTCGCGTCGACCGACGAGGAGGTCGCCACGGTCGCCGTCTGGATGAGCGCCGGAGTCACCCCGGCCCCGGTGACGGCCGCCACGACGGTGATGGGCGGCAGCGTGGTGCCGCCGAGGAACGGGCCGCTTCCGCTGGTGCAGGTGATGCTCCGACCCGACGGCGCGCCGCAGGCCCAGCCGGTCCCGTACGCACCGAGCGGCGTCACACCGGCCGGTACGGTCTGGGTGACCGAGATCGGTACGGTCTCGGTCGCGCCGGGGTCGACGCCGGCGGTGACCGTGTAGCTGACCGGGTCACCCGGTTGCGGATTCGCCGTCACCGCGCTGGTCTGGCTCACGTTCAGGTCGGGCACCTGGTTGAAGCTGACCGCCCGGGTGTTGTCCACCTCGTGGAAGTCGGTGACCGCGCCGGTGGAGCCCACCCAGCCGAAGGCGAGCTGGCGCGGGTAGCCACTGGCGTTGAGCCAGGTCGGTGACGGGTACAGGCTCGTCGACACCACCGGCAGCCCGCCGGTCAGCGTCCGGGCCGTCCCACCGACCGGTGTGAAGCGCACCGCGTACTGTCCGGCGGGGACGGTGATGCCGGTGTCGGTCGTGTACGACGACGTGGTGGTGTTGGCGACCACCTCCACCGGCACGACGGAGGCCGCCCGGGTGCTCGCCCGCAACGGGATCGCCGGCGAGGAGGTCGTGGTGGCGGTGCTGTTGATCGCGCAGTAGCCGACGCCGTTTCGCCCCGGCCCGCGGATCACCACCTGGCCCGGCACCCGCCCGCCGGTGGTGGAGATGTACGGCGGATTGGTGCAGCCGGTGCCCTGGTAGACGCTGTTGCTGAAGTTCCCGAAGACGTCCAGGCCGATGCCGAGGTATCCGTTCGAGAGGCCGACGGTGGTGCCGCTGAACGCGGCCGAGTAGCCGAGTGATCCCCCGGGCTGGCCGATGGCCGCCGGTGCGAGCGGGTTGGCCAGGTCGACGGCGGCCAGCACGAACGCCAGGCCGTCGGCGCCGGGGGTGCTGCCGCCGTACTGGTAGGTGTTGAACCGCACGTGCAGGCCCTGCGAGGTCGGCACGCTCGCCGCGCCGAACACCCCACCCTCGCGGGAGGTCGTCGCCGGAGTCAGCCGCAGCTTTCCGGAGCCCTGCGGATCGGTGTTGGTGGGGCAGCTGCGCAGCGGACCGGTGGTGCTGTTACCGGCCGCGGTCAGGCAGGCGGCGTTGGCGGTCACGCCGGGCGGCACCCCCGGCACGGCGACCGGCCCGAGCCCGGTCACCGTGTTGTCGTGGAACGGCTGGTCGAAGAGGGTGGACCCGGCCGCTGCCGCCGGACCGGAGGTGACCAGTAGGCCGCCCAGGGTCAGCGCGGCCGTCAGGAGCAGGGCCACCGGTCGGCGCAAGAACCGCATCCCCACTCCCGCTCTCGGTCGACTGATGACGACTATAGGCGGAGAAGCGGACAAACAGGATGAAAGGGCTTAAACGCACGTCTTTCACCATCAGTCACAGTTGTTGCTGGTACGGCGAACCGTGTACTCCCGGTCGTCGTGCGTGATGCCGGAGGGCGAGCCGTCGAACCACGTCTCGACCTTCTCCCAGCCCCGACGCTGCTCGAAGTGCAGGTGCGGCGCTCCGGAGTTTCCGGTGCTGCCGAGCCGCCCGATCTGCTCGCCCTGGCGGACCCGCTGGCCCTCCTGCACCAAAGGCGGCTCCAGCATGTGGAGGTACTGCGTCTCCCACCGGCCGCCATGGTCGATCTTCACCCAGTAGCCGCCGCCGCGTCCGCGCGGGCCCTCCGGGTTCTCCGGCGTACGACCGCCGAGCGAACCGTTGATCCCGGCGACGGTGACCGTGCCCGCGGCGGCGGCGAGCACCGGCCGACCCCACGCCTCCCCCTCGATGGGGAAGAGGTCGACGTCGTAGTCGTCGTGGCCCGGATAGGTGCCGAGCTGCCACGTCTCGCCGCAGGCGACCGGAAGTTGGAACGGCGGGCGCGGCCCCGGCGGCAGCAGCATCGGCACGACCAGCGCGGCGACCGCCACGACGGCCGCCGCCGCGACGAGCGCGAGCACGATCCGGGTGGTACGGCCGCGGGGACGGCGGTGGGTGTGGCGTCTGCGGGGGCTGCCGGTCGTCACCGGACGAAGCATGGCAGACGCCGGCAAGAGCGCGCCGACTCGGTACGCCACCGCCGGAGGCGACGGATCGTGATCGCGACGGTACCGACACGTGACGGGACGCCGGCAGGCTGAGGCCGTGCGGCGAATGACGATCCCCGGAGTTCTGGTGCTGCTGCTCGGTCTCCTGAGCGCCTGCACCCCACCCGACAAGCCACTGCTCGCCCTGAGCGTGCAGCAGGGTCGGCCGGTGGGCGTCCTCGTCACGTGCGGCGACGGTCTCGCCCAGGTCAGCGTCTACGAGCGGACCACCGGCACCCCGGGAACCTGGTCGTTCGTCCGCTGGCACGTCAGCGGCGCGCCGGCGAGCGAGATCGTGGAGGTCCCGCTGCTCGGCGAGCCGCCGGCCGGCTGGCGACTCGACGACACCCGCGAGACGCCCGCCCCGGAGGCGGGTGAGACGACCCGCTACGAGCAGCTCGCCGCGCTCGAACCCGGAGTCGGCTACGGGCTCGGCGGCAGCACCGGCGTCGACGACGCCGTGTCGATCACCTTCACCATCGCCGACCTCGACCGGCTCGGCCCGGACGAGGTCCTGACGGCGGTCGAGTTCGGCGAGCCGCGGATCGTGTCGCGGGACACGTTCGTGGCCGACGCCCGCGACAGTTGCGGATAGGGCGTGTGTCGAAGTCCTCGGTCGAGCCGAGGCGGAGTCCAGGCGGCGCTCCGGCAAGGCGGGGATTCGTTCGGATACCGGTGTTGTATCCGGACGAAGCGCCGACGCCGCCGGTCGTCGTCTGGGCCCGCCGCAGGCCGGCCAGGGACTTTGACACACGCCCTAGCGGGGCATCACCTCAGCAGCCACTTCTGGTTGTCCGTGGTGTCGTCGCAGGTCCACTGCTGCACCGGCGCGCCGTTCTCGGTGCGACCGTCGACCACGTCGAGGCACTTGCCGCTGCTGACGTTCACCAGTTGACGCTCCTCGTTCAACCTGAACTTCTGCGCCGGGGTGCCGTTGCAGTCGGTCAGCTGGACCACCGCGCCGTCGTCGCTGGACGCGTTGGCCACATCCATGCACCGGCCGTCCAACCGGATGCTCTGGTCCGACCCGAGCGTCCAGAGCTGGTTGCGGTCCCGGCTGGCCAGGCAGTCGCGGATGAGCAGGCGCGGCGAGCCGGGGGCGCCGAGGTCCTTGATGTCCAGACACCTGTTGCTCGCCACCCCGACGATCCGGTCCCCCGGCTTCGGCGGCGCGGGGCTCACCGTCCCCGTCGACAGGTCCGGCTCCGGCGAGTGCGGCGCACCGGCGTCCGGCGGGACGTCCGCGGTCGGCCGGGTGCCGTCCGGCTTCTCCGGGCCCACGCTGAACCCCGCCGTGACCTTCCGGAACGCACTCGCGCTGGCGGTCCAGGCCTCCTCCGGCGCGGACCAGAGGATGCGGAAGCCCTGCCGGTCCGCGGTGGCGAACGTGCGCTGACGGGCATGGAGGACGGTGCCGCTCTCAGCCGTGTAGACCCATTCCCAGTCGGCGGCCCGCAGCCCGTAGTTGACGGCGACGATCTCGATCCGGCGGTAGTCGCGGTACGTACCGTCCGCCGATCCCGCCTCCCGTTCGGTCAGCTCGGCCACGGGATCGTTGCCGGGCGCGTCGGTCCGGCTGACCGCCAGCATCCGCTCGCCGTCCGGCTCGTGGAACTCGACAGTCGTCCCGTGCCGGACTATCCGCCAGTCCCGCGGCGCCGGGACGGCGTAGCCGCTGCGATCGGAGTAGACGGACCAGGCGAGCGCCCCCGCCGGCGGGGAGGCGGACGAGTCCGCCGCGGCCGTCCCCTGCGGCGCCGCGGCGTCCACCATCTCGCCCACGTCCGCGCCGTCACCAGGTGCCTCGCGGGCCGCCAGGGGGATGCCGATTCCGAGCCCGAGCAGCAGCACCCCGGCGAGCGCCCCGACCAGCAGGGCCCGTCGGCGACGCACGACGGCGACAACGGGAGACGCACCGCCGCTCTCCGCGGCCGGCGCCGGCAGGCCGCGCGTGGCCGCGGCGGAAGCCGGCACCGACGCCATGGCCGGTGACGTGGCCGGCCCGCTCGGCACCCCGGCAGTGGGCGGCCCGGCGCCGAGCGACTCCGCCGGGGGCGGCGAACCGGGCCCGGCCGGGGCGAGACCGGGATGCCGCGGCACCAGTTGCGTCTTCGCGCTGAGCGCCACGCGCTGCGGCGCCTCGGCGAGCACCCGGCGGAGGAACTGCTCCGCGGTGTCGGCGTCCATCCGCTCGGCCGGGTCCTTGCGGAGCAGCCCCTCCAGCAGCGGCAGGAGCGGACCCGCGGAACGGGGCCTGGGCGGCGGTTCGGTGACGAGCGCGGTGAGGCTCATCATGCTCGACGGCCGGGCGTACGGCGACTGACCCTCGACGGCCGCGAAGAGGGTGGCCCCGAGCGACCACAGGTCACCGGCCGGCCCGACGACGTTCTTCATGGCCCGTTCGGGCGACACGTACGCGGGCGAGCCCAGCACGATGCCGGTGAGGGTCAGGTTCGAGTCCTCGACGGCGGTGGCCAGACCGAAGTCGGTGAGCACGATCCGGCCGTCGGCGCCGATGAGGATGTTGGCCGGCTTGACGTCGCGGTGCACGAGCCCGGCTCGATGCGCGGCGCGGAGCGCGCCGAGCACGGCCAGCCCTATCTCGGCGGCCCGCAGCGGCGGGATCGAACCCTCGCTGGTGATGACGTCGTGCAGCGAGCGGGACGGAACGTACTCCATCACGATCTGCGGGTCGCCGTCCGCGCTCAGCAACACGTCGAAGACCTTGACGGCGCTCACGTGGTCGAGTCGGGCGATCGCGCGCGCCTCGCGAAGCGACCGCACCCGCAATTCCTGCCGCGCCTCGTCGGTCAGGTTGGGCGGCGGAACGATTTCCTTGATGGCCACGTCCCGGTGAAGCATGCGGTCCCGGGCTTTCCACACCCGACCCATTCCGCCCTGGCCGAGCAGCTCCACGACTTCATACCGATCGGTAACAAGGATTGGTACGATCTCCGGCACGCGGGAGAGGCTACCTGCCCGATCCGACGTTCATTTTCCTGCCGGTGACTCCTACGCATTTGTGACCGGGGTCATCCCTGCCCAACCCCCTGTTGCCACCGGCGACCGACCGCGTCAGGTGACGACGGTCGCGCACACCGTAAGGATTTCCCGGGGTTTACCCAACGGGCGTCAGATATTGGACACGGAGACGGCCGTCACCCAACACGCGTTGAAGAACCACATTCGACGGTCGACCGACACCGCCCACGGAAAAGGTGTTCCATCGACGCCGCCGCACTCGCGGTGAGCCGCCGCACACGCCGCCGCGCCGCATTCACACGCTGTTTCCACGAGTTGCCGGATAAGGCACGAACCCGATTTCCACAGCGCCGGTCAGCGCAGGTGAACGGGTGGCACCGCCGACTCGGTCCGGGGCACTGGTCGAGATCCACAGCCGGGTGCGGGGATCGGACGGACACCTCGGCGCGGACGGTGCGCTCCGGGGCGCGCCGCAGGCGTCGCCGACGCCCGGCCGTGCTCCCGAAGGCGGTGGCGGAGGCGACAACGTCGATGGTCCGGAGGCCTGAACCGGGGACTTCTCCGCAACGTGTGTAGTACGAATGGCCGGGGGTGCGTCGGGAGGCCGACCACCTCGCACCAGAGCACCCGACACGCGAAGGCGGGAGTCAGGAATGACGACCAGCGACATCCCCACCCCGATCCAGGCGTTCATCGACGCCACGAACCGCGCCGACTCGGACGCCTTCGTGGCCGCGTTCACCGACGACGCGTACCTCAACGACTGGGGCCGCGAGTTCCGCGGCCGCGACGGCGTACGCGACTGGGACCGGACCGACAACATCGGGGTGCAGTCGCGCTTCGAGTTCAAGGGGATCAAGTCCGGCGCCGACCCGGACAGCTACGTCGTCACCCTGAAGGTCTCCGGCAACGGCTACAACGGCACCGGCCCGATGACCTTCCACCTGCGCGACGGCCTGATCTCCAGCCTGCGCATCAGCGGCTGACGCGGGGCGGTCACCGCCCACGCCACGGCGGCCCGACTACCAGTGCTCCACGGTGCGCAGCTCGGCCACTCGCCACCGGCCCTCCGACCCGTGCAGCAGCCCGACGAGGAGCCGGGCCGCCCGACCGGTGCCGAACCGGATCTGCGCGCGCGTCTCGGCGTGGAGTTGCCCCTCGGTGCGGACGACCGTCGTACCGTCGATCGTGTAACCGTTGATCGCCTGATCACCGGCGTAGAGCTCGGCGAACTCGGCCGGCCCGGTCTGCTCCCGACGCTCGATCGTGAGCAGCCCGTACGCCACCGCGAACTCCTTCGCGACGACCGCGTCGAGGTAGGCTGCTGCCGCCGCCTGCGCGCGGCGCCCCTCCGCCAGCCCTCGCTTCGACGTGGCCACCAGCCAGACCATCGCGCAGCCCGCCGCGACGGCCCCGACCGCCAGGGCCGACCAGAGCGACAGCCGTTTGGTGCCGCAGCCCAGGCACACGACGACGGTCAGGCCGAACGCCAGGACACCGGAGACTCTGGCCACTCGAACCGACATGGGCAGGCAGCCTAGCCGGGGGCCGAGGGCAGGGGCCAGGGCCAGCCTCAACGGGGTCAGTCGATGCCTCGGGCGGTGAGGGCGTCGGCGAGATCGTCGGAGTGCTTGAGCGCCATGACGAGCAGGGGTACGACGAAGGCCAGCGGCTGCACGGGTACGCCGCGCGCGCGTTGCGCCTCGCGGACCTGGGTGGCGAAGCCCGCGATCACCGGCACGGTGGTGATGGTCATCGAGAGCATCAGCGCGATCCGGTTCGGGTTGACCCGGAACCGCCGCAGCGGCCCGAGGGCCCGGGCGATCGCGTCGATCAGATCCTCGGTGCGGGTGGTGAGGGTGACCAGGGCGGCGAGGAGGACGACCACGACGACCCGGGTGACGTTGACCGCCGCGGCCGGCAGCGACAGGAAGACGGCCTGGGGCACGAGCATGACGAGGACGAGCCAGCGCAGGCCCCACAGCTGACGACCGAGTTCGGGCAGGCCCAGACCGGTCAGCAGGTAGCCGCCGAGCACGAGCGCGGCCGCCCCGGCGAGCAGCCACGGACTCGCCGGGGCGAGCGAGATCGCCAGCGCGAGGGCCATGACGGTGAGCAGCTTCGGGCCGGCGGGCGTCCGGTGGAGAAGGCCGCCACCCGGCCGGTACATCGTGATCAGAGCTGCTCCTCCTCGTACCGGGCCACAACGGCGGCCGGATCGCCGCGGTCCACCAGTACGCCCTCCTCGAACCGGAGCGCGACGTCGCAGCGGACGGCGAGCCGTGGATCGTGGGTGACGATGACGAGCTGCTGCGGCATCTCGTCGAGCAGGAAGCGCGCGATGCGTCGGCTGTTCGCGGCGTCGAGGTACGCGGTCGGTTCGTCGGCGACGACGAGGCCGGGCTCGCGGATGAGCACCGCGCAGAGCGCGAGCAACTGCTTCTGCCCGCCGGAGAGGGTCTGGGCGGGCGCGTCGGCGTGCTCGGTGAGGCCGAAGCGGTCCAGCGCCGCGGTGACCCGCGCCTGGATCTCCGTACGGGAGAGCCCCTGCCCGCGCAGGGAGAACGCGACGTCCTCGGCCACGGTCGGCATGATGATCTGCGCGTCCGGGTTGCTGAAGACGAAGCCGACGCGGCGGCGCACCTGCTTCGGTTGGCGGACCGGGTCGATCCCGTGCACCCGCACCTCGCCGCGGGTCGGGGTGACGAGACCGTTGAGCATCCGGGCGAAGGTCGACTTGCCGGAGCCGTTGGAGCCGATCACCGCGATCCGGCGTTCGTCGAGCTTCAGCGAGAGGTCGCGCAGCACCGCCCGGCCGGCGAACTCGACCGAGACGTTCTCGAAGTGGAGGTCGGTGCTCACCGGACCACCTCGAAGAGGGCGGCCACGCCCAGGCCGCCGCCGACGGCCGCCGTCGCGAGGCCGAGCGTCCCGGCCGGGGCGCCCGCTCGCACCAGCCGGGAGAAGAGGCGCACGACGCCTACCGCTCCGCTCGCGCCCCAGGGGTGGCCGAGCGCGAGCGCGCCGCCGTCGGCGCAGACCCGGGCGTCGACCTCGTCCCCGGCGGCCAGACCGAGCCGGGTGAGCACGGCCAGCGTCTGCGCGGCGAACGCCTCCACGATCTCGATGGCGGCGACGTCGGCGAGGGTCACGCCGGCGGTGCGGAGCAGGGCCTCGACCGCGGGCACCGGGCCGAGCCCGGGCAGGGCCGGATCGCAGCCGACGGTCGCGCCGGCGACCAGGGCGAGCCCCGGCACGTCGCCACGGGCGCCGGCCGGCACGATCGCGACGGCGGCGGCCCCGTCGCTGTTGCGGCAGGAGTTTCCCGCGGTCACGGTGCCGCCGTCCGCCGCATCGGGAAAGAGCGGGGGAAACCGGTCGAGCATGGTGGGGATACGGGGGCGTGGGCCGCTGTCACGGGTGAGGCCGGCGAGCGGCACCAGTTCGTCGTCGAAGCCACCCCGGGCCAGGGTCGCGGACGCGAGCCGGTGGCTGCGCGCGGCGTACCGATCCTGACGGTCGCGGCCGACGCCGTCGAGGACGGCGAGGTCCTGGGCGGCGCGCACCATGTCCGGATCGGCGAAGCCGTCGGGCGCGAACGGGGCCCTGGTGTACGCGACCCCGTTCGCGATGCGGGTCGGCGCGGTGGAGGCGCTCTCGGTGCCACCCGCGATGCGGGCGCGGGCGTCACCGGCCCGGATCGCGTCGGCAGCGGTGACGATCGCGGCCAGGCCGCTGCCGCACTGCCGGTCGATCGTCATCCCCGGCACGGAGAACCCCAGTCCGGCCGCGAGCGCCGAGAGCCGTGCGGTGTTGCCCCCCGGCCCCAGGCAGTTGCCGAGCACGACGTCGGCGACCTCCAGCGGCCGGGCCGTCACCCGCGTGGCGTCGTCGACGCAGGCCCGTACGACGGGGGCCGCCAGCCGCTCCACGGTGACGTCGGCGAGCCGGCCGCCCTTGCTGGCGATCGGGGTGCGCCGCGCCGCGACGACGACCGGGAGCAGGTGGGCCGACTCAGACAACGCGGCTCACCGTCCCCTCGATCGCGTCGTGCCTGATCCGGTCGCGGGCCGGCTTGCCGGTGGCGGTACGCGGCAGGCGCTCGGTCCAGAACCAGCGGCGGGGCAGGTGCGTGCCGGAGAGCAGCGCGCCGGCCCGTCGGCGCAGCTCCCGGGCGGACGGCGGGCGGCCACCGGGACCGGTTTCGATGACCGCGGCGACGAGCGCCCCGGCCCTCGGGTTGGGCAGCCCGAAGACCACGACGTCCTCGATCCCGTCGAGCCGCTGCAGCGCCGCCTCGACGTCCTCCGGGATGACCGTGGCGGCGGCCGTGAGGATGGCGCCGTCCCGGCGACCACGGAACCGCAGCGGATCGGCCGGATCACCGCCCACCAGGTCGCCCACCGTGCCCCAACCCTCCGGGTCGCGCCGGAACGGCCCGCTGGCCGTGCCGAGGTATCCCGCGGCGAAGTACGGGGAGCGGACCCAGAGCAGACCTTCGTCGACGCGGGTCTCGACGCCGTCGAAGGGGCGCAGCCCGCGGCCGTCGGGGTCGACGGCGACGAAGGAGAGCTCGGCGGCCCCGTAGTAGGCGATCAGCCGGATCCCTGCCGCTTCGCTCCGGCTGCGCAGACCCGCGTCGAGGCGGGCGCCGCCGACCAGCGCGACACGGAGCCGGTGCGCCGTGCCGGCCTCGATCCGCTCGAGGACGCTGCGCAGCGCGTACGGCGTGCCGTGCAGCACGGTGGCGTGTTCGAGGTCGCTGTCGGAGACGGTGTGCGTCCTGGGCAGGAGGACGCTCGCGCCGACCGTCCGGGCGTGCACGACGGAGAACATCGTCACCGACGACACCAGCGGTGAGGGGAGGTAGACGACGTCGTCGGCGGTGAGGTCGAGCAGCCGTTCGACGCCCGGGTACGAGGCGGACCACGACTCGTCCGTGCGGACGATCACCCTCGGCGTTCCGGTGCTGCCCGAGCTGAAGGTGGCCCACGCCATCCCCGGCGCCGGATCCGCCGCGGCGACCGTCGCGCGCAGGCCGGCCCAGTAGTCGCCGTTCCACCTGTCGTCGCCGATCAGTGGCACACCGCCGGCGGCCCGCACGGCGAGGGCTGTCGTGAGGGCCGCCACCCGATCGTCGTCGAGGATCGGCACCACCCGGCCCGGCACGTCCACCCCGGCGGGGCCGGCGGCCGCGATCCGATCGCGCAGCTGCGCGTCGGTCAGCACCGTCGCGCCGCAGCGAAGGGCGGCCCGCTCGGCCGTCACCGTACGCTCGCATCGGTCTTCGGCCGCGCGGCCGGCGGCCGGGGCGCGGCCGCCGTCTCGGCGCCGAACGCCCGCGGGTAGGCGCGCCAGAGGGCCATGGCGACGGCCGTCGCGATCACCACCTTCAGCAGGTCACCGGGGAGGAACACGGCGCTGGACACTGCCGTCTCGCCGAGCGGCAGCCGGGTGACGAGCGACTGGACGGGGATGCCGACCGCGTAGACCGTGAGGGCTCCGCCGATGAAGCAGCCCAGCGCCGTTCGCCACCACGTCGGCTGCCGGCTGCCGATCCGGCAGATGGCCCCCACCACGAAGGCGCCGGCGATCCAACCGAAGAGGAAGCCGGCCGACGGTCCGACGAAGACTCCCGCGCCGCCGCGACCGCCCGAGAGCAGCGGCATTCCCGCCAGAACGAGCGCGAGGAAGAGCGTGACGGCCGCCGCGCCCCGCCAACGGCCCAGGACGGCGCCGGCGAGCATCACGCCGAGCGTCTGCGCCGTGATCGGCACGGCTCCGCCGAAGACGGAGATCGCGCCGGGGATCCCGAGGACCGCCAGGATCGCGGCGAAGACCACGATCCGCGTGACGTCCCGCATGTCGAGGGGGCGACGTCGCTCCATGATCGGCTCCTTTCCAGCCCGCGTCGGCCACGCGGGGACGGCCTGCCGCCGGGGGTTCCCGGCGCTCGGACGATCAGCGGAACGGCGTTCACCTGAACACCGTTCTCCTGAACGGCGTTCACTATACTGATGGCATGTCGAGGCCGGAAAACAGCGCCGGGTACGCCCGCAACACCCGCGACGACGTCGTCGAGGCAGCCCTGGGGATCCTGGACCAGCAGGGGCTGCCGGATCTCACGATGCGCCATCTCGCCGCCACGCTCGGGATCCAGCCGAGCGGGCTCTACTGGCACTTCCCCAACAAGCAGGCGCTCCTCGCCGCGGTCTCCGACCGGATCATCGCGGGCGCTCGTAACGTCGACGCCGACGGGCGCGGCTGGCAGGAGCGGGTACGGGCCGAGGCCGCCGCGCTACGCGACGCGCTCCTGGCCTTCAAGGACGGCGCCGAGGTCGTCTCCAGCACCCTCGCCCTCGGCCTCGGCGCGGAGGAGCTGCAGCGACGGCTGACCGACGCGATCGACGCCGGCGGGTTCGACCGGGAGACCAGCGAACTGGCCGCCGCGACGATGGTCCACTTCATCGTCGGCCACGCGTTCCACGAGCAGCAGCGCATCCAGGCGGACAGCCTCGGCGCCGTCGCGCGCGAACACGCCCTCGACCGGGTGGACCCGGCGGACGCCCCGGTCCGGCCGCGGGCGTTCGAGTTCGGGGTCACGCTGCTCATCGCCGGGCTCGAACGGCGGCGTACGCCCCTGCCGACCGATCCGGCGCCCGCGAGCGCCTAGCGGCATCGCCGGCGACCCGGTAGGTCCGCCGCTCAGCGGCGACGGCGGCGACCGGCGCTCCCGCACCGAAGGGGCTACTGCGCCGGAGCCCCCGGACCGACCTCGCCACGCCTCAGGTGCTCGGCGTTGCGCTCGGCTTCGCTGTCGGCGTTCGCGGCCCCGGCGCCCGGATCCTCGGTTCGGCGACCCTCGACGTCCTGGTACGCCTCGCCCCGCTCCAGCGCCTCCTCCTCCTGCTGCCGCCGGCTCTTCTCAGGTGTGGTCACCCCACCCACCTACCCCGGAGCCACCCCGGCAATCCCCCATCGGCAGAAACGGCCTCGTTCACGGAAAAAGTGGCTATCCGGTGCGCGGAGACCACTCTTTCAGTGAAAGTGCGCGGATCTTGCGGGGCTGTCGCGGTGACAGCGAATTGTCGACAGTGGACGTCGGGCAAGTACGATGCCGGCTTAGCGCAGAGCTGGCACACCGACGACCCCTCTCGACAGGAGCCTGGCATGGTTGCCCCGGACACCGAACTCGCCGCGAAGATCCAGTCCGACGTGCCGCACGCGGCGCGGATCTGGAACTACTGGATGGGCGGCAAGGACAACTTCCAGGCCGACCGGGCGGCCGGTGACGCGGTGGCCGAGGTCTATCCGGAGATCGTGCTCATGGCGCAGCACTCCCGCCGGTTCCTGGTGCGCGCCGTGCGCTACCTGGCCGCGGAGGCGGGCGTCCGCCAGTTCCTGGACATCGGCACCGGCCTGCCCACCATGCAGAACACCCACGCGGTCGCCCAGCAGGTGGCGCCCGAGTCGCGCATCGTCTACGTGGACAACGACCCGATGGTCCTCGTGCACGCCCGGGCGCTGCTCGCCAACACCACCTCCGAGGGCGTCACCACCTACGTCCCCGCCGACTACCACGACCCGGAGACGATCCTCGCCGAGGCGGCGCGGACCCTCGACTTCGACCAGCCCATCGCCGTGATGTTCATGGGGGTGCTCGGCTACGAACCGGACCTGGACGTGCTGCGTTCGATCGTCCAGCGGACGATGGACGCGACCCCGTCCGGCAGCCACCTGGTGCTGTGGGACGGCACCGACACGAGCCCCGAGGTGGTCGCCGGGGCCGAGCGGCTGGCGCAGAACGGCGGCGTCCCGTACATCCTGCGCAGCCCACAGGATCTCGCCGACTGCTTCACCGGCCTCACGATGGTCGAGCCCGGTCTGGTGCCGATCCCGCTGTGGCGTCCGGACGACGCGGACGCCGAGGCGATCGACGCGTACGGCGCGGTGGCCCGCAAGCCCTGATCCGGCGCGGTCCGTGCCACCTCTGGTGGTCCGGGGGCGGGTTCAGGGCGGGGAGCCCCGTGCGGCGGCGCCGCGCCTGCCGAGCTCGCCTCGGATCGGCAACCAGTACGCCGGGATGAAGGCGGCGATCACCGCCACGCCGAGCAGTGGAAGGAACGCGCCGACCAGCATTCCGGCGGCGATCCAGATCATCGCGAGCCGGAACCGGCGGGCGACGAACCGGGCGCCGGTGTCGTCGATGGTGGCGCCGAGCAGCTGGCGTTCGTGGCGCGCGTACGCCCAGATGATGTTGAACAGGATCGCGGCCAGCTCGATCGTGGCGCCGTAGAAGACGACGGCGCTGCGCTCACCGTGGCCGGAGTGGAACGCGTCGGCGAGGACGGACGCGGCGAACGGCAGGAACGCCACATCCATCAACAGCAGGGTGTTCAGGAACATCAGCAGCCGATCCACCACTCGGATGTGATCGAACATCACGTGGTGGTTGACCCAGATCTGGCCGATCATCAGGAACGTGACGGAGTAGGCCAGGTAGGACGGCCAGAGCGCGCCCAGCCCGTGGAAGAGCCGCCGGAAGTCCTCCGGCGGCCGGATGTCCAGCACGAGCAGGGTCACCGCGATGGCGAAGACCGCGTCGCTGAACGCCACCAGCCGCCCCGGATTGCGGGTCCCGCCGAACGCCGCCGACGGCTCGGCCGAGCGGCCCCGACGTCCCGGCACGCCTATCCCCGCGTCCGGTCGCGCCGTCGCCGGTGGCCGGCGCCGAGCGGTTGATCCGCACGCTTGATCGACCCGTCGGTGTCCGCTCGATCCGGTGTCGCCTCTGGCATGACCGGTCAACTCGTCGACGAGGGGTGCGGTAACTGGTGCCGGGTAGCCTTCTCGGCGCGCCGACGCCCCGGGCACCCGGCCGTCCAGCGCCACCGGCTCGGGGGTCCGGCCGGGGACCGCGACGCGCGCTTCCAGGGACCGGTCACCGGCCGGGCGATGAATCAACAGAGCTGATGTTGATCATCGGAATGATTCGTTTGATTTGATGCTCGTGCCGCGCGAAGCTTGATCCGTCAACGAACGAAGACGGGTCAACGGAGGCTCGACATGAGCAAGGCACAGCGCGTAGCGATCGTCACCGGCGGTTCCCGGGGCATCGGCCGGCAGGTCGTACTGGAGCTCGCCGAGGAGGGTTACGCCCTCGTCGTCAACTACGCGGGCAACAAGGCCGACGCGGACGAGACCATGGCCGCCCTGGCCGCCACCGGCGCGAAGGCGATCGCGTTCCAGGCCGACGTCGCCGACGAGAACGCGGTCAACGCGATGTTCGACGCCGCGGAGCGGGAGTTCGGCGGCGTCGACGTGGTGGTGAACATGGCCGGCATCATGCCGGTGACGCCGCTGGTCGAACTCGACCTCGACACCCTCGACCGGGTGATCCGCACCAACCTGCGCGGCGCCCTCCTCGTCACCCAGCAGGCCGCCCTGCGGGTGCGCCCCGGTGGCGCGATCATCAACACCTCCAGCTCGATCACCAAGTTCAGCCGGCCCGGGTACACGGCCTACGCCGCCACCAAGGGCGGGGTGGAGGCGATCACCCTGATCCTCGCCCGCGAGCTGCGCGGACGCGACATCACGGTCAACACCGTGGCACCCGGACCCATCGACACCGAGCTGTTCCTGCGCGGCAAGGACGAGGAGACCATCGCCCGGATCGCCGCCGAGCCGCCGCTGGGCCGGATGGGCACCCCGGAGGACATCGCCCCCATCGTCGCCTTCCTCGCCGGTCCGGGTCGCTGGATCAACGGCCAGGTGGTGTACGCCAACGGCGGCGCCGTCTGACGGCCGGACCGATCGGTTCCACTCGCCCCGAACGCACTCCCCCCAGATCCGAGGTGTCCGACATGAGCAAGATCATCCTCATCAGCGGTGCGTCCAGCGGCTTCGGCGCGCTCGCCGCCCGGGCACTGGCCCGCGCCGGCCACACCGTGTACGCCGGCATGCGTGACCGCGCCGGGCGCAATGCCCGGGCGGTCGCCGCCGCCGGCGAGTACGCCACCGAGCACGGCGTCGACCTGCGCACGGTGGAGCTCGACGTGTCGTCCCAGCCGTCCGTGGACACCGCGGTCGCCACCGTCCTGGCCGAGCAGGGCCGGCTGGACGTGCTGATCCACAACGCCGGCCACATGGTCACCGGTCCGGCCGAGGCCTTCACCCCCGAGGAGCTGGCCGCGGTCTACGACACGAACGTGCTCGGCACCCAGCGCCTCAACCGGGCCGCGCTCCCCCAGCTCCGGGCCCAGCGCAGCGGTCTCGTGGTCTGGGTGGGCAGCTCCAGCACCCGCGGCGGCACCCCGCCCTACCTGGCGCCCTACTTCGCCGCGAAGGCCGGCATGGACGCGCTCGCGGTCAGCTACGCCGCCGAGCTCACCCGGTTCGGCATCGAGACCTCGATCATCGTCCCGGGGGCCTTCACCGAGGGCACCAATCACTTCGCCAACAGCGGCCACCCCGCCGACCAGGCCGTCGTCGCCGCCTACGACGAGCTGTACCCCGCGCTGACGGAGCAGGTCGGTCGGCGGCTGGCCGAGCTCGAGCCGCCGGACGCGGACGTCGCGTCGGTCGCCGAGGCCATCGTCACGGTGGTCGACACGCCGGCCGGCAAGCGCCCGTTCCGCGTACACATCGATCCGTCGGACGACGGGGCCGAGGTGGTCAACGGGGTCGCCGACCGGGTACGGGCCGAGCTGCTCACCCGGATCGGGCTGGCCGACCTGCTCAGGCCCCACCTTGCCCACTGAGTTCGGGCCGGGAGCCGGAACCCTGGCCGCCGAGGCGTCGCGCCGCACCGGACGCGACGCCCGGCGGCGGTCCCGGGCGGCCCGCCCGTCGGACCCCGGCGGCCTGCAGCTGAGGCAGCTGGAGTACTTCCTCGCGGTCGCGGCCGAGCAGAGCTTCACCCGCGCCGCCACCCGGCTGCACGTGGTCCAGTCGGCGGTGTCGGCCGCGATCTCCGGGCTGGAACGGGAGTTGGGCGCGACGCTCTTCGACCGCAGCGCGCAGGGGGTGGTGCTGACGGCCGCCGGAGAGGCGCTGCTGCCGAAGGCCCGGACGACGCTCGACACCGCCCACGCCGCCCGGGACGCGGTCCAGCGGGCCGGCCGGGAGCTGGGCGGCAGCATCGCGATCGGGTGCCTGAGCGGGGTCGGCGGGATCGACTTCGCGGGCCTGCTCGGCCGGTTCCACACCCGGCACCCGCTGGTCCGGCTCTGGCTGCGCACCGCCGAGTCGGACGGCTCCGCCGGACTGGCCAGGTCACTGGCGGACGGCGAGCTCGACGTGGCCTTCCTCGGCATCGGCGCTCGCCCGTTCCCCCAGCTGCATACCCGCCGCCTGCTGCGGCTGCCGCAGGTGCTGGCCGTTCCCGCCACCCACCCGCTGGCGAGCCGGAACACGGTCACCCTGACCGAGGTGGCGGGTGAGCGGTTCATCGACTACCCCGTCGGCTACGCCACCCGCACCGCCACCGACCAGGCGTTCGCGGCGGCGGGGCTGGAACGGACCATCGCGATGGAGGTCAGCGACGTGGCCGTGGCGGCGGACTTCGTCGCCCACGGCCTCGGGGTGGCCTTCCTGCCCGCCCGGGCGTTGCCGGCCGGGACCGGCATCAAGGCCCTGCCGCTGGACGATCAGTCGCTGGAGTGGTCGCTGCACGTGGCGACCGCCCGCCACAGGCGGGTCGGCGCGGCCACCGCCGCGCTGCTCAAGCTGGTCGACGAGCACCTGGAGCCGGCCGCCTGGCGGACGGCACGGCACGGTAAGGCACGGCCCGGCAGCCGCATCGGCTAATGGCCGAAGGTGTACCGCAGGTTCGCGTTGATCAGTTCGTTGAGCCGCCGGCGCAGGTGACCGAGGAGCGACGGGTCGGGTACGGGCTCGGCGACCAGCAGCGTCCAGCGCAGCCGGGTGCCCTCTCCCCCGTCGGGTTCGAGTTCGAAGCGCACCTGGGCGTCCGGTCGCCTCGGACAGAGCGAGGACCAGACGACGAGGTGCGGCCGGTCGGCGTGCAGGATCCGCGGGGGCTCTTCGTCGTCGAGCAGCCGTAGCCACTGTCGTAGCGGATCCCGGTCGGGCTCGGTGAGCGCCTCGAAGACGACGGCCGGCGGGGGTGGTTGGTTGCGCGTACGGCTGCCGGCTTCGCTCAGGCCCACGGCTGATCGGCCTCCTCGTCCGCGGTCGGAGATCAGCGCTTGGCGGAGCCGGGCCGGAGCAGCTTCGCCAGCTCCGGGCGGACCAGGTCGGTCCACGGCGTCGGCCGCAGGGTCGCCGGGTCGAGGCGGACGACGACCCGCCGCCCCTCGGCGTTCACGGTCGCCCCGTCCGGGGAGAGGACCCGGAAGCCGTACTCGGCGCTGGTGCGGCCGACGCTGTCGAACCAGAAGTGCACCAGCCGCGGGCCGCTGCCCTTGATGGGCTGGTGGTAGGTGACCAGCAACTCCCGGACGACGTGGAACGAGTCAGGGAACCGCTCGTACGAGTTCAGGTCGAACCCGCGCCCCGTCCAGTACGCGGAGAGCGCCCGCTCCAGCAACGTCGCGTACCGGCTGTGGTGCAGCATGCCGAACGCGTCGAGCTCATCCCAGTTGACCGGGCTCGACTCGACATGGCCGTACTCGACCTGGATCGGGGCGGTGGATGACATGGCTTCTCTCCAGCGAGGGTCTGGTCCCGCGCGAGTGTCAGGACCGGCCGACCGCTACCCCGGTGACCTGCCCCGACAGCCGGCTCGGCCGGGGGTCGGATCTTTGTCACACGGGTGAGTCATCCGACGCGCGCCGATCGCCGCGAGCGGCCTTCAGCGGGCCCTGGTGGCGGTCAGCGCGGAGTCGATGAGCGTCGCGGCGGCGGCGCGGGCGTGCCCGGCGGCCTCGCTCGTACCGGCTATCGCCGCCGTGGTCTGCGCCCCCTCGGCGAGGATGGCGAGTTGCGAGGCGAGCGACGCGGGCCCGCCGGCCTCGGCGACGAGTGCGGCGAGGGCGGCCTGGAAGTGGGCCTTGTGCTCCCGGACGAGTTGGGCGATCCGCGGCGCGGTGGCACCGAGCTCACCGAAGGTGTTGATGAAGACGCAGCCGCGGAAGTCGTCGTCGTCGAACCAGCGGGCCAGCATGTCGTAGACGGCGAGCAGCCGGTCGCGCGGCGTCGCGCCGGTCGCGACGGCCGCCTCGACGAGGCCGTTCCAGAGTCGGCGCCGACGGTGCAGGACCTCCTCGACGATGCTCTCCTTCGAGGGGAAGAGCTGGTACAGGCGCTTGAGGGAGACGCCCGCCTCGGCCCGCAGGGCGTCCATGCCCACCGCCTGGATGCCCCGGCCGTAGTAGAGCCGGTCGGCGACGTCGAGCACCTTCTCCCGAAGCTCCTCGTCGGTCTGCGTCGGCATATTCCCTCCCGCTGTCACGGATCTCGGTGACGACCCTCACGGCCGAAGACCCGCTGGGGGACTATCGCGGAGAACGGCCGTTCTCTAGGCTACTCCACAGAGCGAGAGAACGTACGTTCTCCGATGCGACAGGGGAGGCCGTCATGCCATTCATCAACGTCGGGACCGAGAACAGCACCGACATCGACCTCTACTACGAGGACCACGGCCAGGGGCAGCCGGTCGTGCTCATCCACGGCTACCCGCTGGACGGGCACTCCTGGGAGAAGCAGAGCGCGGCCCTGCTGAAGGCGGGCTACCGGGTGATCACCTACGACCGGCGCGGTTTCGGCCGGTCCAGCCAGCCCACCGTCGGCTACGACTACGACACCTTCGCCGCCGACCTCAACACGGTGCTGGAGACGCTCGACCTGACCAACGTCGTGCTCGTCGGCTTCAGCATGGGCACCGGCGAGGTGGGCCGCTTCCTGGGCCGGTACGGCTCGGCCCGCATCGCCAAGGCCGCCTTCCTCGCCTCGCTCGAGCCGTTCCTGCTCAAGACCGAGGACAACCCCACCGGGGTGCCGCAGGAGGTCTTCGACGGCATCCTCGCCGCCGTCACCGCCGACCGGTACGCCTACTTCGCCGACTTCTACCGCAGCTTCTACAACACCGACGAGACGCTGGGCAGCCGGCTCTCCGAGGAGGCGCTGCGCAACAGCTGGAACGTGGCCGCCGGCTCCTCCTGGTTCGCCTCGAGCGCCGCCGTGCCGACCTGGCTCACCGACTTCCGGGCCGACATCGAGAAGATCGACGTGCCGACGCTGATCCTGCACGGCACCGCCGACAACATCCTGCCGATCGACGCGACCGGCCGGGAGTTCCACAAGCGGCTGCCGCAGGCCGACTACGTCGAGATCGAGGGTGCCCCGCACGGCCTGCTCTGGACGCACGCCGCCGAGGTGAACGAGGCGCTGCTGGCCTTCCTGGCCAAGTAGCCCGACCGGCCGAGGGGTGGGGTGGCCGGACGCGGCGACCCCACCCCGCGGCGCGACCTCCGACGGAATCCGGGCTGGCTCGTCCCGCCCCGGAGCCGTAGCATGAGTCGGCGAGCATAGACGAGCGACGATCTTCGGGGGACTCGTGGCCGACCAGCAGATCCAGCGCGTGTTCGTACCACCGTCCGACGGGTCCGGCCCGGGCGTGCCGAACGGCGCGGAGCCGGCACCGCCGCTGAGCCCCGCCCGGATCACCGGTGTGGCGTCCGGCTTCATGACCGCCAAGGCGCTCTTCGTCGCCGCCGAGGTCGGGCTCTTCGCCGCCGTCCCCGCCGAGGGCGCGCCCGCCTCCACCATCGCCGAGAAGTGCCGGATCCCGGTGCGCAGCGCCCGCGCCCTCGCCGACCTGCTGGTCGCCACCGGCCTGCTCGAACACGACGGTGAGCGCTACCGCAACGCCGCCGACACGGAGGCGTTCCTCGCCGGCCGGGGACCGCTCGACATGCGCCCCATGCTGACCTACTGGGACGTGGTCAGCTACTCGGCCTGGGCTGAGGCGTCCACCGCGTTCCGCACCAGGCAGGGCGTCCGGCCCGACCTCGACGAGGCACAGACCCAGGCGTACGAGGCGTCGGTGGCCCTGGTGACCACGGAGACGGCCGCCGACCTGGCCAAGGCGTACGACTTCCGCCCGCACCGGCGCGTGCTCGACGTCGGCGGCGGCATCGGCACCTTCGTCAAACCCCTCCTGAGCGCATATCCGCAGCTCACCGCCACCCTGCTCGACCTGCCCGAGGTGGTGGAGGTCGCCCGCGAGAAGCTCGCCGGTGACGCCTTCGCCGACCGGCTCGACCTGGTCGGCGCGGACGTGTTCGCCGATCCGCTGCCGGGCGGGCACGACGCGCTGATCGTGGCCAACTTCCTGCACCTCTTCCCGCCGGAGCGCAACACCGAACTGCTCACCCGGCTGCGGAACGCGGTGGCGCCGAACGGCCGGCTACTGCTGGTCGACTGGTGGCGCGACGCCTCGGCGCCGCACCCGGCGACCCGCCTCGGCGGGGGCGAGTTCCTCATGATCAGCGGTGGCGACACCTACGAGGCGGACGAGGCGGCCCAGTGGCTCGACGCGACCGGGTGGCGGCTCGTCGCGCACCTGCCGCTGGCCGCGCCGGCCGGGCTGATCGTCGCCGAGCCGGCCGCGGCGCAGCGGTAGGCCCGGTGGCCCCGACCGGCGCCGACGTGGGCGCGCCTAGAGTGGACGGCATGGCAAGCCCGGCCCCGGACGCCGAGGGATTCGACACCCGAAATCCGTTGACCTCGCTCACGCTGGCCGAGCTCCGACAGCGCACCAGCGTGAAGTGGCGCCTGCACCCGCCGGACGTGCTGCCCCTCTGGGTCGCCGAGCAGGACACTCCGCTGGCTCCCCCGGTGGCCGACGCGCTGCGCCGCGCGATCGACCTCGGCGACACCGGCTACTCGCACGGGACGGAGTACGCCGAGGCGCTCGGCGAGTTCGCCGCGCAGCGCTGGGGCTGGCACGACTTCGCCGTCGACCGCACCACCGTCGTACCCGACGTGATGATGGGCATCGTCGAGGTGCTCCGGCTCGTGACCGGCCCGGGGGACGCCGTGGTGGTCTGCTCCCCCGTCTACCCGCCCTTCTACGCCTTCGTCGGCCACGCCGACCGAGAGGTCATCGAGGCCCCGCTCGGACCGGACCTGCGGATCGACCACGCGGCTCTCGACGAGGCGTTCCGCCGGGCCCGCGCCCAGGGTCCCCGACCGGCGTTCCTGCTCTGCAACCCGCACAACCCGACCGGGGTGGTGCACCGCCGAGCCGAACTGGAGGCGGTCGCCGAGCTGGCCGATCGGCACGGCGTGCGAGTCGTCTCCGACGAGATCCACGCACCGCTGGTGCTCCCCGGAGCACACTTCACCCCCTACCTGACGGTGGCCGGCGCCGAGAACGCGTTCGCGCTGACCTCCGCCTCGAAGGCGTGGAACCTCGCCGGCCTCAAGGCCGCGCTCGCGGTCGCCGGGCCACGGGCCGCAGCCGACCTCGCCCGGATGCCGGAAGAGGTCAGCCACGGCCCGAGCCACCTGGGGGTCATCGCGCAGACCGCCGCGTTCCGGGCCGGCGGGCAGTGGCTCGACCGGCTCCTCGACGGCCTCGACGAGAACCGCGCGCTCCTGGCCACGCTGCTGGCGAAGCACCTACCCACCGTCACGTACCACCGCCCGGAGGGGACCTACCTCGCCTGGCTGGACTGCGCCCGGCTCGGCATCGCCACCGCCACCGCCACCGCCACCGCCACCGCCGAGCTTGGCGGGGAGCCCGGCGCGGCCAGCGACCTCGCCGGGCCCGCGAAGATGTTCCTGGACCGGGCGCGGGTCGCGCTCAGCTCCGGGCACGTCTTCGGCACCGGCGGTGTGGGCTGCGTACGACTCAACTTCGCCACCTCCCCCGCGATCCTCACCGAGGCGATCAGCCGGATGGGCCGGGCGGTCGAGGCGCGTCAGGCGTCGGCGGAGTGAGCCTTCGGGTCGGTGCCACCGACGGCACGTGACTCGGCCCGGAGAGCTGCCAGCATCTGCCGGACCGCCCAGGTATCCGGATGCTCGAGACCCCACATCGCGCTATAGCCGGCGACGACGGGCTGGATGCTGGTGATGGCGTCGTCCGGTCGGCCGTCGAACCGGTAGCACGTGGCCAGGATCCAGCTCGCCTTGAGCGTCTTCTCGTCCTGCGGGCCGTCGACGGCGTTGCGTCCGGCGACGAGACGTTCGGCGGCCTGAACCCCCTCGCGTGTCTGGCCCGACGCCGTGGCGGCTACCGCCAGGTGCTCCAGGGCGCTCAGCGTCGTCTCGTCCCGTTCGCCGTTCGCCTCTGTGAGCGAGGCGACGAGACGCCGTAACAGGGGGAGCGCCTCGTCGGCGCGTCCCTGACCGACCATCGCTGTCGCGACGTGCCGGCGGGCGCCCAGCACGTCGTCGTGCTCCGGGCCGAGCACGCGCTCGCCGCCGTCGACGAGCATGCGCCAGTACCTCTCCGCAGCGTCGTGCAGCTCGGCCATGCTGAGGCTCATGCCGGCACGAAACAGCAGCTCGTGGCCTTCCGGATGCCAGAGCGGGTCTCCCTCCTGGCCCGCCAGGACGGCCGCGTTACCCCGCAGCACCGCCACGTACGCGGCGCCGTCGGGGTAGTCGTCCGGGTCGGGCCAGATACGAAGCACTGCATCGGCGGCTGCCTGTGCCGCGGCGCGGTGCACAGTGGTGGGCGTCGCCGCCCGTACGGCCGCGGCAGTGTCCCCGTGCATCCGTACCGTCCAGATCGGGTTCATCGGGTCGACCGACAGCAGACCGTAGGCCTGTAGCACGGCGGCCGCACGGGCGGCCTCGGCGCTGTCGACGTACTCCGGTCCACCGGTGGCGGTGCATTGGTCCGCCAGGTATCGGGCGACCTCCGGGGCGTCCCAGATGGCAGCCGGATGTGCGGCCGGGTCGAGCGTGGCCGCCAGCCGCAGCAAGGGCAGTGCCAACCCGACCGGCTCCTGGCCGTTCGCCGCCTCCGCAGCCAGCGACACGCCGGCCGCCACCGCGTCCTGGTCCGGGCTCTGATCGGCCAGCCGGACCAGGTACTCGCGGCAGTCCACCCCTTCGTTGACCATGTACGCCGCGGCGTGCGACAACGCCAGGGGCAGCTGTCCCAGTCGCGCCGCGACATCGTCGATCGCGTCGCCGCCGACCCCGGCGAGGCGGGCGGTGAGGTAGGCCCGCGACTCCTGCGCACTGAAGACACCGACCTCGACGGTCGCCGCGCGGCCGGACGACGCGATGGGGCCGGGCAGGCGCGTCGTGGCCAGGAACCACCCGGTCGGGGAGTGCCGCTGCGGCCACCACTCAGCGACCTGCTCAGGGTCGGTGATGCCGTCGAACACGATCAGCCAGGTGCGGTCGGTGTCGTTGAGCCAGTCGAGCAGCGCCCGCGCGTCCTCCTCGGGATCGGTCTCGCCGCGGCCAGGCGCGCCGACGAGCGCCGCGGCCATCGCGAAGGCCGACATGACCGCTTCGGGCCCGGTGGGATCAACCCACACCACCAGATCCGCCCGGTCCCGCACGGCCTGATGGGCGTACCACGCCGCGAGTTGCGTCGTGCCCACCCCACCCGGCCGGCCATCGGCACTAGCCAGCACGACGTCGCGGCCTTCGGCCCGAGCGGCGTCCACGCCTGCCCGCAGGTCGTCACGAGGTTGGAACGCCGGCGCCTGGGCCGGCAGCGGCCCCATCCACACCCCGGCCGGCGCGGTCCGCGACCGGTACACAAGGGCGGCTACGCCTATCACCGGTAGCGGGATCAGAGCCCACCACGGCCAGCCCCGGACGACACCCGACACGAGAGCGACAAGGGAGCCGAGCGCCAGGACGGCGGCGATCCGCCGGGCCGAAGCCGGCTTCCGGGAACGAGTCAGCATCGACGGTCCTCTCTGCTCATCGACACCCTACGGCAGGGTGGCGGTCCAGAGTGGATCCTCGGGGTCGTGCCGGAGGCGGCGGCGCTGATCAGCCACCCGTGGCAGCGGGGTCAGCGCAGCCGCCGGGCGGTGAATTTCGCGGGCGGCTCGGCGATCGCGTCCTGGGCCGCGATCAGCTGGAGCTCGCGGGTCCCCGCCGTGAGGGTCGCCTCGAGGACGGCGAAGACGGAGCCGATGGTGCGCTCCAGCGCGGTCGCCGGCGAGCGCGTCGTCCACAGATGCGCGAGGTACAGGGCGGCCGTGATGTCGCCGCCGCCGTTCGGGTTGATCGGCAGCAGCGGCGTGGTCACCGCCCAGGCGCCCTCGTCCGAGACGGCCACCACCTCCAGCGACCCCTCCGGCACGTCGCCGTGCAGCACGCTGGTGACCAGGACGTGTCGCGGCCCGCTCTCGCGCACCGTGTCGACGGCGTCCAGCAGCTCCGCCAGCGTGTTCGTCGTCCGGCCGGCGAGGAAGTCCAGCTCGAAGTGGTTCGGGGTGATGATGTCCGCGCGCGGCACGACGACGTCGCGCAGGTACTCGGGGATGCCCGGGCGGACGAACATGCCGCGGCCGACGTCGCCCATCACCGGGTCGCAGCAGTACACCGCGTCCGGGTTGGCCGTCTTGACCCGCTCCACCGCGTCGAGGATCACGGCGCCCATCGCCGGGTCACCCTGGTACCCCGAGAGCACCGCGTCGGCGCCGCCGAGCACCCCCCGGTCCTCGATTCCCGCGATCACCTCTGCCACGTCAGCCGGTGCCAGGAGCGGCCCGCGCCACGCGCCGTACCCGGTGTGGTTGGAGAAGTGGACGGTCAGCACCGGCCAGACCTCGTGCCCGAGCCGCTGCAGGGGGAAGGCGGCGGCGGAGTTGCCGACGTGGCCGTACGCGACCGAGGACTGGATGGACAAGATTCTCACCGCCTCATCATGGCGGGTGCTGCCGGTGCCATCCGCACTGGCCGTCGGACGTGTCGGCCGAGACACGCCCGTCGGCGGTGTCGTCACGGCCGGGACGTCGCAGCCTCCGCACTCGGCTCCCGGTCCCCTTGGATCAGCGCCGCGATGATCTCCTCCGGCGGGAGGCCGGGCGGCCGGTCGCTGACCTGCCCGTCGCCGAGCTCCACCACCCGCCACGCGCCGTCGTCGCGCAACACGAGGTCCACGGTCACGAAGGGCAGCGCCAGCGCCGTCACGAACGGGGTGAGCCAGTCCAGGTCGAAGCCGTCCGGCGGGGGTGCGCCGGGAGTGTCGGGGTGCGCCCCGACCAGGACGCACCGGCCCTCCACCCACCAGGTCCGCGCCTCCGCCGAGGTGAACCACTCGAACTCCCGCAGCACGAACCCGCCGACGAACTCGTCGTCCCGCAGCTCCCGCAGGCGGGCGGCGATCCGCCACGCGCCGTCGGCGTCCGCGACGTCCGGGATGAACGTCGCCTCGTCCCAGTGGTGCTTCATCGACTTGACGTAGTCCCGTACGACCGCGGGGCCCGGACCGAGACTCCGTAGCGCGTGGTCGAAGTCCGTCCGGTCCGAGCCGGTGGTCCACACCGAGCGGGGGGTCACCGGCGCCAACGCCGGATACCAGCCGGGCAGCTCGTGGGCTCGTCGGTACTGCTCCGCGCTCGTACGCACGGAGACGCCACGTTCGGCGAGCACCCGCGCGAGGGCCGCGTACCGATGGCTGGGGAGCATCCAGCCCCGGTAGACGGCGGTCTCGCCGGCCGGCAGGGCCGGCACCGCACGCTCCGGTTCGGCACCTCGCAGCAGCGCGTCATGGTCGACCACGGCGACGGTCAGGCCCGCCTCCCGGGCCGCCCGCGCCTCCGACGCGAAATGCTCGTCGGGGCGGCGCGGCCGCAGCGGGTCGGCGGGGACGAGTAACAGCACACTCCGGATACTGCCCGGTGCGACGGCACCGCCTCCACCGGATATCCCGCAGGTGGCCCCGGACCGCGGATGAATGGGGGGCGGTGATCCAGGCGAAGCAATAGGAATTTCACAAGAAAAACTCATTCTCTGCCGTCGCCTCCGGCTGCGCCCATTACCACCTGACCGGTTCTTCCGGCGTGGTACGAATAGCTGGTTGCACGATCGGCGAGGCGGGCGAGCTGTGGCGCGGACCAGGTGGGAACGGCTCATCCGGACTCCCCAACAGCCCCGCGAGATCACGTTCGTCGAACTCTTCTTCGACCTTGCGATCATCTTCGCGCTCATGCAGCTGTCCCGGCGTTTCCTGCGCGATTTCGGCTGGGAGAATTCGCTGCAGACCCTGCTCCTGCTGGCGGCGGTCTGGTGGATCTGGGTGGGAGCGGCCCGCACCACCGACTGGCTGGACCCGAATCAGCGTTTCACGCAGGGCATCGTCATCGGGATGATGTTCGCGGGTCTGGTGGCCGCCGCCTCCGTGCCCGAGGCCTTCGGCGAACACAGCGTCGTCTTCGCCGCGGCGAACGTCGCGGCGCACCTCGTGCGACATTTGTCGATCATCGCGGCGCTGCACGGTCATCCGGTGGGAGCGCGGTCGATGCGCGCGGCGATCTGGTTCGCCTCGACCGCGCCGCTCTGGATCGTCGGAGCGTTCCTGCCCACGACGCCGCAGCTGGTGCTCTGGTCGGTGGCCATCATCCTGGACTACGCGGGCGTCGGCGTCGGCTGGCGAGTACCCCGCCTCGAGCCGCTGCCGGAGGAGCACCTGCGGGTACGCGGCGACCACATCGCGGAGCGGCACCGACAGGTCTTCATCATCGCGGTCGGGGAAGTGATCCTGACCAGCGGTATCGCCCTCAGCCGGGCCGGTCTCGACGGTGTCCGGATCGGCGCCTTCGTCCTCGCGTTCGCGATCGCCGGACTGATCGCCCGGGCCTTCTTCCTGCCGCGTGGCCTCGCTCTCCAGGAGGCCGTCGACCGTCGACCGTCGACGGTCTCCGTCCGCGCCTCGTACCTCCACCTGATCATGATCCTCGGGACCGTCCTCACCGCGATGGGCGCCGAGATCCTGATCTCCCAGCCGCTCGGCGAGGCCCGGGCCGAGTGGTCCGCCGCCATCCTGGCCGGGCCGCTGATCTTCCTCGGCGGACGCGCCCTGTACGCCCTGCGCGTGTTCCAGCGGCGCCCCTGGCGAGCCCCGACCGGGATGCTTCTCCTCCTGGCCATCTCCCCGGCCATGGTGCGACTGCCGCCGCTCGCCGTGGCCGGAACCGTCGCCGTGGTGCTGCTCGGCATCGTGTTCAGCTACGGCCGGATCGGCGCCGACCCGCCCCGGGCGGAGACCCCGTTGGCGCAGCTGCTGCAGAAGCGCGAGAACCCTCGGCAGCTCTCCGCCTACGAGCTCTTCTTCGATCTCGCCATGATCTTCGCCCTCACCCAGGTGTCGCAGCGTCTGCTGGCCGACCTCAGCCTGGGCAACGTCGCGGAGTCGATGGTGCTGCTGGCCGCGGTCTACTGGGTCTGGGTCGCGACGGCGTGGTCGACGGACTGGTACAACCCCGACGATCCCCGGCTGCAACGGCTCATCATCGTCGTCATGCTCGCCGGACTACTGATGGCGGCCGCGGTGCCGACCGCCTTCGGCGAACACGGCCTGCTCTTCGCCGGCGCGTACGCCGGGACCCACCTCGTCCGGGGCCTGGTGATCGTTCCGGCGCTGCGCGGGTCTCCGCTGCAGGCGCGCTCGCTGCGGGTGGTCATCTGGTTCGGCATCTCGGCCGTCCTGTGGCTGGTGGGTGCCTTCCTTCCGGCCTCCGACCGGCTCTTCCTGTGGGCGGCGGCGATCGTCGTCGACGGCGTGAGCGCGTGGTTCGGCTGGCCGGTGCCGGGGCTGCGCGCGCCGCAGTCACACCTGCGGGTGATCGGCGAGCACATCGCCGAGCGGTACCGCCAGGTCTACATCATCGCCCTGGGCGCGCTGGTCCTGATCAGCGGCCGGGCCTACAGCAGCGCCGGCTTCGACGACTTCCGCACGCTCGCCTTCGCCCTCGCCTTCACCAGCGCGGCGCTGATGCTCTGGAGCTACTTCCTGCCATCCGGTCGGGATCTCGGGACCGTGGTCAACTCGACAGCACCGAAGGTCGCGGTCGCCGCCGGGTACTGCCACGGGATCATGATCGCCGGCACGGTCGTGGTGGCGGCCAGCGCCGAGGTCTACATCCGAAGCCCGATCGGGCCGGTGAACGCCGCGTGGACGCTGCTCATCGTGGGCGGGGTAGCCCTGCACATGGTCGGGCGGACCCTCTTCGGCCTCGTGATGTACGGGGCGAGACATCCGTGGCGCGGACCTCTGGCCGTGCTCGTGCTCGCCGCCATCACGCCCGGGTTGCTGATGGCGCCGCCCCTCGTGGTGGCCGTCCCCGTCGTCTTCGTCGCCTTCCTCCTCACCGTGCTTTACGCGCGCTCCCCGGTCCGCTGAGCGGATCCACCGGCCACGTCGAGGTGCCGGTCCCGCTGCGCAAGCCGCGATGAGCATTCCCGGCACCTTGACCTGCACCAGAGTTCAGCTCGGAGACTGTCCTCCCCGTCGGAGCGAGCTGGGAGCTGACCGAGTGAACGACCGTACCGGGGGCGTCCGCCCCGCACCGCTGCCACCGGCCGTCGAGGCCCGGCTGGCCCACGACCCGCGAGCTTGGCTCTGCACCCTGCGGCCGGCCGGCTCACCCCACGTGACGCCGGTCTGGTTCGTCCACACCGGCGGCACCTGGTGGGTCGGCTGCGCCGAGCAGAGCGTCAAGGTCCGTAACGTGCTGGCCGATCCGCGGGTGTCGCTGGCCCTGGAGGACGGGATCGCACCGGTTGTGGCCGAGGGCGTCGTCCGGGTGTGGCGCAGCGACTTCCCGGCGCCGGTCGTGGCGGCCTTCGCGCGCAAGTACGACGGGTGGGACGTACGGCGGCCGGAGACTCCGCAGAGTCGACGGGTGCTGCTGGAGGTGCCCGTCCGACGGTGGCTGCTGGCCGGCGAAGCGCAGTAGGGCGGGCGACCATCGATGGCCGACCATCTCTGGCGACTCTTGACATCGACGATGTTAACGATAACAGTGCCGATAGCCAGGTGCCCCGCCCAACCACTGCGTGCACCCGATAGCGCCGGCCCCTGGGCACGTTCACAAGTACGGACCACCGCGATCGGCGCAGGGCCCTCACCAAGGGGTCCGGCCCCGGCCGGACCAAGGAGAGTGAGACGTGACCAAGCAGTTCACCCGACGACGCCTGCTCCAGTTGGGCGCGCTGGCAGCCGCCGCGCCCACCACGCTCGCCATCACCTCGACCCCCGCCTCGGCGGCGACCGCCCACACCGGTGGCGCCGGCGGTGCCGGCCGTGGCCCGGTCGAGCCGTTCGCCCTCGACCGGGTCGCCCTGCACGACGGCGTCTTCCGGCAGAAGCGCGACCGGATGCTCAACTACGCCCGGAACTACCCGGGCACCGGAGGCGTCCTGGACGGTCCGGACCGGATGCTGCACCTGTTCCGGGCCAACGCCGGCCTGCCGGCGCCCGCCACCTGGCCGGGCGGCTGGGACACCCCGAACCACCTGCTGCGCGGGCACTTCACCGGGCACTACCTGACGATGCTCTCCCAGTCCTACGCCGCGACGGGCGAGGAGATCTTCCTCGAGAAGCTCGACTACCTGGTCGAGGAGCTGGGCAAGTGCCAGCGCGCGCTGGACGCCCGGGCGGTGGGCCGGGTGACGGGCCGGGCCGGCAAGGCGGTACGGCTCAGCGACCCGCACCCGAACCAGTACGTGTCGCTGCCCGAACGGATTCTCGACGGCGTCACCGACGTGACGTTCGCGGTCTGGGTGCGGCTCGCCGCCACCCAGAGCAACGCCCGGATCTTCCACTTCGGCGCCGGCACGAACAGCTACCTGTCGCTGTCGCCCTGGGTGTCGGCGAACATGGGTCCGCGGTTCGTCATCACCACCGGCGGGAGCGGCAACGAGCAGCGGGTCGACGGCGCGAGCAACGCGATCCCGGTCGGCGAGTGGGCGCACGTGGCGGTGGTCGTCTCCGCCGCCGAGACCGTCGGCCGGCTCTACGTAAACGGCGTCCAGGTCGGCGAGGGCGCGATCGGGCTGACCCCGGCCGACCTGGGCCCCGCCGTGAACAACTGGATCGGACGGTCGTCGAGCCTCAACGACCCCTACCTCAACGCGAGCGTGGACGACTTCCGGATCTACCACCGGGCGCTGACCGCCGCCGAGGTGCAGGCCCTCGCCACCGCTGACCCGGCGGCGCAGCCGCCGACCCCGACCGACCTGGTGGCCTGGTACCGCTTCGAGGAGGAGGGCGAGACCGCCGCCGACCACTCGGGCAACGACCGTGCCGCCACCATCGTCGGGACGAGCTACCCCGGTTATCTCGCCGCCTTCCCGGAGGGCCAGTTCAGCCGCCTCGAACCGCCGACGCTGCGGCCGAACAGCGGGGCGAACGCGGTGTGGGCGCCGTGGTACACCTGCCACAAGATCATGAGAGGGCTGCTCAACGCCTACCACCTGACCGGCAACGAGGACGCTTTGGAGATCGTCTTCCGGATGGGCGACTGGGCGCAC
Source organism: Micromonospora musae (assembly GCF_003626545.1). Classification (NCBI taxonomy): domain Bacteria; kingdom Bacillati; phylum Actinomycetota; class Actinomycetes; order Micromonosporales; family Micromonosporaceae; genus Micromonospora; species Micromonospora musae. Next base: position 204,242 of record NZ_RAZS01000012.1, read on the forward strand.
CAGCGGCTCAGCCGCTACGACCAGACCCAGCTGGACCAGATGTGGAACATCTACAGCGCGGGCGAGGCCGGCTCCATGAACGAGGTGATGGCCGAACTCTCGGCGCTCACCCCGAACCGCGACGCGAAGGCCCGGTACCTCCGGACCGCCGAGGCGTTCACCTTCACCACGCTCTTCGACGCCTCGATCGAGGATCGCGACATCCTCGACGGGCGGCACGCCAACCAGTACATGGCGCCGAACATCGGCTACCTGCGGCTCTTCGAGCAGACCGGCGCCGAGGAGTACCACACCGCGGCGAAGAACTTCTGGGGCATGGTCGTGCCGCACCGCACCTTCAGCAACGGTGGCGCCGGGCGCAGCGAGCACTTCGGCGTACGCGGGGTGATCACCTCCGGCTTCACCTCGAACTCCGATCCCCGGCACGCCGAGACGTGCTGCGCCTACAACATGCTCCGGCTGACCCGGAACCTGTTCTTCCACGACCAGGATCCGGCCTACATGGACTTCTACGAGAAGGCGCTGCACAACCAGATCCTCAGCTCACGCCGGGACGTCGACAGCGTCACCGCCACGGAGGTGACCTACCACCAGAACATGTGGCCGGGACGGTCCCGGCAGATCGGCAGCTTCGTCGAGTACAGCCGGTACGGCGGCAACGGCAGCTGCTGCAACGGCACGGGCCTGGAGAGCCACACGAAGTACCAGGAGTCGATCTACTTCCGCTCCGCCGACGAGTCGACGCTCTACGTCAACCTCTTCATCGCCTCGACGTTGACCTGGCCCGGCCGTGGGTTCGTGCTCACCCAGGAGACGCGGTACCCGACCGAGGGCGCGACCCGGCTGCGCTTCGACCGGGGCAGCGGCCGGCTCAAGGTCAAGCTGCGGGTGCCGTCGTGGGCCGTGCAGGGCTACACCGTCCGGGTCAACGGCGTCCGCCAGCGACTCACGGCCACCCCCGGCAGCTACGTCACGGTCGATCGCCGCTGGTCGCGCGGGGACACCATCGACATCAGCATGCCGTTCAGCTTCCGGGTGGAGAAGGCGCTCAACGACAAGTCGGTCCAGTCCATCCTCTACGGGCCGACGCTGATGGTGGTCCGCGACGCCACCCCCAGCTACCGGGAGTTCTCCTTCTACGCCGACCTCAAGCTCGACGGCGACCTGGCGGCCGCCATCGCGCCCACGACCGTCCCGATGCACTTCACGACGCACGGCTACACCCTGGCGCCCTACTACGAGGCCGACCCGGTGCCCGGCCAGTTCAACGCCTACCACCCGTACATGAAGCGGGTGGAGCCGGAGGTGGTGTTCGGCTCGCAGGCCACCGGCGTACCCAACGACGCGCTCCGCGACGACGCGGGCGAGACGTTCCTCGACCGGGTCTGGGAGGCGGCGCCGTTCCGCAACCACGGGCACTTCGTCCAGCGGGTGGCTCAGGTGTCGGGCGAGTGGCTCAGGGCCGGGCGGCACACCGAGGCGCAGCGCAAGGCCGTTCTCGTCGCCGCCGCCCGCTCCGTCGGGGACCTGCGGCCGTGACCGGGGGCTCCGGCCGTCCTCGACCGCGACGACGACCCTGAGCCGAGCGCACCGTCCCGCACGGCGCGCTGCGCGGAGGTCTAGCGCAGCGCGCCGTCGCGGAGCACCGCGTGCGCGCCGACGGTCTGGTTGACGATCTGCGTCACCCGCACGTCGACCGCGACGCTGGCCAGCGCCACCGCGTCCGAGCGGCTGACCTCGTGCAGCCGTTGCAGCAGGGTCAACATCGAGTCCAGCGCCATGAACGTGGCGTCGTCGAGGGTCGCGCCGACGCCGAGGGTCAGCCAGGAGTCCGCGGTACGGGCCACCGGGGCGTTGATCGGGAAGTCGTCGCGGACGTCGAAGGTCAGGCTCACCTCCTCCATCGGACACTCGATCGCGGTACCGCCGATCTCCCCGTCGCCCTGCGCGGCGTGGCCGTCGCCGACCGAGAAGAGCCCGCCGTCGACGGCGATCGGCAGCAGCAGGGTGGTGCCGGCCGTCAGCTCCTTGCAGTCCAGGTTGCCGCCGCAGCGCCGGGGCGGGACCGTCGAGTGCAGCCCCGGTTCGGCCGGCGCCATGCCGAGCACCCCCATGAAGGGGCGCAGCGCCACCGTGTGCCCGTGCTGGTTACGGCCGACCATCGCCACCGGGTCGAGCTCCCAGGCGTGCACCACCGCGTGCTCCTCGACGCCGTACTGCTGGTTGAAGCTGCCCGGCCAGCCGCCGGCCACCGTGGTCCCCCAGGCGGCCGGGGTGATGGTGTCGATGCGTACCTCGAGGGTCTGGCCGGCGCGGGCGCCACGGACCGCGACCGGACCGATCAGCGCGTGCCCGTGGTCGGGCTGGTACTGCGGGGCCCGCGGGCGGTCCCGGTTCCGGCCACCGGGGTACGGTCCGGTCGACCACCAACAGTCCAGCGTGCGGTAGGTGACGGTGTCGCCGGCGTCGATGGTGAGGGCCGGCGGGAAGTCGGGAGAGAAGTGTCCGTGCAGCGTGTCATCGCCTGGTGCGAGGATGTGTCGCATCTGCGCAGGCTAGTTGCTGTCCCCCGCACGGGGTAGATGCAGCGCTCCCAGCGCGTGATCGACAGCGGGACGGCCCGACATATGTCGTAACACAGCAGAGCCCATCCACTACGGATGGTCATTGACTGGGCTGATCAATATCGATGACCATGCATCTGCCAGGTCTCTGGAGCTGACGGAGGTAGGGGCATGGGAGTTGCGCGGCGATTGATAGCCGTGGGAGCGATCGTCGGGATGGCGGTCGTGAGCGCGCCCGCGGCGGCGAGCGCTCAGGTGGGGAAACCCCGGATCGTGGTGGAGAACGGGCTGACCCAGCCGGTCTTCTCGTATGAGGAGGCGATCCAGGAGGTCGTCTACGTCGAGGCGCCGATGGACAGCGACGGCGACGGACGCCGGGATCTGATCGAGGTCGACGTGGTCCGGCCGGCGGAGACGGAGGCGGGCCTGCGGGTGCCCACCATCATGGAGGCCAGCCCGTACTACGGCCGGGAGACCGGTGATCCGTTGCCGGATCAGACCCGCGGCTTCCCCGGCTGGTGGGACGAGTACTTCGTCCCCCGGGGCTACGCCGTCGTCCAGGTGGAGATGCAGGGCACCTCTCGGTCGTTCGGCTGCCCCACCACCGGCGGACCCGAGGACACGATCAGCGCCAAGGCGGTGGTGGACTGGCTCAACGGCCGCGCCCCGGGCTTCCACCACGACGGAAGCGTGGCGGTCGCCGACTGGAGCACCGGCAACGTGGGCATGCAGGGCGTCTCGTACGTCGGCACCCTGCCCAACGCGGTCGCCACCCAGGGCGTACGGGGGCTGAAGACCGTGGTGCCGATCGCCGCGATCTCCAGCTGGTACCGGTACGTGAACGACCAGGGTGTCGCCTGGTCGACCTGGAGCGAGAACGTCGACTTCCGGTACACCGAGTACCTCGCCGACTACGTCTCCACCGGCCGCACGCTCCCCGGCTCCGCGTCGGCGCCGGCCTGCGAGTCGGTCATCACGGGGATCGGCGACGCCGAGGAGGCGAGCGCCTCCGACTTCACCGAGTTCTGGCAGGAGCGGAACTACCTGCCGGACGCCAAGAACATCAAGAAGGCGGGCACGTCGGTCTTCATGGTGCACGGCCTCACCGACTTCAACGTGAAGACCATGCACACCGCCGACCTGTGGCGCGAGATCGAGAAGCGCAACATGCCCCGCAAGATCTGGCTCCACCGGGGCGCGCACGTGAACCCGACCAGCTTCCGGCCGGCCGAGTGGCAGGCGGTCATGCACCGGTGGATGGACTACTGGCTGCACGACATCGAGAACGGGATCATGGACGAGCCGATGGCGGACATCCAGCGTCCCGACGGCAGCTGGGAGACCCACTCGAGCTGGCCGGACGCCGCCACCAAGGACGTCGACCTGCGCTTCGGACCGGCCACCGCCGACGCGGCGGGCACGCTCTCGGCGCACGGGCCGAAGGGCAACCCCACGCAGAGCTACGCCGACCAGATCGAGTCGCAGGCCATCAAGATCGGCAACGCCGAGCAGGCCGCGCCGGGCCGGCTCGCCTACGTGACCCCTCCCCTCGCGAAGGAGGTACGTCTCTCCGGCACGCCCGAGCTGGCGGTCCGGATGTCGACGACGGCCGAGACGGCACTGCTCTCCGCGATGCTCGTCGACTACGGCCCCGGTCCGACCGTCACCGTGGCGGGCAAGGACCCGCTGGAGGTGGTGCAGGAGTCCTGCGAGCCCGAGGACCTGGCCAGCCGGACCGGGTGCGCCGAGCCGATGGCCGCGAGCACCGAGATCACCCCCGAACGCGTGCTCTCGTGGGGCCACATCGACGTCAAGAACTCGCCCGACCTGCGGCGGAGCCGGCCGTTGGAGCCCGGCAAGCAGTACAACGTGCGGTGGAAGACGCTCCCGTCCGAGCATGTCATCCCCGCCGGACACCGGATCGGGATCGTGATCACCGGCAACTACAACGCGAACCCGACGTCGAACCGGCCGGCCCGAGACGCGGCCGCGGTCGGTAGCGAGGTCACCGTGTACCTGAAGGGCAGCAGCGTGACGCTTCCGGTCGTCGGAGGCAAGGCTGCCCTGGGCTTCTGACCGGGTGGCCCGGTCACCGGCCAGGTGACTCGATCGGCGGGTCCCTCACCAGCGGTCACGACCGTGGGTGAGGGACCCGTCGGTTCCCGCCTACGCCGTCTCCTACGGCGAGCCGGTCCGGGCGGCGGCGACGACCCGGCCGCGCTCCGACTCCGGGAAGCGGTCGAGCATGGCCCGCACCTCGTCGGCGCTCACGTTGGCGCCGAACAGCTCGCTGCCCGGTTCGAGGCGTACGCCCTCGGCGAGCGGGCCTGCGACGACCGGGTCGAAGCCGAGCCGGTCCACGAGGGTGGCGACGGCGTCGAGGTCGGCGGGGTCGTTCCCGGCGATCGCGATCGCCTTGCGACCGGGCGTGCCCGGCGGCCGCGCCTCGTCCTCGAGATCGTGGTATCCCATGTGGTTGAAGGCCTTGACGACGTGGGAGTCGGGCAGGAACGCCTGCACGGTCTCGCTCGACGAGGTGCTCGGGTCGGTGAGGTCGTCCCGGATGCCGTCCACCTCCCACCAGTAGTTCATCGCGTCGACGACGAGCTTGCCGCGCAACGCCTCGGCGGGGATGCCCCGGTACTTGCCCAACGGAATGGCGAGGATCACGGTGTCGGCGCGCGCCACGGCGTCGGCCGCGGTGGTGGCGACCGCGCCGGGCGTGAGCACCTCGACGGTGAGGGCGATCTTCGCCGGATCGCCGGAGCCGGCGACGAGCACCCGGTAGCCGGCGGCGACGGAGAGCCGGGCGAGGACGGTGCCCACCTTGCCGGCCCCGAGGATGCCCAGGGTCTCCTGCCCGCTGCTGTCGTTCATCTCTTCCTCCGGGTACCGCTGGGGTGTCAGCCGGCCAGCATGTCGCGGACCAGGGGAATCACCCGGCTGCCGTAGAGCTCCACGGCGCGCATGCGGGCGCTCACCGGCTGCGCGCCGGCGGTGTAGATGAGGTCGAACCGGCCGACCCCGAGGCTGCGGATCGCGTCGGCCATGCGGCGGGCCACGGTCTCCGGCGAGCCGATGTAGAGGGAGCCGTTCGCCACCTCGGCGTCGAACTCCGCGCGGCGGATGGGCGGCCAGCCGCGCAGCTTGCCGATCCGGTCGCGCATGACCCGGTAGTGCGGCCAGAAGATCTCCTTCGCCTCCTCGTCGGTGTCGGCGATGAAGCCCGGCGAGTGCATCCCGACCGGGTACGCGGTCGTGCCGAACTGCTCGGCCGCCCGCCGGTACAGGTCGAGGTAGGGCGCGAAGCGTTCGGGAGAGCCGCCGATGATGGCGAGCATGAGCGGGAACCCGTAGTGGGCGGTGCGCACGACCGACTGCGGCGAACCGCCGACGCCCACCCACGTGTCGAGGCGCCCCGAGTCCGTCTTCGGGAAGACGTCGGCGTTCTCCAGCGGGGCACGCACGGTGCCGCTCCAGTTGACCGGCTTCTCGTCCAGCAGCTTCGCGAAGAGCTCGATCTTCTCCTCGAAGAGCACGTCGTAGTCACGCAGGTCGTAGCCGAAGAGCGGGAAGGACTCGGTGAACGAGCCGCGGCCGAGGATGACCTCGGCCCGGCCGTTCGACAGCGCGTCCACCGTGGCGAAACGTTGGAACACCCGGACCGGGTCGTCCGAGCTCAGCACGGTCACCCCGGAGGCGAGCCGGATCCGCGAGGTCCGGGTGGCGATCCCCGCCAGCACCGTCTCCGGCGTCGACACCGAGTACTCCGGCCGGTGGTGCTCGCCGAGGGCGATGACATCGACGGCGAGTTCGTCGGCGAGCACCGCCTCCTCGACGACCTGCCGGATCGCGGCGGCGTGCGACACCGTCTTGCCGGAGTCGTCCTCCGGCACGTCGCCGAAGGTGTCGAGGCCGAACAGCAGATCAGACATGAGCGGGCTCCTTCGCCAGTAGCTCCCGCACCCGCGGCGCGACCTCGCTGCCGAGCAGCTCGATCGTGCGGGCGCGGGCCTCGCGGGGCAGGTGCATGATGTCGTACTTCAGGTCAAAGCGGCTCAGCCGCAGGTCACGGGCGACCGTGGCGATCTTCTGGGCGACCGTCTCGGGTGACCCGACGAAGAGCGCCCCGTGGTCGAGCTCGGCCTCGTAGCGCTTGCGGTCCGGCCGGTAGAAGCCGCGCTCCTCGGCGAGCGCCGCCACGACCGGCTGCCAGTACCGCCACCAGGTCTCGACGGCCTCCTCGTCGGTCTCCGCGACCAGCCCGAGCGAGTGCTGCCCGATCGGCTGTACGGGGTTCCCGAACTCTTCGAGCGCCCGATGGTAGAGGTCGACGTGGCCGGCGAAGCGCTGCGGGCGCCCGCCGATGATCGCGAGCATCAGCGGGAGTCCGTAGCGGGCGGCGCGGATCACCGAGTTCGGGCTCCCGCCGACGCCGATCCAGGTCGGGATACCACCGGAGGGCATCCGGGGATGCAGCCGCTGGGCCACCAGCGGGGTACGCACGGTCCCCGACCAGGTGACGGTCTCCTCCCGCTGGAGTCGTACGAAGAGGTCGAGCTTCTCCTCGAAGAGCCGCTCGTACTCCGCCAGGTCGTAACCGAACAGCGGGAACGATTCGGTGGCGGAGGCGCGTCCGAGGACGAGCTGGGCCCGACCGTTCGAGACGGCGTCGAGCGTCGCGAACTCGTGGTAGAGCCGCACCGGGTCGTTGGTGCTGAGCACCGTGACCGAGGTACCGAGCCGGATCCGCTCGGTCGCCGTCGCGATCGCCGCGAGCAGCACGGGCGTCGCGGAGTCGTTGTGGCCCTCGCGGTAGTGCTCGCCCACGCTGAACACGTCGAGCCCGACCGACTCCGCGAGCCGCGCCTCCTCGACGAGCAGCCGCAGGGTCTCCGCGTCGCTCAGGGGCCGGCCACCGTCGGTCGCCACCTCCCCGAACGAGTTGAGCCCCAGTTCGAAGCCTTCCGCTGTCACCGCATCCTCCTCACGCCCGCGCCCCCGGGGTACCCCGCACCGCGGGTCTCCCTCTGCGATTGACACGTCAATCATGTTAGCCTGCTAATTGACATGTCAATCAGGAGATGCGAATGACGAAGGCCACACCCGAGCGGCGGAAGGGGCGCCAACTTCCGACCGCCGAGGAGCTCCGGATCTGGCGCGACTTCATCGAGACGACAGACGTGCTCCGCTCCCGGATCGCGTCCCGCCTGCAGAGCGAGTCCTCGCTCTCACCGGGCGACTACTCCGTGCTGCTCGCCCTCAGCGAGGCACAGCAGCAGCAGCTTCGCTCCTCCGAGCTCGCGACCCAGATCGGCTGGGAGCGCAGCCGACTCTCGCACCACCTCGGGCGGATGGAGCGGCGGGGCCTCATCAGTCGGCAGGAGTGCGCGACCGACCCGCGCGGCGCGGAGGTCCACCTCACCACGGCCGGGGCCGAGGCGTTCCGGGCCTCCACCTTTCCGCACCTGCGCGCCATTCGCGAGGTCTTCGTCGACGCCCTCACCCCGGACCAGCTCCGCGCGGCCGGTGAGATCGCCGAGGCGCTGCGCACCCATCTAGCCGCGCCGCACCCCGATTGATCAGGCCGGCTCCTCGTCGCCCCGGATCCGGGCGTGCAGGTGCATGTCGTGTCGGCCGTCGGCGTGCACGGCGTCGCTGCGCTTCGTGCCCTCCAGCCGGAAACCGGACTTGACGGCCACTCGGCAGGAGGCCCCGTTACGGGTCGAGTGATCGAGCTCCAGGCGGTGGAAACCGGCCTCGCCGAGGGCCCACCCGCTCACTGCGGCGAGCGCGCGGGGGGCCACGCCCGCACCGCGGGCGGCCGGAAGCACCCAGTACGCGCACTCGGCGACACCGTCGTCGAGGTCGAGTCCGCGCAGCGCGATGCGCCCCAGCACCTCGTCACCGTCTCGGGTCACCGCCCAGTGCGCGCCCCGCTCCTGCGCCCAGTCCCGGCGGTACTGGTCGAACCACTCCCGGACCTGATCCTCGGAGCCCGGCTGTCGGGTGTGCCAACGCTGGATCTCGGGATCGCGGTAGGCGGCGAGGAAGACCGGCGCGTCGGTCGCCGCCCAGGGCCGCAGCAGCAGGCCACCCCCGGCGGAGAGCAGCGGTTGCGGGCCGACGGAGAGCGTGCCGGCCGAGATGGCGGGCGGCGTCGTGAGGGCGGACGTCATCGCCCATCCTTTCCCCGTGCCCCGGAAGCGTGTCAAGTTGTCGGAGCGACGCGGGACGCGGCGAGCGCGCCGACGCTCGCCCGGTCCCGGCCCCTACCGGCGAAGGGTGGCCGAAGAACATGCGGGTGACCATGACGACCGCCCCGGCACGGCGCGGTCGGCGCAACGAGGATTTCACCGGCGCCGTACCGACGGCCGCGGTGCTGGTCGACGGCGCCGGCATCCCGGGCGCGGAGGCGATCTGCCGGCACGGTGTGGCCTGGTACGCCGACCGGCTGGGCGGCACCCTCCTCGGCCTCCTGGCACTCGTCCGCGACCGCAGCCTCCCGGAGCTGCTCGCCACGGCGATCGAGCAGGTGACGGACGCCCACCGGGACAGCTGCGAGGTCGCCGACCCGATCAGCCCCTCGGCCGCCGTCGCCGTCCTACGCGTCTCGGACGGCCTCGTCGAGCACCTGCTGCTCGGTGACGCGGTCCTCGTCCTCGACCGGGTGCAGGGCGCGCCGCTTGTCGTCGCCGATCCACGCGAGGTGGTCATCAGCCGGTCGTACCAGTCCGCGATCGAGGCCACCGCCGAGGGCAGCGACGAGCACCACCGGCTGCTGCGGGAGCTGCGCGCCAACCGGAACCGACCGGGCGGATTCTGGGTGGCCAAGGACGACCCACGGGCCGCCGACGAAGCGATCACGGGAAGCTGCCCGGCCGCCGAGCTGACCAGCGCCGTCCTGCTCAGCAACGGCGCCAGCCGCATCGTGGACCGGTTCCGGCTCGCCGACTGGCCGGAGGTGCTGTCCGTCCTCGGGTCCACCGGACCCGCCGAGATCATCCGACGGGTCCGGCGGGCGGAGGCGCAGCAGGCCGTGGCGGCGGACGACGCGACGATCACGTACTGCACCGACCTCGGCGAGTTCTGACCGCCGCCCGCCGGCTCGGCGCAGCGCCGGGCCGGGCCGGCCCGTACGACGAACCGCCCGTGGCCGGTCAGCCGGTGGTGACCGGCAGCGTGGCGTACCCGCGCAGCACCAGGCGGTCGCGACGCTCGGCCGGACCGGCCAGGCTCAGGCGCGGCAGCATCGCCAGCAGCAGCGGGAACGCGACCTGGGCCTCCAGCCGGGCCAGCGGCGCGCCGAGGCAGTAGTGGGCGCCGCCACCGAAGGAGACCGGCTGGATGTTCGGCCGGTCCGGGTCGAAGCGGTGCGGGTCCGGATAGCGGGCCGGATCCCGGTTGGCCGCGCCGAGCAGCATGGTGACGTCCGCGCCGCCGGGGAGCCGCAGCCCGTCACCGAGCTCCAGTTCGACTGTCGTGAGCCGGCCGGTGAGCTGAACCGGCGAGTCGTACCGCAGGATCTCCTCCACGAACGCCGGCGCGAGCTGCGGGTCGGCGCGCAGCCGGTCGGCCTGCTCGGGGTGCTCCAGCAGGAGCTTGATGCCGGTGCCGAGCAGGTTCGTGGTGGTCTCGAAGCCGGCCACCAGCAGCAGCACCAGGTTGGCGAGCAGTTCCTCGCCGGTCAGTCCGACACCGTCGGTGTCGTCGTGCACGGCGACGAGCGCGCTGGTCAGGTCCTCCTGCGGGGCACGGCGGCGCTCCTCGATCAGGTCGACGAAGTAGGCCTCCAGCTCGCGGCCGGCCACGTCGGCGAGGCGCATCTCCTCCTCGGTGCTGATCGGCTCCAGCACCACTGTCAGGTCCGCGGTCCGCTGCCGGAACCACGACCGGTCCGCCTCGGGAACGCCGAGCAGCGCGCAGATCACGCCGATCGGCAGCGGGAACGCGAACGCGCTCATGAAGTCGGCGTCGGCCGGCATCGCCTTGATCAGACTCTCCGCCTGGGCGGTGATGACGTCCCGCATCTCGGCGACCCGGCGGGCGGTGAAGGTGGCCGCCGCCGCCCGGCGTACCCGGCCGTGGTCCGGCGGGTTGCTCTGCAGCATCGAGAGCACGATCGAGGCGACGCCACGGTTGCGCCGCCAGTCCGGCCAGAAGCCGTCGTAGTCGGCGGCGTCGGCGATGCGCAGGCTCGGCTCCCGCAGCAGGCGGTTCGTGAGCGCGTGCGTGGTGACGAACCAGCGGCCGTCCAGCGCCTGAAAGACCGGCGAGTGGGCCCGGATCACGTCGTAGGCCGGGTACGGGTCGACGCGTCCCTCCGGCAGGAACAGTGACGCCAGCGCGGTCTGGTAGTCCATCCTCGTGCCTCCCCTGTAGACGCGGGTGCCGCCTTGCATCATGCCCGGCGTCGCGTTCGTGACGGTGGGCCCCGGCGCGGCGGGTCGCCGGTTGACCGGCGCGACGACCGGGCGACGCGGGATGATCTGCTCGTGGAGACGGCGGAGCGGGGGGTCCTGCTGACGGTCGGCCACGGACCGCTGCGCCGCGACGCGCTCGGCGGACTGCTGGCCGGGGCCGGGGTGGGGCTCGTCGTCGACGTGCGCCGCTTCCCCGGCAGCCGCGCCAACCCGGACGTCCACCGGGACGCCCTTTCGCGGTGGCTACCGGAGCGGGGGATCGGATACCGCTGGGAGGAGCGCCTCGGCGGCCGGCGACATCGACCGGCCGGCGCGCCGGAGCACGACACCTGGTGGACCGTTGCAGCGTTCCGTGCGTACGCCGCCCACAGCCGGACACCACAGTTCCTGGCGGCGTTGGATCTCGTACTCGACGAGGTCGCTTCGGGCCCGACGGTCATCATGTGCAGCGAGAGCGTCTGGTGGCGCTGCCATCGCCGGCTGATCGCCGACGTCACGACCCTGAGCCGCGCCGTGCCCGTACGCCACCTGATGCCGGACGGACGGTCGACGCCGCACCCGGTGGCGGCCGGTGCCCGGCTGCGTTCCGACGGCACTGTCGAGTGGACCGGCGGTTGAGGGCGTCCGCGCCGGATCAGGACGTGGCGAGCAGGAGGATCCCGAGGGCGAGCAGCGTGGCGGCCTTCGCCACCTCCAGCAGCACGTAGTTGAGGTGGCTGCCGGAGCGGGGCGCGTCCTCGCCCGCGAGCACCCGCCGGGTCCGGGCGTTCAGCCGGGGCCGCACCGCGACGAGTTGCAGCAGCAGCACTGCCGCCGCCAGGCCGGTCACCGCGACGACGGGGGCGGCCGGCGCGCCGAGGAGCACGGCTGCGAGCAGGGTCAGCGCGAGACCGGACTCGATCACGTTGAGCGCCCGGAAGACGAGTCGTCCGATGCCGAGCCCGATGGGCACCGTGACTCCGGGGGCGCGGAATTTCAGCGGCGCTTCGAGGAACGAGATGGCCAGCACCATCCCGAGCCAGACGAAGACCACGGCCGTGGCGAGGGCTGACGGCAGGCTCATCGACGTCTCCTATCCCTGTGGACGGTCTTCGGGCGCCCGGAGGACCGGACCGGCCAGCGGGGTGCGGCTCGGAGCCTCGGGGCGGTCGCCGGCCAGCCGGCGCTGCATCGCTCCGGCGATCCGGCCCGCCTGGAGCTTGGCGTGCTCGGCGCGGGGCCCGGCGTGCCGGTCGTCGATGGTGGCCGTCCAGAGCGCGAGCCAGCGGGCGAAGTGCCGTTCGGTCAGCGGTTCGAGCCGGTGCAGGTCGAGGTGGAGCCGGAGGGCGTTCCGCCGGTAGGCGCCGGACTTGAAGATCACGGTCTCCCAGAAGTCGCACATGATCGGCAGATGCCGGTCGAGGTCGAGCTTGGCGACGTCGACGAAGACGTGCCCGAGGAGATCGTCGGCGAAGGCGCGGGAGTAGAAGTCGGTGATGACACCGGCGATGTCGCTGCGGTCCCTGATGTCGGTCACCATCTCCGACGCTCCTTTTTCACAATATTCATCGTATATATTGGGCCGGTGAGCAGCCACGTGAGCTACGGCGCACTCGCGGTCCCGACCCGCCGACACCTGCTGGACGTGCTTCGCGAGCAGCGCCGACCGATGGGCCTGCGGGAGCTGGCCATGATCACCGGGCTGCACGCCAACACCGTCCGGTTCCACCTGGACGTGCTGACCAGCGCCGGATTCGTCGCCCGGGAGCAGGGCCCGCCGACCGGGCCGGGACGACCCGCGACGCTCTACCGCAGCACCAGCCCCGGCACCTCCGGCGGCGGCTACCGGCTGCTGGTCGGGATCCTGGCCGACCGCCTGGCCGAGGCCGACACGGAGGGCCTGGCCGAGGAGGCCGGGCGGAAGTGGCTGGACGCCGCCGCGGCGGCCGATCCGCCGCCGGAGGGCGATCCGCTCGGCACCGCCACGACCCGCTCGGTAGCCCTCTTCACGGAGCTCGGCTTCGCTCCCACCGCCGAGACGAGCCCGTCCGGCAGCCGGATCGAACTACGCGCGTGCCCCTTCATCGACGAGGCGCGCAAGCATCCCGACGTCGTCTGCGGCGTACACCGCGGCCTCCTGCGCGGGGTCGCGGAGGCGGTCACGCCGGCGGGACTGACCACCCGACTGACGCCCTTCGCCCGCCCCGGCGTCTGCCTCGCCGAGATCATCCGTTAGCGCCGACGGTCCCGCCCCTCCGAGCGCCGGCGCAGCGGGACGGTCGGGGTGCTGATGCCCGGCCCGGACGGGACCTCTAAGGCGTGTTTCATAAGCCCGGTCAGAGCCATTCGCAGATGATGGTGATGGTCAGGACGGCCTGGAACCGGACGGCCAGCTTGTCGTAGCGGGTGGCCACGCCGCGGTGGCGCTTGAGTCGGGCG
>NZ_RAZS01000013.1:0-203479 GCF_003626545.1 Micromonospora musae
GCCGGCGTATCCGTAGCTGAAAAAGGTCGGGGGGACACCGCCCCCGGTGTCCCCCCGACGTGAAGCCGGCAGCTACCCCCTAGCCGCCGACTCCGACGGGAGACGCCGCCTGCGGCGTGAGCGCGCGGCCGTCCCCCTCCCAGGTGAAGATCAGTGTCGCGGTGATCGTGGCGAAGAGCTCGAAGAGCTCCTCCGCCTCCGCGAGGTTCGGACTCGAACCGGTGACCAGCAGGACGTTCGCCGAGCCCGGCAGCGGTACGACCGTGTGCATCACGGCACAGCGCATGGTGGCGCCGTCCTGGGTGACGTTCTGGATGCCGTGCACCCGGCCGACCGTGCCGATCGTGGGAATCTGGGCGGTGCTCACCCGACGCCAGGTCCCGTCGGGTCGGGCCGGCTGCCCGACCGCGGTCAGCGCGCCGAGGATGTCACCGGTCGCCGGCGGGGTGACCACCGAGACCAGCACGGTCGCGGTGAGCGGACCGTCCTCGTAGACCTGGAACGTGCCGGCGGCGTGCACCGCTCCGGCGGCGCGGGCCTGCCGCACCGAGCGGCGTAGCTGCTCGGCGTACTGCCCGGCCTGGTCCTCGGTGAACCCGCCGTCGCGGGCCCGCGTCCACACCTCGTTCGCCATCCGGTTCTCGCTCGCCTCGTCGGCGACCGAGTAGTCCACCCAGTCGTCCGGGGTTCGCAGCTCGAAGCCGGTCGGGGTCGGGGACGTGGTTGTCGCGCCGGTCACTGTGCTGGCTCCCTCGTTCGTCAACTCGTCGCCTCGTCCGGGCTCGTGAGGGCGTTGACCGTCTGCTCGTCCGTCTCGCGGAACGCGTCGGCCACCGCCTTCGAGGCGTCGCGTACGCCTTCCAGGTCCTTCGCCACGACGTGCCGGCCGTCGCCCCACCGCTTCTCGAACTCGTGGGCGGCCTTCTCCAACTCCCGCTGCCCGAGGGTGTCGACGACGGACCCCATCGACCTGATCGGCGCGCTGTCCATCAGGTCCTTGGTGCGCTGCAACAGGTCGTGCACCCGCTCCAACTCCACACCGGGTACGTCGATCACGCTCATTCCGACGCTCCCACGCCGCGCCCGCTCATGGCGGCACCCCCGCTCCGCTTCCTGCCGTGACGAGGCAGCAGCACACCGAGCCTGACCATCCGCTCGCTCATCTCCGCCCTTCCTCCGGGAGCCGTGAACGGCTCTGCGCGGTACACGGACGGTCGGCCGGAGCGGTTCAGACCGCCTGAACCGATCTCCTGCCCGCTACGTGTGCGAGCCGGCTCCCGGCATTCGACCTGATGCCGGATGCCCAGACAGTGCGATGGGGAGGTTGGTCATGGCACGTCCAGGAACGGCCGAGTGGTCGGTGTTGGAACTCGACTCGGATCCGGTGCCGGGTGATCCGGAGTCCTTCGAGGAGATCACCCGCGCCTACCAGGAGTTGGCCCGAACCACCCAGGAGGCACACGACCTGCTCGCCTCGGGCGGCCAGATCGACGTCGGCCAGGGCAAAGCCATGGAGGCCTTCAAGGACCTGATCGGCAAGCTGCCGCCCCGCCTCGACCGCATGGCCCACTCCTACGCCTCGGCCGCCGAGGCCTACCTGCGCTACCTGCCGTCTCTGGAAGAGGCGCAGACCATGTCACTGCGCGCCCTCGAACAGGCTCGACAGGCCTCCGGCGACCAGGGTGCCGCGCAGGCCGCGCTCTCCTCGGCGCAGGCCGCGCTCACCGCCCTCACCGGGGACACCGACGCCGCCAAAGACGCCAAGGACAGGGCCGACGACGACCTCGCCGCCGCCCAGCGCCGAACCGACGACGCCCGACAAGCCCTCGACCAGGCGAAGTCCCTCCTCGGTCAGGCGACCGCCCTCCGCGACCAGGCCGCCCGCACCGCCGCCGAGACCCTGCGGCAGCTCGCCAAGGACGCACCCCAGCGATCCCTCTGGGAGAAGATCGCCGAAGCGTTCCGCGCCTTCATCGAATTCCTCCGCAGCACCGTCATCGAGTGGATCACCACCGTCCTCGACGTGCTCTCCACCATCGCGTTCTTCATCTTTCCCCCGCTCGGCGAAGCGATCGGGCTCCTCTCCGGCGCAATCGAACTCGGCGCCGCCATCCTCACCGGAAACCCCGCCGAGATCGGACTCGCCGCCGGTGGACTCGCGCTCGGACTCGTACCCGGCGGCCGGCTCGTCGGCAAGGTCATGAAATTCGCCCTCAAAGGCACCATCAAAGACGGCATCAAGACCGGCACCAAACAACTGACCAACGTCAGAACCCCACCCAACGCCGGCGCGAAGAGCCTGGACACGGGCGCGGTGAGCTACGGCCCCGGCAAGACGATCAAGGGAGCGTTCACCTCCGCCGGAAAGAACCTGGGCGATCTGGCGGCACGGTTCAAATCCCGACCCCCGGCGAACGAGAACACCATCGTCGGCAGGAACCGCTTCGGCATGAAGACGCGTTTCGACATCGGCGACGTCCGGGCCGAACCGGTGCTCAACGGTGACGGCAAGCAGATCGGCGTGAGTTTCCCGTTGAGCGCCAGCGACACCAAGAGCCGCGCCGAGTGGGCGAGCGTGGACACCAACCTCTCCACCGGCAAGTACCGGGGCCCGGATCTGGCCCCCGACGGGCGAGCGGTCTTCAAGAGCGTGCCCGGCGAGCGGCCGACCGAGGCGGTAGGTGGAAAGCTCGGTCAGCCGCGGCCGGACTTCGAGTTCGACCAGCTCCGCCGCGCGCCCTGGGCCGGGGAGGCCAACGACCCGATGTTCGTCATGGCGCACAGCAGCGCGAAGGACGTCGGCCTGCAGTTGAAGAACGGCAAGGTGGTGAACGTCTCCGGTGGGGAGTTCGCCAAGGTCCTGCACCACAACTCGGTGTTCAAGGACGCCGCCGGAGCGAACCCCGACAGCTCCATCACCATGATCGCCTGCAGTTTCGGGGCGAAGGACGGCAAGGTCGCCCCGCAGTTCAGCCAGGTGATGCAGGACCTCGGCAACGGCCGGCAGATCTACGCGGCGACCGACACCGTGTGGACCACCCGGCCGAAGGACTTCCAAGGCAAGGTCAACGTCCCCGGCGGAGACTTCGCCACCATCGCGGTCTCCAACAAGGGCGAGTTCCGCCCGCTGGTCTCGCCCGGAGCCGGCCACCCGTCACCTCCGCCGGCAGCTGCTCCCCCGGCAACCACTCCGCCGCAGCTTCCCCCCTTGGACTTCGGCGACCCGTTGCCCGACTTCAGCAGGTAGGCGTCCCGATGTACGGCCGGAGACCGGCGAACAGGAGCAGCCGGCGAACCGTTCGCCGGACCCGGGCGGCGAAAGAGCGCCACCGGAGCCCGCGCCGCCCAGGGGCACCTGGCCACCCGGGTGGCCAGATCGAGGTCGGGAGCACGGGCAAGTTCGTCGAATCGAATACCAGTAAGGGAGTGGGCAAGTGAGCGAACAGGACGACACCGGTCTTGACCGTAACTGGATGCTGCTGCTCGACAGCGACTGGTCGCCGCCCCCGGAGGCCGACGACCAGTCCGGTGCGGTACCGCCGGTGGAGTCGATCGTCGGCGGCTGGCTCGTCGACGACGACGGAACGGTCGGCGCGTTCGAGCCGAATCCGCTCTACCTGCCCAGCGGCCAGGACGCGCCGACCGGACCGGTCGACGCGGCGGCGAAGTTGGTCGTGGCAGGGCGTGCCGAACCGGGCCTGGTGCTGCTCGCGCTGCGGGACAGTCTGACCGAGGTCGCGGTCGACGACGAGGATCGCGTCATCGTGGCACCGGCCCCCGACGGGGCACCGTGCGTGCTGGTCGTCACGGGTGCGGCGGACCGGCTTCGGGTGCGAGCAGCGGGCTGGCGGCAGGTCAGTAGCGCCGAGCTGGTGGAGCTGCTACCCGAGGGCGTCGACGTGCTGCTCAATCCGGGCGGTCCCGCCTCGATGCGGCTCTTCGCCGACGTGCTGCGTGAGGCCGTCACCGAAACCGAGTGACTCCGGCGGATCGACCTGCGGGAACGGGGCCCAGGAGCCCGCCACCGATCCGAGCCCGCGATGAACCCGTTCGGTCCTGAGTACGTGTTCGGGTCGGCCGACGTCCACGCGTCCGGCTCACCCGCAGGAGCGGGCGGCGGAAAGCCGAGACGGTGCGATAGGGGAGGTTGGTCATGACGCGTCCAGGTGACGCCGAGTGGTCGGTGTTGCAGCTCGACTCCGACCCGGTGCCGGGTGATCCGGAGTCCTTTGAGGAGATCACCCGGGCCTACCAGGAGTTGGCCCGATCGACTCAGGAGGCGCACGACCTGCTCGCTTCCGGCAGCCAGATCGACGTCGGCCAGGGCAAGGCGATGGAGGCCTTCCGTGACCTGATCGGCAAGCTGCCCGGGCGGCTGGACGGGATGGCGCACTCGTACGCGGCGGCGGCCGACGCGTACCTGCGCTACCTGCCGTCGCTCGAAGAGGCGCAGAAGATGTCGGTGCAGGCCCTGGAGCAGGCCCGGCAGGCCTCCGGGGACCAGGGTGCCGCGCAGGCGGCGGTCTCGGCGGCGCAGGCCGCGATCACCGCGCTGGGTGGCGACCCGGAGGCCGCCCAGGCCGCGAAGGACAAGGCCACCGACGACGCCACCGCCGCCCAGAACCGCGCCGACGAGGCCCGGCAGGCGCTCGACCAGGCGAAGGCGCTGATCGGTCAGGCGACCGCGCTGCGCGAACAGGCCGCCCGTACGGCAGCCGGGACGCTTCGACAGTTGGCGAAGGACGCGCCACAGCGGTCGCTCTGGGACAAGATCGTCGAGGCGTTCGAGGCGTTCATCGAATTCCTGCGCAGCACGGTGATCCAGTGGATCACCACCGTCCTGGACGTGATCTCGGTGATCGCGTCGTTCATCTTCCCGCCGCTCGGCGAGGCGATCGGCCTGCTCTCCGGCGCGATCGACCTCGCGTCGGCCGTGCTCGGCGGAGACCCCGCCGAGATCGGATTGGCCGCCGGCGGGCTGGCCCTCGGCCTGATCCCGGGCGGCCGGGCCGGCGCGCTGGTCATGAAGTTCGCCGCCAAGGGCGGCAAGGCCCTCGGCCTGGCCGGCGACGGCGTCAAGGGAGCCACCCGCGGCCTGAACGGTGGCGGCGGAAAGACGATCGGGGGTGCGCTGCCCGGCAAGGGCGCGGGCGCCAACCGGCCCCCCGTCCCGAAGGACACCTCCCTGTCGATCGACGTACGCAAGTGCGTCACCGACCCGATCGACGTCGCCACCGGCGAGATGGTGCTCTCCCAGATCGACCTGGAGCTGCCCGCGCCCTTCCTGGTGCCGCTGGAGCGGACCCACCTCTCGTCGTACCGGGCGGGCGGTTGGTTCGGACCGAGCTGGGCCTCCACCCTCGACCAGCGGCTCGAATTCGACGCGCAGGGCGTCTGCTACTTCGCCCCCGACGGCACGATCCTGGTCTACCCGCCGGGAACCCCGGGCGAGCCGGTCCTCCCCGTCGAGGGGCCGCGATGGCCACTCACGGTGCACGCGGACGGCACCGCCGTGGTGACCGACCCGGTAGCCGGCCGGTCCAGCCTCTTCCTGCTCTCCGGCGCGGTCAGCCGGCTCGCGGCGGTCGTCGACGGTGACGGCAACCGGCTGGAGGTGGCGCGGGACGCGCGGCAGGCGCCGGTCGCGTTGCGGCACGCGGACGGGCAGTGGATCGCCGTCAGCACCTCGGGCAACCGGGTCACCGCCCTGCACCGGACGGATCCGGGCGGGCGGCCCACCGAGCTGATCGCCCGCTACCGCTACGACGAGCAGGGCCGGCTCGTGGAGGTCGACAACACCTCCGGCCGACCGATGCGCTTCGGGTACGACGAGGCCGGCCGGATCACCGGCTGGCACGACCGCAACGGGGTCGAGTACCGGTACACGTACGACGCGAGCGGCCGCTGCGTACGTACCGAGGGCGCGGACGGATTCCTGAACGGCACCCTCGCCTACGACCCCACCGAGCGGACCACGACGTACACCGACTCGCTCGGCAACGTCACCGTCTACCGGCTGGACGACCTGCGGCACGTGGCGAGCGAGACCGACCCGCTGGGCAACACCACCCGGTACGAGTGGGGCCGCTACAACCAGCTGCTGGCCCGGATCGACCCGCTGGGCCGGACCACCCGTTACGAGTACGACGCCGACGGCCGGCTGAGCACGCTGATCCGTCCGGACGGCACCGAGGCGCAGGTCACCAGCGGCGGCGACGCCGCGGCCAGCACCGTCGCGGTGCAGGTCGGCGAGCGGCTGCTCACCCGCAGCTACGACACCGCACCGGACCCCGACGGCGGGCAGGTCGGGGTGGCCGAGCCGTTCGACTACGACCGGCTGCGCGCGGACGACCCGGTCCGGGACGCGGCGCTCGCCGGGCGCCGGGCCCACCGGCTCGACGCACGCGGCCGGCTCGAACGGGTGCGCTACGACGACGAGGGCAACCCGATCGAGCGGACCGACGCCGCGGGCCACGTGACCCGCACCGAGTACGGACCGTTCGACCTGGTGCTCGCCACCGTCGACGCCACCGGCGCCCGGACCGGCTACGAGTACGACGCCGAGCTGCGGCTGACCCGGGTCACCGATCCCCGTGGCCTGCAGTGGAGCTACACCTACGACCCGGCGGGCCGGCTGGTCGAGGAGGTCGACTTCAACGGCCGGGTACGGCGGTACGACTACGACGCGGCCGGTCAGCTGGTCCGGTCGACGAACGGGCTGGGTGAGGTCACCGAGTACGAGCACGACCTGCTCGGCAACGTGGTCGAGCGGCGAACCGGGTCCGGCACCACCCGGTACCGCTACGACGCGGTCGGCCGGCTGGTGGCGGCCGAGAACGCCGACGCCGAGGTGGTGATCGAGCGCGACGAGGCCGGGCGGGTGGTGGCGCACACCACGAACGGCCGGACCCTCTCCTTCCGCTACGACGACCGGACCGGCGCCCGGCACCGCCGCACCCCCCACGGGTCGGAGAGCGTCTGGGCGTACGACCCGTTCGGAAATCTCGACTCGTTGGTCACCGCGGGGCACACGCTCGGCTTCCGGCACGACTGGCAGGGCCGGGAGCTGCGGCGCAGCCTCGACGGTCAGGTGGTGCTCGAGCAGACCTTCGGCGCCGACCGGCAGCTCGCCGCACAGGTGCTGCCCGGCCTGCGGCAGCGCCGGTTCGACTACCGGGCCGACGGCCTGCTCGCCGGCATCGACGAGGACGTGACGGGCCGGGTCGACTTCACCCTGGACGAGGCGGGCCGGGTGCTCGCCGTCCGGGGCGCGGGCCGGGTCGAGGACTACCGGTACGACGCGACCGGCAATCTGACGTCGGCCCGGGTGTCCGGCCTGCCGTACGCCGGGGAGCTGCGCTACGACGGCAACCTGGTCACCGAGGCGGGCGGGGTCCGCTACCGGTACGACGCGCAGGGCCGGATGGTCAGCCGGACGTTGACCGACCCGGCCGGTGGGGACCGTACGTGGCACTTCGAGTGGGACGCCCACGATCGGCTGGTCGGGGTGCGGACGCCGGAGGGCGACCGCTGGCGTTACCGCTACGACCCGCTGGGTCGCCGGATCGGCAAGCAGCGGTTCGTCGGCGACGACCCGGCCCCGGTCGAGAAGGTGGACTTCGTCTGGGACGGATCGCTCCTGGTCGAGCAGGCGCAGACCGACGAGCGCGGCCGGACCCGGGTGACCAGCTGGGAGTACCACCCGCAGGAGCAGCGCCCGGTGGCGCAGACCGTCCGGGACGAGCGGGACGAGCTCGGCGAGCGCTTCTACGCGATCGTCACCGACCTGGTCGGCACACCCACCGACCTCGTCGACGCCGACGGCGCGCTGGTGTGGCGCAACGACGCAAGCCTGTGGGGTGCGGCACCCGGCGCCGACGCCTCGGGCATGATCCCGCTGCGCTTCCCCGGGCAGTACCTGGACCCGGAGACCGGTCTGCACTACAACGTCTACCGCTACTACGACCCGATCAGCGGCCGGTACGTCAGCCAGGATCCGCTCGGCCTCGCGCCGGCACCGGATCCGGCCGGCTACGTGCCGAATCCGTACGCGGCGGCCGATCCGCTCGGCCTGGCCTGCACCGCCGGCTCGTCGAGCAGTACCCCGGGCTCTCCGGGCGGGGGCACCGACGCTCGGAGCCTGCCCGACACCGCTGGTTCGTCGGGCGGGAACCGCCCGACTCGGCCGGACGACCTGGGGGCCGACGACGCCGACCTCGGCGACATCGGTCTGCAGAAGCCGAACGGCGTCGTCGTGCAGGACCATCTCGGTTTCTTCCGGGCACCGAACCCGCCCAAGCCGAAGTTCGTGTACCACGGCTCCAGCCTCGGTCCGGACGTCATCTTCAAGGACGGGTTGAAGTCCAACGCCGTGCTCGACGGCACGTCACCGCATTACAACCTCGCGAAGCACCAGCACAACCCCGGGGGTAGCGGCTTCATCTCCACCACCGGCAATCCGGACGTGGCGCTGAGCTTCATCCGGCACCAGACGGATCCCAAGATCGGGATCATCGGCAAGACCGGCTCGGACGGGGAGTTGTACCGCAAGCGCGAGGGGTGGCTCTACACCATCGACCCGCGGGATCCGATGCTGCACGCGCCGACGCAGAACCCGAACCTCCAGTTGATGAAGTTCCAGGACGAGTGGTCGGCCTACGACCGCATCCCGTCGGATCGGATCGTCTCGGCCATCCGCATCGACGGCCACTACAACACTCCGGGCGCGCAGGTGCCGGATCCTCTCGACCCGACCAAGACGGTGCCCGGCCTCAAGATCAAGGTCCCGCAGGATCCGAACCTCGCCAAGTACCTGCATGAAGAGGTGCCCAACCCGAAGTACCGGCCAGGAACATGACGCGGACGAAGGTCGACGACAGCGCCGTCCCGAACGAGCCCGAACCGGCCGGGCGAGCCCCGGGCGGCGGGTATCAGCAGAGCGAGCAGGACCAGGGCGAGGAGATGACAGCAATGGTGACGACAGTGCCACCGCCGACGGTGACCGACGAGCTGCGCCGGCGGGCGAAGCAGACCCCGGAGAGCTGGATCTACGCGATCGATCCGGCCTTCGAGGGGGCCGAGGACGTGCCCGGCTGGGCGGTCGTCGGCGCGTTCCGGGTGGACGAGCGGGGCGAGATCGGCGACGAGTTCCGGCGGAACCCGAACTACCGGCCCACCCCGGTCGCGCTCGGGTTCCCCGTTCCGGCGAACGAGCTGGAGAACGCGTTGCAGTTGGCGGTCACCGGCCTGGGCGGGGACGAGGAGGTCCGCAACGCGCTGCGCGAGGCGACGGTTCTCGTACCCCACGTGCCGGAGGTCGGCGTCGCCGACCTGGACGCCGGCCTCGACCGGCCGGTGGTGCACGCGTTCACCTCGGACCAGTACCTGCCCGACCCGGCGCAGTGGCAGTACTGGGAGCGGTGGCCGGCCCGGGAGCTCGCCGCGTCCATGGGTGACCGATACCTGGTGCTCAACCCGGGCAGCGCGCTGGAGCTGCGGCTTCCCGCGTCCGACCTCGCCTGACCGCCCGCGGCCCGGCCCGCCCGGCCCGCGTTCCCTCGGATCCCGCTCGGTGTCACCACGCCGTCACACCGAGCGGGCCGGGGAGGCGGACCGATCCACGCCCGGCACTGAACCTGTTCGGGCCCCGCTTACGTGTACGCGTCGGTAGCCACCGTCTCCGAGTCGCGGGCGACCCGTACATGTCACGACAAAGGTGTGAGTGAGGTAGTTCATGCGCAGGCTGCTCCGCGCCGCGTTACGCCGGTCGTCCCGGCCGGCGAAGGGCCGGTTGCTCGCCACCGGCGCCGCACTGGTGTTCCTGCTGCTGCCGCTGACCCCGGGCACGGCGAGCGCCGTGGAGCCCTCGGTGCCGTACTGGGTGGTGCCGGGGCAACCGGGCACGGAGAGCGACCTGACCCTGCCGGGGGTCGCCGACCGGGTGCTCGGCGACAGCCGGCGCTGGCCGGAGATCTTCGAGCTCAACCGGGGGCGGACGCAGCCGGACGGTCTCGTGCTGACCGAACCGGCGCAGTCGATCCGCGCCGGCTGGGTCTTCGTCCTCCCCGAGGGCGCGACCTCCGGCGAGATCCGGATCGGCGCACCGCCGACGGCCACGCCGCCGGCGGGTCAGCAGCCCGCCGGCCAGCAGCCGGAGGCGCCACCCGCCGACCGGCCCCAGCCGGCCGCGGTGCAGCCGGCGCCACCCGTCGACGGCGAGGAGACCCTGATCCTGGGCCTCCGGCCGATCACCGCGGCGCTGCTCGGCGTGGGCACGCTCCTGGTGCTGGCCGTCGTCGTACTGGTGCCGATCCTGCTGGGACAGCGCCGCCGCCCGGCGGAGTCCGCACACCCGGCGCCGGCGTCGGGCTCCCGGGCGGTCCTGGACCGCGCGTTGCGGCAGCTCGCCACGCAGGCCGGCCAGGCGCAGGTGTACGCGGCACTGATCGGCCCGGACCGGGTCTCGCTGCGACTCGCCCCCGCGCTGCCGGAGGCCCCACCACCGTGGCAGGCGCGGCAGCAGGGTGCGATCTGGGAGGCGCCCAGCTGGCAGCTCGACCAGAACCTCGACGACAGCGGTGAACTGCCGCTGCTCGCCACCGTCGGCACGGTCGGGGGCGAGCTGGCCGTGGTCAACCTGGGCCGCGCCCCGGGCATCGTCGCGCTCACCGGGGATCCCGCGGCCGCGATGCGCGTGGCGGTTTCCTTCCTCGACGAGATCGCCCGGCATCCGGCGGCGGCGTCCGTGGTGATCAGCGTGGTCGGCACGCTGCCCGCCGCGTCGACGGCTCCGGAACGGGTCCGGGTCATTGCCGACGCGGAGTACCTGCTGACGCCGTCCGGCGACGGTGGCGAGGTGCTGCGCGACCACCTGGTGGTGGTGACCGCCCCGATCCCACCGGCCGAGTTGGAGCGCCTCGGCGCGCTGGCGGCGGTCTCGGAGGGTACGGCCGCCGTGCTCGTCGTCGGTGACGCCCCGAACGCGGCCTGGCGGTTCGCGGCCGACGCCGACGGGTCCCTCGACGTCGGAGTGCTCGGGCTTCACCTGGACCGTCCGACGCCGCGCGGCCGGCTCGTCCCCGGCCGCCGCGGTTGACCGGCCCGCTCCTGTCCGAACCCGTCGATCGATTGGTGTGGCGATGAAAGCTCGCATCCCCCGTACGCTGCTCGGCTCGGTGACGCTCTCCGTGGCGCTGCTCGCGACCGGGTGCACCACCACGGTGACCGACCCGGTCGCCCTGCCCCAGCCGGACTCCGGCAACAGCACGTCCCGGCCGGACTCCGGCAGCAGCGAGTCCCAGCCGGACTCCGGTGCCGCGCAGCAGCCGGCCGGAGCCGGTCCGCAGGACGATCTGGGCAAACGCAGCCGCGACGGCGGCTACTGGCCGGCGTCGGTACAGCTCGGCGAGAACCCGGAGCTCGGTCCGGTGATCCTCGACGGACAGGGCTTCACCCTCTACCGGTTCGACAAGGACGACTCCTCGCCGTCCCGGTCGAACTGCACCGAGGGCTGCCTCCTGCAGTGGCTTCCCGTACTGGTCAGCGAGAAGATCAAGTTCGAGAACCTCGATCCCGCCGGACTCGGCGCGACGGCCCGCCCGGACGGCACCCAGCAGGTGACCGTGGGCGGCTGGCCGGTCTACCGCTACGCGGAGGACAAGGTGCCGGGCCGGGTCTCCGGGCAGGGCGTCGACGGGCTCTGGTTCGTGGTGGGCCCGGACGGCAACAAGGCCGCCGCGCCGGCCGGGCAATAGTTGACGGCGCAACGACGTGAGCAGAAATACACATTCGCCCGCGATCTCCAGTAAACGGGAACGCAGCAGGCATCCTGGTGGCCTGTGGGCACCGGTGGGGACCGGCGTCGTGAGGCCAATAAAGGGTGGTACGTATGGCGGGGTTGAGGCCCGTTCGTCAGCAGGCAGTAGCAGACGAGGCCTTGGTCCGATCCCTCTACGAGGAGCACGGCCGCGCGATGCTCGCTTATGCGACGCAGCTGACCCGCGACCGCGCCGCCGCGGAGGACGTCGTCCAGGAAGCCCTCGTGCGGGCCTGGCGTCACCCGGACAGTCTGGTCAACGGCAAGGGTTCGGTTCGGGGGTGGCTGCTTACCGTGGTACGCAACATCGTCACTGACACGGTACGTGCCCGGAAGGCGCGACCGGCCGAGGTTCCGGAGAGTCCGACAGACGTCGCTGTCGAGCGCGACCACGCCGATCAGGTGGTCAATTCGATGGTCGTGATGGACGCTCTCAACCATCTCTCTCGCGAGCACCGCGAGGTGCTTGAACAGGTATACCTACTCGGGAGTACAGTCGCGGAAGCCGCGAAGGCGCTGGGTATCCCGCCGGGCACGGTCAAGTCACGCTCCTACTACGCACTCCGGGCGCTCCGCGACATCGCGGGACGCCCAGCCGGGGTGGAACGGTCTGCCTCATGAAATCCGACAGCTCGATGCCGACCAGTGACCACGTGGACATTGGCGGCTATCTGATGGGCGCGCTCGACGAGGAGCAGGTCCGGCAGGTAGAGGAACACCTGGCGGGCTGCGCGGAGTGCCGGACAGAGGTCGAGTCGCTGCAGGAATGGACGATGGCGCTCCAAGCGGTGCCGGACGCGATGCTGCTCGACGGCCCGCCGGAGGGCGGGGACCTGCTGCTGCAGCGCACCCTGCGGCAGGTGCGGAGCGAGTCGTCCGGCCGGCGTCAGCGCCGGGGCGTGATCTTCAGCGCCGCCGCGGCGGTGGTCATCGCCGCCGCCGTCTCGGGCGGCGTCGTCCTCGGCCGCACGACCGCCGACGCTCCGCAGATCGAGGCCCAGCCCGGGCCGTCCGCCTCGGTGACCGCCGCCGGTCCGGGAGTCCGGAACGTCAGCGCGTCCGACCCGCAGACCGGCGCCCGGCTGACCGTGGCCATGACCCCGGCACCCGGTTGGGTGCGGATCAACGCCGCGATCACCGGGATCCCCCGGGGAGAGCGCTGCCGCCTCCTGGTGGTCGGCAAGGACGGCAGCACCGTGCTGGCCGGCAGTTGGCTGGTGTCCGAGAAGGGCCAGGCCGACGGCACCACGCTCGACGGCAGCGCCCTGATCGACCCGGAACAGGTCGACAGCATCCGGGTGGAGACGGTCGAGGGCAAACCCTACGTCGGCGTGAAGCTGTGACCCGAAGGGCCCGCCCCGGCCGATGACTCGGCCGGGGCGGGCCCTCGTGGTTCTGCTGACGACCGCGGAAGCCGCCCTACCGGTACTTCTCCAGACAGGGCACGATCGCCCCGGCGGTGAAGCCGTCGCGGAACGCCTCGACCCGGGCGAAGCCGGACGGGATGCCGGCGCCGTTGGCGTCCGCGGCGATCAGGCTCCGGGGGGCGAGCATCTCGGCCACCGCCTCGTCCAGGTCGCCCGGGGACAGCTGCAGGACCGCGCCCCGGCCCACCACGATCGTCGCCGCCCAGACCCCGGTCATGCAGGCCGTACGCTGCGCCGTGGCCAGCCCGGTGAGCGGATAGCCCTCCGCCTGCTGCCTCGCCAGCGCGTACCGGGAGGCGACCTCGGCGAAGGCGGCGAAGTCCCCCAGACCACCCTCACCCTGCTCCGGGGCGGTACCGAGGCGACCCAGCTCGCCCAGGTCCAGCCCGACGGTGTTGGTGGCCGGGCAGTACGAGGCGGGCGTCGTCGCGGTCGCACCGGGGCACGGCCCCCCGGAGCGGCTGATCGCCGGCCACTGGGCACCCGGTCGACCGAAGGCGGCCCGCAGCGTCTCCTGCAGGGCGAGCAGCGAGTCCTGGTCGTCCACCGGCAGGTTCCCGGCCGTCTCGCCGGCGGGCGACGCCTGGCCGCTGGCCGGCTGGGTGATCCGCCGCCGCACCTCCGCCTCGTCGATGCGGGCGCACCGCTCGGGGCCGTCGCCGAAGCCGAACTGGAACGCCGAGACCCGGTCGAACGCGTTGCCGTGCGCCCCCTCGGCGTCGAATCCCGTTTCGACGCCGTCGCGGATGAAGAAGAGCGTGGCGAGGATCTGGTTGAGGCCGGGCCCGGTGGAGAGCCGGAAGTGTGGGGAGTTGCCCTCCGCCACCCACCGGAAGAAGTTCCCCGCGTAGCAGTCGGCCTGCTGCTCCTTGACGATGGAGCTGGTCCGCCCGCCGGCCGAGCCGAGCCGGAACTGCACGGCGTGCCCCAGCTCGTGTGCGAGGACGGCCACCACCGCCATCGGCCCGAACGAGTCGTCGAGGGTGGGAAGCAACTGCCCCCGGTCCCAGGCGACCGAGTCGTCGAGCGAGCAGTAGAACGCGTTCACCGCACCGGCCGTGCTGCTGTTGCAGACGGTGACGGCCGGGCCCGTCGAGTCGTACGAGATGAGCCGACTGACGGGGTCGAAGCCGCGGTCGAAGGCGGCGGGCAGCTGCTCCCCCCAGTACTTCTGCAGGTCGTCGACGGCGTTGCGGGCGAGCCGATCCAGCTCGCCGCCGTCGCTCCCCTCGGCGGTCAGGCGGGTGTCGGGCACCCCGGGCCGGGGCCCGCTCTCACCTGTGGTGATCTCCAGACCGGCGACCTTGGTGGCGCTCCACCGCTCGGCCGCGCCGGTACCGTCCACGGTCCGGGTGCAGCCGGCGAGCAGGGCCGCCATCCCGAGGGTCACCCCGCCGAGTGCGAGCGCCCGCCTTCTACTCACCGCCCGTACGTTGCGATGCGTCATCTTCCAGCACCTTCTTGATGTCGCGGCGCCGCCGTGGCACCGCTGTCGGGGGAGGCCGGCCGGGAGCGCGTCGGGAGGCCACCGGCGCGGCGCGGGTACGAAAACGGGTGTGCCGGCCCGGCGAAGAGCCGGACCGGCACACCCGCTGTGTGTGGTCGGACGATCAGCTGAAGCGGATCGAGGCGACGGCGTCGTCGAACTTGAGGGCCGCCAGGTTGGTGACGTCACCGTTGATGATCTGGGACTTGCCGGTGCAGTCCGGGCCGGTCCAGATCTTCAGCGAGCCGTTGGTCGCGATGGAGGAGGCCACGCGGGGACGGGGCACGTTCTGGCAGCCGGGGCCGGCGACACCCTGGGAGGCGCCGCTGTCGCTGAAGTTGGCGTCGTCGAAGAGGACGGCGCTGGTGGCGGGCGGAGCGGTCGCCCCACCGTTGTCCGGAGTGTTCTGACCACCGTCGTTACCACCGTTGTCGACGCCGGCCTTGCCGCCGGTCGGGGTCACGCCGAACCAGGTGCCACCGACGCCCTGGCCGAGGGTGTCACCGCGCTTGGTGTCCTTGGCGAACCGGTAGACCGGCCAGCCGTTGATGGTGACCTGCCGGGTGCCGTCGGAGCGCCGGACCGTGCCGACGGCCGACTTCTTGATCCCGGCGATGAAGATCTTGCCGCCCGGCGCGACGGTCACCGGCGGCCAGGTCTGCGCGCACTCGCCCTCGCAGTTCGAGGCGGGCGGGTTGTTGCTGTCCTTGTCGAACCGGTAGAGCGTCAGCCCGGAGCCGTTCACCACCACCGGGTCGAGGTCGCCGGCCTTGCTCGCGGTGAGCTGGACCCACTTCTGCGCGTTCCGCAGGGTCTCGCCGCCCGCGACGCCGCCGTTCGGCACGGCCCAGTCGCCCATGCCCGGCGCGGAGTTGTTGGACTTCGCGGTGCCCGGGAGCAGCGAGAGGTCACCGGCGCCCGCGCCGTCGGCCGGCGGAGCGGCTTGGCTGCTGACCGGAGCCGAGGCCTGGGCCGGCGCCGGCGCCTCCGGGGTCGAGCTGCACGCGGTCAGCGCCGCCAGGCCGGCCGCCAGCACGGCGACGAGGGGCACCAGGTGCTTGCGCATCATGTGGAATCTCCAGGTTCTAGCCGGCTCCAGCGCGTTCCGGAGGCCGTTCGGCATCCACACGGAGCCCACCGGGAAACGGTTCAGCCCACTTCTGATCACCCGTCGTCACGCATGACAAGATCAGACATGCCCGTGACCAACCCCTGGCTGGCCGGCCCGTCGCCCACCCGACGGCTCGACCGGCACCGCCTCGAGGAGCGCATCCTCAACCTGCTGTCGGCGCAGAACATGTGCGTCCTCGCCACCTCCGGGCCGGACGGCCCGCTGGCGACGCCGGTGCGCTACTTCCACCTCGACTTCGCGCTGATGTTCACCGCCGCCGCCGCGTCCCCGAAGATGCGGAACATCGCCGCGGACCCACGAATCTCGGTCGGCGTCTTCGCGCCGCTCGTCGGCCAGGCGAGCAGCCGGGGAGCCCAGCTCTTCGGCCGCGCCCGGGTGCTGGCGGCCGGCGACCCCGAGCGGGAGCGGTACTGGCCGGCCGTGCGCTGGCAGTCCGATCACGTCGAACGCTCCCGGGCCCTCGACGAACCGCCGACGGACCCACTCGTGGTGGTCGACGCGGAGCGCATCGTCTACACGGAACACTGGCTGCGCCGGGACGGGTACGCACCACGGCAGTTCTGGCGGCGCGAGCCGAGCTGACGACTGTCGGTTCGGCCGCGGTGGTCCCGGCATGGGAGTGGCCGGGGACCGTCCGGGTACGACAGCGGGATGACGGATCGACCTCGACTGGTCCTGACCAGCACGGTGCTGGACTCTCCCGATGCCCAGGAGCTCGCCGCGTTCTACGAGCGTCTGCTCGGTTGGTCGCGGGACGAGGACGAGCCCGACTGGGTGACCCTGCGCGCGCCCGGGGGTGGGGCCGGGCTGGCCTTCCAGAGTGAGCCGGCGTACGTCCGGCCGGTCTGGCCGGCCGATCCCGGCCGGCCGCAGATGATGGCGCACCTCGACATCAGGGTCGAGGACCTCGAGGCTGCCTCGGCCCACGCGCTCGCCGCAGGTGCCACCCGGGCGGACTTCCAACCGCAGGAGCATGTTCGGGTGCACTTCGACCCCGCCGGTCACCCCTTCTGCCTGTACCTCTGAAACCCGGCGTCCGGCCGGTCTAAGCGCGGACCGACTGGGCGCGTGCGCCGGCGGCGCTCGAACGCGCCCAGTCGCCGTCGTCCGGAGGGTCAGGCCTTACGCAGGGACGCGATCACCGCCGCGGAGTGGGCGCGCATGGCGGGAACGCCGGCCTGGGCGGGTGCGGGCAGCGCGGAGAGGATGAGCGCGACCTCTTCCGGCGTGCCGACCTCGTCGAAGAAGCCGACGAGCAGGCTGGCGCCGACCGGCGGGGTGGTGGTGATCACCCTGAGCGCGAAGGCCTCCCACGTCTCGGGCGACACGTGCTCCTGCAGGGCGGGGAAGAGCAGGGGCTCCTCGTGCGAGAGGTGCGTGTGGACGAGGTCCCGCAGGGCGGCCGCGGCGGTGGCCAGCTCCCGCCGGTCGCCCTCGGTCGGCACCGGCATTTCCTCCAGCGCGTCCAGGGCGGCGTCGAGGGCGTCGTGCTCGTCGCTGAGGGCCTTGAGGGGCTCGGAGGCGCCGGGCGAGACGGCCTCGATCATCGGCCAGAGGTCGTGGTCCTCGCTCTCGTGGTGGTGGCGCAGCGTCGCCACCAGGAAGTCGCGGAGTTCGGTGAGGTGGGCGACGTCGGCTTCCCGGCGCGCTGCGGCCTCGGCCAGCAGGGTCGTCGCCTGGCGGTGCATGTCGTGGGTGAGCCGGGTCTCGATGACGGAGCGGGGCTCCTGTGCCGTGGTCATGCGAGCCAGAGTAGTTCGCTATAGGGCAATATGCTGAATAAAGCGTCCTCGGTGTGGCCTGAACTACACGGGGCGGCATCATCACACGCCGGGCCACCCAGGAATAGCGCCCGTGACGAATCCGGTTCGTTCGACACACCCGAGAGTTCACCGCATCGGCACACGTACCCCAGTCGGTTCCGGTTCATCATTCGAGCAAATTACCTGGTCAGCCGCCATCGGTCGGCGGAGACGCGATTAGCACGAAGACTCGGACGAGCCTCATCGGTGAGCGTCGGCGTATTACGCCCGTCACGTTGCTCAATTGTGCGGAAGTCGTTAGCTTTTTTCTGCTGCTCGGATGCCGCCCGTCCGAAGGGGACGGACGCACCACTCGGCGCCAGCCCGATCTGACGCAATCCTGATCGCTCTCCGCAACGGCTTTCATCCGAATCGGAAGGTGAAGTGTGGTGGCTACGAAGTGCCACCCGAGCATTCAGCGAATGGAGTTCTCCGCATGACTCGATCTGTCAGGCGACGCGCGCACGGACCTGGTTCCCTGCTGGGGGCCGCGCTGGTCGCGCTGCTCGGCGCGTCCGTCGCCGCACCGGCGGCACAGGCCGCTTCAGAATCCGCCTCCGGCAAGCCGGCCCCGAACTGCGCTCCTGGAGCCAGAGCTGTGGGGTTCAGCGACGCCCTGGACAAGGTCACCGTCAAGGGTGTGCAGGTCGGCGGTCTGTCCGCCATCACCTACGACGAGCGCAGTCACGGTTACGTCTCAGTGGTCGACCGCAGCGGCACGCTCCCTGCCCAGCTGTGGTTCTTCCGGGATCCCGGCCACCCACGCGTCACCGGGTCAACCCTGCTGACCAAGGCGGACGGCACCCCGTACGACGGCACGAACTTCGACGCCGAAGGGCTCGCCGTCCTGCCTGACGGCCGGTTCCTCGTCAGCTCCGAGTCCGAGCCCTCGATCCGGATCTTCGGACGTGACGGGGTTGAGCGCGGCGAGCTGCCGGTGCCGGCACGTTTCCGGGTCTCCCCCGCAGGGGAGGCCACCGACAACGGCACCCTCGAGGGGCTCGGCATCTCCCCCGACGGTCAGTACGTCTACGCCGCCATGGAGGACACCCTCAGCGGTGACGTCTCGCCGACGGGCGAGGCGGTCTGGCGGCGGATCCTCGTCTACCGGGCCGATCGGCACCACGACTACCGGCTGGTCCGACAGATCGGGTACAAGGTCGACCAGGGACTTCGGATCGCGGAGATCGCCCCGTACGGCGACGGCCGGTTCGTGGTGCTCGAAGCCGCCTTCACCGCCAACGTCGGCAACACGGTCCGGCTGTACGCGGTGACCGGCGCGGACCGGGCCGGCGACGTCACCTCGATCCGGAATCTCTCCGCCGCCCCCGGCCGGGACGTGATCGGCAAGCGGCTGGTCGCGGACCTGGTCAACTGCCCGACGCTGGGTGCCACCAGCCCCGAGCCGCAGATCAACCCGCTGCTCGACAACTACGAGGCACTGACGGTCGATCGTGGGCGTGGCGACGGGAAGGCCGAGATCCACCTGATCAGCGACGACAACTTCAACCCGATCCAGGTGACCCGGGTGCTGACCCTGCAGGCGCGGCTGCCCTGACCCTCGCTGCCGCCGGTGATTGACTAAGGGATCAGGGGAGTCGGGGGTCCGGCCGACCTGGATGCCCCGACTTCAAGGACGTTGAGTCGATCACCGGCGGCCGCGGCGACGCACCCCGGGATCACTGCAACGGGAAGTCGTGACCCGCGCCTCGCTCGTCCTCCTGCCGTGGCCCGAAGTAGCGCCGATCGGCCGCACTGATCGGCACGTCGTTGATGCTGGCCTCGCGACGGCGCATCAGCCCGTTCTCG
Source organism: Micromonospora musae (assembly GCF_003626545.1). Classification (NCBI taxonomy): domain Bacteria; kingdom Bacillati; phylum Actinomycetota; class Actinomycetes; order Micromonosporales; family Micromonosporaceae; genus Micromonospora; species Micromonospora musae. The sequence continues at coordinate 19,472 of NZ_RAZS01000013.1, forward strand.
TCGAACTCCCACAGCTCGTTGCCGTAGCTGCGCCACCACCGATCCTCGCGGTCGCGACACTCGTACTGGAAACGGACGGCGATCCGGTTCTCCCGAAAAGACCACAGGCCTTTCCGCAGCACGTAGTCGAGTTCGCGCTCCCACTTGGCGGTGAGGAACTCGACGATCGCCCGACGACCGGTGATGAACTGGTCGCGGTTACGCCAGACGGAGTCCTCCGTATAGGCGAGGCTCACCCGCTGCGGGTCGCGACTGTTCCACGCGTCCTCGGCGGCCTGCACCTTGGCCAGCGCGCTGTCGAGGTCGAACGGCGGAAACGGTGGGCGCGCCTCGCTCATGGTCCTGTCCCCTTCCGCGGTCCCCAGGACGGGCTGCGGCATTCCCGGCGGGAGCAGGGCCGAAACGTGGCCCCCTCCCGCCGGCTGGGCCGGGCCCGCAGCGGGTTCAGCGGGTCTGATCGGTCGGTCGGATCAGGATCTCGTTGACGGCGACGTGCTCGGGCTGGGTGAGCGCGTACAGGACGGCGCTCGCGATGTCCTCGGGCTGGAGGGTCCGCATCGACTCGGCCATGCTCTTCGCCATGGCCTGGATGGCCGGATCGCTGATGTGGCTGGCCAGCTCGGTGTCGACGAATCCGGGTTCGATGACGATCACCCGTACGCCCTCCGCGGTGACCTCCTGCCGCAGCGCCTCGGAGAAGGCGGTGATGCCGAACTTCGTGGCCCCGTAGACGGCGCTCGCGGCGGAGGCCGTACGCCCCGAGGTCGAGGAGATCTGCACCACGGCGCCCTTGGCGGCGAGCAGGTGCGGCAGGGCGGCGTGCACCGCGTACATCGAACCGAGCAGGTTGGTCTCGACCATCCGCGTCCACTCGGTGAGGTCCGCGCCCAGGATCGGGCCGCTGAGCATGACGCCCGCGTTGTTCACCAGCACGTCGAGGGAGCCGAATCGGTCGACGGTCGCCGTGACGGCGTTCTGCACGGACTGGCGATCGGTGACGTCCAGGTCGAGGGCGAGAATCTCGCCGGGGGCGTCCTGGGTGAGGGACTTCAGCCGGTCGGCCCGGCGGGCTCCGACCGCGACCCGGGCGCCCGCCTTCGACAGGGCGAGCGCCGTGCCCTGACCGATGCCCGAGGACGCGCCGGTGACGAGGACGACCTTTCCGTCCAGTGCGTTGCTCATTGTCCTACCTCCGGGGTGGGTTCGGAATGACTGCTCCGCCGGCCGAAGGGCCGGGCGGTGACCGGCGGAACAGAAAATGACCACCTGGTCATGTTGACCGTAGCAGAGAAAATGACCGACCGGTCATGTTGGTGGTAGGGTCGACCCCGGGAGGGGGTACGCGTGACCGAGACGACAGCCACTCCGGGCCAGCGGGCGGACATGGTGCGCAACCGGCGCCTGCTGCTCGACGCGGCGACCGCGGCGTTCGCCGAGTGCGGGGTCGACGTGTCGATGGGGGAGATCGCCCAGCGCGCCGGGCTCGCCAAGGGCACGGTGTTCCGGCACTTCGCCTCGAAGGAAGACCTGCTCGCGGCGATCATGCTTCAGCTGCTCGACCGACTCACCAGCACGGCGGACCGCCTGGTCGACGCCGACGACGCGGCCGCCGCGCTGCACGAGTTCATGACCGCCGGCGTCGAGGTGCTCGCCGCCGACCGTGCGTTCTGCGAGGTGATCGGGCGCCCGTCGCTGCAACTCGCCCAGGTGCGGTCCGCGATCGAGCGCCTCGGCCAGACCGCCGAGACGCTCACCGCCCGGGCCCGCGAACAGGGCACGATCCGCGACGACGTCACCGGCATGGACATCGTGTTGCTGCTCGGCGGCATCCATCAGACGGCGGCGCCCCTGCTGGACGCGCAGCCGCAGGTTTGGCGCCGCTACCTCGAACTGACCTTCGACGGGCTCCGCGCCACGAACGCCCGGAGCCTGCCGCACCCGCCGTCGCGCCGGCTCCCCACCGCCGAGTCCGACTGACCTCACCGGGCCCGCGCCGCTCGTCGTGCGCGAGCGACTCGGCCGCCCGTCGGGGGCGGCGGAGAAACGCCCGACGGCCCCGAAACGAGGACCGCCTCCGGAGGCCGCGCTGGGGTCCGGGGGCGGTCGACGGTACGACCCGATCAGATAATGATCTTGTACATGTTGAGGTCGCCGATCGCGACGACGTGCTGCCGAACGGCTGATTCAACGCCAGGTCTGCCACACCCCGGGCTGGGGACTCCGCTCACTTGACGACCGCTCGAATTTAGTCATAGTTTTGGACGGTCAAGAATTTGGACTAACTCCGGTGAGGGAGACCCGACATGCGCGCAGCCTGGTACGAGAAGCAGGGTCCGGCGGCCGAGGTGCTGCGGCTCGGGGAGATGCCCGACCCGCAGCCCGGCCCCGGCGAGGTCCGGGTACGCATCACCGCATCCGGCATCCACGTCGGCGACATCGGCAAGCGCCGCGGCTACTGGGGCTCGACGATGTCGTACCCCCGGGTGATCCCGCACGGCGACGGCAGTGGCGTCATCGACGTGGTAGGCGAAGGCGTCGACCCGGCCCGGATCGGTGAGCGCGTCTGGGTCTACCTCGCACAGTCGTACCGCCCGTTCGGCACGGCCGCCGAGTACACGGTCGTGCCGGCCGCCCATGCCGTCCCGCTGCCGTCGGCGGTCCCCGACGAGCAGGCGGCCGGCCTCGGCATCCCTGGCATCACCGCGCATCGCGCGATCTTCGCTGACGGCCCGGTGACCGGGCAGCGCGTACTGGTGACGGGTGCGCTGGGCGCTGTCGGACGGGCCGCGGTGGCGGTGGCCCGGCGGGGCGGGGCCACGGTCGTCGCGACGGTGCGGCACCCCGAGCAGATCCCGGCGGCCCTCGCGGCCGGCGCCCACCACGTCGTCGACGTGTCGAGCGGTGACGCGGCCGAACGGATCCTGGCGGCGACCGGCGGGGAACCCGTCGACCGGGTGGCCGAGCTGGCCTTTGACGCCAACCTCGAACTCAACGAGAAGATCCTCGCCTACAACGGCGTGATAGCCACGTACGCGACGGGCGACAGCTCGCCGCGCATCCCGTACTGGCCATACGCCTTCAAGAACATCACGGTGCGCTTCCTCAGCAACGACGACTTCCCCGAGGAGGCGAACGAGGCGGCCGCCCGGGCCCTGACCGAGGCCCTGGTCGCCGGCGACCTGGTCTATCCGATCGCCGCGGAGCTGCCACTGTCGGAGATCGTCCGGGCCCACGAACTGGTCGAGGAGCCGACCACCGTCGGCCGCGTCGTCCTCAAGCTCTGACGACGGGCCGGGCGGCCCGGCCGGTCAGACGGCGGTTCCCTCCTCGGCGCTGATCAACGCGCCGATCGCGTCGAAGAACGCCGCGATTCCGGGGAGGTTGGCCCCCTTGGCCCGGGACGCGGCGAAGTCCTCGGGGGTCTCCCAGAGCACGATGTCCAGCCACTCGTCGTTCGGAAGGCGCACCAGGCGCGCCTCGATGAAGCCCGAGCGGTCCGCCTGGAAGTCGGCGAGCATCTGCGGCCGGGCCTGCAACAGGTCGTTCTCGCGGGCCGGGTCGACCCGGAAGCGAGTGAGTTCCACGGTGGGCATGAGTTCCTCCGGTTGGTTCGGTAGCACGATCGTATAGTCCAATTTATGGACTATCCATTCCCCGGCCTGTAACGGGGATTACACGAGACGGAGCAGCCGCGCTGTGGATCTCGGCATGCTCGCCACCCGACTCCTGTTCGGGCTGCAGTCCGAGCTGTTCCGGCGCAGCGCCGAGGAGGGCTTCGACGACCTCCGCCCCCGGCACGGAGCGGTGTTGGCCCACCTGGACGAGGACGGCCTGCGGCAGACCGACCTCACCCGGCTGGCCGGCCGGCCGGCCGGAACAAGCAGACCATCGGTGAGCCCAGGGGCTCGTGAAGGTGGTCACAGATATTGACTGTCCAGTCTTTGGACTGTCAAGATTTTGGACGTTACCGAAACACCTCCACCGCCGTCCCGCTGCCTCGAAGCTGAGACGGGCTGGATTCGCGGAGCCCCGGCGGCACCCGCGAAGCATCGTCCCGCCCGCTACGTGAGCGGCACCGACCAACGGAGCGACCATGACCTGGACAGCCGGTTTCCGTACCGCCGTGATCAACCCGCACGACCAGCTCCAGCTCAGCGAACCCCGTGGCTTCGCCGACCAGACCGTACGACAGGTGCTGCACCTGGCCGGCGGTGGAGAAGCCTTCCGCGTACGCCTGACGAACCGCTACGGCCGGGCCCCGTTGACCATCGCGGCGGCTACGTACTCGGTCGGCCGACGGCAGGGCGCTCTCACCTTCGACGGCATCGGGCAGTGCGTCATTCCGGCGGGCGAGGAGATCGTCTCCGACCCGGTCGAGCTTCAGGTCGCCGCCGGCACGGACCTGGTCGTCGACCTGTACCTCCCGGAGCGGACCGGTTTGGCCACCTACTCCCACCGGCCGGCGGAGGTCGCGCGAGTCGTCGACGGAAACCATGTCGGGTCGCCCACGTTCGCTCGGGCCGCGCAGGTGGAGGCCCGGTTCTACCTCTCCGGGGTCGACGTGCTCGCCGGGGCGGGGACCGCGATCGCGGTGGCCTTCGGCGACTCCTGGTTCGAGGGCGTCGGCACCACGACCAGCGCGAACCGCCGCTCCGTCGACTACCTCAACCGGCGACTCGATCGAGGGTGGGTCGTCAACCAGGGCATCGCCGGAAATCGCCTGCTGCGCGACGGGGTCGGCGAACACGCGCTGACCCGCTTCGACCGCGACGTCCTCCCGGTACCCGGAGTCACCCACGTCCTGCTGCACTTCGGTATCAACGATCTCGTTCTCCCCACCATGCTGGGCGAGCCGCTCCCCACCGCCGCCGCCCTCGTCGAGGGCTTCACCAACCTGGCCGACCGCGCCCACGCCGCCGGCCTGAAGGTCATCGGAGGAACCATCGGCGCCTTCGGAGGCGCTCCGATCAGCACGCCGGAGGGCCTCGCCGTCCGGCGCCAGGTGAACGACTGGATCCGTACGACCGACGCCTTCGACGGTGTCTTCGACGTGGCCCGGGCCGTGGCGAACCCGCAGGCCCCCGACCACATCCACCCCGCGCTGGACAGCGGCGACGGCATGCACCTCAACGACCGGGGCGCCAAGGCCATGGCCGACGCCGTCGACCTGGCCGACCTCACGCTCCAGCCGTAAAGACCATGAGCAGTGCCGGAACCATCCGACCGACCACAAGAGACAGCGCCACCGGGGCCCCAATCTGCCATATCGGCAGGTCGGGGTTCCTTGTGATCTTAGAAGTCCAGAGGCATTCGAACCCGTAACCTGCTGATCCGCAGCGGCGAGCGAGGCGGTCTTGTACGACTGTCGACGCGGCGTTGAAGCGCCTGGGCGAGCGGATGAGCGGCACCGAGGCGGATTAGGACGTTGCTGTACTTCGCTGCTGTACGAGACGGAAAAGGGGCCGTCTCGGTTTCCCGAAACGGCCCCTGACCTGCTGTGCGCCCGAAGGGACTCGAACCCCTAACCTTCTGATCCGTAGTCAGATGCTCTATCCATTGAGCTACGGGCGCTGGTGCTCAGCCAGCCTACACGACCGACTTTCGCGCGGAGACTCCGGGATTCGAACCCGGGAGGGGCTTTAAGACCCCAACCGCATTAGCAGTGCGGCGCCATAGACCAGACTAGGCGAAGTCTCCTCGGTGACCCGCAAGTCACCGCGCCCGAGGATACAGGGCCGCACCCATCGGGGGCAAAGCGACCTCCTCGGCGACTCCGTCCGGTCTCCGCCTCGCTGTACTTCCACGCTGTGCGGCGGCGTGTTCACGGCTACGCTCCATCGATATGCACGAGCAGCCCCCGAGCGAGCCGACCCGCCGCGAGCCTGCTGACGGGGCCCGGCGGCGTTTCCCCGAGGCGACCTTCACTCCGCCCGACGACCCGCCCGCCGCTTCTGACCCGGCGCCGCCCTCGGCGAAGCCGACAAGATCCCGCCGCGCGAAGGCGGCACCGGCCGTGCTGTTCCAGCCGCCCGAGCCCGACGACCCGGCGCCTCCCCCGGTGCCCCGGCGCGCGACCGCCGGGAAGTCCAGACCACCCGCGACCATTGCCGCACCGGCGACCGAGGCGGACCGGTCGGCGGGGACCGGGGCAGCAGCAGCGCGGCCGGAGGCGGTATCCGCTCGGGAGACGCCTGCGGAGACCGGAGAGCCGGCAGCGGACACTCCGAAGGCCGTTGAGCCGGCAGCGGGAATCGCGAAGCGGGCAGCCGGCACCAAGAAGGCCGCCGGAACCGCGAAGCGGGCGATAGGCAACACAAAGGCCGCGGACACCGCGAAGGCCGTTGGGCCAGCAGCGGACACCCCGAAGCAGGCGACGGCCCCGAAGGAGACGACACCCGCGAGGAAGGCGACCGCGGCGAAGAAGGAGACGGTCGGGAAGCGCGCCCCGGCGAAGACGGCCGCCAAGAAGGTGCCCGCCCCGCGTGGGAACACGCCGGAGGAGGCCGTCCCGCCACGACCCGCGCTGGTGGCGACCGCCGAAGCGCGACCCCAGCGGCAGGCGGCCGTACCGGCGCCGACGACCGAGCTGTCAGCTCTCCGGAGGACGACCGCCCGGGTGCTCGATCATCCCGGTTTCGCCCCGGAGCTGCTGGCGCTGGCCGCGGTGGAGGCGCTCGGCCCGAATGCGCGGGAGTGGGCGGAGCGGTTGCGGTCGGCGTACCCCGAGGCGTCGCCGGAGGCGCTGGCCCGGCTCGCCACCCGGCGCTTCGTCCGGCTGGCGGGCGCGGGCGGGGCCGCTTCGGCGCTCGCCGGCGCCCTCGCCCCGTTGGCCGAGCTCACCTCGGTGCTCTGGACCCAGGCCAACCTGGTGCTGCACCTCGCCGCGGCGTACGACCGCGATCCGGTCCATCCGGATCGGGCCGTCGAGCTGCTGGTACTGACCCAGGTGCACCCGGACGCGGAGAGCGCGCGTACCGCACTGGACGCGGCGCGGGCGTTGGACGGGCCGGGGGAGGCGCCGTGGCCCCGCGCTCTGGAGGCGGCGTGGCGGCTGGCGATGCCGCTCGCCGCTCAGGCCGCCGGTTGGCTGGTGCTTCGACTGGCGTCCCGGCTGCTTCCGGGCGCGGCGGTGCTCGCGGCGGCGGCCGGGGACGCGGCGGCTGCCGAGCGCCTCGCCGCCCGCGCCGTCACGGCCTACCGATCGGGGCAGATCTTGGCACGATAGCGCCCCCGGAGGGGCCACTCGGTTCCAAGATCCACAAGTCCAGGGTCAGAGCCAGTCGAACCACGAGTCGGGCAGCAGCGCGTACCCCACGAAGGCGACCACGTCGAGCAGGGTGTGCGCGACGATCAGCGGCATCACCCGGCGGGTACGCAGGTAGAAGAGGCTGAACACGACACCCATCACGACGTTGCCGAGGAACGCGCCGAAGCCCTGGTAGAGGTGGTAGCTGCCGCGCAGCACGGCGCTCGCCGCGATGACCGCGCCGATCCGCCACTGGAGTTGGCGCAGGCGGGTGACCAGGTAGCCGACCACGATCACCTCCTCCAGCACGGCGTTCTGCGCGGCGGCGAGGATGAGCACCGGCACGGCCCACCAGGCCTCGGGCAGCGCCGCCGGCACGAGGGTCGCGTTGATGCCGAGCTGCGCCGCCACCCAGAACAGCGCTAAGCCCGGCAGCCCGATCAGCGCGGCCAGACCGGCGCCGCGCGCCAGGTCGGCACCGGGCCGCCGGGCGTCCAGGCCGAGCGTCCGCGCCGGGTCACCGGGATCCCGGCTCAGCAGGTGTACGGCGAGCAGCACCGGCAGCAGCGCGAAGACGATGCCGAGCAGCTGGTACGTCAGGTCCAGGTACGGCCGGGAGGACGCCGAGGTGTTCAGCGCGGCGGTCTGCTTGGCGAGGCCGCCCTCCGCGGTCAGTTTCGCGATGATCGAGACGACCGCGTAGACGGCGGACTGGCCGAGGGAGAGGCCGAGGACCAGCAGCGTCTCGGTCCCCAGCATCCGGCGGGAGACCGGGCGGGTGAGCTCAAGAGTCACCGCACCACTCTGCCCGACGGAAGCGGCTACCGACCGCCCGAGGACCCCTTGTGAGCTGATCGCACATTCTGTGCGACCGGTCAACACGCTCCGTGGACATTCTGTGCTCGCCCCATTCGCCGTCAGGAGAGGGAGCGACCGGCATGGAGAACTTCGCGCGACTGCTGAAGGAGAGCTGGACCCTGGTCGAGGAGCACCGGGAGCGGCTCAGCGAGCACTTCTACGCGCGGCTGTTCCTGCTCGACCCGGAGCTGCGGCAGCTCTTCCCGGTGCAGATGACCGGGCAGGGTGACCGGCTGCTGGAAGCGATCATCACGGCGATCCACACCGTCGGCGATCCGGAGAGCTTCGACGAGTTCCTCCGCGCGCTCGGCCGCGACCACCGCAAGTACCACGTGGCGGCGGAGAACTACGCGACGATGGGGGTCGCCCTCATGGACGCGCTCCGCAGCACCGCCGGCGACGGCTGGAACCTGGAGTACGACCAGGCGTGGCGGGACGCGTACGCGGCGATCTCGGAGAAGATGCTGGCCGGCGCGGCGGCCGACGAGAACCCGCCGTTCTGGCACGCGGAGGTGCTGACCCACGAGCGGCACGGGGCGGACACGGCGGTGCTGACCGTACGCGCGCTCCAGCACCCGATGGCCTGGAAGGCCGGCCAGTACGTGAGCCTGGAGGTTCCGCGTTACCACCCGAGGGTGTGGCGGACGTACTCGGTGGCGAACGCCCCGAACGAGGAGAACGTGCTGGAGTTCCACGTCCGCTCCTCCGGCGCCGGCTGGGTCTCCGGGGCGCTGGTTCGCCGGGTGAAGCCGGGGGACCTGCTCCGACTCGCCGCTCCGATGGGCTCGATGACCCTGGATCGGACCTCCGAGCGGGACCTCCTCTGTGTGGCCGGTGGGGTCGGGCTCGCTCCGATCAAGGCGCTGGTTGAGGAGCTGGTCACCTACAACCGCACCCGCTGGGTGCACGTCTTCTACGGCGCCCGGCAGGAGGCGGATCTCTACGGTCTGGCCGGGCTCCGCGAGCTGGTCGCCGCGCACCCGTGGCTGTCGGTCACTCCGGCGTGCAGCGAGGACCCGGACTTCGACGGTGAGCTGGGCGAGATCGCGGATGTGCTCGGCCGGTACGGCCCGTGGACGGGGCACGACTGCTACGTCTCCGGGTCGGCGCCCATGGTCCGGTCGACGCTGCGAGTGCTCGCGGCGGACGACGTACCGCCGCCGCACATCCGGTACGACACGTTCGGCGAGCTCTGAGACTTTCCTCCCCCCATCCGGGGTGCGTGCCCCTGCCCCCTGGGGCACGCACCCCGGCCCCCGCCCCCGCCCCGGCTCGCCACCGGGCGCGGAAGTCAGTACCGCCAGGGACGGCCGGTCTCGCGGTACTCCTCCACCGGGACCAGCGGCACGCCCGGCGTCATCCGGTCGACGTAGAGCCGCCCCTCCAGGTGGTCGATCTCGTGTGCGACGAGCCGAGCCATCCCGTACTCGAACGAGGTGATGATCCGGCTGCCGTCCCACTGGTCGTGCTCCACGTCGATCCGCAGCGGCCTCGGCACGAGACCGCGGTGGTCGAAGAAGGAGAGGCAGCCCTCGTACTGCTCGTCCGTGTCGGGCGACACCTCGACCACCCGGGGGTTGAGCAGTACCACCGGTTCGGCGTTCCGGTCCGGGGGCCGGACCACGGCCACCGCCCGGGCGACGCCGAGCTGCGGAGCGGCGATCCCGACCCCCTTGCTGAACGGATGCAGTTCGTCGAGGCGGACGAGGGTGGCGCTGAGCCGGTCGACGATGCCCCGGGCGGCGGGCTCCTCGGCGGGCAGGTCGAGCGGGCGGGCCGGTTGCCGCAGCTGGTCGTCGCCGCGCTGCACCACCCCCAGGGCACGCATCCGGTCGCTCGGGCGGATCCGGCCGTCCAGCGGGCTGTCGTGCTCCGGCTCCGGCCGGGCCCGGAACCGCCACTGCATCCGGTAGCGGGCGTTCAGCGGCGGGTCCTCGGTCTCCCACTCGAAGATCGCGCGGTGGCCCTCGTCGTGCCGCTGCACGGGGGTTCGCAGCGGGCCCTCCTCCGCCGAGAGCGAGGTCTCCGCGCCCCAGACCTGCGGGTCGAGGGCCGCCGGAAGATCGAGGCGTACGGCGAGGTGCCGGGTGGGTAGCCGGACCGCCCGCTGGAACCAGGGTCCCCACTTCTCCGCCCCGACGCGGTAGGCGTACTCGATGGTGGCGCGGTCGCCCGGGTAGAGCGGGAAGCGGCGTTCGCCGTTGTCGAAGAGGAGCCAGACCTCCTTGAACGCGTCCCGGTCGTGCTTGGCCCGCCAGTGCATCGGCTCGCGCTCGCCGCCGTCGTCCCGGTACGCGCGCAGTTGAAGCTCCGCGAAGGTGAGCGGATGTTCCCGGTGGTGCCGATTGGAGCGCCCGGGGTCGTTCGGGTAGCGGTCGACTGCCACCCGCACGAGGTAGCGGGTGACGGGCTCGGTGCCGGCGTTGTAGAGCTCCCGCCGGATCACGCACCGGTAGCCCTCGTCGCTGTGGCTGAGGGTGGCGGATTCACGCTCGACGATCAGGCCGGTGCCGGGGGGAAGCCACTGACCGGGCAGGGGCAGGTCCCGGTGCGCGTGTCCGTTACGGGCCTGCCGCGCGTCGTCGTACTCACGGAAGCGCTGCCAGATCGCGCCGCCGGCCTCCAGGACGGCCTCGGCCCGCCGGGCGAAGTCCTCGGTCGGGCGGTGTCGCCGCCCCTCGACGTGGCTGACGTACGAGGGGTCGAAGCCCATCAGCACGGCCAGCTGTTTCTTGGACAGCCCCCGTCCGGTTCGGTGCCGCGCGAGTTCGGCGGCGAAGGAGTCGACAGCACGATCGAGGGGTGAGGTGGTCATCGGCTTCCTCGTGGCCGGGAGTATCAGTTTCACGTTCCGTGGCCGAACAAACACGAAACTGCCACCTTGCCGACAATGCGCTTGACAATGCACCGACAACCGTCGATGCTTCGGCGCCGACCGGCGGGCACCGTGCGTTTTTCCGGTACCGGCGGGGGTAGTAACGGCGGGCACGAACGCCGCGACCTGCGCGTACAGGGATTCGCCGAGGTGACCAAGACCTCTGGATCCGCCGGAATCCGACCTTCCCGGGAGCGGCGAGCTGTGGTTAGGCTAGCCTTAGCTCAACTGATGACCACGGGGGACGGGGATGATCGAGTGACAGCGGTGATGCCGAGCCGCGATCTCGCAGCCGCCCCGCTGGCTCCGGTCACGGCGGCGCTGCGCGCCATGTTCGGCACCGGCGAGATCCCCGGCCTCGCGCCCGGCCTCACGGTCGCCGACGAGCTCGGCTGGATTCCCGCCACCACTCTCATCGACGGTTCCCGGCTGCCGGATTTCCTGCACTCGGCCGCCCAGCGCTGGAACGGCACCCCGCACGCCTGCGCCGCGCTGGCCTGGAAGTCCTACAGCTACTGGTGCAGTCTGCCGGCAGCGCTCGGCTGGGCCTCGGCCCGGCGGGTGCCGCTGCTGGACCCGTCCACCGTCCTGGTCCACTTCGACGATCCCAGCGCGCTGCTCACCTTCGGCCTGCGCCACTCGACCACCGTGGCGGTGCTCCCCGGCGACCCGCTCGCGCTGACCGGCGGCCCCCGGGTGCGGGTGGTGGCCGACGAGACCGAGCTGCTCGACGTGCTCCGCGCCTCGCTGCTCGACGCCCACCTGCTGCCGATGATCAGGGCGATCCAGGCGGAAGTGCGGATCGGCACCCGTACGCTCCTCGGCTCGGTGGCCTCCGGCATCTCGGCCGGGATCCTGCGCGCTGCGGACGGGCTGCCCGGCCCGTCGGCGGAGACGATCTCGACCCTGCTCGACGCCCTCGGCGTGCAGGACCTGGTCGAGCTGGTCCCCGGGCCCGGCGGCGAGCCGACCGTGCAGCGCCGCACCTGTTGCCTCGCCTTCACCCTGCCCCAGCCGAAGGTCTGCCGGGGCTGCTGCGTCCGCGACGCCTGACCGCGCTCAGTCGGTCAGCGGGCGGACGTCCCAGAGCCAGACGCCCCTGGTGAAGACTGGCTGGATCCCGGTCAGTTCGGTCATTCCCCGGCGGAGCGCGTCGGCGTTGCGGTGCCGCCCGAGGATCACCACGCCGGCCCGCCAGTACCGCAAGTCGTCCACCGCGTTCACCCGGCTCTGCGGGGTTATGGGCGGCACTGCCCCGGTTTGCCGGATCACCGTAAAGAAGCTGCTGGTGGGGCGCGGCGGCGCGGTGAAGAGGGCCGCGCCGCGCTCCTGCGCGTGCGGCCGGTCGTCCGGCCCGAGGAAGTAGCCCCGCGCCAGGGGCATCTCCAGTCGGGTGACGGCCGACCAGCGCAGCGGCTCGGCGTAGTTGGTGTCCGGCAGCGGCAGCGTGACCACGCTGCGGCCGCCCGCCACGTACGGGCGCCAGGCGCCGGAGGTGACGAAGGTGGGGACCGGGTCGCGGTGGGTCGCCGGCAGCGGGGTCGGCAGCAGCGGCAGCAGCGCCATGGCGAGCACCGTCACCGTCCAGAAGCGGATCCGGGGTCGCGCCCGCGAATGTCGTACGGCCAGCTGCCGGGCGCGCTCGGCACCGAGCGCGAGCAGCAGCCCGATGATCGGGGTGAGCGCCAACGCCCACCGGGTCGGCACCACCGAGTGCAGGATCGGCAGGTCCTCGAGGAGGGCCCAGAGGCTCGGCACACCGGTCTCCCGGCCGTCGAAGATCACCTCGCGGCCGAGGGAGAGCACCGCGAAGAGCAGTCCGAGCACGGTCAGGGCGAGCGCCAGCACGTTGCGCCGTAGCCACCAGACCAGGGCGATCACCAGCACCACGAGCGCCCAGCCGAAGAAGCTGTTCTCCTCGGTCGGGTTCTTCGCCAGCCCCTCGGCTGTGCGCGGGCTGCCGGCGAGCGACTCGCGGGAGTAGGCGACGAATGACGCGAGGTCGCTCGAGTAGCCGCGGATCAGCCGGGACAGCCCCTGGTACGACCCCGGCCCGAAGAACTGCACGTAGAGCGGGTACGCGAGCGCGACCGCGGCGAATCCGGCGGCGACACCGAGGCCGGCGAGGAAGGGGCGGGCGCGGTGTCGTAGGTCCCGCCGGCGGAGGGCGAACAGCGCCACCACCACGCCCAGCCCGATCGCGGTCATCAGCAGGATCTCGAGGTTGAGGAACGCCTGCCAGACGATCACCAGTGCGAGCAGTACCCCGTTGCGCAGCCAGCGACCCGGCTCGGCGAGGCGCAGGGTGCGCCAGATGATCAGGGGGACCACGAACTGCGACACGATGTTCGGGTGCGAGTTCGCGTGGGAGATCATCGCCGGCGCGAACGCGCAGAAGGCGGCACCGAGCCAGGCCGGGCCACGCGACCCGATCAGTACCCGGGAGAAGAGGAAATACCAGGCTATTCCGGTCGCGATCATTCCGAGGGTGAGGAAGAGCAGAAACGAGGCGCGGGGCCCGAAGAGCAGGGTGACCGGCGTCAGCGGCAACGAAACGGATAATACGGACGTGTTGGCCATCAAATTGACGCCGTCCGGCACATTCATCCGATCCGAGTGGAACGGATATGCGAATTGCGTGATGACCCGCGCACCGTGCGCCATCATCCACTCGAACTGCGCCTGATCCGACCGGTTGTCCCGAATGCCATTTCGCGGGTCGAGCCAGAGCCGCGCGGTCACCCAGAAGCCCAACGCCACGAAGCTCAGCGCGGCGAGAAGGTCGATCCGACGCCCCCGCCCCGAGCGCTCCCCCCGGTCGACGCCCGCTGACGCACCGGCCACGGTGTCGCCTTCGGGCTCGCCCCGATCAGGAGTAGTCATAACAATTCGGAGCGTAGTCAGCGTAAGACGTGCACGTGGCACGTTTCGGGGTACTGCCGTACTATGTGCCGGGTTCGCCGACCGCCGATCACGCGCCACCCCCGACCGCAATTCGGCCATCAGGTTCCCCCGATTCTTCTGCCGTCCGCGCGGATGATTCACTCTGTCGGTCCGGGCGCGGGTCGAGTTCATACCGTGAGGAATCGACGCATGGCAGAAATCACTGGTGATCAGCGCGTCCAGTCCGAGGTGCTGGAGGGTCTCGCGACCGCGGTCAATCACCGCCGCTGGTTCGTCGAGCTGGCCGTGCCGTACCTCGGCGACGATCCGATCGAGATCGGCAGCGGGCTGGGCGACTACGCGCTGGAGTGGGCCGAGCACGCGCCCCGGTTCACCGCCACCGAGGCGGACCCGGACCGCCTGGTCCGGCTGAAGGAGCGCCTCTCCGACCAGCCGAACATCGACGTTCGGGAGATGCTGCTGCCGCACTCGGAGCGGGGCACCTACAGCGCGGCGGTCTCGTACAACGTGCTCGAGCACATCGAGGACCACGTGCTCGCGCTGAGCAGCATGCGTGAGCTGGTCCGGCCCGGCGGCGCGGTCATCATCATCGTGCCGGCCTTCCAGTTCGCCATGAGCCCCGCGGACATCGCCACGGGCCACGTCCGCCGGTACACGAAGAAGACGCTCGCGGCGGCGATGACCGAGGCCGGGCTGACCGTCGAGAAGATGCACTACGCGAACGCGCTCGGCCTGCTCGGCTACTTCATGGCCACCAAGGTCTTCCGGCTGATGCCGAAGGAGGGCCCGATGGTCAAGATCTACGACACGCTCGTGCTCCCGGCGACGAAGGCCGCCGAGCAGCTGGCCCGTCCGCCGTTCGGGCAGTCCGTCTTCGCCGTGGCGCGCGTACCGGCCTGACTCCGCCCGCTCGGCGCTCCCTCCCCGTGCTCCCGGGTCCGCGGTCCCGCGTCGCGGGGCCACGACGGGAGCACGGGGAGGGCCGGCTCAGCTCACTTGCTCTGGTACGTCGGGCGGATCACCGCTCGGGCCAGGGTGTGGAAGGCCAGGTTGAAGCCGACGTACGCGGGGGTGGCGTCCGGGGTCAGGTCCAGGCGGTCCACGTCCAGGGCGTGCACCGCGAAGACGTACCGGTGCGGCCGGTCGCCACTCGGCGGGGCGGCGCCGCCGTAGCCCTGCTCGCCGTAGTCGTTGCGGACCGAGAAGGCCCCGCCGAGATCGGCACCCGTGCCGCCACCCGCGCCCCGCGGCAGCTGGGTGACCCCGGCCGGCACGTTGACCAGCACCCAGTGCCAGAAACCGCTGCCCGTCGGGGCGTCGGGGTCGTAGCAGGTCACCGTGAAGCTCTTGGTCTCGGCCGGGAAGTCCGACCAGGTGAGCTGCGGGGAGAGGTTTTCACCGCCCATGCTCGGGTGCGTGTGCCGTACGTCCATCGGCTCGCCGTTCTGCACGTCGTCGCTGGTCAGCGTGAACGACGGCACGGTCGGCAGCAGTTCGTACGGGTCCGGGGCGATCGGTCGTTCCAAGGTCATCGAGACGCGTCCTTCCGGTGTGCGCGCGAACGTCCTGTGATCTTCTTACCCTGCCCCGTCGCGGCAATCGAGCGGAAGCGGCAGGTGCGGATGCGACGTTCGGCTCACTACCGTTGGTTGTAGGCAAACCTCCCAGGAGAAAACTCTTGACCAGCATGTGGCGTGACTTCTTCGCAGCGGTCGTGACCGCCCTCCGGCACCGGCCGGACGAGCGGGCGATCGCCGAGGAGCGCCGCCGCGCCGTCCAGCGACTGGCCGAGGAGAAAATCCGTGAGCAGCGTCGCGAGACCGAGGCGCAGGAGTGACCCCGCGCGTCCGCGAACCCCGCATTCCACGCCGCTGACCTCGGTAAAGTCTGGTTTCGCGGTCGCCTCCTCGTGCGCGGCGACCCGGACCGGGTGGTCGAGCGCGCGGCCGGCGAATGCGATGGACACCGAAGATGACTCGGGCAGGTGGGTCGGAAGATCCTGGCGCGGCACAGCGGCACCCCGGCCCGCACCTGCCCGCCCAGCCCTCGGGTAGCCAGCCGACCCTCGGCCTGGCCGGGCTGACCTTCGTCGTACCGTTCTTCTTCCTGCTCGCCAACGCGCTCGGCGCCGTGGAGGCGACGCTGCTGGTGCTCGGGCCCCTGACGACCTTCGCGCTGCCGATGATCGCGACGGTCGCGTTCTGGTGGCAGGACTGGCCGGGCAGCCGGCTCCGGCCGGGCTGGTCCGGGATCACCGACACCGTCCTCATCGCCGTCGGCGCGGTGCTGGCGACCATCCTCGGGCAGGCCGTGACCAGCCGGGTCGACCTGCGCGGCATCTTCTACCCCGACCCCGGCCCGGGACATCCGCCGACCTTCCCGGTGACGCTCGCGCTGGGCGCGGCAGCGTTCACGATCATCCTGCACCTGACACTGGTCTGCGAGGGCTGGCCGATCCGCAGGCTCGGCTGGTTCCGGGGCGGCGTCGTCGCGCTGGTCGTGTCGCTGGTGATCGCGGTGGTCGCGTACCTGCTCCTGGTGAACCTGGACGACGTACCTGCCGCGGTGCGGCACGCCCAGCGGCTGCGAAATCCGGGCGGGCCGGTGCCGGTCGCGGCGTACAGCGCGGTGCTGCTCGTCCTCGGCGTCTGGCAGGTGCTGCTCTTCGTGGCCCTGCGCGGCTGGCCCTTCACCCGGATGCGGCGACCGGGGCTGCGGCTCGCAGCCCGTAACGCAGCGGTCGTGATCGGTACCGCGGTCAGCTTCGCCCTGCTCTGGTGGGCGACCGGTGGCGACGTGGACCTGATCAACGCCATCGCCGGCACGGTGATCGCCGGGGCGCTGCTGGTCTCCATGCTCTTCGACGGCTGGCCGGCGGCGCGACCGGGCACCGGCGTCCGGCAGCTCACCGTCCTGCCGGTGGTGGCTCTCGTCGCCGCGGCGCTGTACCTGGCGCTGTCGGCGTACGCCCGGGGGATCGACTGGACCCGGACCACCGCCGACGGGTGGGTGGCGCTCGCCGCGCTGAACTACCTCGCCCTCGGGGTGGTCGTGCACGTCGCCGTCTGGCGGCGCTGGCCGGTCGTGGTCACCACCGCCCGGTAGCGCGCTCCGACCCCTCGTGGGGCTTGTGGGGCGAAGCAACGACAAATACTGTCCCGATGTATCGGCTTGATATATCGGGACGACACCCTCGTCGCCCGGTCGACGCTGGAGGTGCGATGAGGTCGATCGACTACGACACCGAGCAGTACCAGGACTACGCGCGTGGCCGGGCGCTGACCGCCCAGCAGACGCAGGTATGGATCGACGCCTTCGCGGCGGTGCTCCCCGAGCGGCGTCCCCTGGCGGGGCTGGACGTCGGCTCCGGGACCGGAAGGTTCACCCCCGCGCTGGCGGAAGCGTTCGGGCCGGTCACCGGCATCGAACCGGCGACCCGCATGCGCGAGATCGCACAGGCGCACTCCGCGCACCCCGACGTGCGTTATCTGGCCGGCGCCGCCGAGGAGCTGCCCGTGCCGTCCGGCAGCGCCGACTACGCGCTCATGTTCCTGTCCTGGCACCACGTGAAGGACAAGCCGCAGGCAGCCCGGGAGCTGACCCGGGTGCTCAAACCCGGCGGGCGGCTGCTGCTGCGCGGCAACTTCCGCGACCACCACCCCCGGCCCTGGTGGCTGGAGCACTTCCCCCGCGGTTACGAGGTGGACGCCGCGCTCTTCCAGCCGCTGCACGAGGTCATCGCGATGTTCACGTCGATCGGCTGGCGCGTCACCGGCTTCGGCACGGTCACCGAGCCCTCCGTGGGCAGCTACGGCGACATGCTCGCGCGGCTGCGTCTGCGTACCCTCTCGTTCTTCGGGCAGCTCGGCCCCGACGACCTGGCAGCCGGCTTCCGCCGGCTGGAGCAGGTCGTCGCCGCGGACCCCGACACGCCGGCGCCCGTCTTCGCCGAGCCGCTGCTCACACTCGAACGGCGCTGAGCGCCCCCGCCTCCTGACCGGCGTTCGCGCTGGTCAGGAGGCGTTCGTACTGCTCACAGGGCGGAGTGTGGGATTCGAACCCACGAAGCCCCCCGCTGCTCGGCACGAGGAGGGCTATTACGGCGAGACCTAGCCGAGCGCGGCGGGCAAGCCAGCGCGTGGCGACATGTTGTGACTGCGATTGCACGCAGGGTGCGCGCTAGGACGACACATTGGTCGTAGTCTCGCCTCGTGCTGCTCACGTACGTCGACGAATCCTTCACCGCGCGGGTCTACTGGATTGGTGCGCTGATGGTGCCCGACGCTGCGGCTATCCCGCTTAGCGAGGCCCTCGACGCCGTGGTGGCCGACGCCGTGAAGACGTTCGGCGTGCCGGTCGACGTTGAGTTGCACGGCTACGACATCTTCCACGGTCGCAAGGGATGGACGGGTGTTCCGCCCCGCGCGCGAATCGCGGTCTACAAGGCCGCGATGGCGGCGATCGGCGCGCAGGAGGATGTCGCGATCATCCTGCGCGGGGTGAAACGGGAGCAGCTGGTCAAGCGGTACGCCTATCCGAGGCCGGCGCACGAGGTGGTGCTGTCGCACGTGCTGGAGCGCGTCGACGGGTACGCCGCCTCCCGGGAGGAGTACGCGCTAGTGATCGCCGATTAGGTGCACGACCAGGCCGGCCATCGGGCTGACCTCGACCGTTACCGGGTGTCGGGCACCGGCGGGTACCGGTCGCGGAAGCTGACCCGGATCGTCGACACGCTTCACTTCGCGCCGTCTCACGCGAGCCGGCTGGTTCAGGCCGTCGACCTGGTGACGTTCCTGTTCCAACGGCTCGACATCCCGGGCACCGACCCGCGGGCCGCCGTGATCAACGAGCAGCTGTGGGCGCTCGTCGAGCCTCGGCGCTACCACTCGCACTGTTGGAATCCGATGGCCAACCAACGCTGACCCTGGATGCACGAGAGGCCCGCGTGAGCGGGCCTCAAGGCGGGCGCGGGAGCCCGAAGGCATCCTGCGGTGTTCAGGCTAGCAGGATTTCGTGGGTGACACCCGAACTCCCGCAAGTCATGCGCGCCCCTGACCGGCGCTGCGCTGCCGCTGGTCAGAGGGCGGTTTCGCTGCTCGGGTTGGCGGAGGGTGTGGGATTCGAACCCACGAAGAGGTTGCCCCCTTACCGGTTTTCAAGACCAGCGCCATCGGCCACTAGGCGAACCCTCCTGAGCCGCGAACCAGAGGCGCGCGGCCGTGCCTAGTCTGCCATGACGACCGTCCGGAACGACTGAGGGCCGCAGCGCCGCCGGCGTACCGGAAATGCTGCCGTCCACCCTGCGGCGGCTGCCTTCCGATCCCGGCGCGCAAACGGTGCGAGGGCCGAGACTTCCGGCCGGCGCGTGGAGGGCGGGACGGATCGGGTAAGACTGGGCCATGCACGCGATCACCATTTCGGAACCTGGCGGCCCCGAAGCACTGGTCTGGGCCGAGGTGCCCGATCCCGAGCCCGGCCCCCGCGAGGTGGTGGTCGACGTACGGGCCAGCGCGGTGAACCGGGCCGACCTGCTGCAACGGCAGGGGCACTATCCTCCGCCGCCGGGCGCGCCCGCGTACCCCGGGTTGGAGTGCTCCGGCGTGATCAGCGCCATCGGGTCCGACGTGACCGACTGGGAGGTCGGCCAGGAGGTCTGCGCGCTGCTGGCCGGCGGCGGGTACGCCGAGCGGGTGGCCGTGCCCTCCGGTCAGCTGCTGCCGGTGCCGGTCGGCGTCGATCTCGTCGACGCCGCCGCGCTGCCCGAGGTGGCCTGCACGGTCTGGTCGAACATGGTGCAGCTCGCGGAGCTGCGCTCCGGCGAGACGCTGCTCGTGCACGGCGGCGGCAGCGGGATCGGCACCTTCGCGATCCAGCTCGGCGCGGCCCTCGACGCCACCGTGCTGGTGACCGCGCGGGCCGCGAAGCACGACCGGCTGCGGGAGTTGGGCGCCGCGCACGCCATCGACTACCCCGAGCAGGACTTCGTCGAGGAGGTTCGGCACTTCACCGACGGTCGGGGTGCCGACGTCATCCTCGACATCATGGGCGCCGGCTACCTGGCGCGGAACGTCGCGGCGCTCGCCACCGGCGGTCGGCTCGCGGTGATCGGTCTCCAGGGCGGGCGCAAGGCCGAGCTGGACCTCGGCGCGCTGATGACCAAGCGGGCCACGATCACGGCGACGACCCTGCGGTCGCGGCCGGTGGCGGAGAAGGCGACGATCGCCTGGGGCGTACGGGACGAGGTGTGGCCACTGGTCGAGGCGGGCCGGATCCGACCGATCGTCGAGCGCCGCCTGCCGATGACGGCCGCCGCCGAGGCGCACCGGCTGGTCGAGGGCGATCACTTCGGCAAGATCGTGCTCACGACGCCCTGACGTCGACCTCCGGCTCTCCTTCGGTGCGCGGCAGCACCAGTCGGGCACCCGGCCCCTCACCGCCCAGGCTGTCGCCCGGGTTGTAGAGGGCGCAGCGCTGCAACGACAGGCAACCGCAGCCGATGCAGCTGTCCAGGTCGTCGCGGAGCTTGGTCATCAGCCGGATCCGCTCGTTGAGCCGCTCGCGCCAGACGCTGGAGAGCCGCGCCCAGTCCGAGGCCGTCGGGGTACGCGAGGCGGGCAGCGAGTCGAGCGCCGCGCGGATCTCGTCGAGCGAGATGCCGACCTGCTGGGAGATCCGGATGAACGCCACCCGCCGCAGCTCGGAGCGGGCGTAGCGGCGTTGGTTGCCGCCGGTCCGCTGGGCGTGGATCAGGCCGAGCCGTTCGTAGAAGCGCAGCGCGGACGGTGCCACGCCGCTGCGGGCGGAGAGCTGACCGATGGTCAGGGACTCGTGCATGTCGTCGCCTTGAGTTGAAGTTCACTTCAACTCAAAGCTACCGGCACGACGACGAGCACCGCCACCATGCCCTGTATGGAGGTGGTGGTCGACGAAGCTTCTCAGGTCAGCGGGACGCCGCGGAGGAGCGGCGGCGGGTGCGCTCGCGGCCGAGGATCCAGATGGCCTCGACGCCGTCCTTCCAGGTGATCTTCTTGCCCTCTTCCCGCCCACGAGCCCGGTAGCTGATCGGCACCTCGTACGGGCGGATGCGGCGGCGCAGCAGCTTGCCGGTCACCTCGGCCTCCATCCCGAAGCCACGGGAGCGGACGTCGAGCGAGCGGTAGAGCGACACCGGCATCAGCTTGAAGCAGGTCTCCAGGTCGCCGATGTAGGAGTTGAAGAGCAGGTTGGCCGCCATGGTGACGCCCTTGTTGCCCATCACGTACCAGAAGCTGTAGGCGCTGTGGCTGCCGAAGGTGCGGTTGCCGTAGACCACCGTGGCCCGGCCGTCGAGCACCGGGTCGAGCAGCTTGGGGATGTCCTGCGGGTCGTACTCCAGATCGGCGTCGAGGATGACCATGTATTCACCCTCGGCGTTGTCGACGGCCGTCTTGATGGCCGCGCCCTTGCCGGCGTTGCGCTGGTGGGTGATGACCCGGACCCGCTGGTCGTCGGCGCGGTCGAGCACCTCCGCGGTGCCGTCACGGCTGCCGTCGTCGACCACGACCAGCTCGATCTCGCACGGGTAGTCGACCGCGAGCGCCTGCTTGAGGGCATCCGCGATGCGATCTTCCTCGTTGTATACGGGCATGAGGATCGAGAGCTTCACGGAAATCTCCACGGTGGGGACGGCCTGTCGGGCCTAGCGTAGCCTGGCTGGTCAGCGCAGTGGTGGCCCGTACCGTAGGGCGTCCGGCGTGGCGTGGCCGTCCGGATGGTGTTTACTTCCGCCATGTCGGCAGCTGGCTCCCTGCTCACGGTGGCGCCCGTCGCCGCGCTGCTCCTGCTCGTCCACGCCCTCAGACCGCGCGAAGCCGTGACCGCGCCCCTACGGCTCGCTGTCGTGCGGGCGGCGCTGGTGACCGGAAGCTTCGCGGTGCTCACAGTCGAGGGGCTCGGTGCGCTGCACGCGTTGACACCCACCGCGTTCGCCGTCACCTGGCTGCTCTTCCTCGCCGTCACCGCGCTGGCCGCCGGCTGGCGGCACCGGCGGGACGCCGCGCGCAGCGGCGACGCGCACGCCGCCACCCCGGCTCAGGCGCTGGTCGGCGCATCCACCGCGCCCACCGCTCTCGACGTCACCTCCCCGGGCGCTCCGCCACCGGCGGCCGACGACCCCGAACCCGGCCCGGAACGGGAGGGCCGGTGGACGCGGCTCACCCGGCCCTGGCGTACGGCGAGCCGGGGCGAACGGATTCTCGCCGCCACTGTGGGCGGGCTGCTCCTGGTCGAGCTGGTCGTCGCGCTCCTCGCCGAACCGAACAACTTCGACTCGCAGACGTACCACCTGCCGAAGGTCGAGCACTGGGTGCTCCAGGGTGGCCTCGAGTTCTGGCCGACCGCGATCCACCGGCAGGTGACCATTCCGCCCGGCGCGGAGTACCTGCTGCTGCATCTGCGCCTGCTCACCGACGGCGACCGGCTCTACAACCTGGTGCAGTGGGGGGCCGGGGTGCTCTGCCTGCTGGTGGCCGCCCGGATCACCGCGCAGCTGGGCGGCGGGCGGCGCGCCCAACTCCTCACCGCCTTCGTGTTGGCCACCACGCCGATGGTGGTGCTGCAGGCGACCAGCACCCAGACCGACCTGGTGGTCGCCGCCTGGGTCGCCTGCGCGGCGACCCTCGCGCTGGACGGGCTGCAGCGGCGTACCGGGCTCGGCACGCTGCTCGGGCTCGGGGCCGCCACCGGCCTGACCGCGGTGACGAAGACGAGCGGCCTGATCGGGGTGGGCCCGCTGCTGGTGCTCTGGGGGCTGGCCCAGCTCCGGCTGGCCCGGCGTCCGCAGACCCCGCAGTCCACGCCCACCGGTGCGGCGGGCACCGCCGCCGCCCGTCGGGTCCCGGCCGTTCGGACCGTCGGCGCCTCGCTGCTGATCCTGCTGGTCGCGGCCACAGTGGTCGGGCCGTTCCTGGCCCGGGTCACTGTGGAGTTCGGGCACCCGCTCGGGCCGCCCCGGCTGCGCGAGTCGATCCCGATGGAGCGACACGATCCCGCCTCGATCCTGGTCAACGTGCTGCGGATCGGGCATACCGCGTTCGACACGCCGCTCGCGCCGCTGCGCCACGCCGCCGCCACCGCGATCGTCGAGGGGGCCGAGGCGATCGGCGTCGACCCGCAGGACCGGGAGATCACGTTCGGCCGGGAGATCTTCCCTGAGCCGGCCTGGTACCCGGACGAGGACCGGGTGGCGTTCCCGCTCGCCGGATCGCTGGCGCTGCTCGGCGCGGTCTTCGCGCTGGCCCGCCCGGGGCGGATCAGCCCGACCCGCGCCGGGTCGCTGCGGGCGTACGCGGCGGTGCTGGTGACCACCGTGCTGCTGCACACCGCGATGATCAAGTGGCAGCCGTGGGGTAACCGGCTGCTGCTCTACGCCCTGGTGATGGCCGCGCCCCTGGCCGGTGTCTGGCTGGACGCCGTGTTCCGCCGGCGCGCCGCCGCGGCGGGTGCCCGGCCCCGCAGGTCGATCGCCGTCCTCACCGCGGTGGCCGTGCTGGCCACCTCCGCGCTGGCCGGCGTGCTGGCCGTGTCGTACGGCTTCCCGCGTCGGCTGGTGGGCACGGGTTCGGTCTTCACCACGGCGGAGTGGGACACCCGGTTCCTGCGCCGGCCCGAGTGGACCGACGAGTTCCGCTGGGCGGCCGAGGCGGTACGCGCCAGCGGGGCCCGCCGGATCGGCCTGGTCGAGCAGAACGACAACTGGGAGTACCCCTGGTGGCTGTTGCTGCGCGACGCGGACGGCCGGCCGCCCGAACTGGTGGCGCTCCAGTCGGTGCTGCCCGAGCGGCCACCGGCGGAGCCGTCCTCGGTGGACGCCATCGTCTGCACCGGCCCCGAGGCGGCGTGCACCCGCCTCGTGCCGGCCGGTTGGCGGGTCGAGTACCGCGACTACGTCGGGTACGCGCTGCCGCCCGGTCGCTGACCCACCGTCGTCGACCGGCGCCCCTCCCGGGGCCGCCGGTCGCGGTGGGGGCGCCCGGCGGGTCCGGTCACGGCTTTCTCCGGCCGGGCGATGCCGGTCGCGGCGTGGGTGCCGGGCGGGTCCGGTCACGACTTTCTCCGGCCGGGCGATGCCGGTCGCGGCGTCCACGCTGGGCGGTCCGGTTCGCCCGAAGGGTGCGGTTCGGCACTCCGCGCAAGGATCACGAGACGCATTCACATAGCCATCCCCGCACGTTACTTTCTGGTAACTCAATCGACGCCCAGCGATTGAGCCGAAAGGAGTGCGTCGATGCCTGTCACCTCCGCCAGGCGCGAACGGACCAAGCGGCGGCGTTTCCTCGCCGCCGCCGTCGCCGCCGCTCTCGCCCTGCCGATGCTCCCCGGAGCGGCGGCCCCCGCCGCCGCGGCCGACCGACCGACCATCCAGCCGCTCCCGGCCGCCCTCGAAGCCGTCCGTGCCGCCGAGGCGACAGCCCTCTACGGCGCCCCGGCGATCCGCCCGATCGAGCAGCGGCGTACGTCGCTGGTCACAATGGGGGACAGCGAGATCTCCGGCGAGGGCGTGGGCAACTACGTCCCCGGCACCCACGAACCCGGCAACTGGTGCGACCGCTCGTACGACCAGGCGCTCTTCCGCACCGGCATCCCGGCCGACGAGCGGTACAACATCGCCTGCTCCGGCGCGACCCCGTGGAACCTCGTGGCCGGCGGGCCGACGCAGCACAACGAGTTGAACCAGGGCGACCACCTGGCGATCAAGGCGCGCAACACGCACGTACGCCTGATCTGGGTGGTGGTGGGCGCCAACGGTGACGGCACCATCCAGTTCGGGCCGGTCGCCACCGACTGCGCCATCCGCCGGGTCTTCTTCCAGGGCCCGTGCTACCCCACCTACACCGACCAGTGGACGGTCCGTACGGACGGCAGCCGCCAGGCGGTCGAGGAGGCGCTCACCGACATCCGGAACACCATGACCGGGGCCGGCTACCTGGCCACCGACTACGAGCTGGTGCTCATGTCGTACCCGAGCCCGGCCAGCCCCGACGTCGAGGACAATCCGGACTTCCCCGGCTGGTACGCGGGCGGCTGCCTGCTCTACCTGGCGGACGCGGCGTTCGCCCGGAACAAGGCGGTGCCGCTCTTCGAGTCGGCGCTGCGGGCGGCGGCCGCGAACACCGGCACCCGCTACCTGGATGCGAGCCGCCTCTTCCACGGCCACGAGGTCTGCACCGACAGCACCTCGGTCCGCGGCCTCTACATCGAGCTGGGCATCTGGGACGAGAACGCGGCCCGCCAGTCGTTCCACCCGAACTACCGCGGGCACGGCATGTTCGCCCAGTGCATCACCCAGTTCTGGAACTCCGGCCAGGCACAGGCCACCTGCGTCGACCCGGCCAGCACCGGCGCCGGCGTGCTGTACAGCGGGCTGTTCGAGTTCAAGCAGCTCCGCAACGTGGCCACCGGCACCTGCGTGGACAGCAAGGGGTACGACTCCCGCAACGGCACGCGGCAGCAGTCGTACGCCTGCCACGGTGGACGTAACCAGGGCCTCTGGTACGACCCGACGCGGCAGTCGCTGCACTCGGAGCTCTCCCACGACCGGTGCCTCGACGTCGCGAACGGGTCGCTGACCGCCGGCACGGCGGTGAACCTCCACGACTGTCACGCCGGCGCGAACCAGAAGTTCGTCTTCGCCGGCAACCAGCTCAGGCCGGCCGGCAACGGCAACCTCTGCGTGGCCTTCGACAATCCGCTGCTGGGTACGCCCCGGCTACGGCTCGCCACCTGCTCGACGAGCAACCGGCAGCGCTGGACCTTCGAGTCGCGAAACTTCGCGAACCCGGTGGGCTACGGCCACGACGACTTCATCGGCTCACGCGTCTACTGACCGGTGACGGTCAGGGCCCCCGGTCATGGCACGACCGGGGGCCCGGCCGTCACCTCCCGCGCGGCACGACTACCAGGCGCGCGACCCCGGCGTCGCCGTCCTTCGCGCCAGCCACCCCCACCGCCGTACCGACGCGTACGTCAGCGGGCTGGATCGTGGTGCGCCGTTCGAGCACCCGCAGGTCCGGGCCGAACCGCCAGGTCATCGTGAAGCCGTCGGTGGACTTCACCGTCATCGAGTCGCCGTCGATCGCGGTCACCTCACCACGCTGCACGGTCACCGTCTGCTTGGCGCCGTCCTTGGTCTGCACCACGGCCTCGCCGTGCAGCGTGTTCCGGCGCAGCAGGACCCGGGCCTTGCGACGCTCGCGCCGCTCCTCGGCCCGCTCACGTCGTGGCTTCTCACCCTTCTCACCCTTCTCGCCGGGAGCGGACGAGGCGGACGTCGACGGGGCCGGCGCCGCGACGCCCAGCACGTCCAGCTCGTCCGGGTCGAAGCCCATCGCGGTCAGCGCCTGCCCCTCGACGCCCATGGCGGCGGCCACCTCGACGGCCACCTCCCGGGCCGGCTGACTCGCCACCTGGGCGGCGCCGCATCCGCTGACCCCGAGCGCGACCGCGGCGAGCAGCGCCGTCCCGGCCACGAAACCCCAACGTGCCATGACTCTCCCTCTCGTACGTCGGTGGGCTAGGGCGCGTGTCAAAGTCCTCGGTCGAGCCGAGGCGGAGTCCAGGCGGCGGTCCGGCAAGGCGGGGATTCGTTCGGATACCGGTGTTGTATCCGGACGAAGCGCCGACGCCGACGGTCGTCGTCTGGGCCCGCCGCAGGCCGGCCAGGGACTTCGACACACGCCCCAAGCCTTCCCGGTCTCCGCCAGCGCGACGTCAGACCGATGTTCGGATCAGGTAAGCGAGGCAGGCAGCCGGACGGTGAAGGCCGCCCCACCCTCGGGCGCGTGCGTCGCCGTGATCTCACCGCCGAGGCGGCGGACCAGCCCGGCGGCGAGCGCCAGGCCGAGGCCGCTGCCCACCTTCCGCACCCCCCGGTACCGCTCGTGCAGCGCACCCCGGTCGAACGCCACCGCCAGGTCGTCGTCGGTGAAGCCAGGGCCGCCGTCCCGAACCTCGACCAGACCACCGGCCGGCTGCTGCGGGCCGACGGGACGGACGGCGATCACCACCGGGGCTCCCGGTGGTACGACGCGCAACGCGTTCTCCAGCAGCCCGTCGACCACCTGCCGGATCCGGCCCGGATCGGTGTACGCGGGGACGGGGCCGTCCGGCCGCTCCACCCGGAGCACCACCCCGACGGCCGCGCACCGGGCGGCCCAGGTCCGCTCCGCCTCGTCGGCGAGCCCCACCAGGTCGACCGGGACCGGCTCCAGCGGGAAGTCGGCCGCCTCCAGCCGGGCCAGCGCCAAGAGGTCGCTCACCAACCGGTCCAGATGTCGGGCCTCGGTGAGCACCGTACGACCGGCCGCCGGCACCTCGTCGGGTTCGATCACACCGTCGGCCAGCGCTTCGGCGTACCCGCGGATCGCGGTCAGCGGGGTGCGCAGCTCGTGCGAGACGGAGAGGAGGAACTCCCGTTGCCGCCCCTCGCTGGTGGCCAGCGCGGCGGCGAGCCCGTTCAACGCGTCCGCCAGGTCGGCCACCTCGCCGGGTGGCTCGACCGGCACCCGGACCGCCCGGTCCCCGGCGCGCAGCCGGGCGGCGGCGCTCGCCGCGTTACGGATCGGCCGGGCCAGCCGGCGGGCGAGCAGCAGCCCGGCGACGACACCGGCGGCCAGCCCGGCCAGCAGCGGGGCCCAGAGGCCACGCAGCACGCCGCTCCAGAGCCCGGTGGTACGCGTCCGGGACAGCACCACCCCGTTGCCGCCCGGCAGGGCCCGCCCCTCGATCAGCGCCGGCCGGCCGCCGACCCGGCGGGTCGTGGAGACGTTGCGCCCCTCGGCGATCCGCTGCACCAGGCGCGGTGGCAGGCCGGCCCGGTCCACCGCGCCGCCCCTGATCAGGTACGCGTCGATGCCCTGGGCCCGCAGCTGGCGGATGAGCCGCTCCTCGTCGGCGGTGCGACCCCGATCGAGCCGGGTACGCAACACCTCGGCGGCGAGCCGGGCCTGGGCGGCCAGGGCTTCCTGGTCGCGCCGTTCGGCGCCGCGCACCGCGAGCGGCGCCGCCACGAGCGCGGTGACCAGCACGGAGACCATCGCCACCGCGCAGGTGACCAGCACCGCCCGGGCGGTGAGGGTCCGCCCGAAACCGGTCCGGGACGGCGCGGCGGGCGGCTCCGGCCCGAGGATCGGCAACGCCACCGTCGGCGGGTCGACGTGGGCCGGAGGGTGCGGATCGGCCGGGTCCGGGTCAGGCATCGGCGGAGTACCCCACGCCCCGGTGGGTCCGGATCACGCCGGCTCCGCCGAGCTTCGCGCGGACCTGCGCCACGTGCACGTCGACGGTGCGGGTGCCGGAGTGTGCCGCGTACCCCCAGACCGCGGCGAGCAGCTCCTCCCGCGTGAAGACCCGGCCGGGGCGGGCCATCAGGTGCGCGAGCAGGTCGAACTCGGTCGAGGTGAGGTGCACCGGGACGCCGTCGGCGAGCACCGTGCGGCGCGTCGGGTCGAGGCTCACCGCGCCGACGATCCGGGGCCGGTCGTCTCCGCCCGGCGGGCCGGCCGCGCGGCGCAGCAGCGCCCGGACCCGGGCGACGAGTTCCCGGGGGCTGAACGGCTTGGTGACGTAGTCGTCCGCGCCCAGCTCGAGGCCGACGACCCGGTCCACCTCGTCGTCGCGGGCGGTGAGGAAGATGACGGGCGTCCAGTCGCCGGCCTCGCGCAGCTGCCGGCACACCTCGGTTCCGGCCAGCCCGGGCAGCGCGATGTCGAGGACGCACACCACCGGACGCAGCCGGCGGGCGGCGGCGAGACCGGCCGTCCCGTCCCGCTCCACGTGTACACCGAACCCGTCGCGGGTCAGGTAGAGCCGGACCAGGTCGGCGATCGCGGGCTCGTCCTCCACCACGAGGACGAGCCCGCGGTGGGGTACGTCGACGCTCACCGGCCCATGATTGCCCACCGTTCGGGGGCGGTACCGGCAGGGCGTGTTCGGATCAGGTAAGAGAAGTGCCGCCGGCTCGGACGGTCAGCGGACGGCCGCAGGGCGGAGGCTGGCCGGCATCGTGTTGGCCGACGGTTCGCCGATGGTGGCGACGATTCGCTCCTGCGCCGGCCGGAGGCGGGTGCGGAAGGCGTGGTTGAGCAGTGTGTCGAGCTGCCACAGCTGCTTCGGCTGGCTGGGGCGGACCAGGAAGTGCTCACGGACTCCGTCGATCGCGGTCGCGGCCAGCTCGATCGAGTGCGTACGCGGGTCGGGGCTCCACGTGACGTTGCTGAGTTCGCGCAGCTCGGTGTTGAGGTGCAGGCGGAGCCGGTGCAGCACTCGGGTCTGCTGGGTGACCACGAGTCGCCGGTGCGTGAGCAGGAGCAGGTACTCGCCGCCGGCCGGCCGTTCGGGACGGCTGCACCGGGTCACCAGGATGGTGGCGTCGCCCGAGCCGACACAGCGGCGGAAGACGGGCATGTGCCGGGTGACGGTCTGCATCGCCAGGCCCGCCTCGGCGGCGGCCGGAAGGAACGTTCGGGAGAAGACGTC
The DNA here is from genome assembly GCF_003626545.1 of Micromonospora musae. Taxonomy (NCBI): domain Bacteria; kingdom Bacillati; phylum Actinomycetota; class Actinomycetes; order Micromonosporales; family Micromonosporaceae; genus Micromonospora; species Micromonospora musae. The sequence goes on from NZ_RAZS01000013.1 coordinate 48,868, forward strand.
CATGCCCTGCCCAACGACAAGCGTCCGGGAGTGACGTGGGTCACGTCGAAGTTGTGCAAGTTCCACGGCCGCCGTCGCACCGGGTGTCCGACTTCCGGTGCCGCCCGGCTCCGCAGCCGGGCCCGCCCGTCCCGGTCGAGGTCAGAGCAGCTCGACGATGGTGGCGTTGGCCATCCCGCCGCCCTCGCACATCGTCTGCAACCCGTACCGGATCCCGTTGTCCCGCATGTGCTGGAGCATGCTGGTCATGATCCGGGCGCCGGAGGCGCCGAGCGGATGCCCGAGGGCGATGGCCCCACCGCGCGGGTTGAGCCGCTCCGGCTCCGCCTCGGTCTCGGCCAGCCACGCCAGCGGAACCGGGGCGAACGCCTCGTTCACCTCGTACACCCCGATCTCCTCGATGCCGAGCCCCGCGCGGCGCAACGCCTTCGCGGTGGCCGGGATGGGCGCGGTGAGCATGGTGACCGGGTCGTCGGCGGCAGCCACCGCGGTGTGGATCCGGGCCAGCGGGCGAAGCCCGTGCCGGCTGGCCCACTCGCTCGTGGTGACCGCGAGCGCGGCCGCGCCGTCGGAGATCTGGGAGGCGGACCCGGCGGTGACCACGCCGTCGGCCCGGAACGGGGTGGCCAGCTCGGCCAGCTTCTCCAGCGAGGTGTCGCGGCGGATGCCCTCGTCGGCGGCGAACTTGCCGCCGTCGGCGAGCGCGACCGGGGCGAGTTCGGGGTCGAACGCGCCCGCGTCCTGCGCGGCGGCCGCCTTCTCGTGGCTGGCGAGCGCGAACTCGTCGAGCTGGGTACGGGAGAAGCGCCACCGCTGCGCCATCAGCTCGGCGCCGACGCCCTGGTTGAACGGGAGCGGGGCGTCCTCGGCGAAGCCCTCGACGCCGCGGTAGCGATCACGGATCGCGTCGCTGAACGGCATCCCACCGGCCACGCTGGAGCCCATCGGCACCCGGGTCATCGACTCGACGCCGCCGGCGACCACCAGGTCGGCCTGCCCGGAGAGCACGGTGGCCGCGGCGAAGTGCAGGGCCTGCTGGCTGGAGCCGCACTGGCGGTCCAGAGTGGTACCGGGGACGGTCTCGGGCCAGCCGGCGGCGAGGACGCCGTTGCGGGCGATGTTCCAGGACTGCTCACCGACCTGCGACACGCAGCCCCAGAAGACGTCGTCGACGAGCGCCGGGTCGACGCCGGCGCGCTCGGCCAGGGCCCGCAGCACGTGGGCCGACAGGTCGACCGGGTGCACGCCGGCCAGGCTGCCCTTGCGCCGCCCGACTGGGGTACGTACCGCGCCGACGATGACCGCGTCACTCATGACTACTCCCCGGTAACTTGGCTGCCCCGATCCTACGTCCTCCACCGCCCCCACGTCCCGGGCCGGGTCGTCGGGTCCCGGCGCTCCGGCGGGGCGTACGGCCGGGCGCGCCGATCTCCGCGAGCGGGACGACGGGCGGTGCCACCGGCCGGGGCCCGCTGGCATGCTGGACGGGTGGAGGAGACATTCCCGGTACGACAGTGGCGGGTGCCGGCGAGCCTGCCCGCCGCGAAGGTGGCCGGCGCCGTCCTGTTGATCTCGCTCGGCCTGCTCTTCGCCGACGGCGACCCGGTACGCCTCGCACTGGCCGGGCTGGTCTCCGCCGCGCTGCTGGGGTGGGCGGCGCGCGACCTCGTGGCGCCGGTGCGGCTGGCGGTGGACGCCGCGGGGCTCACCGTGGTGCACGGGTTCGCGAGCCGTCGGGAGCTGCCGTGGGCGACGATCGAGGCGATCAGCGTGGACCGGCGACCCCGGCTGGGCCTGGCCACCGAGATCCTGGAGATCGACGCCGGGCAGGCGCTGCACCTCTTCGGCCGGTACGACCTCGGCGACTCTCCCGGCGACGTGGCCCGGGTGCTGCACACGGCCCGTACGGCCGCCGGCGCGTGACCCGACCGGACGCGCGGTCGCGGGACCGCGCAGGCCGGGCAGCGCCGAGCCGCCGGTCAGCCGGCCAGGAGTTGGGCGCTACGGATCAGGACCAGGCCGATCAGCGCCAGCACGATGATCGCGCCGCCGACGACCTGCACCAGCGTCCGACGCCCACGCGGGGCGTACGCCAGCACCAGCCCCATCAGCGCGCCGATGACCAGGCCGCCGAGGTGCCCGGCCTTGGAGATGCCCGGCACGGCGAACGTGAAGACCAGGTTGACCACGAGCACCGGCAGGATCGCCGAGGTGTCCCGGCCGAGCCGACGCATGATCACGAAGATCGCCGCGAACAACCCGAAGATCGCCGTCGACGCGCCGGCGGTGGCCGAGTTCTGGGCGCTGAACAGGTAGGCGGCGACGTTTCCGCCGAACCCGGCGATCAGGTAGAGCCCCAGGAAGCGCAGCGGGCCGAGGTTGGCCTCCAGCGAGCGGCCCAGCACCCAGAGCGCCCACATGTTCAGCAGCAGGTGGAGCAGGCCGTAGTGCAGGAACATCGCGGTGATCAGCCGGTACCACTCGCCGTCGGCGATGCCGCCGACGCTGCCGTCGGGGAAGACCGCCAGCCCCAGCACCGCGCCCCAGTCGGTGAGCGGCGTGTTGCCGCCGAGCAGCCCGGCGAAGCCGGAGCCGCCCACCGCCGCGTCGCCGCCCCGGTCGGAGGCGATGGAGAGCAGCATCAGCAGCACGTTGACCGCGATCAACGCCTTGGTGACGTAGCCGTGCCGGCCGGCGGCACCGCCACCGAAGGCGGTACGCGCCGGCCGGACGCTACGACGCCCCTCACTGGTGCACTCCGGGCACTGGTGCCCGACCGACGCCTCGCGCATGCAGTCCGGGCAGATCGGCCGATCGCAGCGGGTGCAGCGGACATACGTCTCCCGGCCGGGGTGCCGGTAGCAGACCGGGGTGGTCGGCGGCGACTCGCTCACCGCTGCCACCCTCCGGAGCGCTCAGTCATGCGAGCAAAGGTACCTCGCGCGCGCCTCAGGCGGCGGAGCGCTCGATCTCGACCCGCTCGATGACGACGTCCTGGAGCGGACGGTCGCTCGGGCCGGTCGGGGTGTTGGCGATCGAGTCGACGACCTTCGCCGACTGCTCGTCCGCCACCTGACCGAAGATGGTGTGCCGGTTGTTCAGGTGCGGCGTCGCGCCGACGGTGATGAAGAACTGCGAGCCGTTGGTGCCCGGCCCGGCGTTCGCCATGGCGAGCAGGTAGGGCCGGTCGAAGCGCAGCTCCGGGTGGAACTCGTCGGCGAACTTGTAGCCCGGGCCACCACGCCCGGTGCCGGTCGGGTCACCCATCTGGATCATGAAGCCGGAGATGACCCGGTGCGAGATGGTGCCGTCGTAGTACGGCCCCTTGCCGGGCTGACCGGTGCGGGGGTCGACGTACTCGCGCGTCCCCTCCGCCAGCTCGATGAAGTTGTTGACGGTCTTCGGCGCGTGGTTCGGGAAGAGCTCCAGCCGGATCGGGCCGGCGTTGGTGTGCAAGGTGGCGTAGATGGCCTCGGCCACGGGTACTCCTCACTCGTTGGTCAGTTCCATGCGGATCCTCCCATGTGCCCGATCTGGCATCGCGGAGGCATCCGAAGGTGGAGGATGACGAAGGAACAACTCCCAGGAGGTGGGACCGTGTTTGGAAGGGGACGGCGTAAGTCCCAGGGGCAGCTGGCAAAGGCCGAGTTGAATCAGGGCATCGGTCACCTGCTGCAGGCAGCCACGTATGCCGCGAGGGGCGCGGGCGCGACGGTCGGTCCGCGTGTCCAGGCCGCTCGGGACCACGTAGGACCGACGGCGACGATGCTGCGCGATCGCGCCGCGACCGGCTGGGACACGACCCTCACCTCGCTCGCCCCGCTCGCTGCGGCCGCCCGCGACGGTGCCGCGCAGGCGGGTTCGATGACCAGGAAGGCGAAGTCGAGGAACATGCGGATCAGCGGGAAGAAGCAACAGCCGCGCCGTCGCCGCCGGATGATGACCGGCCTGCTGGCCGCGGGCGCGATCGCCGGCGTGGCCGGGATGATGGCCGTACGGCGTCGGCGGGAGCAGCAGGAGTGGGCCGAGTACGACCCCACCCGCACCCTGGAGCCGATGCACGACGAGATGGACACGATCGAGGTCCGGACCCGGTCGACGCCGGCCGGCGCGAAGATGGCCGAGGCGTCCACGCCCCGGACGTCCGGTGGCTCGACGGGCGCCGGCAGCTCGGCCGTGGCGGGCGGCGACAGCGCCACCACCATCCCGGCGAGCGGCGGGTCGAAGATCCAGCCGACCGACAAGGTCCCCTCGGTCGCCGAGGGCGCCACGGACGCGTCCGGCCGCCCGGCCGACGACGTGAGCAAGGCGACGAGCAAGGCCCGCACCAACGGGCGCCGCTGACCGACCGCTCATATCTCGCGGACAGCGCCGGCACGGCGGGAACCGACCCGCGTTCGCCGGCGCTTCCGCATGTCCACCGCCGGGCCCGAGCCGTGCGGCCGGCGGCAGCGGGCGGTGGCTCCGGTCATCGCGGCCGAGGCGACCGCCGCCGGTCATCGCGGCCGAGGCGACGCCGCCGGTCAGCCGGCCGAGGCGACGCCGCCGCGGGAGGCCGGTGGGCGTCAGAGCCAGCCGTTACGGCGGAACCAGCGGTAGAGCAGCCACGAGCAGCCGAGCATCAGCGCCCAGATGACCGGGTAGCCGTACTTCCAGTCCAGCTCCGGCATGTACTTGAAGTTCATGCCGTAGATGCCGGCGATGGCCGTCCAGACCGCGGCGATCGCCGCCCACGCCGCGATCTTGCGCATGTCGTTGTTCTGGTCGACGGTGACCTGGGCGAGCCGCGCCTGGAGGATCGAGTTCAACAGGTCGTCGTACGAGTTCACCTGCTCGACGGTGCGGCTGAGGTGGTCCTGCACGTCCCGGAAGTAGCGCCGGATCTCCTTCGGCACCTCCCGGTTGACCTGCGAGGTCAGGTTCAGCAGCGGGCGTTGCAGCGGCACCACGGCCCGCTTGAACTCCACCAACTCCCGCTTCATCTGGTAGATCCGCTGGATCCGCCCGCTGCCGCTGCGGTCGAAGACCTGGGCCTCCAGGGTGTCCAGGTCGTCCTCGATCTTGTCGGCGACCTCCAGGTACAGGTCGACCACCCGGTCCGTGATCGAGTACGCGACCGCCCACGGGCCGTGCAGCAGCAGCTCCTGCTTGCTCTCCAGGTCGGCCCGGATCGGCGAGAGCCGGCCGGCGTCCCCGTGACGGACGCTGATCAGGAAGTTCGGCCCGATGAAGAGCATCACCTGCCCGGTCTCCACGACCTCGGAGTGCTCGGTCAGCTCCGCGTGCTCGCAGTAGCGGGCGGTACGCAGCACCAGGAAGCTGACGTCGCCGAACCGCTCCAGCTTCGGGCGCTGCGCGGCCTTGACCGCGTCCTCCACGGCGAGTTCGTGCAGCCCGTAGGTGGCCGCGATGGCGCTCATCTGCTCCAGCCCCGGCTGGTGCAGCCCGAGCCAGACGAAGCCGTCCTCGTTCCGGGCGGCGGCCAGGGCATCGGCGTAGTTCCACTCCCCGGGCTGTCGTTTCCCGTCGACGTAGAGCGCGCAGTCGACGACCGCGTCGTGCCCCGCCTCGACCGGCTCCGGGGGGCGCTGCGCGCCGTCGGTGCTGAGGATCCGGGTCATCGCCCGTACCGGCGCCGCCCAGGATCGAGGCATCGGCAGCCGGCCGCCGTGCTGCGGGGTCGTCCGGCCCCGCTGGTCACGACCTGTCATCGCACACCCCCTCACCACGGTGAGCCGCGCTCGTCGCGCCGGCTCCGCACCCGCACGGCCCAGAGACGGTCGGGAAACCCCGGGGCTGGCGAGGCGGAGCCGCAGCCGCCGCAGGGTTTCCCGACCGTCTCGCGAGCCGGATTGCAGGGTACGCCGAACCGGGCCGTCACGCCCTGTGACGAAGGAGTCGGGGCGGCGCCGGGCGGGCCGGGTCGCATCGAGGGGTGAGGGGGACGACACGGCCCACCCGGCGCCCTGTGGGGGCGAGGGTTCTGCTGGCCGCGTCACTCGTCACGGGTGCGACCTGGTCGATGCGAGCCCCCGGTGCCGGCTCGGCCGGGTCAGGAGGCGGGCCGACGGCCGCCACGCGACGTGAGTGACGCTCGCAGCATTGTGGGCCGCCGGCCGCCCGGGCGGGAGCCCCGGAGCGGCCGATCGAAGCCTTCTGTCAGGAATCCGACAGAATTCACCCACGGACCGTCTTCACGGCCTCCGCCAGCCGGCGTACGCCCTCATCGATCTTGTCGACGGTGACCGCCGAGTACGCCAGCCGCAGCGCGTGCCGGCCGCCGTCGAGAACGAAGTCACTGCCCTTGACCACCGCCACGCCACGCTCCGCGGCGGCCGGGGCGACGCGCTCGACCAGGACGTCCTCGGGCAGCTCCACCCAGAGGAAGTAGCCGCCGTCCGGCTCCACGAACCGGGCCTCGGGCAGGTGGCGACGCAGCGACTCGGCGAGCACCCGGGCCCGCTCGCCCAGCGCGGCCCGGACCGTCTCGATGGAGCGGTCGATCTCGCCGGAGACGCAGAACTGGTAGACGATCGCCTCGGAGACCATGCCGGGCGAGATGTAGAGGCTGGTCGCCTTCTTCGCGATGTCCGCGATCAGGTCCGTCGGTCCGACCAGGTAGCCGACCCGGACGCCGGGGCAGACCGTCTTGGTGAAGCTCGACGCGTGCACCACCACGTCGCGGGTGTCCAGCGAGAGCATCGACGGCAGCGCCTCGCCCCGGAACCGGATGTCCGCGTACGGGTCGTCCTCGAAGATCGTGAAGCCGTACTCGGCCGCCAGGTCGAGCAGCTCGTGCCGCTTCTCCAGGGAGAGCGTCACGCCGGCCGGGTTCTGGTAGTTCGGGATGATGTGCGCCAGCCGGGGACGCACCCCGGACTCCAGCAGCTTGCGCAGCTCGGCGGTGTCCACGCCGTCCGGCTGGATGGTGACGCCGTGCAGCTCGCCGCCCATCTGCTTCAGGTTGAGCAGCGTCCGGTCGTAGGTGGGCCGCTCGACCACCACCGCGTCGCCCGGGCGGACCAGGTGGTCGAAGAGGAACGCGTCGGCCTGCAACGAGCCGTTGGTGATCAGCACCTGCTCCGGCGTCACCCCGTGCTTCTCGGCGATCCACCGGCGCAGGGGCGGGTACCCGACGGAGGTCCCGTACGCCGTGACCCCGGCGGGGTCGGCGTCGAACGCGCGGACGGCGGCGGCCTTGAGCCCCTCGACATCGACGATGTCCAGCGAGGGAGCTCCGCGGGCAAAGGAGATCAGCTGCTCGGCGGTCATGGCTGTTGAGCGTACGGGCGGCCACCGCGGCCGCGCCGACGGCACGGCGATGTCCGTATCCTGAGCCACCGGGTCGGGTGACCTGGGCCGGACCGGCGGCGGAACAAGTCGGGCCGGAAGGGCGAGCGGGTCGTGCTGCACCAGACCGACCCGTTGTGCCCGCCCCGAGCTGATCTGCCCGGTTCGTCTCAGCCCGTCGACACCATCCGACCGGCGGCCCAGACTCGCATGATGTCCCGTACCGAGATCACCCCGGCCACCTCGCGGCCGTCGAGCACCACCAGGTGCCGGAACCCGCCCCGGGCCATCGCCACCGCCGCCTCCTCCAGCGTCCACTCCGGTACGGCGTAGACCACCTCCCAGGTGAGGTGGGCGGCGGCGCGCTCCACGTCACAGTCGAGACCGGCGCCGATGGCGTTGAGCACGTCCCGTTCGGTCATGATCCCGATGCCCTCGGAGTCCGGGTCGATCACCACCGCCGAGCCGACCCCACGAGCCGACATCATCCGGGCCGCCTGCCGCAGCGTGTGCTCCGGACCGACCACGAGGACCTCGCTCGTCATCGCTTCCCGTACCTGCATCACACATCACTCCTTTTCGGGACGGTGACCTCCGGTATGGACATAGTGGTTCGTCGATGTCGCCGGAACAAGACCTCGGCGTCGCCGAGACGTCGGTCGGCTCGCTACTGTCGGGGCGTGTCCACCGAGCCCCTGCGCTGCGCCGGCGCCCTGATCGTCGACGACGACGGCCGGCTGTTCTTCCAGCGCCGATCCCCGCACCGGCGCCTCTTTCCCAACTGCTGGGACGTGGTCGGCGGCCACCTGGAGTCCGGCGAGGACGTCGAGGCGGCGCTGCGCCGGGAGGTGACCGAGGAGACCGGCTGGACCGTCGCGCGGCTGATCCGGCCGGTCGGCGAGTACCGCTACGTCGGCGACGACGGGCTGGAACGAATCGAGAACGACTGGCTGGTCCAGGTCGAGGGGGACCTCGACCGGCCCCGGCTGGAGGCGGGCAAGCACACCGAGTACCGGTGGCTCACCGAGGAGGACCTCCCCCTGCTGGACGAGCACCGGGACGTCAACGACGGCCTGATCCGCCGGATCGCGGAGGAAGCCTTCGCCGCCCTGCGTGCCATGGGTCGGTGAGCCACGCCGTCGAGCTGGCGCCGCACCGGTACGCCGGGCTGGTCGCACCCGCGGTCGACCGGACCTTTCTCGCCGGGATGGCCGCCGGCCAGGAACGCGGCACCGAGCTGAGCCGTCGGTACGGCGGACCGGCCGCGACCGGCTTCCTGGTGGAGCTCCGCACCCGGCTGGCCGAGCCCGGCGGCGTGGTCGACGACCCCGGGTTCACCGCGGTGACCCGCTACCGGGACGCGGCCGAGTGCCGGCGGGCGCTGGACAAACAGGTCGCGTACGGGATGCTGCACCGCCGACCGGACGGCGGGCTGGCCGCCACCGAACGCGGGCTGGCGTTCCTCGCCGAACTCTGGCGGCTGCACGCCGACGTCACCGGCGAACTGTGGACCGGGCACGAGGAGCGGGTGGTCCGCCTGGTCGAGGCGCTCGGCCGGCTCCTGACGTACGCGCTGGTGCTCGCGGCCGAGGAGCCGGACCCGGCGGGCGCCGCATTCGCCGCGGTCGCCCCGCCCTACGAGCCGGACGGCACCCCGCCCGGCGTCCTGCTGCTCAACCGGCTCGGCACGCTGCGCCACCACCGCTCCGACGCGCACGCCGCCGCCTGGGCCGTCGCCGGGCACACCGCGCTCAGCGTGACCGCCCTGCCGGCGGGGCCCGAGCGGCTGGCGATCGAGCAGGAGACCGACCGCCGGGCCGCCGGCCCGTACGAGGCGCTGACGGCGCAGGAGCGGTTGAGCGTCCTCGCCGATCTGGCCGCGCTCCCCGGCTGAACAGCCGATCCGTCCGCGCTCCCCGGGTGAACAGCGGGCGAAGCCCGGTTGACGGGAGACGGTCTCGGACACGGCGCTATCCTCCAGCGGTGACCGGAGTCGTACGAGGGAGGTTGCCGGCATGATCGGGATGGTGCTCGCCGCCGGGGCGGGGCGCCGGCTGCGCCCCTACACCGACACACTGCCCAAGGCGCTCGTGCCGGTCGACGGGGAGATCACCATCCTCGACATCGCGCTGCGCAACCTCGCCGAGGTGGGGCTCACCGACATCGTGATCGTGGTCGGCTACGCGGCCGACGCGGTCCGGGAGCGGCAGGCCGACCTCGAGAAGCGGTACGGCGTCAACCTCACCCTCGTGCACAACGACAAGGCCGAGGAGTGGAACAACGCCTACTCGCTCTGGCTGGCCCGCGAGTACTTCCGGCAGGGTGTGCTGCTGGTCAACGGCGACACCGTGCACCCGGTGAGCGTCGAGAAGACGCTGCTGGCCGAGCGCGGGGCGGGGATCCTGCTCGCCGTGGACACCCTCAAGGCGCTCGCCGACGAGGAGATGAAGACCACCTTCGACGCCGCCGGCCAGCTCACCCGGATCACCAAGCTGATGGACCCGGGCGAGGCGTACGGGGAGTACATCGGCGCGACCCTCATCGAGCCGCAGGTCGCCGACGCCCTCGCCGACGCGCTGGAGGCGACCTGGCGGCGTGATCCGAACCTCTACTACGAGGACGGCTACCAGGAGTTCGCCGACCGGGGCGGCGAGGTTCGGGCGGCGCCGATCGGGGACGTCTCCTGGGTCGAGGTCGACAACCACGCCGACCTGTCCCGCGCCCGGGAGATCGCGTGCCTCTACTAGCCCGGTCCGTACTGACTCCACTGCACATCGACGTACGGCACGGGGCGGTGGCCGACCTGGCCACGATCCTGGCCGACGGACGGATCTCCGCCGGCGGTGACGTGGCGGTGGTGGTCGGCCCCGGCCAGGGCGAGCGGATCGCCGAGCTGATCCGGCCCACGCTCGGGTCGGCCGACGTGTTCACGGTGACGGGCGGCACCCTGCAGGCGGCCGACGACCTGGAGGGCAAGCTCCGCACCCGGTCGTACGACGCGGTGGTCGGCATCGGCGGCGGCAAGACCATCGACGTGGCCAAGTACGCGGCCACCCGGCGGGGCCTACCGATGGTCTCGGTCGCCACCAGCCTCGCCAACGACGGGATCGCCTCCCCGGTGGCGAGCCTCGTCACCGACGGGCTCAAGGGCTCCTACGGCGTGCACATCCCGATCGCGGTCGTCGTCGACCTGGACTTCGTGGAGAGCGGTCCGGAGCGGCACAACCGGGCCGGGATCGGCGACGTGGTGAGCAACATCAGCGCACTCGCCGACTGGGAGCTGGCGCGGGTGGTACGCGGCGAGCCGTTCGACGGGCTGGCCGCCTCGCTCTCCCGGGCCGGCGCCGAAGCGGTGATCAACCACCCGGGCGACATGGGCGACGACGCCTTCGTCACCGTCCTCGCCGAAGCGCTGATCTCCAGCGGGCTGGCGATGGCGATCGAGGGCACCAGCCGGCCGTGCAGTGGCGGCTGCCACGAGATCATGCACGCGGTGGACGCGCTCTTTCCCGACACCGCCTCGCACGGCGAGCTGGCCGGGCTCGGCGCGCTCTTCTGCACCTGGCTGCGGGGGGACGCGCACCGCTTCGCCCAGATGGTCTCCTGCCTGGCCCGGCACAACCTCCCGGTCACCCCCGCCGAGGTGGGGTTGACCGACGACCAGTTCGTCGACGCGGTGATCTTCGCGCCGCGGACCCGGCCGGACCGGTACACCATCCTCGAACATCTGGCGCTGTCGCCTTCCGACGTCCGAGCCCGGCTGGCAGACTACGCCGGTGCAATCCACGACCACCTTGACTGAGCCGTTTCGTCCCACCGTCGCCGATTTCCACCGGACAAATCGGGGCGGGGGCCTCTTCAGTGAATCGATCAGTCAGTGGCTGGGCGCCACCTTCGCGCTCGCGGCGTACCGGCTGGGCCTGCGCCCGACCGCGCTGACCGTCGCGAATCTGGTGCTCGGGCTGGCCACCTCGGTCACCGTGGTCGCGCTCGCCGGCCGGGTGGCGGCCGGCGAGGTGCCGGCCTGGGTGGTGGGGCTGCTGGCGCTGGTCGGCTGGCAGGTGGCGTACGCCCTGGACTGCGCGGACGGCCAGCTCGCGCGGGTCACCGGCACGGGCAGCCCGGCGGGTGCCCGGGTCGACGTGCTCTGTGACGTGGCGGCCCAGATCGCCCTGGTCGCGGCGCTCTCCGCGACCGCCGTGGCGCAGTACCCGTCGACCCCGACCTGGCTGGTCGCGGCGTTCGCCGGCACCTGGATGGTCAACCTGGTCACCTCGGTGATGCAGGCCGGTCCGAACGCGGCGAGCATGGTCACCTCGACCTCGCTGCCGGTACGCCTCGCGAAGCTCGTCCGCGACTACGGCGCGGTGATCTTCGTGGCCGCGCTGGTGCTGCTCCTCGCCCCCGCCGTGACGCTCTGGGTGATGGTGGCGTTCACCCTGGTCAACGGGGGTTTCCTGCTGGCCAGCATCGCCTTCTCCGCCCGCGCCTCCCTCCGCTGACCCACCCACCCCACCCCACCCCGCGCCCCGTCGCGCCGCCCCGCGCCCCGTCGCGCCGCCCGCCCCACCCCGCGAGCTCTTTCACGGAAAGAGTGCCCTCGGGCTCCCGGACAGCCACTCTCTCCGTGAAAGAGCGGCCTCGATGCGGGGTGGGGTGGCGTGGTGGCGTGGGAGGTCGGTGGGGGGGTCAGTGGGTGGGGGTGACGCTGGTGTAGACGTCGATGAGCTGGCCGGTGACCACATCGGGGTGGAAGGTGCGCTCGTAGCGCGAGCGGGCCGCCGACGCGAGCGAGGCGGCACCCGTCCGGGCCAGCGGCAGGGCCGCGGCCAGCGCGGCCGCCTCGGGCGGCACCGCCCAGCCGGCCTCGCCGGTGACGATGCCCGCCGGCACGGCGGACGTCCCGGAGACCGGGCCCGCGAGCGGCACCGAGGTGGCCGAACCGGTCGCGGCCGAGGCCTCCTGCGCCGAGCCGGTTCCGGCCGGTACGCGCGCGGTGTCCGCCCCGACCAGGTACGGGATGCCGCCCAGCGCGGTGCCGAGCACCGGCCGGCCACTCGCCAGCGCCTCGATGATCACGGTGGGCAGCACGTCGTGCCAGGTGGAGGTGGCGAGCACCACCGCGCTCGCCTCCAGCGCGGCGCGCACCCCGGCCCGGTCCAGCGTGCCGAGGTAGGTGACGTCCGACCGTTCGGCGGCCGCCGCCTCGACCAGCGTGCGCAGCTCGCCGTCCCCGGCGATGCGCAGCGGACCGAGCGCGCCGTCCGGGTGCCGGCGCCAGGCGTCGAGCAGCAGGTCCAGCCCCTTCTCCGGGGAGAGCCGGCCGAGGAAGAGGAAACCGTCGCCGAGCGGGGCGGGTTGCCCCGGGTCCGGGATCCCGTTCGGCTTGATCACGATCCGGTCCGCCGGGATGCCGTAGTCGCGCAGGTGCGCGGCGACCGCCGAGGTCAACGCGACGTACCGGTCGACCGACCGCCAGGTCGGCCGGTGCACCGCCAGCGTGGTGGCCATCAGGGCGCTCTGCGCGCGGGAGTTCCGGTAGCAGCGGTGCACGATCGCCGGTACGCCCAGCGCCCGGCCCCGGCAGTCCTGGCAGATCATCCCGTCCCGGAAGTAGAGCCCGGAGGAGCAGACCTGCCGGTAGTTGTGCACCGTCTGCACCACCGGCACCCCGTGCTTGTGAGCGGTGCGGACCACCCAGGGCGAGAGCAGCGGGTACGGGTTGTGCAGGTGCAGGACGTCCGGCCGGTGCTCGGTGAGCAACCGGCTCAGCTCCCGCTGCGCCTGCGGCGCGTAGATCGGTGAGACCGGCAGCAGCGCCTTGGCCGTACGCGGCATGGTGGGGATCTCATCGGAGCTGCGGATGAACGGCAGCACCTCGACGCCGGCCGCGGTGAGCTGGGCGATCTCCGCATCGACGATCGTGTTCTCGCCGGACGGCTGAGCCTGGCGGTACCGGTTGTGCGCCACCACGATCTTCACTGAGCTCGCCCTCTGTTCCCGGTTGCCGGACTCGCGAGCTCATTCCTCGCGCTCACGGGGCCCCCATTGTTCCCGACTGCGGGACTCGCAAGCTCATTCCTCGCGCTCACGGAAAAGAAGGCTACCGTTGTCTGATGCCCGAGCTACCGGAGGTGGAAGCGCTCGCGGGTTACCTGCGCCAGCGCGCCGTGGGGCGGCGGGTCGACCGGCTGGAGGTCGCCGCGATCAGCGCCCTCAAGACGTACGATCCGGCGCCGAGCGCCGTGACCGGCCGTGCCGTGGTCGACGCGCGCCGGCACGGCAAGTTCCTGGACGTGGTCTTCGAGGGCGACCTGCACCTGGTGATCCACCTGGCCCGGGCCGGGTGGCTGCAATACCGGGAGGCCTTCCCCAGCGCCGCCCCGCTGCGCCCCGGCAAGGGTCCGATCGCCCTGCGGGTACGCCTCGACGACGGCTCCGGCTTCGACCTGACCGAGGCCGGCACCCAGAAGAAGCTGGCCGCGTACCTGGTGACCGACCCGGCGACGGTGCCGGGGGTGGCGAAGCTCGGCCCGGACGCGCTCACCGCCGACCTGCCCGTCTTCACCGAGCGGCTGCGCAGCCGGCGGGGCCGGGTCAAGTTGGTGCTGACCGATCAGGCGGTGCTCGCCGGGGTGGGCAACGCGTACTCCGACGAGATCCTGCACGCGGCGAAGCTCTCCCCGTACGCGCTCACCGACCGGCTGACCGACGACCAGTTCGCCGCCCTGCACGCCGCCACCCGGCAGGTGCTCGGCGACGCGGTCGCCCGGTCGCTGGGGCAGCGGGCGGCGGAGTTGAAGGGCGAGAAGCGCTCCGGGTTGAAGGTGCACGCGCGCACCGGGCTGCCCTGCCCGGTCTGTGGCGACACCGTTCGGGAGGTCTCCTTCTCCGACTCGAGCCTCCAGTACTGCCCCACCTGTCAGACCGGCGGCAAGCCGCTCGCTGACCGTCGGCTGTCCCGGCTCGTACGGTGAGTAACGACACGCGGGAGCTACCGAGGGGAATCGTCCGGAGAACGCGGAAGGTCCTGCTCGGCAGTTCTACCAACCGCATCATCCATCGGTATAGTGGCCCGGTCCCCGGCTTCTGATATGGCGTGGAGCCGGCCAGATCCCGCCGGCACCAGCGGGGCGCGATGTCCTTCGGGTCCGGCGCCCGGTCCGGTCCGGCGTGGGAGACTGGGACGGTGGGCGACCCGGGTCCTCACGATGAGTGAGCGGCCCGCGTCATGCGGGAGGACATGGGTGAGGTGACGACAAGCCTCCAGCGCCCGGTAACCAACACAGGCCGGAGCAAACTCGTGCGGCACGTCGACAGCTTCGAGATCCAGCCGCCGACACCGCCGACACACAACGGCGTTCCCCGGTCGGCGTGGGCCCGGGCACGTCGGCGGGTCTCCCGTTGGCACCGTCCCTACATCGCCATTCTCCTGCTGCTCGACTTCGCGGCCGCCGCGTTCGCCAGCTTCACCGCGATCCACACCTTCGACCAGGCCGCCGCGGGTTTCTACAACGCCCAGGAGGACCCGACGTGGTTCTTCACGGTGGCGTTCGTACTGCTGCCGCTGGGCTGGGTGATCATCCTCTGGGGCAACCGCGCGTACGACCGGCGCTATCTCGGTCTGGGCCCGGACGAGTTCAAGCGGGTGATCCGGGCCGGGGTGGCGGTCGCCGCCACCGTCTCCTTCCTCGCCTTCGCCACCAAGACCGACCTGTCCCGCTACACCGTCGGCACCGCCCTGCTCGGCGCGCTGCTGCTGATCCTGCTCGGCCGCAGCCTCACCCGGTTCGTGCTGCACGTGGTGCGGCGCAACATCGGCCAGGGCGGTCACCGGATGATCCTGGTCGGCACCCTGCCGGAGTGCCTCGAGGTGTACCGCGCGGTCACCCGGAACCCGGCGGCGGGTCTGGTGCCGGTCGCCATCCACCTCACGGACGGCTACGCGGCCGCCCGCGGTCTGGAGACCCCCGTTCCGGTCTACGCGGGCCGCGACGTGCTCGCCCTGGTCCGGGAGGTCGGCGGGGACACCATCGCCGTCTGCGGGTCGGCCAGCGCGGAGCCGGGCGAGCTGCGCCGCCTCGCCTGGCAGCTGGAGGGCTCCGGCGTCGACCTGGTGGTCGCCCCGCAGCTCACCGACATCGCCGGCCCCCGGGTGCACATCCGCCCGATCGAGGGGCTGCCGCTGCTGCACGTCGAGGAGCCGACCCTGTCGGGTCCGGCGCTGCTGGCCAAGAACCTGATGGACCGGGTCGCCGCCGGGCTGGGGCTGCTGGTGCTGATCCCGGTCTTCGTGGCCATCTCGATCGCGATCAAGATCTCCGACGCCGGGCCGGTCTTCTTCCGGCAGCCGCGGGTGGGTCACGAGGGGCGCACGTTCCGGGTGTGGAAGTTCCGCACCATGTACGTCGACGCGGAGGATCGGCTGGCCAGCCTGGTCGACCAGAACGAGACCGACGGCATGCTCTTCAAGATGAAGCAGGATCCCCGGGTCTTCCCAGTGGGCCGCTTCCTTCGTGGCACGTCGCTGGACGAACTGCCGCAGCTGATCAACGTGCTCTGGGGGGAGATGTCGCTGGTCGGGCCGCGTCCGCTCCCGGCCGACGACGGCGACTTCCTGGGCGACGTCCGCCGGCGCCTGCTGGTGCGCCCCGGCATGACCGGCCTCTGGCAGGTCTCCGGGCGCTCCGACCTCTCCTGGGACGAGGCGGTCCGGCTGGACCTCTACTACGTCGACAACTGGTCGCTCGCATACGACCTGAGCATCCTCTGGCGCACCGTCGGCGTGGTGCTCGCCCGCAAGGGCGCGTACTGACCCCTTGGCTGCGGGGCCCGGAGCCGACAGGATCTGGGCGTGGGTGGCAACCTCTCGGCAGTTCTCGCCGTCGTCTTTCTGGTCAGCGCGCTCGCCGCTGCTCTCTTCGCGGTCGGCCGACTGCGGGCGCGCCGGGGCATCGCCACCGCCACCCAGCGGGCCACCTACGAGGTGCTGCACACCGCCGGGCTGGCCGCTGAGCCGCTGCGCGCGGGGTTGAGCGCGGCGGGCGCCGCGAAGTCCGTACGTCATCTGCGGGCCCTGGTGGGCGCGCCCGGGCTGGCCCTCACCGACCGGGAGAAGCTGCTCGCGCTGGACGGGCGGGGCGGGCACCACGGCGAGCAGCTGCTCGTCGCGGCGCGGCGGGCGGTGACGTCGGCACGGTCGACGGTGCTGGGCGAGGCCGAGCTGCAGTGCGACCGGGTGGACTGCCCGGTACGGGGCGTGGTGGTCGCCCCGCTCACCGTCGCGGACGGGGAGGCCGTGGGCGCCCTGCTGGCGATCTCCGACGGGCCGCCGGCGCCCGGCCTGGTGCAGGCGACCCTGGAGACCGCGCACTGGGCCGGCAACCAGCTCGCCCTCGCCGAGCTGGACTCCTCGCGGGAACGGCTGGCCCGGGCCGAGATCCGTGCGCTGCGGGCCCAGATCAGCCCGCACTTCATCTACAACGCGTTGACCGCTATCGGCTCGTTCGTGCGGACCGACCCGGAGCGGGCGCGCGAGCTGATTCTGGAGTTCGCCGAGTTCACCCGGTACTCGTTCCGGGCGCACGGCGAGTTCACCACGCTGGCCGAGGAGCTGCGCTCGATCGACCGCTACCTGACCATCGAACGCGCCCGGTTCGGCGACCGGCTCCAGGTGCGGTTGCAGATCGCCCCCGAGGTGCTGCCGGTGACCCTGCCGTTCCTCTGCCTGCAGCCGTTGGTCGAGAACGCGGTCCGGCACGGGTTGTCCCGCAAGCCCGGCACGGGCATGGTGAGCATCGAGGCCCGGGACGCCGGCGCCGAGTGCCACATCACGGTGGAGGACGACGGGGTGGGGATGGATCCGGCCACACTGACCACCGGCATCGCCGAGCTGGCCCTGAGCGTCGGCGACCCGGGGGAGGATTCCGGCCAGCACGTCGGCTTCTCCAATGTGGACGAGCGGCTCCGCTCGGTCTTCGGGGACGGCTTCGGGCTGGTCGTCGAGACCGGGCTGGGCTCGGGCACGAGGGTGAGCATGCGGATTCCGAAGTTCCATCCCGGGGTACGGGCGGGCTCGTGAGCGAGCAGGCCGGCCGGGTCGCCCCGGGGAACGCGTCCGGATTTCTCCGGGTGCTGGCGGTGGACGACGAGCCGCCCGCCCTGGACGAGCTGGCGTACCACCTACGGGCCGACCCGCGGGTGGCTCGGCTGCACACCGCCGCGGACGCGACGGACGCGCTGCGGCTGCTCCGCGACGCAGATGTGGACGTGGTCTTCCTGGACATCCGGATGCCCGGGCTGGACGGGATGGAGCTGGCCCGGGTGCTGCGCCGGTTCGCCCGGCCGCCGGCGATCGTCTTCGTCACCGCGTACGACGACGGCGCGGTCGACGCGTTCGACCTGGGCGCCACGGACTACGTGCGCAAGCCGGTACGCGCCGAGCGGCTGGCCGAGTCGCTGCGCCGGGTGATCGGTTCCCGGGTGGTGCCGTCGCACCCGGCGGCGCTGGCCCGCGCCGAGGAGGATCCGACGATCCCGATCGAGCTGGCCGGCACCACCCGGATGCTGCCGAGGTCGGCGGTGCGCTGGGTGGAGGCGCAGGGGGACTACGCCCGGCTGCACACTGCGGACGGTTCGCACCTGGTCCGCGTCTCGCTGGCCACCCTCGCGGAGCGCTGGGCGGACGCCGGCTTCGTCCGCATCCACCGGTCGTACCTGGTGCAGTTGAAGCTGATCGCCGAGCTGCGGCTGGTGAACTCCGGCTACGTGGTGGTCATCGACGGCACGGAGCTGCCGGTCAGCCGCCGGCACACCCGGGAGCTGAAGGACAAGCTGGTCCGGGCGGCGAAGCAGGACTGGAGCCGCTGACCCCACCGCCGGCCCTACCGCTGCCCTTGACGCCGGCCGAGCAGGCACGCGCCGCCGAGATCTTCTTCGGAAACCGGGAATGGCCGCCGCTCGTCGTACGCTGTACGGTGGGCTGTACGACTTCGAGGAGGCCGCAGTGACCGACGCCCCGTACGACGCCGCCGCCGAGTTCGACCGTCAGGTGGAGCGCCTGGTGCGGCTCGGCTATCCCGAGCTGGCCGCAACAGCCGAGGAGACCTTCCGGGACCTGGTCGCCCCGCTGCGCGCGGCCGCCGTCAGCGGCGCAGCCGGGCTGCCGGCCCCGACCGCGGCGCGAGTGCCGTTCCTGCTGGTCATCACCCGCGAGCTGATTCCGGTGGAGGCGCGCCTGCCGCTCACCACGCTGGCCGGCAAGCGCAAGCCCGGCTTCCTCGACCAGCACTACGCCGACGGCGACCTGGCCCGGTTCGACCCGATCAAGGAGCTGGAGGTGCCGGCCGGGCCGGCGTACCTGCTCTTCGACGTCGACCGCGGCGAGGAGACGCTGAACCTGCCCCCCTCGTCCGCGCTGGAGGTCATCACCGGTCAGGACCGGCTGCCGCTCACCATCGACGAGGGGCTCGCCTTCGTCACCCTGCACCCCGCCGCGCTGGCGAAAAACAAGTGCTTCTCCCTGGTCGGATCGCGCTGCGGGGACAAGCGGGTCCCGGCGCTCTGGATCAGCCAGGGCGCGCCGAAGCTCGGGTGGTGCTGGTACGGCAACCCGCACACCTGGTTGGGCTCCGCCTCCGCCCGCCCGGAGCGCGTCGGCCTGCCCTGACCGCCGGGCTCGACGAGAACAGCCGGCACGACGCGTTCTTCACCGGGTTATCCACAGGAGTGGCCCGTAATCCACAGGTTGTGCACAACCCCTTCCTGAGCTCCACGCCGGCGCCCGCACGCCGGCCCGCTGCTGGTCACGGCCGCGGACGACCACCGCGCCCTTGACAAACCGATCGATCGGACAAGACTGCCGGGGATGTCCGCCACCGACGATCACGCGCCGAGGTCCGGGGTCGAGGAGCGAGCAGGGGCACCGGACCAGGTGCGCCGGCCGGTTCCCCAGCCGCGGACCCGGATCGTGCTGGCCGAGGTGTCCCGCCGCGAGGACCGGCACGAACGGACCCGCGCCGAACTCGCCGAGCAGACCCGGGTCGGGGAGGCGCTCGTCCGAGGGCTCGTGCGGGCCCAGCTCGCGCTGGCGCTGCGGCTCTCCCTGGTCGTGCTGATCGGGCTCGGCGGCCTGCCCTGGCTCTTCGCCATCGCGCCCGCGGTCGGCCGGGTCACCGTGCTCGGCGTGAAGCTGCCCTGGCTGCTGCTCGGGGTCGCGAGCTTCCCGTTCCTGATCGGGGTGGGCTGGGCGTACGTGCGGCTCGCCGAACGCAACGAGCAGGACTTCACCGACCTGGTCCAGCGGCCGGAGCGCTGAGGTGGAGAACGGCCTCGTCATCCCGGCGATCGTCGCCGTCACCCTGCTCACCGTCGGCATCGGCTTCTGGGGGCTGCGGCTGGCCCGCACCACCTCCGACTTCCTCGTCGCCTCCCGGGCGGTCAGTCCGACGTGGAACGCGGCCGCGATCGGCGGCGAGTACCTCTCGGCCGCGTCTTTCCTGGGCGTCGCCGGGCTGATCCTCAAGTACGGCGTGGACGTGCTCTGGTACCCGGTCGGCTTCGCCGCCGGCTACCTGGCCCTGCTGCTCTTCGTGGCCGCCCCGCTGCGCCGCTCCGGAGCGTTCACCCTGCCCGACTTCTGCGAGCTGCGGCTGGGCTCCCGCCGACTGCGCATCCTCGCCACCGCCTTCGTGATCTTCATCGGCTGGCTCTACCTGGTGCCGCAGCTCCAGGGCGCGGGCCTCACCCTCGCCACGGTCACCGGCTCCGCGTATCCGGTGGGGGCCGTGCTGGTGGCCGTCGTGGTCACCGCGAACGTGGCGCTGGGCGGCATGCGGGCGATCACCTTCGTCCAGGCGTTCCAGTACTGGCTGAAGCTGACCGCGCTCGCGGTACCCGCGATCTTCCTGGCCCTGCAGTGGCAGGCCGACGCCCGGCCGGCCGTCACCCCGCCGGACGGTCCGACGTTCCGGACCGCGATCAGCGTCGTGGTCGAGCATCCCGCGACCCTCACGTTCCCCGACGGCGAGGTCCGGGGGGTACGCGCCGGCGAGACGGTCGTCTTCCAGGCCGGCGACCCGGTGCCGGAGGTCGCCGGCGTGACCATCGACGCCGCCGACTGGCTGCTGCCGAGCACGGCCGGGGCCGACGACCGGGGCTTGTTCGCCACGTACTCCCTGATCCTCGCCACCTTCCTCGGCACCATGGGGCTGCCGCACGTGCTGGTGCGCTTCTACACGAATCCGGACGGCGCCGCGGCCCGCCGGACGACCCTGGTCGTGCTGGCGCTGGTGGGCGTCTTCTACCTGCTCCCCACCATCTACGGGGTGCTCGGCCGCATCTACACCCCACAGCTGCTCGTCACCGGGCAGACCGACGCGGTGGTGGTGCTGCTGCCGGAGGCGGCCCTCGGCCACGGAACGACCGGCCGGCTGCTCGCGGCGCTCGTCGCGGCCGGCGCGTTCGCCGCCTTCCTCTCCACCTCCTCCGGCCTGCTCACCAGCGTGGCCGGGGTGATCTCGACGGACGTGCTCGGTCGCGGCTCGGTACGCGGCTTCCGACTGGCCACGGTGATCGCCGGCGTGGTGCCCGCGATCCTCGCCCTGAACGTCTCCGGGCTGGACGTCTCGCAGGTGGTGGGGCTCGCCTTCGCCGTCGCCGCGTCCAGCTTCTGCCCGCTGCTGGTGCTCGGCATCTGGTGGCGTGGGCTGACCGACCTCGGCGCCGCCGCCGGGGTGCTCGTCGGCGGCGGCGCCGCGATCGCCGCCGTACTGGTGACAGTGGTCGGTCCGCCGCTGCACGGCTGGCCGGCGACGCTCGTGGCGCAGCCGGCCGCGTGGACGGTACCGCTGGCGTTCGCCGTGACGGTGCTGGTGTCGGCGGCCTCCCGACGTCGGGTCCCCGCCGACGTCGGCGCCACGATGCTCCGGCTGCACGCCCCGGACACCCTGCGGCTGTGACGGTCAGCAGGCGTCGGTACCCGCGCAGAGCCGGTCGGCCACCGGTCGGACGAGCTGGGTGGCCTCCTGTGGCGTGGTGTCCTTGTCCACCCTGAGCTGTGCCACCAGGTCACCCTGCCGGACGAGGATCCACCGTGCCGGCCGCCCCTCCATCACGGAGCCCACCAGCATCGACTCGTCGCCGCCGAACCCCGCGGCCAGGACGGTCAGCGAGTCACCGGACCGGTGGGGGTCACACTCCTCGACCTGCTCGCGCATCGCGTCCAGGTGGGCCGCCGCGGCCTCGCCCGAGTAGCGGGTGACCCGCTGGACCAGCGAGTCCGTGGGCGAGTCGAAGACCCGGAACCGCTCGGCGACCTGGCCCCTAGCCAGTGACGCCGGCTGGTTGCGGCAGTTGGCGAAGACGGACTCCAGGGTCCAGTCCCCGTCCGGTTCGCCGTTCGTCATCGTGAAGCCCTTGGGCAGGTCGGCGAGTTGCATCATGGCTGCGGGCGGGATGCTCGTGTCGCGGCTCGGCGCGTTCGGTCCATCGTCGTTCGCCGGGCTCGACGGCGTCCCACCGGTGGGGCTGCCGCTGTCGTCCGGAGTCGGGTCGGCGCTGTGGCTGGGGCTCGTCGAGGGCGTCGGCGTCCGGTTCGGCGTCGGCGTCGGCGAGCCGGTGGCGGGCACCACCGGCGGCGCGGCATCCGGGTCGGCGCCCAGGGCGACAGCGCCGGCCGCGACCGCCACGACGGTCACCACGCCCGCCAGGCTCGCAGCGACACGGGTACGCCGGCTCCGCTGCCTCCCGCGACGGCGCACCTGCTCCACCGGCGCCCAGGCGAGGTTCTCGGTGTTCCGGTACAGATCGTCGAAGAGCTGGTCAGGCATGAGCGGCCTCCTCCGGCAGAGCGGTGTCGAGCATGGTTGCCAGGGCCTTGCGACCTCGGGCGAGACGGGCCTTCACGGTTCCGCTGGGCGCACCGGTCTGGGTGGCGATCTCGGCGACGGAGAGGTCGGCGAGGTGGTGCAGCACGACGGCCACCCGCTGCTCCTCGGGCAGGCGACGCAGCGCCATCACCAGAGCGACATTGTTCTCGTCGGGCGGCCCGGCGGACGGCTGGACGCCGTGCCTCCGGTAGGCGGTCAGCCCGTTACGGATCTTCCGCCACCGGTTGAGCAGCAGTCGCTGACCGACGGTACGGACCCACGCCTCGGCGTCCTCGTACTCGCTGATCCGGCGCCAGCGTTGCCAGGCGCGGACGTACGCCTCCTGCGCGGCGTCCTGCGCCTCGCCGAGGTCGCCGCTGAGCGCGTACAGCACGGTGACCACCCGATGTCTGGTGGTCCGGTAGAACTCCTCGAACCCCTCGTCCGTCTCCATGACCCTCCCGTCAGGTTCCTGCGTCCATCACCCGTGAGCGAGTGGACCGGTTGCAGGTGACCCGAATCCGTCCGGGGAATGACGGGCGGAGGTCCGGGTCGCCGGGCGGCGGCGTGCCGTAGGAGGACCGGTACGTCGCGGGTATGACGGGAGGTCATCCCCCGGCGGGACTACCGGATCGCGGCCAAGGGATAGGTTCTGGTGCATGACCGATGAGCAGACGGCGCTGTGCCTTCGCGGCCTGGCCAAGCGGTTCGACGGCAAGGTGGCGGTGGCCGGCGTCGACCTGGACGTACCGGCCGGCTCCTTCTACGGCCTGCTCGGGCCGAACGGGGCCGGCAAGACCACCACGCTCTCGATGGCCGTCGGCCTGCTCCGGCCGGACGCGGGCCAGGCCCGGGTGCTCGGGCAGGACGTCTGGGCCGACCCGGTCCGCGCCAAGCAGCTGCTCGGCGTGATGCCCGACGGCGTACGCCTCTTCGACCGGCTCAGCGGCGCCGAGCTGCTGGCCTATCACGGTCTGCTGCGCGGAATGGACCCGGCGGTGGTCGACCAGCGGGCCGCGGAGCTGCTCGACGTGCTGGCGCTCACCGAGGCGGGCCGCACCCTGGTCGTCGACTACTCGGCCGGGATGAAGAAGAAGATCGGCCTGGCCTGCGCGCTGCTGCACGGGCCCCGTCTGCTCGTCCTGGACGAGCCGTTCGAGGCGGTCGACCCGGTCTCGGCGGCGCTGATCCGGGACATCCTGACCCGCTACGTCGGCAGCGGCGGGACGGTGGTCTTCTCCAGTCACGTCATGGAGGTCGTGGAGCGGCTCTGCTCACACGTGGCGATCCTCGCCGAGGGTGCGATCAAGCGGGTCGGCGCGATCGACGAGGTACGCGGGAAGCGCTCGCTCGAGGAGGTCTTCGTCGAGGTCGTCGGCGGCCGGACGGCGACCGGTGAGGAGCTGGCGTGGCTGTCGAACTGACCGCGCCGACCGGGCCGGTCCGCCGGGTTTCCGCCCGGCACTTCGTCCGGCTCAAGCTGCGGGTGATGGGCAACAACTTCCGTGGCCAGGGCTGGCGGGTCGCGCTCTTCCTGGGCGGCGCGCTGCTCGGGCTCTGGTTCGCCGGCAGCGGCTTCTTCCTGTTCGCGAGTCCCGGCCTGGCCGACACCGACCGGTACGCGACGATGGTCGCCGCCTTCGGTGGCGGCCTGGTGGTGCTCGGCTGGGTGCTGCTGCCCCTGATCTTCTTCGGCGTGGACGAGACGCTCGACCCGGCCCGCTTCGCGCTGCTGCCGCTGCCGCGCCGGACGCTGGTCACCGGCCTGCTCACGGCCGCCCTGGTCAGCGTGCCGGCGATTGCGGTGCTGCTGGCCCTCCTCGGGCTGGTCTTCACGGCCGGTGTGCTCGGCGGCTGGTCGGCCGCGCTCGTGGCGCTGGTCGGGGTGCTCCTCGGGGTGCTGCTCTGCGTGGCGGCCGCGCGGGCGGTCACCAGCGCCTTCGCCTCCATGCTCCGCTCGCGGCGGGTCCGTGACCTGGCCGCCGTGCTGCTCGCGGTCGCGGCCGCGCTGCTCGGCCCGCTGCAGCTGATCGGTGTCTCGGCGCTGCAGGATACGGAGTGGGAGCGCCTCGACGGGGTCTCGGAGGTGATCGGCTGGACTCCGCTCGGGGCGCCCTGGACGGCCGGTATCGACCTGGCCGAGGGGCGCGGCTGGGCCGCGCCGGTCAAGCTGCTGATCAGCGCGCTCACGGTGCTGGCGCTGCTCGCCTGGTGGTCCCGTTCGCTGGAGTCGGCGATGGTGGGTACGGCGAGCGGTGGGGGCACCCGGGCCAAGGGCGGCCCGGCCGGTGGTGCGGTGAGTCAGCTCTTCCCGCGCGCCGTCGGCTGGGCGCGGCGTGACCAGTTCGGCGCGCTCGTCGCCCGGGAGGCCCGCTACTGGTGGCGGGACGCTCGCCGGCGGGCCAACCTGATCACCATCGCGGTGGTCGGCATCTTCGTCCCGGTGCTGGTCAACCTCGGCGGCTCGGGCTTCGGCACGAACAGCGGGCAGGGCTTCGGCCAGGGCGCCGCGGAGCCGTCTCCGGTGCTGGTCAGCCTCTCGATGCTCTTCGTGGGTGTGGTCGCCGCGGTCACCCTCGCGAACCAGTTCGGCTTCGACGGCAGCGCGTACGCCGCGAACGTGGTGGCCGGGGTACGCGGTCAGCAGGAGCTGCGGGCCCGGATGACCGCGTTCTCGATCTACGTGGTGCCGATGCTCGGGGTGGTCTCGATCGTGATCGCCGTGGTGCTCGGCCGCCCGGGGTGGATCGGGCTGACCGCCGGCAGCCTCGTCGCCAGCTACGGCGCGGGGCTCGCGGTGAACTGCTTCGTCTCGATCCTCGGGGCGTACGCCCTGCCGGAGACGAGCAACCCGTTCGCCATGAACAGCGGCGGCGGAGTGGTCAAGAGCTTCCTCACCCTGCTCGCCATGCTGGTGACGGCGGTGGCGGCCGTGCCGATGGTGGTGGCCGCCGCGCTGCTCGGCGACGTCTGGCACTGGCTCGCGCTGCCGGTCGGCGTGGCGTACGGGCTGGGGGCCGCGCTGCTCGGCGCGTACCTGGCCGGGGACGTGCTGGACCGGCGGCAACCCGAACTGTTGGCCACCGTCACTCCGCGCCGCTGACGGCGACCGCCGACGGTGCCGCCGTGATCCGCACGGCGGCACCCGATCCGGCGGTGTGCCCGGGAATCCCGGCTCCGGTTCACAGCCGGTGGCTACGGTGCGGTGAGCCGTGACGAGGAGCCCCCATGAGCGAGCGCAGCGAGCGAATCATCCGGCACAGTGCACCGGTGCCTCATGACGGCACGCAGCGCAGCGGAGTGCCGGCATGAGCGAGCAGACCCGCTACCGGACCGTGGTGGTCGACGGGCTCTCCGTCTTCTATCGGGAGGCCGGCCCAGCTGACGCGCCCGTCCTGCTGCTCCTGCACGGCTTCCCGTCCTCGTCCCGGATGTTCGAGCCGCTGTTGGGTCGGCTCGCCGACCGGTTCCGGCTGATCGCGCCGGACTATCCGGGGTTCGGGCACAGCGACGCTCCCGAGCCGGGCGGCTTCGCGTACACCTTCGACCGGATCGCCGAGGTGATGGCCCGGTTCGTGGCCACGATCGGGGTCGAGCGCCATCTGCTGTACGTCCAGGACTACGGCGGTCCGGTGGGCTTCCGGATGGCGCTGGCGGAACCGGGTCGGCTCACCGGCCTCGTGGTGCAGAACGCGGTCGCCCACGAGGTGGGGCTGGGGCCGCTCTGGGACGTCCGCCGGGAGTACTGGCGGGACCGGGCCGGCCATGAGGCGGCCGTACGGGAGAATTTCCTCTCCCTCGCTGCGGCGCGTACCCGGCACGTGGGCGACGACCCGGATCCGCAGCGGTACGACCCTGACCTCTGGACCGACGAGCACGCCTTCCTCAGCCGCCCGGGTCAGGCCGCGATCCAGCTCGACCTCTTCTACGACTACCGGACGAACGTGGCGTCGTACCCCCGGTGGCAGGAGTGGCTGCGCCGTGAGCGGCCACGGCTGCTCGTCCTCTGGGGCCGCTACGACACCTCGTTCCAGGTGGCCGGGGCGGAGGCGTACCGCTCCGACGTGCCGGACGCCGAGGTGTACGTCCTGGACGGCGGCCACTTCCTGCTGGACACCCGGGCCGACGAGGTGGCCTCGCTGGTGCGGGGCTTCGCGTCCACCGGCCGCTGAACCCGGCCCGCGGGCACAATGTTTCACGTGAATCATGAGCCTGGCGCCGAGATCCACCACACCGATCCGTTCGCCGTACCGGCCGGCCAACGCTCGCCCGTACGCCGGCTGCGCGGCCGCCTGGCCTCACCGGTCACGCTCTGGACCGCGCCCGGGCCGGTCGGGCTGACGGTGTCGTCCACTCTGGTCGCCGAGGGCGAGCCGGATCGGCTGCTCGGACTGATCGACGCGGAGTCGGATCTGTGGGCGGCGGTCGAGTCGGCCGGCCGGTTCGCGGTGGCACCGCTGGGCCCGGCCCACCGGCAGCTCGCGGACCGTTTCGCCGGCCTCTTCCCGGCCCCGGGCGGCCCCTTCGCCACCGGCGACTGGACCGAGACGCCGTACGGGCCGGTGCCGGCCGATGCCGGCGGATGGGCCGGGTGCCGGCTCGACGCCGCTCGCGAGTACGGCTGGTCACTGCTGGTCGAGGCGACCATCGAGGCGGTGGAGATGGTCGAGGAGGCGCAGCCGCTGCTGCACTACCGGGGCCGCTACCGGGAGCTGACGTGACGAGCATCGACCGCTCAACGGGGTGACCTGCGTCACTCGGCGCAGCCATCCCGCCGTTCGGCGCAGCCGCCGACCGAGGACGATCTCGGCCTTCCGCGCCGGGGAGCGCGCTTTCTAACGTGCGCGAAAATCCCCGACGCCTGTGAAGGTGGTGATCCACAAATGTCCACGGACACACCCGCGCCGGCCGCGTCCACGCCGGACCGGTACCTCGCCGTGCAGCGGTCGGACGAGTTCGCCGGGCTGCGGCGCGCCCTGCGCGGCTTCGTCTTCCCGATGACCGTCGCGTTCTTCCTGTGGTACGCGCTCTACGTCATCCTCTCCGCGTACGCACGGGACTTCATGGGCACGAAGCTCTTCGGCAACATCAACGTCGCCCTGATCTTCGGGCTGCTCCAGTTCGTGTCCACGTTCCTGATCGCCTGGCTCTACTCCCGGCACGCCGACCGGAAGATCGATCCGGTCGCCGACCGGATCCGCGACGAGATCGGGGAGGTGACCCATGGATCAGATCCTCGCGGCTGAGGCGGGCAGCACCACCGCTCGCAACCTGACCATCACGCTCTTCCTGATCTTCGTGGCGGTGACCCTGGCGATCACCATCTGGGCCAGCCGGCAGACGAAGACCGCCACCGACTTCTACGCCGGCGGCCGGTCCTTCTCCGGCTTCCAGAACGGCATGGCGATCGGTGGCGACTACATGTCGGCCGCCTCGTTCCTCGGCATCGCCGGCCTCATCGCCCTCTACGGGTACGACGGCTTCCTCTACTCGATCGGGTTCCTGGTCGCCTGGCTGGTGGCGCTGCTGCTCGTCGCGGAACTGCTGCGCAACTCCGGCCGGTACACGATGGCCGACGTGCTGGCCTTCCGGATGCGCCAGCGTCCGGTGCGTACCGCCGCCGCGGTCTCCACCATCACCGTGTCGATCTTCTACCTGCTGGCCCAGATGGTGGGCGCGGGCGCGCTGGTCGCGCTCCTGCTCGGCATCAAGCCGGGCACCACGTTCCTCGGCATGGACGCGGACGCCGCCAAGATCGCCACCATCATCCTGGTCGGCGCCCTGATGATCATCTACGTCACGGTCGGCGGCATGAAGGGCACCACCTACGTGCAGATCGTCAAGGCGTTCCTGCTCATGGGCGGCGCCGTGATCATGACGCTGCTGGTGCTCGCCAAGTACAAGTTCAACCTCTCCTCGCTGCTCGGCGACGCTGCGGCGTCCTCCGGAAAGGGCGCCGCCTTCCTCGAACCCGGCCTGCGCTACGGGGTCGAGGTCGCCGGCAACTCGACGCAGACCTTCTACAACAAGATGGATCTGCTCTCGCTCGGCATCGCGCTGGTGCTCGGCACCGCCGGTCTTCCGCACATCCTGATCCGCTTCTACACCGTTCCGACGGCGAAGGCGGCCCGCAAGAGCGTGCTCTGGGCGATCGGCATCATCGGCACCTTCTACCTGCTCACCCTTGCCCTCGGCTTCGGCGCGGCGGCCCTCGTCGGTGGCGAGGCGATCACCGCCCAGGACCGGGCCGGCAACACGGCGGCGCCACAGCTCGCCCAGGTGCTCGGGGTGGACTTCCTCGGCGGCGACCTGGGCGGGGCGACGCTGCTCGCGATCATCGCCGCGGTCGCGTTCGCCACCATCCTCGCCGTGGTGGCCGGGTTGACCCTGGCCTCCTCGTCGAGCCTCGCGCACGACTTCTACGCCAACGTGCTGAAGAAGGGGGAGGCGTCGGAGCGGCAGGAGGTCCGGGTCGCCCGGATCTCCGCGCTGGTGATCGGCGCGGTGTCGATCGCCCTGTCGATCTTCGCGCAGAACCTGAACGTGGCGTTCCTCGTGGCGCTCGCGTTCGCGGTGGCCGCCTCCGGCAACCTGCCGGCCATCCTCTACAGCCTCTTCTGGAAGCGGTTCAACACCTCGGGCGCGGTCTGGGCCATCTACGGTGGCCTGCTCGCCGCAGTGGTGCTGGTCTTCTTCTCGCCGGTGGTCTCCGGAGCGCCGACCGCGATGTTCCCGGACCACGACTGGCAGTGGTTCCCGCTCTCCAACCCGGGCCTGATCTCCATCCCGTTCGGCTTCCTCTGCGGGTGGATCGGCACGCTCATCTCCAAGGAGCGTGACGACGAGAAGTACGCGGAGCTGGAGGTGCGTGCCCTCACCGGGGCCGGCGCCCACTGACCGCGACGAACAGGAAAGGGCCTCCTCCCGAGGGGGCCCTTTCCCATGCCCGCACCGCGCCCGCGAGCGACGGTCGGGGCCGCCAGGCGGGACGCGAGCCGGGTCGACCCGCGTGGCCGGAGGCTGACGAACAGGCGACGCTAAGTAAGCTGGCGGGCATGAAGGTCGCTCCCCGCTTCGGCACCGGTCACCGCATCCTCGTCACCGGCGGCGCCGGCTTCGTGCCGTCACACCTGGTGGACGCCCTGATCGCGCGGGGTTGCACGGTGGTCGCGCTGGACAACTTCGTCACCGGGTCGAAGGAGAACGTCGCGCACCTGCTGGACACGCCGACGTTCACCCTGGTCGAGGCGGACATCTCCGACGGGCTGCCGGCCCACCCGGCCCTGGCCCAGCGGTTCGACGCGATCCTGCACATGGCGTCCCCGGCCAGCCCGACCGACTTCGAGAAGCTGCCCGTGGAGATCCTCCGGGTCGGTTCGGTGGCGACCCTGCACCTGCTGGACCGCGCGCTCGACGACGGCGCCCGGTTCCTGATGGCCTCCACCTCCGAGGCGTACGGGGACCCGAAGGAGCACCCGCAGCGCGAGACGTACTGGGGCAACGTCAACCCGATCGGGCTCCGCAGCGTCTACGACGAGGCGAAGCGCTTCTCCGAGGCGGCGACGATGGCGTACCACCGCAGCCGCGGGCTCGACACGGCGATCGTGCGGATCTTCAACACGTACGGCCCACGGATGCGGCCGGACGACGGCCGGGCCATCCCCACCTTCATCTCCCAGGCCCTGCGCGGCGAGCCGATCACCGTGCACGGGACCGGCGACCAGACCCGGTCGATCTGCTACGTCGAGGACCTGGTCCGGGGCATCCTGCTGCTGCTCGACTCGACCGAGACCGGCCCGATCAACTGCGGGACCGAGCACGAGATGAGCATGCGGCAGCTCGCCGAGACCATCATCGGGCTCTGCGGCAGCAAGTCCGAGGTGACCTACATCACCCGCAGCGCGGACGACCCGGAGATGCGCCGGCCCGACCTGACCCTCGCCCGGAAGCTGCTCGGCTACGAGCCGACGGTGACGCCCGAGGACGGCCTCCGACGCACGATTGAGCACTTCCGCAGCCGTCTGGGCTGACTCCGGTCGGCACGCCCGAGGCGAACCTGGGCGTCGCCTGAGGGCGGCGGTGGCCGAACGTACGTACGCTGACTTACATGTCAGCCACCTCGTCCGCCGGCGTCCCGCACCCCTACCTGCACCGCAGCTCCGGGCGTGCGCCGGCGCCCGGCTCCGGGCGCGCGTCGGTGCCCGGCAACGCTCGCGGGGCCGCCGCGCGCGTCCGGGCCTCCGACGGGTATCCGTCGTACGACGAGGTGCCGCAGGGCGGCGGGCCGGGCGGGCCCACCGGGCCGGGCGGACCGGGCCACCCCGGCGGCGGTCGACCCGGCCGGCGCGGGCCGCGGCCGCGGTGGGGGCGCATCGCGCTCGTGGTCGGCGTGGCCGTGGTGGTGCTCGCGCTGCTCGGCGGCGTCGGCGCCTGGCTCTACGTGCGCAATCTCGACAAGGACCTCGCCCGGACCGACGCGTTCTCGGGGATCACCGAGGGGCGGCCGAGCAAGCAGGTGGAGGGGGCGCTCAACATCCTGCTGGTCGGCAGTGACTCCCGGGACCCGGACGCCCCGGTGGACCAGGCAGGCAAGTGGCGGGCCGACACGATCATCGTGATGCACATCCCCGCCAACCACCAGGAGGCCTACCTGGTCTCCATCCCCCGCGACCTGTACGTACCGATTCCGGAGAGCGCCAGCGCCAGCTGTGACTCCGGCCGGCGGGCGAAGATCAACGCAGCCTTCGCCTTCGGCGGTCTGCCGCTCGCGGTACGCACCGTCGAATGCTTCACCGACGTCCGGCTGGACCACGTCATGGCGATCGACTTCGCCGGCTTCAAGCAGGTCACCGACGCGCTCGGTGGGGTGGACCTGAACGTCGAGCGCACCGTCACCTCGATCCACAAGCCGTACCGGACGTTCACCAAGGGCATGAACCACATGGACGGCGCCGAGGCGCTGGACTGGATCCGGCAGCGCAAGCAGTTCCCGGACGGTGACTTCGCCCGGATGCGTCACCAGCAGGAGTTCCTCCGCGCCCTGATGGACAAGGCGGCGAGCAGCGGCACGCTGAGCAGCCCACGGAAGCTCAACGCCTTCCTCCAGTCGGTGACCGACGCCGTCACCGTCGACCAGGGCTTCTCGTTGGTCGACATGGGATTGCAGTTCCGCAGCCTGCGAGGTGAGAACCTGACCTTCGTGACCAACCCGAACTCCGGTAGCGAGACGATCAACGGAGAGTCGGTGGTGGTCTCCGACCGGGAGAAGGCCCTCGCGATGTACCGGGCCATGTCGGCCGACACGATGGCCGACTGGGTGAAGGCCAACCAGCAGAAGAAGAGCGACGGCGGCTGACCAGCCGCTCGCGCGGCGGCCGGCGGCCCGGTGTCGGCGGGAAAGTTCGCAGTTCCTGAATACCAGCCACTGACCGGTCCCAATCTAACTGGCTGATCGGTCAGTATCCCTGGTGTCCCGCTGGGGTCGCGGAATTTGCGGCTGGACGAACTCGCCATGACCGCAAAGTGTCCGTACAGTGTTCTCGCCCCCTGATAACGCGAGCTGGAGCACGCATGCCGGTTCAGACCAGCCGTCGCCCTCCGTCGCTGGATCGCTCTCGTCCGCCTGCCGGCGGTTCCGCGGCCATCCCCTCCCAGGCCCGCGGTCGCCCGGGCGACCCGATCGCGCCCAAGAAGAAGCGCACCCGGCGCAAGGATCCGCTCTGGGCCCGCCTCACCGTCGTGTTCGGCGCGGTGCTGATGCTGACCAGCGGCGTTGCGATCGTCGGCAGCAAGGCCCTGATCAACCAGGCGACCGGCGAGATCGCTCAGCGCAACCTGCTCGGCGACGCCGGCAAGACCGACGCCGAGGGCGGCGCGAGCCTGGACGGTCCGATCGACATGCTGCTGCTCGGCGTGGACGCGCGGGAGCGCTGGGCGGCCGACGACGTCCGGTCGGACTCGATCATCATCCTGCACATCCCCGCCACGCACGACCAGGCCTACCTGATCTCGATCCCGCGGGACACCGAGGCGCACATCCCGGAGAACAAGAAGGCCGGCTGGAACGGCGGCACCGACAAGATCAACGCGGCCTTCCAGATCGGCGCCCGCAACGGCGGCGGCTGGGAGGGTGGCGCCCAGATGATGGCGAAGACCATCAAGGAGCTCACCGGGGTGAGCTTCGACGGTGGCGCGATCATCAACTTCGGCGGCTTCAAGAACGTGATCGACACGCTCGGCACGGTCCGGATCTGCGTCAAGCAGGAGGTCGAGTCGATCCACATGTCGTACGTGGACGGCAAGCCGATGTGGAACGCGGACGCCAAGAAGACCGGTAAGCAGATGAAGCCGGTGGTGCACAAGAAGGGCTGCCGGGAGATGGAGGGCTGGGCGGCGCTGGACTACGCCCGGCAGCGCAAGACCCTCACGAACGGCGACTACGACCGGCAGGCCAACCAGCAGCAGCTGATCAAGGCGATGGCCCGCAAGGCGACCGACAAGGGCATGCTGACCAACCCGCTCAAGCTCCAGCAGCTGATCAAGGCCGCCGGCAAGGCGTTCGTGCTCGACACCGGCGGCGCCAAGATCGAGAATTTCGTCTTCACCATGCGCGGCGTGACGGGGAACGAGCTGATCATGCTCAAGACGAACGCCGGCACCTTCAACGGCAACGACAGCGGCCGCGAGGAGCTGAGCGACGACTCGCTGGAGATGTTCAAGGCGGTCAAGGAGGACCGGCTCGCCCAGTACGTCTTCTACCACCCGGAAGTCATCTCGAACCGGAAGTGATCCGGGCGGGATCCGCGAAACGGACCGATCGGACGTGGCCCCACCCGTAGCCTGATCGTGAGGAGAACTCACGAATCGGCGACGGGGAGGGGCCACGTCCAGGTCGGGCGGGGACGGCGAGGAGCGGACCGAGGCGCACACGGCCATCCGGCCGCACCGCGCCCGCTGGCCTCGCATCCTGCTGGGGGTCGGCCTGACCCTCGTGGTGCTGGCCGGGGTCACCGTCTTCGGGCTCCAGGCGCTCACCGACCGGTACGACCGCACGGTGATCAAGGAGCAGCTGCTCGACGCCGGGTCCCGCAACGATCGTCCCGACCTGGACGGGCCGCTCAACTACCTGCTGATCGGCACCGATCGCCGACCGGGGGACAACACCACCGAACAACGCGCCGACACCATACTCATCGTGCACGTGCCGACCGGACTGCGGGAGGCGTACCTGGTCTCCATCCCCAGGGACCTGCTCGTCGCGATCCCCGCCGGGAGCGGCTACGCCGGAGGCGAGGACAAGATCAACGCGGCGTACGAGCACGGTCGAGGTGGCGAGCCCGGCGCCCAACTGCTCTCGGCCACGCTGACCCGGCTCACCGGGATCCGCTTCGACGGCGCAGCCCTCGTCGACTTCTCCGGCATCCGGAAGGTGGTCGACCTGCTGGGCGGAGTCCGGATGTGCGTGGAACGCGAGGTTCGCTCGATCCATACGGACCGGGTGTTCAGCCCCGGCTGCCGGCAGATGAACGGCGCCGAGGCGCTGGACTACGTCCGGCAGCGCTACGACCTGCCGGGCGGCGACTACGACCGGCAGCGCCACCAGCAGCAGCTGCTCCGGGCGATGCTGGACCGGGCGGGCGAGACGCGGCTGCGCACCAACCCGATCAAGCTCGACCAGGTGATCCGGGCCGTCGGCAGCTCACTGACGGTGGACACCAACGGAGTCGCCCTGGAGGACCTGCTCCTCGCCCTGCGCGGGCTGCCCGCGAACGCGCTGCGCGGAGTGCAGGTGCCGTCGCACTCGCAGACCATCGACGAGGTCTCGTACGTGGTGCTGGAGAACGGCGGGAACGGCCTCTTCGACGCCGTCCGGGGCACCCGGATGCCGAACTGGACCCAGGCCAATCCGCGCTGGGTCGTACGGCTGTGACGATGCCGATGGCCCGGACCGCAGCGATCGACCCCGCGAGGTTCTAGGCTTGGTAGCCGTGTTCGGACCCCAGGTACCCACCGTGACCGTGCCCCAGATCGCCGACGACACCTACCTGCTCGACGTCCGCGAGGACGACGAGTGGGCCGCCGGCCACGCGCCCGGCGCCCACCACCTGCCGATGACGGAGCTGCCGGCCCGGATCTCCGAGGTGCCGACCGATCGGGACGTGGCCGTCATCTGCCGCTCCGGCGGCCGCTCCGCCCAGGTCGTCGCCTACCTCTCCCGCAACGGCTGGGACCAGGTGCGCAACGTGGCCGGCGGCATGGGCGAGTGGGCCGCCGCCGGGCGGCCGGTGGTCGGCGAGGACGGACAGCCGGGCCGGGTGCTCTAGAGGATGTTCGAGAAGACCATGCCCTACTGCGCCGGTCCGGCTCGCGATGGGCGAGCCTTCTCAAACACCCTCTAGGCGGCCGGGATGGGCGAACAACCCCTGGTCTTCGCGCACCGCGGTGCCTCGCACGACCTGCCCGAGCACACCCTCGCGGCGTACCTGCGCGCGCTGGCGGAGGGCGCCGACGGGCTGGAGTGCGACGTACGGCTGACCCGCGACGGGCACCTGGTCTGCGTGCACGACCGGCGGCTGGACCGCACCAGCAACGGCCACGGCCTGGTGAGCGCCCGCACCCTCGCCCAGTTGGAGGAGCTCGACTTCGGTTCCTGGCATCCGGGCTGCGTACCGGGCGAGGGGGACGAGCCGCCGGACGAGTCGCACACCCGGCTGCTCACTCTGGAGCGGCTGCTCGACGCGGTGCTGGCCGCCGGCCGGCCGGTCCGGCTGCTGGTCGAGACGAAACACCCGTCCCGCTACGGCCGCGACGTCGAACGGCGACTGGTCGCGCTACTGCGCCGCTACGGGCTGACCGAGCCGACGCCGGACGACCCGGTCCAGGTCACCGTGATGTCGTTCGCGCCGCTGGCCGTACGCCGGATCCGGGACCTCGCCCCCGCCCTGCCCACCGTGCTCCTGCTCGAGGTGCTGCCGCGCTGGCTGCGGCTCGGCCGCCTGCCGTTCGGCACCCGCATCGCCGGACCGGGCATCGCGCTGGTGCGGGAACGCCCCCAACTGCTGCGGGCGCTGCACGACGCCGGCAACCAGGTGTACGTCTGGACCGTCAACCAGCCGGAGGACCTGGACCTCGTCCTCACCGCCGGGGTGGACGGCATCATCACCGACCGGCCCGCCCAGACCCTGGCCCGTCTCGGACGCTGACCCCGCCCGGGCGAGGTGTTCGGACGGTTCGGCCGGGGGTACGCGGGGGTGCCCAAATCCGGGCCGGCGGGGCAGACTCGGGACATGCCGGAGCGCATCGATTTCGCCGCTCTCATCGCGGGGCACACCGTGGTGATCGAAATGATCAACTCCGGTGACGCCGGACTGCCCGTCCTCACCCAACTCCTCCGGGTGGCCCAGCCGGCGCTCGGCGCGGCCGGCATGGCGTTCGTCGAGTTCGGCCCGACCGGCGGGCGGGTGATCTCCGCGACCGGCGCCACCGAGTGGACCGTGGGCCGCCCGCTGCCCGCCGACGACCCGGTCACCGTCTGCCTGCTCTCCGGTCCCCGGGTGCAGCAGCTGCGGGCCGACCGGCTCGCCGGTGCGTTCCCCGGCGAGCTCGCCGACCGGGGCCTGCGCCGAATGGTCGTCTCCCGGGCGGAGATCGGCGGACACACGGTTGGCAGCCTGCACGCCGTCTACGCCGACGACGCCACCGAGCCGGACGACCAGCACCACGGCGTGATCGCGTACCTCGCCTCCTGCATCGCGCACATGTACGGCGACCAGACCGGGCTGCCGGTGCACGGCGACGGCCCGGTCGTGGCGGCGCTCGCCGACGGGCTCGCCGTGGTCGACCGCGACGGCCGGGTACGGCTCTGGAACCCGGCGGCGGCGCAGGTGACCGGCCAGGCCGCCGCCCAGGCGCTCAGCCGACCGCTCCCGTTCCCGATCCCCCCGTCCGGCCAGGTGCTCGACCACCGCCTGCCGGACGGTCGCTGGCTGCGGATCACCTCGGGCGACGTGCCCGGTCCCGGCGCCCTGCGGGTGGTCACGTTCCGCGACATCACCGACCAGCAGCGCCGCGACCACGAGCGCGACCTCTTCGTGGCGGTGACCAGCCATGAGCTGCGGACCCCGGTCACCGTGATCAAGGGGTACGCGGACACCCTGACCGACCACTGGGAGTCGCTGACCGACGCCGACCGACGGCAGGCCGCCCGGGTGATCGGTCAGCGGGCGAACGAGCTGGCCCGCCTGGTCGACCGGCTGCTCTCCTCCGCCGCCGAGGCGGGACCCGGCGACGAGCCCCCCGCCCCCTTCGACCTCGGCGACGCGCTGCGGGCCGCGGCCGGCGATCTCCCCGCGGAGCTGCGTTCCCGGCTCGCCCTCGATCTGCCGGTCGACCTGCCCAAGGCGCTCGGTCACCGGCCGAGCCTCGCCACCGTGTTGACCGAGCTGGCCACGAACGCCGGCAAGTACTCCGCGCCGGGCAGCCGCATCGAGATCAGCGCCAGGCCGGACGGTCAAATGGTCGCGTTCCGGGTCAGCGACCGGGGCATCGGCATCCGGCCGGAGCATGTCGAGCGGGCCTTCGACCGGTTCTGGCAGGGCGAGTCCGGGGACCGCCGCGGCTATCCGGGGGCGGGGCTCGGTCTCTATCTCGTCCGCCGGATCGTTGAACAGCAGAATGGATGGGTATCCCTCAGACCGAGGGCCGGTGGCGGTACGGTCGCAGAGGTGCGACTGCTGCGCGGATGACCGGCGACGGCACGGGGCACGAAGGGGCGACGGTGGCGACGGGAAAGGGCGAACGGGCCTGGTGCGTGGTGGTCCCCCACCACGC
The DNA here is from genome assembly GCF_003626545.1 of Micromonospora musae. Taxonomy (NCBI): domain Bacteria; kingdom Bacillati; phylum Actinomycetota; class Actinomycetes; order Micromonosporales; family Micromonosporaceae; genus Micromonospora; species Micromonospora musae. The sequence continues at coordinate 85,854 of NZ_RAZS01000013.1, forward strand.
CAGCGGCGCGCGGCTGGCCCGGCACCGGCTCGCCGACGAGCTGACCGGCCTGGTGCAACCCACCCTCCTGGCGGATCTGGTCGCGGTACTCGCCGAACTGGTGGGCAACGCCGTCCGGCACGCCCGTCCGCTGCCCGGCGGGGTGGTGCGGGTCGCCTGGCGGCTGCGCGGCCCGGTCGACGCCCCGCACGTCCAGCTACGGGTCACCGACGGCGGTGCCGCCGAGGGCCCGCGGATGCGGGCGGCGAGCCCGGACGCCGCCGACGGGCGCGGGCTGCACATCGTCGCGGGCCTCTCCAGCCGGTGGGGAGTCGAGCAGGACGGGCTCGGGCAGAGCGTGTGGGCCGAGTTCGAGCCGGCGGTGGCCGATCTCGTCGTCGCCGGCTGAGCCCTCGTTCCGTCCCGGTGGTCCGCGGCCCCCGATCGAGCCGCGACCGGCCGCCCGCCGGCCCCCGCCCGGGGCGGGTCCTCCCCCCGGCGGTCCCGTCGGGCCTCTAGGCTGTCTCGCCGTGAGCAAGCGTCGAAAGAGCCAGCGGGCCGCCGAGACCACCCCGAAGCGCGAGAAGGTGCGCGACATCTTCGTACCGCGCCCCTTCGAGGGGCTCGTCGACGAGCCCGAGTGGATCGCGCTGCGCGAGCTGGTACCGGCCGCGTCCGCGCCGCTGCGGCTCGCCCCCGCCCTGGTCGAGGAGTTCGGTGAGCGTCAGGTGACCCTGGCCACGGTGCTGCCGCTGGCCGCGCCCGCCATGACGAAGCCCGACGGGCGGGTGCTCGTCGGGCTGCAGCGGCACGACCAGTCCGGCGACGTCTCGCGCGACCTCGCCGAGGCGCTGCTCTGCGCCCTGCGGGCGGAGCCGGGCGAGCCGGTGTCGGTGCCGCCGCTGCCCGGGCCCGGCGCCCGGCTGCAGGACCTCCTGGTCGACGGGCCGCTGGAGATCAGCATGCACGACGGGTTCGAGTTCTGGCTCGACCCGGGTGCGACCGAGGACGCGAACGTGCAGGCGTCCCTGGAGCGGGCCAACGCCGCGATCTACCCGACGGTGCGACTGAACGCCGCGAAGGCGGCGTATTGGTGTCAGGTGCCGGAGAAGGCGCACGTGCGCTGGGTGCTGCCGGAGGACGAGGACACCGCTTTGAACGCGTTGGCCCGGCTCGGCGCGGCCGGCACGCTGCCGCTCGGCGACGACACGCGGTTCGCCGGCATGTTCCGGGCACACGGCCGGCTGGTGCCGGTCTGGGACCTGCCCGAGCGGACCCCCGCCGCCGAGTGGGAGGAGCCGGTGGCACAGTTCGCCAAGCGGTACGCCGAAGCGCTCGCCGACACCGCCCCGCTGGACGCCGCCGGCCGCCGCGCCCGGCAGGGGCTGCTCGGCCGGCAGCTCACCCTGCGCTGACCCGCCGGTCCCCCGCACCGCCTCGTTCACGGAAAGAGTGGTCATTCCCGAAGGAATGACCACTCTTTCCGTGTTTTTGTGCGGGAGAGCGAGGCACGGCGGTCAGCGTCGCAGCGGGTCGCGGACGATCGGACAGGACATGCAGCGCGGTCCGCCCCGGCCGGAGCCCAACTCCGAGCCGGCGATCGGGATCACCTCGATGCCGGCCCGTTCCAGCTGCGCGTTGGTCTCCACATTGCGCTCGTAGCCGACGCAGAGCCGCGGCGCGAGGGCGAGGGTGTTGTTGCCGTCGTCCCACTGCTCGCGCTCGGCGGTGACCGGATCCAGCCCGGTGTCGATGACCCGGAGCTGGTCGATGTCCATGGCGTCCGCGGCGGCCCGCAGGAACGGCGCCGGGCCGTCCACCCGCGGGTCCTCGCCGTCGGCGCCGGCGATCACGGTGTACGCGGAGAGCGCGTCGGCGACGTTCGGGTACATCAGCACGGCGTCGACGTCGACCATCGTGCAGACGGTGTCCAGGTGCATGGTGGCGCGCTCCTGCGCGACCGGCACCACCAGGATGGTGTGCGCCAGCCCGGCGGCGAAGACCTGCCGGCCGAGCCGCTCCGCGCCGGCGGGCGTGGTCCGCTCGCCCACCCCGACGGCGAGCACACCGGGGGCGAGCAGCAGGACGTCGCCGCCCTCCAGGTGCTCCAGCCCGGGCCGGTAGACGAACTCCGTACCCGCGAAGCGGGGGTGGTGGCGGTAGATGGCGTTCGTCAGGGTGCTCTCCCGGCGGCGGGCCGGCATCGCGAGGCTGGTCACCCCGACCCGGTCCCTGATCCAGAGCGAGGAGTCCCGGGTGAAGAGCAGGTTGGGCAGCGGCTCGATGACGAAGTCGTGCCGGTCCATCAGCGTGTAGACGAGCCCGCCCGGCCGCTCCGGGCTGATCCGCAGCTCCTCGTGGGCGAGGCCGGCGATGAGCACGTCGGCGAGGGCCGCCGGGTCCAGGTACGCCAGGTGGTCGGCGACGCGGGCACGCAGACTGTCGCCCAGCCGGGGCGAGTCGAGCACCTGATCGGTGAGTTCGGCGCGCGCGTCGGCCACCGCGAGCGTCTCGGCGAGCAGGGTCGCGAGGTAGAGCACCTCCACCCCGCGCTCGCGCAGCGCGGCCGCGAAGGCGTCGTGTTCCTCCTGGGCGCGCCCCACCCAGGGGATCGCGTCGAACAGCAACGAGTCGTTGTTGCGGGGGGTGAGGCGGGCGAGTTCCGGGCCGGGACGGTGCAGGAGCACGGTGCCCAGCCGACCGACCTCGCTGTCCACGTAGTGGGTCACCCTTGGCAGCGTAGGGCAGGGTTTGGCGGCATCCGGGAAAAGAACTGAGGGTGAATATGGCATTCATCCACAGTCACTCCGGCGCTCCACCTTGCCGAGCCCCCGGAGGGTCAACGTAGGGTAGTGGGGACATAACTTCGAGGGACCTTTTGCCGGAGGTCGCGATGACTGTCTTTCCCGCTCGCCGGGCCGCACCCACCACCCGGGCGCTGCCTGGCACGGTGCCGCATCCCCGAGTGGAGCCACCCGGGCTACTCGAACCGGTCCGCCCCACACCGTTCGAGTGGGCCCGCCGTCGGCGGGCGGAGCGTGGTGCCCGACGCCTGGAGGCGGCGGGAGCCCGCGCCGTCGGTCAACTCGACCATCTCGGGCCGGCGTGGCACGTCATCGACTGGCCCCGCACCGACGCCGCCGACGACCTGCTCGACCGGGGGCACGACGAGCGCGCCGGGTTCCTCGCCATCGGGCCGAGCGGTCTCTTCGCGGTCACCGTGGCCGACCACGGCCGAGCCCGGGTGCTGGTCGCCGGCGACGTGGTCCAGATCAACGGCAAGCGGCCGCCGTACGTGGCCGAGGCCCGCCGGGACGCCAGGCGGGCGGGCAAGGCGCTCTCCGACGCGGTGGGCCTGCAGATCCCGGTGACACCGGTGCTGACCTTCGTCGGCTCGGGCGTCATCAGCGTCTACGGCCTGCCCAAGGACTGCCTCATGGCCACCCATCGCGAGCTGGATCGGCTGCTCGTGGCCGGTGGCAACCGGATCAGCCCGGCCACCGCCGAGAAGCTCTCCCGCGTGGCGCAGCACCCGGCCACCTGGCTGAACGGCACGTACCGCCCGGTGGCCGACTACCGGTGGTACGAGGACGGCCGAATGGCCGCTGACAAGCCGGCGAACCGTCGGTAACGTCTTCGGCGACGTCTCGTGGGCCGGTAGTCACCGGCGCCGCGGGTCCGCGCCGCGGCCATCGATCACCAGCTCTGCTCGCGCAGCGGCGGTCGGTGGCCGGGGCGCGGTCGCCGACCGGCTAGCGTGGACAGTCCGTCGGTGTACATAGGAGGCTCGGTGGCCCACGTCGAACTCTCGCTCTCCGAAGTGTTCGTGCCGGCGGGACGGGCCTCGACAGAGCCGGAGCTCGACAATTTCGAGCGATGGTCCTCGACGGTCACCAACGCCGACGAGCCGTGCCTGCTGATCGACGCCGACACCAACGTGATGGCGATCTCCACCGCGACGTGCGAACTCCTCAGCCTCGGCGAGCCGGAGGCCGTGATCGGGCTGCCGATGCTCGACGGCGGGCTGCGTCTGCTCGACTTCACGGCGAACCGCGGCGAGCTCACCCAACAGGAGATCGACAAGATTCCTCCGCTGCTGGCGCTCTCCTCCGGTCGGCTGGCGCGGGGCCTGCTCCGGGTGCAGGCGACCACTCCGAAGGCCCCGGTCTGTACGGTGGACGCCATCTCCACTCCGGTCTTCACCGACGGCGCGGTGGCCGGCTCGCTGACCTTCTTCTCGCCGGTCTGAGCTGCGACAACGTCTGGCTTTCGCCGCACGCGGCAAAGCCGGGTCCACCACCGGTCGAGGCCGTAAGGTGCCCTCATGCTCGATATCGCTCTGCTGCCGGGGGAGTACGCCGTGTGCCGGATGGCCGCCGGCTCCGCCCTGCCGCCCGCGCTGTCGGGTGGGCTCGGCGCCACGGACGTGGTGACGGTGAGCTGGACCGCTGATGGGATCTCGGTGATCTGCCCGATGGATCGCGCGCCCGCCCAGGCCGTGCTGGAGACCGCGTGGCGCTGCCTGCGGGTCGGCGCGCCGGAGGACGTGGCCGTCGGCGGCACGCTCGCCGCCCTGGTCGATCCGCTCGCCGGCGCCCGGGTGAGCGCGGTCGCCTTCTCCACCTTCGACACCGACTACCTGCTGGTCCCGGCGGTACGCCTCGGCGAGGCGACCGCCGCGCTGGAGCGGGCCGGGCACCGCCTGCTCGGTTGACTTCACCAACGCCGCCGATGCTCCTACGATGGGCTCGGCCACCCCGGCCGTAACGTCCCCGCAGCCCCCAGGATCGGCCCGTGCCGCCCACCCCGCCCCGTCACACCGCGCCTCCAACCGTCGACCCGACGCCTCCGGGCAGCAGTCCGGGCCTCCCGGTCCTCCGCCCGGTCCGGGCCGGCACGCGCGCGACCGTACCCACCGGACGGCCGGCCCGGCTCGGCGTGGCCGCCCATCTCAGCGCTCCCGCGACGGTACCGGGCCGGCGAGCCCGCGCCGTGGTGGCCGTGCTGACCGCCCTGGCGGTGGCCGGCTGCGGCGTGCCGCCCGAGCTGCACCAGTCGGAGTCGCCCAGCTCGCCGGGCGCACCGTCGGCGCCGACGTCGGTCCCCACCGCACCGGCACCGCCGGCCACCGGCCTGCCGTCGACCACGCCGGGCCTGTCGTCCCCGTCGGCCGATGCCGGGCTGGTGGCGACGCCGTGCCGCGGCGGGCCGACCGGCGAGCGGGTCATCAACGTGCTGCGGGGCGGCGCCGCAGTGCTCCCCGACGGCGTCCGGGTCAAGGTCGACACCGGGCCGCTCTGCGCCGCCGACTGGCAGTACACGGTGCTCGAAGTGACCGGGCACGAGGAGCTCCAGGTCGTCACCCGGGGCCGGCCGGCCGCACCGCAGCTGGTGACCGCCGGCACGGACGTGTGCAACGCCGAGGTGCGGGTGGTCGCCCCGCCCGGCATCCGGACCTTGGCCTGCGACAACGGCACGGTGGGCATACCGGGTGCGTAGGCTGGTCGGCATGCCAGGAACTCCGCCGACCCGTTTCGTCTACCTCGGCCCCGAGGGCACCTTCGCCGAGCAGGCGTTGCGTACCATCCCGGCCGCCGAACGCGGCAGCCGTACGCCCGCCCGCAGCGTGGGAGAGGCGCTGGAGAACGTACGGGCCGGGGAGGCCGACTCGGCGCTGGTGCCGTTGGAGAACTCGATCGGTGGGGCGGTCGGGGTGACCCTCGACGAACTGGCCGAGGGGGAGCCCTTGGTGATCACCCGCGAGGTGATCCTGCCCGTGGAGTTCGTGCTCGGCGCGCGTCCCGGCACCGAACCGGACGCGATCGGCACGGTCGCCGCCCACCCACAGGCCTCCACCCAGTGCCGGAACTGGCTGCGCGCCAACCTGCCCGACGCTGTGGTGGTCGACGTGCTCTCCAACGGAGCCGCGGCCGCGGGCGCCGCCACCGGCGAGTACGACGCCGCGATCTGCGCCCCGATCGGCGCCACCCGCCACCGGCTGGCCGTACTGGCCGACAAGATCGCCGACCACCCTGACGCGGTGACCCGCTTCGCGCTCGTGTCCCGCCCCGGCCCACCCCCGCCGCCGACCGGGGACGACGTCACGTCGCTGGCGGTCTACATCGCACACGACCGGGTGGGCGCGCTGCTGTCGGTGCTGATGGAGCTGGCCGTACGCGGGGTCAACCTGACCCGCATCGAGTCCCGGCCGACCGGGGAGGCGCTCGGCCGCTACGTCTTCTTCCTCGACTGCACGGGGCACGTGGCGGACGTTCGGCTGGGCGAGGCGTTGCAGGGCCTGCGCCGGGTCTGCGCCGCCGTGCACTTCCTCGGCTCGTACCCCCGACACCGCTGGCTGGAGACGGGCGGTGAGCGCCCGGTGCCGCCGCCGCCCGGTCTCTCCGACGCCGACTACACCGACGCGAGCGCCTGGCTGGCCCGGTTGCGCACCGGCGAGCTGAGCTGAGCCGACACGGTGGCGCGCCGGTGAGCTGAGCTCGACCGGCGCGCCCCGGGTGCCGTCAGCTCAGCAGACCGCCGAGCAGACCGCCCTGCTGCTCCTGCGCGCCGCTGCCCATCACGGGCGGCTCCTCCGAGGGCTGCACCACGACGAAGCCCTGGCCGGCGAAGCTCATCGTGAACGCCTCACCCGTACGCCGGCCGAGCAGCGTGCCGAGGCCGAGCTGCTCGGCCCGGTGGTAGCCGGTCTGGAGGCTGGCCGACCAGCAGACCGCGGCCTGCGGGTCGACGTAGGTGGGCTGGTCGACGTTGAGGACCACCGGGGTGCCCCGGGTCGTGATCGCGATCCGGCCGTGGCCGCTGAAGACGCAGTTGAAGAGGCCGGAGGCGGCCATCCCGGTGCCGCCGACCATGCGGATGTCGTACTGGAGGGTGGAGTCGAAGGCCAGCACGCTCGATCCGTTGATGGAGAGCGCATCGCCGGGCTCCAGGTCGATGATGTGCACGTCCTTGGCCAGCTCGGCCAGGAAGACGTCACCCTGGCCGGTGACCTTCATGAGCGGCACGCCCTCGCCGGTGAGCTTCTGCTTGAGGAACTTGCCGAGCCCGCCGGAGCCGAGCGCCTGGAACTGCACGTTCCCCTGGTAGGCGACCATCGACCCGACCCGGGCCATCGCCTCCCCGTTGAGCTCGATCTTCAACAACTTGGAGTTCTGCAGCCGCATGCCGGGCTGCGCGGACTCCTGCTCCAGGTTCTCGGCGGAGAAGAGCGAGCTGCGCATGTAGTGCCTCCTGAGATCGCAACGCCTGCCACGACGGTAGGGGACCGTCGCAACGACGGGCCGGCGGACCGGTCGGCCTGTGATCGGCGGCTCGATCGCCTGTCGCGGAGCCGAACGGCCGGGTCAGGCCCAGCCCAGCGCGTGCAGTCGCTCGTCGTCGATGCCGAAGTGGTGGGCGATCTCGTGGACCACGGTGACCGCGACCTCGTCGACGACGTCCTCCTCGTCCTCGCAGATCCGCAGGATCGGGTGGCGGTAGATGAAGATGCGGTCGGGCAGGACCCCGGCGTAGTCCCAGCCCCGATCGGTGAGCGCGTGCCCCTCGTAGAGGCCGAGCAGGTCGTCCTCGCCCGGCGGCGGGTGGTCCTCGACCAGGATCACGACATTGCTCATGAGGCCGAGCAGCTCCTCGGGCACCTCGTCGAGCGCGTCGCCGACCAGCTCCTCGAAGCGCTCGCGGCTCATCTCCACCGGCACCCCGCCATTCTGCCCGACGCCGTGTCGCGCCCGGTCGGTCGAGATCGACGCACGTTCACGGAGAGGGTGGCCGCCCGTGGGCCGGCCGAGGGCTCTCTCCGTGAACGCGCGCTCAACGAGCTGTCAGGAGGAGAGGCGGGCGGTGAGGGTGATCTCGGCGCCCGGGGAGAGCAGGCGGGAGATCGGGCAGTTCGCCTTGGCGGCCTCGGCGAGCTTCTGGAACTCCGCCTCGTCGATGCCGGGCACCTCGCCGACGGTCTCCAGCTCGATCCGGGTCACGGTCATGCCGGCATCGGTCTTGTCCAGGTGCACCTTGGCGGTGGTCTCGACCGAGGTGGCCGTCGAGCCGGCGTCGGCGAGCGCCTTGGAGAAGGCCATCGAGAAGCAGCCGGCGTGCGCGGCGCCGATCAGCTCCTCGGGGTTGGTGCCCTCCCCCTCCTCGAAGCGCGACTTGAACGAGTAGTTCCCCTGGAAGCCGCCCTTGCCGGTGCGGATCGTGCCGGACCCCTCGGTGAGGTTGCCCTGCCAACGTGCGGAAGCGGTACGGATAGGCATGGTCCGACGCTATCGGAAAGCCGATCCGCCTGCGACGGGCTCCGCCGACGGCCAGCGTGCGATCCCCGTCACCGGTCGTCCCCTGTGCCATTATTCGACCAGTCGCGCGACCGCGGGAAGGATGGCGGATGTCCCGAGAGCTTCCCATCCAACGACAGGACGACCGGGACGGCATGGCCGTCATCGAGTGGGGCACGGCCGAGCCCGAGGCGCCGGAGCGGCCCCGACGCTCGCTCGCCGGCTTGGGGCGGGATCGCCGACTTCCGCCGCTGGTCGCCGGGCTGGGTGCGGTGGCCGCCGTCGGCTCGCTGGTCGGCGAGTGGGTCGTCATGACCCTGCCGGAGGGCGGGCGCGACGGTCCACTCGAGGTTCCCGCCGGAGTGGCCGACGTCAACGGTTTCGGGGTCGGCTACCTGGTCGGCCTGCTCGTGCTGGTCGGCACGGTGGCGCTGGCGCTGCGCGGCACCCCGGCCGTCCGGCCGAACGCCCGAGTGCTGGGACTCGCCCTCGCCGGGGCGCTGCTGGTCCTGGTGGCCGCCGCCGCGTTCGAGCTGGACGAGTCGACCCGGCGTCTCTTCTACAGCCCGGACGCGGGCCTACGGATCGAGTACGGCCGGGGCCTCAGCATGGCCTTCGTCGCCTGCGTACTGCTCGGCGTGGCGCTGCACCTCTCCCCGAACGCCGCAGCGCTGGACGACGACGCCGCACCCCCGCCGGTGTTCGGGCGACGCCGCCGGCCCGATCGGGACGAACCGGACGAGGCTCCGCCGCCGACCGATCTGACAGTGCAGCCGACAGTTCCGTTCGCCCGCCCGGAATCGCCGAGCTGAGGCCGGGTCGGAGCGGCCGTCAGCGCGTGGCCCAGCGCAGCTCGCCGTCGACCAGCACACCGGTGGCGTGCATGCCGAGCCGCTCGGCGACCCGCGCCGAGGCGCGATGGTCGGGGTGGACGTGGGCGATCAGCCTCCGCACCGCCTGCCGGTCGAGCCAGCCCGCCATGCCCAGGGCGGCCTCGACGGCGTACCCGCGGCCCTGCTCGGGCACGGCGACGACCCAGGCCAGCTCGGCGATCCGGTCGTCGCCGTCCAGCCGGACGGTCGCCTGCACGGTGCCCACGGCACGACCGCTGCGGCGATGCCGGACGATCCAGTTCAGCCAGCCCAGCACCCCGTCCGGCGAGTGCCCGACCACCTGCCGCGCGTACCGGGTGCGCAGCCGCGCCAGGTCGACCGGTTCACCGCCGATGAACTCGTGCAGCCGCTCGTCGTGCAGGAGGGGGGCCATCTCCTCGGCGTGCTCGACCCGCAGCGGTTCCAGCACGAGCCGGTCCGTCTCGATCGGTTCGGCCGCCGGCCAGTCGGGTGCCACCACCGGCCAACCGTACGGCGGTACGGGTTCCGGCGGGGAGCGGGCGCCACCGGGGGTGTGCCGGGGATTGGCATCCGATTCGCCTGGAAGCCATGGTTGCGCCCCGTTCCGCGAGGTACGGTTGCTGCCCGCCGTCACTCCGGGTCGACGATCGACCACTGAAACGGCTGGTTGCGGCGGCGGCGGGCGAAGGAGGAACGATGACCCGCCCGGGACTGCCCAAGCTGATCGCGACCGATCTCGACGGCACACTCGTCCGCAGCGACGACACCGTCTCCGCGTACACCCACGGGGTGCTCGACCGGGTGCGCGCCGCCGGGATCCCGGTGGTCGGGGCCACCGGCCGCGGTCCGCGGCTGACCGAACTGACCCGCAACGACATCCGCGCCGCCGATTTCCTGGTGATGGCCGGCGGCGGTCGCGTGGTCGACCAGAGCGACCCGGCCGGCCCGGTGGTGCTGCGTGACGAGCGGCTCCCCGCCGAGGTGCTCGCCCGGCTCCTGGCCGACCTGGAGGCCGAGGTCGGCCCGCTGACCGTGATGGTCGAGGCGTCCGACGAGCACGACGCCCCGCTCTGGGGCGACTACCACCCGAGCTGGCCGTATCAGGACCGGTTCGAGGCGCGTACCCGCGCGGAGTGCCTCGCCACCGACGTGATCAAGGCGTTCGCCCGGACCGCCGACCACCACGTGGACGAGCTGCTCGACGTCGCCCGCCGGATCGTCCCCGCGGAGGTGGCCACGCTCACTCAGGCCGGGCTCGGTTTCGTGGAGATCTGCCCGCCCGGGGTGGACAAGGCGACCGGGCTCGCCGTGGTGGCGCAGACCCTCGGCGTCGACCCGGGCGACGTACTGGTCTTCGGCGACCAGCCGAACGACCTGCCGATGTTCGAGTGGGCCGGCTGGTCCCGGGTGGCCGTCTCCAACGCCCACCCGGCGGTGCGCTCCGCCGCCGACGAGGTCACCCTGCGCAACGACGACGACGGGGTCGCGGTCTACCTGGACCGACTACTGTCCCGGTGATGGAAGAGACCCCTCGGCTCGTCGCCACCGACATCGACGGCACCCTGCTCCGGGAGGACCGGACGGTGAGCCCGCGTACCCGTTCCGTACTGGCCCGGATCGCCGCGTCGGGCACGCCCGTGGTGCTGGTCACCGGCCGGCCGGTCCGCTGGCTCAAGCTGGTGTACGAACAGCTGGCGGAGCCGCTGCCGGCGATCTGCGCGAACGGCGCGGTGGTGTACGACCCGGCCGGCGACGAGGTGCTGCGGGCCGACCCCCTGGCACCGGAGCTGCTGGCCGAGGTGGCCCGGCGGCTGCGGGCCGAGGTGCCCGGGGTGACCTTCGCCGTGGAGGTCACCGACAGCCGGCAGATGCGGCACGAGACGCACTACCCGTTGCGCTGGGACGCCGACCACGACGCGATCCGCGCCGTGGAGTCTCCGGAGGAGCTGCTGGCGGCACCGGCGGTGAAGCTGCTCGCCAGAGCCGGCGAGCAGGACCCGGACGCGTTCGTCGAGCTGGTGGCCGCGGCCCTGCAGGGGCTGGCCGAGGCCACCCACTCGTCGTACTCGGGGCTGGTGGAGATCTCCGCTGCCGGCGTGACCAAGGCGGCGGGCCTGGCCTGGTACTGCGCCCGGCTCGGCATCGACGCCCGGGACGTGGTGGCCTTCGGCGACATGCCGAACGACGTACCGATGCTCACCTGGGCCGGTCGGGCGGTCGCGGTCGCCAACGGGCACCCCGCCGTGCTGCGGATCGCGCACGAGGTGACCGCCCCGAACACCGAGGATGGCGTCGCGGCGTACCTGGAGAAGGTCTTCGACCTGGGCTGACGGGTCGGGCCGTGACTTCGCGTCACGGCCCGACCCGTTCCGTCCCGCCGGCGCGCGCCGGGCGCGGCCCGTCGGCTCAGAGGTACTGGCCGGTGCTGTGTCCCTCGCCGCCCTGCCCCATGCCCGGCATGCCCGGCGCCACCGCACCGGGACCGCTCGGCAGCGCGCGGCCGGACCGCATCTGCTCCAGCTGCACCCGGGCCGCCATCTGCTGCGCGACCAGCGCCGCCTGGATGCCGTGGAAGAGACCCTCCAGCCAGCCGACCAGCTGCGCGTGCGCGACACGGAGTTCGCTCTCGCTCGGCGCGCCCTCCTCGGTGAAGGGGAGCGAGAGCCGCTCCAGCTCCTCGCGCAGCTCAGGGGCGAGCCCCTCCTTGAGCTCGACGATCGAACGTTCGTGGACCTCGCGCAGCCGGTGCCGGCTGGCGTCGTCGAGCGGGGCGGCCTTGACCTCCTCCAGCAGCTGCTTGATCATGCTGCCGATCCGCATCACCTTGGCGGGCTGCTCGACCAGGCGGGTCGGATCCTCCCCCTGCCCCTCGTCGGTCTGCACGGTGCCGACCGGCCGGCCGTCGGGGCCGACCACCACCACGGTGCCGGGGTGGGGGGCGTCCTCGTGGCCCGGCTCGTCGTTCTGTCCAGCGGCGCTCGCTTCGGTCATGGGGTCCATCTTGGCCCAGCGCACAAGGTCCACGCTCGCCGGGACCGACTCCTCGGACGCGGATCACCCGCAGGGCGCGCTACCGTCGCGCCATGCCCGCCGACCCGCGCGCCGTCCTGACCCGACCCGCTCCGGATCCCGACCACACCGTGGCGTACGGGGAGCACCCGGACCAGATCGCGGACCTCCGGGAGCCGGCGGGCGGCGGGCCCGCGCGACGGTTGGTCGTGGTGGTGCACGGCGGCTTCTGGCGGGCCGAGTACGACCGGCGGCACACCGGGCCACTGGCCGCCGCCCTGGCCGCGTCGGGCCGTCCGGTGGCGCAGCTCGAGTACCGGCGCACGGGTCAGCCGGGCGGCGGCTGGCCGAACACCCTCACCGACGTGCTGGTCGGCGTGGCGGAGCTGCGCCGGCTGGCCGCCGCGGCGATGCCGGGCCGGGTGAGCACCGCCCCGCCGGTGATCGTCGGCCACTCGGCCGGGGGGCACCTGGCCCTCTACGTCGCCGCCACGGCACCGGAGACGGTGGGTGGGGTGCTGGCGCTGGCCCCGGTGGCGGACCTCGTCGAGGCGCACCGGCTGGACCTCGACGGCGGCGCGGTGGCCGAGCTGCTCGGTGGCGGGCCCGACGAGGTGCCCGACCGGTACGCGGCGACCGATCCACGATCATTGGTGCCTATCAGGTCACGCACAGTAGTTGTCCATGGTGAGATGGATCAACAAGTGCCGGTGCGCATGAGTCGCGACTTCGTGGCGGCCGCCCGGCTGGCGGGCTCCGGAATCGCCTACTTTGAGCTGAGTGAGTGCGAGCATTTCGGGCTTATCGACCCCGAGTCCGCAGCCTGGCCAACGGTGGCCGCCGCACTGCGATCACTCGAAGAAGATCAGCGGCCGATTGACGCAGCGTCGCCGACCAGGTAGAACGCCGGAGGGGCGACGCGCCCTCCAACCCTGCTGGAAGGATTCGGTGCCGCAGATGAACCGCCGACGGGCGCTCCAACTCCTGGCCGCGCTCGGCACCACCGGGCTAGTCGCGGCGTGCGGCAACGACCCCGACGGAGGCGAATCGGGTAGCACCGGGGAGCCGATCAAGATCGGTCTCATCGCCCCCAAGGCCGGCGGCCTCAAGGCGATCGGCGACGAGATCGTCAACGGTTTCCAGCTCTTCCTCGACCTGAACGAGCAGCGGCTCGGCGGGCACCCCGTCACGCTGATCACCGCCGACGAGGGGGACGACGCCAGGTCCGGCAAGGCCGCCGTCGACGAGCTGCTGCACCAGGGCGTGCTCGCGCTGACCGGCGTGGTCAACTCCGCCGTGATGCTGGGCATCCGGGACACCGTCGAGAAGGCCCGGGTGCCGCTCATCGGCTCGAACGCCTCGCCGAGCACGCTGCAGAGCGTGGTCTACATCTGGCGGACCTCGTACGTGCTGGACGAGGCGGGACGGGCGCTCGGCGGCTACCTGAAGAGCCGACTGCGGCCCGGCTCCCGGCTGGCGATCATCATGCCGGACAGCGTCAGCGGGGAGGACGTCGAGCGCGGTTTCCGGGAGGAGTTCGGCTCCACCGACCCGCGCATCGCCGGCCGGGCCATCTGGACCACCGCCGCCGCCAACCCCAGCAAGAACGCGTACACCCAGGACATCGGCAAGGCGCTCGACGAGAACCCCGACGCGATCCTCTGCTTCTTCACCGGTGAGGCCGGGGTCGAGTTCATCAAGCAGCTGCGCCAGGCGGGCTACAAGGGCCCCGTCTACGCCCCGGGCTTCCTCACCGAGGGAACCGCCCTGGAGAACATGAAGAACGACGCGCTGAACATCCAGACCGCGCTGAACTACTCGGCCGACCTCAGCAACACGGCCAACCGGGTCTTCGCCTCCGAGTACCGCAAGAAGCTCCACGTCTCGCCGACCACCTACGCCATGGCCTCGTACGACGCCGCCCAGGTGCTGCACCAGGCCATCCAGCTGGCCGGTGCCAACCCGAGCTCGCAGGAAGTCAACCTGGCGCTCGGCAAGCTCGGGCAGATCGACAGTCCGCGTGGGATCTGGCAGTTCAACCAGCCGCGTACGCCGCAGCAGAAGTGGTATCTGCGTCAGGTGCAGCGCGACGGTCAGGTGCTGTCGAACGTCCTGATCAGCGAGCTGGCCACGCTCGGTTGAGCCGCCGCGCCGACTCGTACGCCGAGGGGCCGGTCTCCGTGCGGAGACCGGCCCCTCGCTCGTGCGCGGGCACGCGGCCCGAGGCGATCGGCGCACCCGTGGGCGGGGGCACCGGCGCCGTTCAGTGCCGCAGCTCGGCGATGCAGCACTTCACGCTGCCGCCGCCCTTCTTCAGCTCGGCCAGCTCTACCGGCACCGGGTGGTAGCCGGCGGCCTTCAGCTTCTCGGCGAGCCCGGTGGCCTCGCTGTTCAGCACCACGTTCAGGCCGTCACTGACCAGGTTGAGCCCGAAGGCCATCACATCGGCGTCGTCGGCGATCACCGCGTCGGGAAAGAGCTGGGCCAGCACCTTCTGGCTGGCCGCCGAGAAGGCGCCCGGGAAGTAGACGACGTTGCCGTCGTCGATGGCGGCGAGCGCCACGTCCAGGTGGTAGAAGCGCGGATCGACCAGGCGCAGTGAGATCACGGGGCGGCCGAGCGCCTCCTGCGCCTCGGCGTGCGCCGGAAGTTCGGTGCGGAACCCGTGCCCGGCGAGGACGAGCCCGCCGTGCGCGTCCGGGACGTACGCGAAGTCGCCCTCGCCCTCGTTGGTCTCGCTCGGTGCGATGAACCGCCAGCCCTGCGACTCGTAGAAGGCCCGGTGGGCCGCGGCCTCGGCGGCCCGCTGCTCGTGCTTGAACTGCGCGCCGTAGACGACGCCGTCCACCACGAAGGCGCCGTTGGCCGCGTAGACCATGTCCGGCAGGCCCCGCTCGGGCGTCAGCAGGTGCACCTCGTGGCCGAGCTGCACCAGAGTCTCGCGCAGCCGGTCCCACTGCTTCACGGCCAGCTCGGGGTCGACCGGAGCGGTCACGTCCATCCACGGGTTGATGGCGTACTCGACCGCGAAGTGCTCCGGAGAGCACATGAGGTATGTCCGCTTTCGCGGCACTCGCTGGTGGTTCACGGTCACCAAGAGTAGGTATCGTAGAAGTTTGGTAACAGCCACAAATATTGCTTCCCAGGGGCGGAACGTTGCAGATAGACGCCGTAGACCAGCGGATCATTGCGTTGCTCGTCGCCGACGCCCGAGCCTCGTACGCCGACATCGGAACCCGGGTGTCACTCTCCGCCCCCGCCGTGAAGCGACGGGTCGATCGGCTCCGGGCCACCGGGGTGATCCGGGGATTCACGGCCGTCGTCGACCCGGCCGCCGTGGGCTGGACCACCGAGGCGTTCGTGGAGCTCTTCTGCGCCGGACGGACGACCCCGGCGCAGATCGGCGCGGCGGCCCGCCGGCACCCCGAGGTGGTGGGCGCGTACACCGTCTCGGGCGAGGCCGACGCGCTGGTGCACCTGCGCGCCGCAGACATCGCCCACCTGGAGGCCGCCCTGGAGCGGCTGCGCGCCGAGTCGTTCGTGACCTCGACCCGCAGCACCATCGTGCTGTCCCGGCTGGTCGAGTCCCCCGGCGTCGGGCCGTCCACCGGCTGACCCGGGCTCCGCGGCCGCCGCCCTCGTCACCGGGCGGCGGGGCGGGCGACGACGACATGATTCGCCGGTGCGGGTGGGAACCGGCACGAACGACGGCCCGTCGAACGGCCATGACACGGGGAACCCACCTCGCCGCCGCCGGTGCCCTGGCCGCGCTCGCCCTGCTCGCCGGCAGCGGCCCGCCCGCCGCCGCGCCCACCGCCCCCGACGCACCAGCCGCGCCCGCGCCCCCCGAAACCCGGCTGGTGGGGTACGAGTCGTGCGGCGAGGCCCTTGCCGGGCTGCGCGCCGCCGCCGGCGCCGCCGTCGGGCCGTGGGGCCTGAACGACCGGGACGTCGCCTGGGTCGCGAAGGCAGGCACCGGAGAGGCTCGGCTCGACGTGGCAGCGGCGCCCGCGCCCGAGCACTCCACCACCAACGTCCACGAGGTCGGGGCGGACGAGCCGGACCTGGTCAAGACCGACGGCCGGCGGATCGTGACGATCAGCCAGGGCGTACTCCGGGTGACCGATCCGGCGACCCGGCGAACCACCGGCCGGCTCGACCTCGCCGACGACAACCTGGTGGACCAGCACCGGGAGCGCAGCCTGCTGCTGCACCGCGACCGGGCGCTGGTGCTGAGCGGGCCCGGCGGGATGCGGTTCCGCACGGCCGATGAACAGGCCACGGGCGAGGGCACCCGGCTGACCCTCGTGGACCTCACCACGACCCCCGCCGTACTCGGCACCTACTCGATCGACGGCGCCCTGATCGACGCGCGGCAGAGCGGCGCCACGGCCCGGGTCGCGGTCCGCTCCGACCCCCGACTCGACTTCCGTCTCGACCCGCGCGCCGGCGACGCCGAGCGGATCGCCGCGAACCGCTCGGTGATCGCGTCGGCCCCCATCGACGCGTGGCTGCCGGCGTACGAGTGGAGCGCCGGCCAGGAGCGACACCACGGGCGGGTCGGCTGCGAGCGGCTGAGCCGACCGGCCGACGCCACCGGCACCTCGCTGGTGACGGTGCTCAGCTTCGACCTCGCCGCCGAGCGGATCGGCGACGGTGACCCGGTCAGCGTCGCTGCCGACGCCGCGACGCTCTACGGCACCGCGAACAGCCTCTGGCTCGCCGGTGAGCGCCGCCCCGTCGACCGACCCCGGCCGAACTTCTGGGGTGGGCGACCGGCGGAGGTGAGCACGGTGATCCACCAGTTCGACATCGCGAACCCGGGCCCGCCCCGATACCTGGCCAGCGGCAGCGTCCCCGGCTGGCTCGTCAACCAGTACGCGCTCTCCGAGTGGCAGGGCGATCTGCGGGTCGCCACCACCGTCGACGGCGCCCGCGGCCGCTCGACCTCCGAGTCCGCCGTGTACGTGCTGCGCCGGCAGGGCGGCACGCTGCAGCAGGTCGGCGCCGTCAGCGGCCTGGGCCCCGGCGAGCGGATCCACTCGGTGCGCTTCCTCGGCGGCATCGGCTACGTGGTGACGTTCCGGCAGACCGACCCGCTCTACGCGCTGGACCTGACCGACCCGACGAAGCCTCGGGTCACCGGCGAACTGAAGATCACCGGATACTCCGCGTACCTGCATCCGCTGCCGGACGGTCGGCTGCTCGGCGTCGGGCAGGAGGCCGACCGGCGGGGTCGTACGCAGGGGCTGCAGGTCTCGCTCTTCGACGTCCGGGATCCGGCCCGACCGCTACGGCTCGACCGGTACCACGTGCCCCGCGCCTGGTCGGCCGTGGAGTTCGACCCGCACGCCTTCCTGTACCACCCGGAGACCGGCCTGGTCGCGCTGCCGGTCGACCGGGGCGTACGGCTGCTACGGGTGACCGCCACCGGCATCGGCGAGCTCGGGCAGGTGACCCACCCGGGCGTCGGCGAGGGAACCCTCAACCGGGCGGTGCTGGTCGACGGCACGCTCTGGACCGTCTCCGCCGCCGGCCTGCGGGCCAGCGACCCCACCAACGGACGGAGCCTCGCCTGGCTCCCGGCGACCTGATTCTCCCTCCCCAGCGGGTGGGGCCCGGCAAGCCGGGGCTTCCGGGCCCCACCCGCCTCGACCTTAGGGTCGGCACGGCCGGGGCCGGGACGCCGGTCAGAGGTACATGCCGGTGCGGTGCTCGCCGTCGCCGGCGCGGGTCGCCTTGTCACCGTCGCCGAAGAACCGCTTCCCGCCGAACTCGCCGTGCAGCCGGTCGTCCAGCTCGTCGGCGAGCCCGGTCATCACCTGCACGGCCAGCATGAGATGGGTGGGCTGGAAGTTGCGGCCGAAGACGGGGATGGAGGCCCACACCGTGTCGTCGGCGCAGTAGAGGCGGCCGATCGGCATCCGGTTGGTCAGTTCGGAGAGCTTGACGTAGAGCCGCTCGGTCGGCTCGACCTGGGTGAGCACCGGGGAGAAGACGTCGACCAGCGGCGGGTTGTCCCGGACCCGGACGAAGACCATCGCCGAACCGGCCCGGATGTTGATGTCGCCGTCCGAGTCCACCTGCAACCGTTCGGAGTCGGACTTCAGCATGGTGGAGACGACGGTGCGGACGCGCTCCTCCAACGCCAGCACGTCGTTCTGCTCGCTCTGGGCCGCGACGGCCTCGACCAACGCCTCGTCCAGCTCCTCCTCGGAGACCCGGCCGGGACCGAACTCGCTGCGCGCGGTGCCCAGCGGCACGTCGGGCAGCGGCTCCCCCTCCGCGTCGTGGATCAGGTAGACGAGGAAAGCCGGGTGCGGCGCGCCGTAGACGTCGCGCAGGGTGCGGGCGAGCAGCGCCGAGATCCGGCCCGACTGAGCCATGCTCGCGTCCAGGCCGAAGTACTCCCCGGATCGGTCGAGAACGCCGGGCGGGGCCCAGCCGAGCGCGACCATGTCCGCCACGGCCGCCCGGTCCAGCCGGTAGCCGTCCGGCAGGCCGGCGTTCCCGACGGCCCGCGCGGAGAGCCGCCCCTCCTCGGCCACGTCGATCCCGATGGAGTAGACCGCGTCACCGGTGCCGGACGCGGTCGGGTCCAGAGTCAGCTCGACGTGGGTGCCCGACGGGAGCGTGGGCAGCCGCTCGGCGAGCGCCCGAGCGAACTCCTGCCACGCCTGGGTCACCTTGGCCCGCAGGTCCGCGGTGCTCGGCTCGTCGAGCAGGATCGACTCCGGATGCTCCGGCTGGGTCGTGGCACCGGCCGCCTGGGCCGTGGTGACCTCCGTCCGCCGGGCCGAGGCGGCGCCGGCTGGTTCACCGGGCGGCGCCGAGGGGTGGTCTGCCGTCATGATCGCCTCCGTCCGTCACGGCCACCCTACCCACGCGGTCCGGAGGACGAATCAGCGCCGACAGCGATCGGACATACCGCCCGAGACTGGTCAGGCAGACGTCTCGGTACCCAGTTCGACAGGCCAGGACGCGGCGAGGGCGCTGAGCCGTTCGGCCGTCTCCGTCGGGTCGGCGCCGCGTCCCACGGCCAGCCCGAGGAGGAACGCGGAGACCGGCGCACCGGGCCGGAGCACCTGATGGGCGACGTCCTTCGCCAGGTTCAGCACGGCCGGCACCGGCACCTGCGCCGGGTCCAGGCCCAGCTCGGCGCAGGCCGCCGTGACCCAGTCGTCCATCACCGTCATCGCACCCACTCCTCCGCCCGGCGTACGTCCTGGTCAGTGTCGCAGTCGAACCACGGCGGCGGGCCGGCACCGACCCAGGCCACCTCACGCACGGTCAGCCCGCCGAGCAGAGCGCGTACGGGGGCACCGGCCAACCCACCCGCACGACCGCTCGCGAGCCCGGCCAGTGCGCCCCGAAGCGCGGGAACCCGCCACACCCCGCAGAGCGTCTGCCGCCGCCCTTCCTCGTCGACGTAACAGGCACCGTCGGCACCGGTCGAGGTCAGCTCGTGCAGCAGGACGGCGACCGCCTCCCGGGTGAGCAGCGGCAGGTCCGCCGCGAGCAGGGCGACGAGGGCGGTGTCGGGGTCGAGCAGAGCGAGACCGGCCGCCGTGGCGGCCACCGGCCCGGCCCCGGCCGGCTCCTCCCGGGTGACCCGTACGCCGGGCGGAGCCGGGTCGGCCGGCCCGACCAGGACGCGCGGGGCGGCGTCGGCGACGGCGGCCAGCACCCGATCCCGCATGGACCGGCCGCGGACCCGCCGGGCGGGCTTGTCCACACCGCCCATCCGTCGGGCCGCGCCCCCGGCGAGCACCACCGCCGCGTACGTCTCCATCGGGTCCGTCCCGACCTGAGCGGCACGGCCGTCCGAGCTCGCGTGCCCCGGAACGGCGGCGGGAGATCGGAACGGGCCCATCCGGTCACGGTAGCCGTGCGGACGCCCCGGCGTCGGGTGCAGGATGTCGGGGTGGGACGGGCGACAGAGCGACGTGGCGTGATCCGGATCGACCTCGACGCGGTGCAGGGCCGCACCTCGGTCCGGCGGCCGGACAACCTCTCGGTGGAGGAACCGCTCGAGATCCGGGTGGGCCCCGCCGGCCCCGGCCGACGCCGGCCGCTCGCGGTGACCATGCGTACCCCCGGCGACGACCTCGACCTGGCGATCGGCTTCCTGCTGACCGAGGGTCTGATCCGCTCGGCCGACGACGTGCACACCGCCCAGCTCTGCGCCGGGGCGGAGACCCCCAACACGTACAACGTGGTGGACGTGGTGCTCGCGCCCGGCGTGCCGGAGCCGGCGACCGACCCGGCCCGGAACTTCTACACCACCAGCTCGTGCGGCGTCTGCGGCAAGGCCAGCATCGACGCGGTCCGGACCCGATCGCTCTTCCCCGTCCACGACGACCCGGTGACGGTGCCGGCCGCGCTCCTCGCCGAGCTGCCGGAGCGGCTGCGCGCGGCGCAGCGCGGCTTCGAGCGCACCGGCGGTCTGCACGCGGCCGGCCTCTTCACGTCGGACGGGGAGCTGGTGGTGCTCCGCGAGGACGTGGGCCGGCACAACGCCGTGGACAAGGTGATCGGCTGGGCGGTACGCGAGCGACGGCTCCCGCTCGCCGGGCACCTGTTGATGGTCTCCGGGCGGGCGAGCTTCGAGCTGACGCAGAAGGCCTGGATGGCGGGTCTGCCGTTGCTCGCGGCGGTCTCCGCGCCGAGCAGCCTCGCCGTCGACCTCGCCGAGGAGGCCGGGATGACGCTGGTCGGCTTCCTCCGGGGCCGGACGATGAACGTCTACGCGCGCCCCGAACGGGTGGTCGTGAGCTAGGGCGTGTGCGGCCGGCCGACCGAGCGGCGGGCGGGCAGCCGCCGGACCCTCGCCGCCCGGTCGCCTCGCGGGGCCCGCGGCCTTCCGTCAGCCGAACAGCTCCAGCCGGGCGACGGCGTCGCGGGCCAGCAGGAAGCCGGCGATGCCGAGGACCCAGCCGAGCATGCTGCCCGACTTCTCGGTGATCCAGGTGTTGAGCCGGTTGAGCAGCGGCTCGACCCGCGCCGGGAACGCCACCCGGACGCCGAGCAGCAGCACCGCGGGCACCACCATGATCAGGCAGTAGCCGGCCAGCACGGCGACCACCGCGGGACCGCCCACGTCGGCCGATGCCAGCAGGCTCACCGCACCCAGGTACGGCAGCATGGTCGCCACCTCGGCCAGCGCGGCGAGCAGCGCCAACCCGACCAGCCACCGGGGGGAGGAGTCGCCGGAGGTGGCCCGGTCCCGCCAGCGCAGCACCCCGCCGGAGCGGCGTCGCCGCTTGCCGTCGTAGCGGAAGCTGATCGCGAACAGCCCGACCCCGAGCGCGAGCTGCGCCCAGAGCACCGGCCGCTGATCGAGCGCGCCGCCCAGCGCCTCGGCGAGCCGGGTGCCACCCCAGACCAGCAGCAGCCCGACCAGCAGGTAGAAGCCGGCGATCGTCCCGAGGTACGTGAGGATGCGCGCGACGTTGACCCGGCCCGGGGCGAGCAGCAACCAGACCGGAATGAAGAGCGTGCCGATGCTGGTGCTGTCGATCAGCGCCAGCCCGGCGAGCGCCAGCAGCAGGCCGACGCTCATCGGGGTGTCGAGGGGAGTTTGAGCACGTATCGATTCTCGGGCGGGCCCACCCCTGTCGAGTCGGCCCGGGGAACGAAGACGGCGTACATCGTTCGGGGGACGGCGTCGCGCTCCGCGGAGACTCGGGCGGAGCGGATCTGCGCCTCGGCCGCGGCTTCCTCCGGCGGCGCCAGCGGGGCGCGTTCCGCCTCACCGGGCCGGGCGTCGCCTTCTCCGCCGGCTGCCGACCACCCCCGGCGGCCCGACCACCGGCCAGCCGTCCAGCTCCGAGGGGGGTACGCCGCGACGGAGCAGGTCGTCGAGGAGCAGCGCGAGCGAGTAGTCGGGGTGCTCGGCCAGCGCCCGTTCCAGGGCGACCGCCGCCAGGGCCCCCTGGCCCGCGCGCCAGGCGGCGAAGGCCAGCAGACTCGCCGGGGCGGCGATCAGTTCCGGTTCGGCCCGGCGCAGCACATCGGTCCAGAGCCGGATGTCCCGGTCCCGCCCGTCGGTGCGTTCCCAGGCGTGGTCGCGTACCGGCACCCGGGTCAGCAGCAGGCTGAGCCAGGCCACCTCGTCGTCGCCGAGGCGCTCACCCCGACGCTGCCGGCGCAGCGCCTCCCGAACGGCGGCCACCCCGGCCGCCCGCACCGGGCCCCCGCCGAGCGGGTCGTCGGCGGGGGCCTCCCCGAGCAGGCGCGCCAGCCGCTGCTCCGCCTCGGCGGTGGCCCGCCGCATCGCCTCGCGCGCCGCCCCGTCCACCGGCGCCACCTGCGCCACCAACGCGTCGCGGTCGGGGAGGGCCACCTGGCCGGCGTAGACCGCCGAGGCGGTGATCTCACTGGCGCCCGGGTCGTACCGCCGGCCCTCGGGTGGGCAGCAGCCCGCCTCG
The DNA here is from genome assembly GCF_003626545.1 of Micromonospora musae. NCBI lineage: Bacteria > Bacillati > Actinomycetota > Actinomycetes > Micromonosporales > Micromonosporaceae > Micromonospora > Micromonospora musae. Next base: position 108,417 of record NZ_RAZS01000013.1, read on the forward strand.
TCGCAGAGGTAGGACCACCACCGGCCGTCGGTCACGCGCAGCGCGTCGAGCAGGACCAGCCCGGCCTCGGCGAGCGCGTCGCGGGCCGCGTCGACGGCGGGAGTGACCCGGTGGGCCGGCCCGTAGCCGACCACGGTGGCGGCGTCGGCGCGTTGCCGCCCGACGACGTGGGCGAGGTGCCGCAGCGGAGCGCCCGGATCCTCGGCCGGGTCGGGCAGGTCAGCCCGGGCGGCGAAGACGACCCGTCGGCCGCGCATCGCCACCACGACCACGCTCTCGGCGGGGTGGAAGCCGAGCAGGTACGGCACGGCGGCGATCAGGTCGGCGGGCGAGCGTACGGCGAGGCGGGGAAGTTCGGTCGAGGCCATGTCGGCAGCCTGCGACCGGGCGGGTACGCTCCGCAGCCCCCTGTGGACGACACGCCCGTCGTCCACAGTCACGCAGCGTGTTTTCCCAGCTCAGTCCCGATCACGACCACTCATCCGGGTGCGCCTGCCGCACGCGGGTACGAGGGCGCGCGGAGCCGGGCGGGCGGCTCTGCGCAGCGGCAGCGGACCGGCCGGTGGCGGGCGGAAGGTCGGTTGGACAAGTTACGGTGCGGTAATGGACCTCGCGTATCTGCGGGCGCACCCGGCCCAGCTGCCGACCTTCCTCACCCACCAGCGGATCCGCGAGACCCCGGTCTCCGGCGGTGACATCTGCGCCGCGTCCCGGCTGACGCTCGACGACGGTCACTCGATCTTCACCAAGACCTGGCCGGAGCGGACCGACCGCCCCGCCCCGGACGGCTTCTTCACCGCTGAGGCAGCCGGGCTGCAGTGGCTGCGGGACGCGGCCGCGGTCCCGGTGCCGGAGGTGATCGTGGCGCTGCCGGAGCTGCTCGCGCTCGAGTGGGTAGAGCCCGGTGAGCCGACCCCGGAGGCGGCCGAACGCCTCGGCCGGGACCTGGCCGCCCTGCACCGGGCCGGCGCGCAGAGCTTCGGAGCGCCCTGGAACGGCTTCATCGGGGCGCTGCCGCAGGACAACACCCCCGACCACGGCCCCTGGTCGCAGTGGTTCGCGAACCGGCGGCTCACCCCGTACCTGCGCCGCTCGGTGGAGAACGGCGCGCTGACCGCCGCCGAGATCTCCGTGGTGGAGAAGGTCGTCGAGCGGATCGGCGAGTTCGGCGGCGACGAGCCGCCGGCGCGGATCCACGGTGACCTGTGGCCGGGCAACGTGCTCTGGGCCGCCGACGAGCGGGCCTGGCTGGTGGACCCGGCCGCGCACGGCGGGCACCGGGAGACCGACCTCGCCCAGCTGGCGCTCTTCGGCGGGGCACCCTACCTGGACCGCATCCTCGACGCCTACCAGCAGGCCTGGCCGCTGGCCGACGGATGGCGGGAACGCGTGCCGCTGCACCAGCTGCACCTGCTGCTCGTGCACAGCGCCCTCTTCGGCGCCACCTACCGCGATGCGGTCAACCGCACCGCCCGTTCCGCCCTCACCGGGCTCAACCACGCTACGGTCGACCGGTGAAGGCCGCCCACCCGCGCGACGGCGTCCTCGTCGACCGGTACGACCGAGTCGCCCGGGACCTGCGCGTTTCGTTGACCGACAAGTGCAACCTGCGCTGTACCTACTGCATGCCGGCCGAGGGGCTGCCCTGGCTGGCCGGGCCGGAGCTGCTCACCGACGACGAGATCGTGCGGCTGGTCGGCGTGGCCGTGCGGCGGCTGGGCGTGACCGAGGTGCGGTTCACCGGCGGCGAGCCGCTGATCCGCCCCGGGCTGGTCGGCATCGTGGCCGCGGTGGCCGCGCTCGACCCGCGTCCGAGGATCTCGCTGACCACCAACGGCATCGGCCTGGACCGGCTCGCCCCGGCGCTGCGCGCCGCCGGTCTCGACCGGGTGAACGTGTCGCTGGACACCCTGGACCCCGACCGGTTCACCGAGCTGACCCGCCGTCCGCGTCTCGACGCCGTACTGGCCGGCATGGCCGGGGCGGCGGCCGCCGGCCTCAGCCCCGTAAAGATCAACAGTGTGCTGATGCGCGGGGTCAACGACGACGAGGCGCCCGCGCTGCTCCGCTTCGCCCTCGCCCACGGCTACGAGCTGCGGTTCATCGAGCAGATGCCGCTGGACGCGCAGCACGGCTGGGACCGGGCCGCCATGGTCACCGCCGACGAGATCCTCGCGTCGCTGCGGCGCGAGTTCGACCTGCGTACCGATCCCGCCGAGCGGGGGTCGGCGCCGGCCGAGACCTGGCTGGTCGACGGCGGCCCGGCTCGGGTCGGAGTGATCGCCAGCGTCACCCGCCCGTTCTGCGGCGACTGCGACCGCACCCGGCTCACCGCCGACGGACAGGTCCGCGCCTGCCTCTTCGCCACCGAGGAGTCCGACCTGCGTGGCGCGCTGCGTGCCGGGGCGGACGACGAGGACCTGGCCGACCGCTGGCGCCGGGCGATGTGGGGCAAGCGGGCCGGTCACGGCATCGACGACCCGACCTTCCTGCAACCTGCCCGGCCCATGTCGGCGATCGGAGGGTGACCGTGACTGACCGGATGTCGCCGACCACCACCGCGACGCTCACCGTCCGCTACTTCGCCGGGGCACGGGCCGCCGCCGGCCGGAGCGAGGAGCTCGTCCCGGCCGGGGAGTCGCTCGACGGCATCGCCGCTGAGCTGGCCTTACGTCACGGCGAGCGGCTCGCGGCCGTACTGCGGGTGGCGAGTTTCCTCGTCGACGGACTGGTCTGTCATGATCGACGCACACCGCTGCCGGCCGGGGCGACGATCGACGTCCTGCCCCCTTTCGCGGGCGGCTGAGGGAGGACGTGTGCTGTCGGCTCTGGGGTTCGTGGGCACCCTCGCCCTGATCACCGGCCTGCTCCATCTCTACCTGTGGAAGCGCCTGGTCCGGGACACCACCCGGCCGGGGCGCTGGCGACGCATCGGCGGCATCGTCGCCGTGGTGCTCGCCGTGCTCGTGCCGGCCACGATGGCGGGTACCCGGGCCGAGCTCTACTGGCTGGCCTGGCCCGGCTACCTCTGGCTCGCGCTGATGTTCTACCTGCTGGTGCTGCTGCTGGCGCTCGAGGTGCCGATGCTGGCGGCCCGGCTGGCGCTGCGCCGCCGGGTGGTCACCGCCGAGCCCACGACCGCCGCTCCCGAGCCGGTGCTGGTGGGCGGCGCCGGGCCCGCCGACCCGCCGGCCGCCGCGGCGGTCGACCAGCCCGACCACGACCCGTCGCGCCGGTTGCTGCTGTCCCGTGGGGCCGCCATCTTCGCCGGGCTCACGGCCGCCGGGATCACCGGGTACGGCGTCCGCACCGCCCTCGGCCCGCCCGAGCTGGACCGGGTACGCATCCCGCTGGCGAAGCTCCCCCGCAGCATGGACGGCCTGCGCATCGCCACGGTCTCCGACATCCACCTGGGACCGCTGCTCGGCCGGGCACACACCGAACGCATCGTGGCCACGATCAACCGGATCGACGCGGACCTCGTGGCGGTCGTCGGTGACCTCGTCGACGGCACGGTCGCCGAACTCGGCGAGGCGGCGGCGCCGCTGCGTGATCTGCGTTCCCGCTACGGCAGCTACTTCGTGACCGGCAACCACGAGTACTACTCCGGGGTGGAGGAGTGGGTGCAGGAGCTGGACCGGCTCGGGCTGCGGGTGCTGCAGAACCGGCGGGTGGAGGTCCCCGCCCAGGGCGGCGTACTGGATCTGGCCGGCGTCAATGACGTCTCCGGCAGCGGTACCGGCCTCGCCGCCGGTCCCGACTACATGGCGGCGCTCGGGGACCGGGACCCGTCCCGCCCGGTGGTGCTCCTCGCACACCAGCCGGTCGCGGCGGTGGAGGCGGCGAAGTACGGCGTGGACCTGCAACTGTCCGGGCACACCCACGGTGGACAGATCGTGCCGTTCAACCTGGCGGTCGGGCTGGAGCAGCCGATCGTCTCCGGCCTGGGCGAGGTAGACGGCACGAAGGTGTACGTCACCAACGGCGCCGGCTTCTGGGGCCCGCCGGTCCGCGTCGGCGCGCCACCCCAGATCACCCTGGTGGAGCTGCGCACCCCCTGACCCCGCGCCCCTCCCCGCTCCCGCCTGTTGATCATGAAGTTGTTGCTCCGACACGCCGATGCAGCCGGCAACAATTTCATGATCAACTCGTTGAGGGGCGGGGTGGGGTGGGTCCCGGCTGAATTGCGCTTGTCACGTGTGTGCGTGGCGGCGGGCGGGCTCCGGGCCTGACGTGACAGGATGCGGCGTGCCTCCGTTCAGCGCCGTACCCTCCGGTGGCCGCCCGCCGTTCGTCGCGGACCTGCACATCCACTCGAAGTACTCCCGCGCCTGCAGCCGCGACCTCACCCTGCCGAACCTCGGCTGGTGGGCCCGGCGCAAGGGCATCGGACTGCTCGGCACCGGCGACTTCACCCACCCCGCCTGGTACGACCACCTGCGTGAGACCCTGCACCCGGCCGAGCCCGGTCTCTACCGGCTCAGCCCGGAGGCGGAGCAGGACATCGCCCGGCGGCTGCCACCCCGGCTGGCCGGTGCGGCCGAGAGCGACCCGGTCCGCTTCATGCTCAGCGTGGAGATCTCCACGATCTACAAGCGGGACGACCGCACCCGCAAGGTGCACCACCTGATCTACCTGCCGGACCTGGACTCGGTGGCCCGGTTCAACACCGCGCTCGGCCGGATCGGCAACCTCGGCTCCGACGGCCGGCCGATCCTCGGCCTCGACTCCCGGGACCTGCTGGAGATCACCCTGGAGGCGAGCGCCGACGGCTACCTGGTGCCGGCGCACATCTGGACGCCGTGGTTCTCCGCCCTCGGCTCGAAGTCCGGCTTCGACGCCATCGCGGACTGCTACGCAGACCTGGCCGACCACATCTTCGCCGTGGAGACCGGCCTCTCCTCCGACCCCGAGATGAACTGGCGGGTCGGCAGCCTGGACGCGTACCGGCTGGTGTCCAACTCGGACGCGCACTCGCCGCCGGCGCTGGGCCGGGAGGCGACGCTCTTCGCCACCGACCGCGACTACTTCGCGGTACGCGACGCGCTGCGCACCGGCGACGGCCTCGCCGGGACCGTGGAGTTCTTTCCCGAGGAGGGGAAGTACCACGCCGACGGCCACCGGCTCTGCGGGGTCAACTGGGCTCCGGAGCAGACCCGCGCGGCCGACGGACGCTGCCCCGAGTGCGGCAAGCCGCTCACCGTCGGTGTGCTCAGCCGGATCGAGGAGCTGGCCGACCGCCCGGCGGGTCACCGGCCGCAGCAGGCCCGCCCGGTGACCCACCTGGTGCCGCTCGCCGAGATCCTCGGCGAGTTGAACGGGGTGGGCGCCCGCTCGAAGAGGGTCGACGGGAAGCTCAACGACCTGATCGCCGCCCTCGGACCGGAGCTGGAGATCCTGACCGGCACGCCCCTCGACGAGATCGCCCGGGTCGGCGGCGAGCTGCTCGCCCAGGGGATCGGCCGGCTGCGCCGGGGCGAGGTCCGCCGGGTTCCCGGCTACGACGGCGAGTACGGCGTCATCACGCTCTTCGATCCGGCGGAGCTGCGCGGACGGGCCGGCGGAGCGCAGGCGGAGACGCTCTTCGACGTACCGGTGCCGGTGCAGCGGCGGCCCGCGGAGCCGGCCGCGAAGGCACGGGCCAAGCGCCCGGCGGCGGCCAAGGCCGAGCCGAAGCGGAAGGCCGCGCCGCCGCCCCCACCGCCGATCGCCCCGCCGCCCTCACCACACGAGCCGTTCGAGCCGATGCTCGCCGGGATGGAGGAGGTCGGCACCGGGCTGCTGGACCGGCTCGACGCGATGCAGCGGGTGGCCGCCTCCGCGCCGGGCGGGCCGCTGCTCATCGTGGCGGGGCCGGGGACCGGCAAGACGCGGACGCTGACCCACCGGATCGCGTACCTCTGCGCCGAACTGAACGTCTTCCCCGAGCGCTGCCTGGCGATCACGTTCACCCGGCGCGCCGCTGAGGAGCTGCGGCACCGCCTCGACGGCCTGCTCGGGCCGGTCGCCGAGGACATCACGGTCGGCACGTTCCACTCGCTCGGGTTGAGCATCCTGCGGGAGAACAACGCCGCCGCCGAGCTGCCGCCGGACTTCCGGATCGCCGACGACGCCGACCGCGCGGCGGCCCGGGTCGAGGCGGGTGACGACGCGGCCGCGTACACCGCGTTGCTGCGCAAGCAGGGTCTGGTCGACCTGGACGAGCTGCTCACCCTGCCGGTGGCGCTGCTGCGGGCGGACCGGACGCTCGTCGAGCGCCACCGGGACCGCTGGCAGTGGATCTTCGTCGACGAGTACCAGGACGTCGACGCGGTGCAGTACGAGCTGCTGCGCCTGCTCAGCCCGCCGGACGGCAACCTCTGCGCGATCGGCGACCCGGACCAGGCCATCTACTCGTTCCGGGGCGCCGACGTCGGCTACTTCCTGCGCTTCTCCCAGGACTTCACCGATGCGCGGCTGGTCCGGCTGAACCGCAACTACCGCTCCTCGGCGCCGATCCTCGCCGCCGCCGTGCAGGCGATCGCGCCGTCGTCGCTGGTGCGTGGCCGCCGGCTGGACCCGGCCCGCCTCGACCCGGAGGCCCCGCTGGTCGGACGCTACGCGGCGGCCTCCGCCGCCGACGAGGCGGACTTCGTCGCCCGTACGACCGACGAGCTGGTCGGCGGGCTCTCCCACCGGTCGCTGGACTCCGGCCGGATCGACGGCCGGTCCACCTCGCTCTCGTTCGGCGACATCGCGGTGCTCTACCGCACCGACTCCCAGGCAGCGCCGATCGTGGACGCGCTCACCCGGGCGAACATCCCGGTCCAGAAGCGCTCGCACGACCGGCTCCGGGACCGGCCGGGCGTGGCGGCGATCGCCCGCGAGCTGCGGCACGCGTCCGGGCTCGGCGGCGGCCTCGCCGCCCGGGTACGGCTGGCCGGCCAGGTCGTGGCGGAGCGCTTCGCAACCCCGACGCTGGACGGCGCGGGCACCGTACGCCCCGAGGACGTCCGGACGGCGGTCGACCTGCTCACCCCGCTCGCCCGCCGCTGCGGCGACGACCTGGAGCTCTTCCTCTCGCAGTTGGCGACCGGCGCCGAGGTCGACGCGCTCGACCCGCGCGCCGAGGCGGTCACGCTGCTCACCCTGCACGCCGCCAAGGGGCTGGAGTTCCCGGTGGTCTTCCTGGTCGGCGCCGAGGACGGGCTGCTGCCGCTGCGCTGGCCGGGCTCGACGCCGGACGAGGAGGCCGTCGCCGAGGAGCGCCGGCTCTTCTTCGTGGGCCTGACCCGGGCGCAGGATCGGCTCTACGTGAGTTCCGCCGCGCGCCGCATCCGGCAGGGCACGGAACGGGATTGCGCACCGTCGCCCTTCCTGGACTCGATCGACCCCGGCCTCTTCGAACGCTTCGGTGACGCCGAGCCCCGCCGCCCCAAGGACCGCCAGCTCCGCCTGCTCTGAAGCATCCGGCCGCCCGGGCCGGCCGCGTCGCCGTCGATCCGGGCGGCGGGCACGACGGGCGGCAGGAGGGGCGGGCGGTCGCTCAGGCGAGGAGCGCCGCGAGCCAGGCTCCGGTCAGGATGGCCGGACCGAACGGCCACCCGGTGTCCCGGCGGATCCGCCCGGCGAGCAGTTGCGCCAACGCCCAGAGCCCGCCCAGCACATGCGGCAGGGCCAGCCCCCAGGCGAGGGCCGGCCAGCCCAACCAGCCGAGCGGCAGGCCGAGCGCGGCGGCGAGCTTGACGTCGCCGAAGCCGAGCCGCGAGCCCGGGAGCAGCGCCAGGAGCACGTACCCGGCGAGCGAGATCGCGGCGCCGGCCAGGGCGGTCGAGAGCCGGGCCGCCTCGCCGCCGGCCGCTGCCACCGCGCCCAACCCGAGCGCGCCGGACGCCGCCGCCGCGGCGACCAGTGGGTCGGGCAGCCTGAGGCAGTCCAGGTCGACCGCGGCGAGCACCAGGCCGACGGCCGCGATCACCAGGAGGACGGGCAGCGCCGGGTCGTCGCCGCGGGCGGCGACGAGCCCACCGAAGGCCACCCCACCGGCGACCGCGAGGCCGAGGCGAGGCCGCCTGGGACGCGCCACGCGCGGGTTCGGGACGACGTAGCGGCCCCCGAGCGTGGGGGCGACCGATCCGGCGAGCACCCCGAGGAGCACCGCGACGGTCAGCGGGCCGGCGGTCACCGGCCGGACGCTACCGGCGGGATGTCTCCGGGGTCGCCCCGGCCGCCGAAGGCGCGGTATCCGGTCTGCTCGTCGCGCCTCGACCCGGGCGCTCGGTGCTCACCACCAGGGCCACCCCGGCCACGATCACCGCGCCGCCGAGCAGCACCTGCGCGGTTACCGGCTCGGCGGCCAGCACCGCGCCGAGGGCCACCGCCACCGCCGGGTTGACGTAGGCGTACGTCGAGACGAGCGAGAGCGGCGCGTTGTGCAGCAGCCAGACGTACGCGGTGAAGGCGACCAGCGAGCCGGCCACCATCAGGTAGCCGAGCGCGAGCCAGGAGCGGCCGCTCACCTCGGCCGGGTCGAAGCCGCGCAGCTCGCCCCGGCCCACCGAGAGGACGATGAGCGCCACCGCACCGGCCGCCATCTCGTAGACGGTGGCGACGAACGGATCGGCGGGCATCCGGAGGCGGCCGGAGAGGAAGGAGCCGATCGACCAGCTGGCCGCCCCGGCGACCACGGTGAGCGCCCCGCCCAGGGGCACCGCGTCCGCGCCTCCGCTGGGCAGCACGAGCAGGACCAGCCCGACGAATCCGAGGCTGACTCCGGCGAAGGTCCAGATCCGGGGGCGGTCGCCGGTGGCCGAGCGGAGCAGCACCACCAGCAGCGGCACCGTGGCGACCAACAGTGCGGCGATGCCGGAGGGCAGCGCGACCCCGGGCGGCCCGGACTCGGCGAGCACCACGAGCCCGTTGCCGCCGGCGAGCAGGAGCAGCCCGACCAGCCCCGCCGAGGCGAGCTGCCGCCGGTCGACCCGGAGGGCGCCCGCGCCGCGGCGGATCCGCAGGACGAGCGCGAGCACCAGAGCGGCGGCGGCGAACCGGGCCGCCGCCGAGGCGAGCGGCGGCATGGTCTCCACCGCGATCCGGATACCCAGGTACGTGGAGCCCCAGAGCAGGTAGACCAGGAGGAGCGCGGTCCAGACCAGGGTGGGGGTCGCGGTCACGGCCCGGCCGGACGGATCGGCGGCAGGGGACGGACGAGAGGGAGTCGAGGCCATCGTCGGTCCACGCTACGGTGACCTCGGTGTCGGCGTCCCGCCTTGGTGGCCGGCCTCTCACCACTGTCCAGGAGGGCGTTCATGGCGAACTACGGATCACCGGGTGGCGAACCCCCGGACCCGTGGCGCGGGCAGCGACCTTATCCGGGGTACCACGGTCAGGAGGCGCAGCGGCCGGCCCGACCCGAGCCGCACCACGACGAGCCGCAGTACACCGAGCCGCCGTACGGCGAGCCGCGCCGCGACGGCCGCTACGACGCCGAGCCGCGCCAAAACGGCCGCTATGACGCCGAGCCGCGCCGCGACGGCCGCTACGAGGAGCAGCCCTACCCGAACGGCGGGCACGCCACGGCGGGACCGCAACGGGCGTACGAGCCCGCGCCCGAGTGGGACCCGGTCGGCGGCCCGGTGCCGTACGCCGGGGCGCCCGCTCCGGCGCGGCGTCGTCACGGGCCGCTGATCGTGGTCTCGGTGGTCGTGGTGCTGCTGGTGCTGGCCGCCGGTTCGACGCTCTACCTCCTGGCCGACGGGGACGAGCCGCCGCCGGTGGCCGCGCCGACCAGCGCGGTCCCGTCCCGGGCAGCGGATCCGGACGTACCCGCCCCGACGGCCCCGGCGACCGCGGCGGCACCCGAGTCGTCGGCGGACCCCCGCTTCGCGAAGGTGGGGCAGTGCGTCCGCCACGACGGCACCGCGAACGGGAAGCCGAAGCTGCTGATCGCCGGCTGCGCCGCGAACACGTACGAGGTGCTGCGCCGCTTCGACGGCACCACGAGCGGGGAGAAGGACGCCGAGACGAAGTGTGCCCAGGTCCGGGGCTACACCAACTGGTACTTCTACGACAGCGAGCTGGACACCCTCGACTTCGTCCTCTGCCTGAAGCAGCGGTAGGGCACCGTCGCAAGGCGCGGGGTCGCCACCGGTAGCCGAAACTAGGGCTTTCTAGCATGGACGCTAGAGAGCCCTAGTTTTATGTCGAGAGTTCTCGACACGCCGGTAGCCCCATCTATCCATGTCTAGCCTCGCAGCTAGACAGCCCGATACTCTGCGATGCGTGGATCCGGTCCGCAACCCGTACGCCCCGGGCGCCGGTCAGCGTCCGCCCGAGCTCGCCGGGCGGGGGCGAGAGCTGGACGTCTTCGACATCGTGCTGGAGCGCATCGCCCGAGGACGGCCGGAGCGGAGCCTGATGCTCACCGGCCTGCGCGGCGTCGGCAAGACGGTGCTGCTCAACACCCTGCGCTCGCAGGCCATCAACCACCTCTGGGGCAGCGGCAAGATCGAGGCCCGACCCGATCAGTCGCTACGCCGCCCGATCGCCGCCGCGCTGCACATGGCGGTCCGGGAGCTCGCACCCCGGCACCGCGCCCCGGACCGGATCGACGACTTCCTCGGCGTACTCAAGGCGTTCGCGATGCGCGCCGCACCGACCGCCCGCGGTGGTGCCGCGCCGAAGTTGCGCGACCGCTGGCAGCCCGGCATCGACGTGCCCGCGAGCAGCGGCCGGGCGGACTCCGGCGACATCGAGATCGACCTCGTCGAGTTGCTGACCGATGCCGCAGCGGTCGCCAGCGACGTGGGCACCGGTGTCGCCATCTTCATCGACGAGATGCAGGATCTCGGCCCCGAGGACGTCTCGGCGCTCTGCGCCGCCTGCCACGAGCTCTCCCAGCTCGGCGCACCGCTGATCGTGGTCGGTGCCGGTCTGCCCCACCTGCCGGCCGTGCTCAGCGCCGCGAAGTCGTACTCCGAACGCCTCTTCCGCTACCAGCGGATCGACCGGCTCGACCGGATCGCCGCCGACCAGGCGTTCTGCGCCCCGGCCGAGCGCGAAGAGGTCGAGTACGAGCCGAAGGCGCTCGACCTGCTCTACGAGAAGTCCGGCGGCTACCCGTACTTCGTGCAGGCGTACGGGAAAGCCACCTGGGACCATGCGCCGCGCTCCCCCGTCACCGCGGCCGACGTCCGGGTCGCCGCCCCCGAGGCCGAGGCCGAGTTGGCGGTCGGCTTCTTCGGGTCCCGCTTCGAACGGGCCACCCCGGCCGAGCGCGAGTACATGCGGGCCATGGCCACCCTCTCGCTGGTGGAGGCCGAGTCGGGGGGCGAGGTCCGGGACGACATGGACGCCGCCGTGCCGACGGCGGAGATCGCCCGCGCGCTCGGCCGCAAGCCGGCCAGCCTCTCCCCGGCCCGGGACGCCCTGATCAAGAAGGGGCTCATCTACTCCGGCGAGCGGGGCACCGTCGCGTTCACCGTGCCGCACTTCGGCCGCTACCTGCGCACCCAGCCGGCCTGAGGCCCACCCCATCGGCCAGGCGGCGAGTCAGACCTTCGCCCAGGGCGGCGGAAAGACCACTTCACCCTGGGGCGGTGCGGCCGCGTCACTGGTCGCCGGCGGCAGCACCAGCGCCTGCCACGGCTCGCCCAGCCCGGACCAGGGGCTGGTCAGGCCCATCCGATCGGCCCGGCTGAAGCCGAAGCGGCGGTAGTAGGCCGGGCTGCCGAGCACCACCACGAGCCGCTCACCCAGTTCGGTCGCGGCGTCGAGGGCCGCCTGCACCACGGCCGTGCCGTGACCGACCTTCTGCCGGTGCGGCGCCACCGCCACCGGGCCGAGGGTCAACGCCGGCGCGGAACCCCGATCGGATTTCACCCGTACGCGGGTGAGCAGCGCGTAGCCGACCACCTCACCGCCGTACTCGGCGACCATGGCGAGTTCGGGCATCCACGCGTCGCTGTCACGCAGCTCGTTGACGAGCCCGACCTCCGGCGGCGCGGCCACGTCCGGGCGCGCGAACGCGGTAGCCAGCACCCGGCGGACCGGGCCGGTGTCGGCCGGGCCCTCGGGTCGAAGCCGCAGCGTGGTCACCCGCGCGAGGTTACCCGTCGGGAGCGGTCCATCAGCGACGGTCGCTCGAATCGGCGTGGCGCGACGTGCACGTACGCCGATCCGGATCGGCGGTTGCCGGGGTGGCCAGGGCCGCGACGGGGTATGACTGAGCCATGAAACCCGTACGCTCCCTCGCCCGCGCCATGTTGAGCGGCATCTTCGTGGCCAGCGGGTATAGCAACTTGACGAATCCCGGCCGGTTGGTGCCCGCCGCCAAGCCGATCACCGACCGTGTGGAGCCACTGCTCGAGCAGGTCAACCCCCGCATCCCGACCGACACCGCGACGTTGATCCGGGCCAACGGCGCGGTGCAGATCGGCGCCGGGCTGCTCTTCGCCACCGGAAGGCTCACCCGACCGATGGCGCTGGTGCTGGCCGGCACGCTGGTGCCGGTGACGCTCGCCGGGCACCGGTTCTGGGAGAACGAGGACGCCGCCGCGCGGGCCAACAACCGGGTGCACTTCCTGAAGAACCTCGGGCTCTTCGGTGGGCTGCTGCTCGCCGCCGCCGACACGCAGGGCAAGCCGGGGCTCCGCTGGCGTACGGGCCACCGGATCGGCCACTCCCGTAGCTCGATGCGGAGAGCCGTCCGCACCGCGCGGCGGGAGGCCCGGGTGGTGACCGCCCGGGCCGCGAGCACGGCCCGTCGACTGCCGGGCTGACCTGCGTCGATGCCTCCCCTCGACACCACCGCACCCCACCCAACACCACGAATCACCTGAACCGCCCGCTAGGCGTTAACGCGGTGGAAATGTCAAAAACATGTGTGGGATCGGACACGGTCGCATAACGCGGGAGGCACTAACGTGAGTCGCCGTTCTAGGCTCCGTGCGGGACCTGGACGGGTAGGACGAGCTTGGTACGGGGGTGGCCACGCCATGCCGGCGACCGTCGGGAGACGGGCGGACCGCCTCGCCACAGTCCGACGCGTGACGAGCCGCGTCGATCGCGGAATCGTCGTACGGGTCAGCATCGTGGCCGCCGTCGCCTACGCCGCCTGGCTGGCGATCGGCGCCTTCGGACGGCCGTACAACTTCTTCGACATGAAGATCTACCACGGCGCGGTGGTGTGGTGGGCGACCGGACACGAGCTCTACGAGTTCGTCGCGCCCGAGACCACCCTCGGTTTCACCTACCCGCCCTTCGCCGGCCTGGTCATGCTGCCCATGGCGCACCTGCCGATCGAGGCCGCCGGGATGGTGAACGCGCTGGCCAGCCTCGCCGCCCTGGCGGTGGTGCTCGCCGGCCTGCTGCGCCCGATCGTGGACCGGCTCGGCTGGTCACTGTGGTACACGGTGGCCCTGGCCGTACCGCTCGCCGCCGCCATCGAGCCGTCCCGGGAGACCCTCGGCTACGGCCAGGTCAACCTGCTGCTCTTCGCCCTCGTCATCGCCGACCTGATCGGCCTGCGGTGGCGCTCCCGCCGGGGCACGCACGTCGCCCCCGAGGACGGCCCGTTGCTGCGCTTCGTCTACAGCGGGGCGTGGGCCGGTGTCGGCATCGGACTGGCCACCGCGGTGAAGCTCACCCCGGCCCTCTTCATCGTCTATCTGATGATCACCCGGCAGTGGCGGGTGGCGACGACCGCGATCGCGACGACGATCGGGGTGACGGTCGGCAGCTTCGCCATCGTCGGCGTCGAGTCCCGCGCGTACTTCGGCGGCGTCCTCTGGCAGACCGAGCGGGTCGGCGCCGCCGACATGACGCCGAACCAGTCCCTCGCCGGCCTGCTCGCCCGCCTCTACGACTCGATCGAGACCCCGGGGCTGCTCTGGTTCTCGTTCTCGGTGCTGATCCTGGCGCTGGGGCTCTCCCGCGCCGCGCACTCGCACGCCGACGGTGACGAGCTGACCGCGTTCACCCTGGTCGGGCTCACCGCCAACGTGATCAGCCCGATCTCCTGGACGCACCACCTGGTCTGGGTCATCCCGGCCATCATCGTGCTGGCCGACGCCGCCGTACGACGACGCGACGCGAGCCGGGGGCTCGCCCACCGCTCCGGGGCGGGCGGGCCGTACTCCGGGCTACCCGGGGTCAACGGCCTCCGCCCGCCGATCTGGTATCCCACGTTGACCGGGCTCCGCCACGGTGTCGCCGCGATCGCGCTCTACCTGCTCGTGCTGATCTCGCCGATCTGGCCGTACGAGCACCAACTGCCGGAGGAGTCGCACTACCAGGACGGTCTCTTCGGCGCGCTCATGGAGAACTCGCTGGCGTTGGCCCTCATCGTGCTGGTCGCCGCGATGCCCTGGCGGCCGGGGGCCGAGCCGGTCTTCTACGCCGACCGGTTGGGCCGGCAGCCCGCCGCCGCCCGCCGCTGACCTCGCCACCGACCTACCCGCGCCGCTGCCGGTGGCCGGCGTACCGCCCGGCGGATCCGCCGACAGACCGCGGGGCGGCTCGGTGGCGACCCGTCAGGGGCAGTTCACCCACTCCTCGCTGCCGTCGGCGAAGACCTGGTGCTTCCAGATCGGCAGGCGGGCCTTCACCTCGTCGACCAGCCGTGCGCAGGCGGCGAAGGCGGCGGCCCGGTGCGCCGTGCTGACCGCCGCGACCAGGGCCGCGTCACCGATGGCCAGGGCACCGATGCGGTGCGAGACGGCCACCGCGTACACCTCGGGGTCCGCAGCGACCTCGGCGGCAACCTCGCGCAGGATCCGTTCGGCGCTCGGGTGCCCCTCGTACTCCAGGCTGGTCACCGCCCGGCCGTGGTCGTGGTCGCGGACCACGCCCTGGAAGGAGACCACCGCGCCGGCGCGCGGATCGGCGACCGCCGCCTCGTGCGCGGCCAGGTCGAGCGGCTGGTCGGTGACCGTGCCGTGGGCGAGCGTCGGCGCGGTCATGCGGCACGCTCCCCGCTGCGCAGCGGCAACGGCACCACGGGGACCCGACTCCCCACCTCGCCGCTGCCGCCCGGCCCGATCACGGCGAAGCCGTCGGCCCCGGCGAGCCCCCGCAGCATCGCCGAGCCGACGTGCCGAACCGGATGGGCGGTGCCGGCGACCCGGTCCAGGCGGACCAGGGCGAGGTGGGTGTAGTCGCCCCGCCCGGGCACCGGCTCGGCCAGCGTGGCGTGCGGCAGCTCCGGCAGCTGCCGGCCCTGGAGGCCGGCGAGCAGCGGGGCGACCAGGGAGACCAGCGCGACGATCGCCGACTGCGGGTTGCCCGGCAGACCGGCCACGAAGCGGACCCGCCCGTCCGGCCCGGTCAGCCGGGCCAGCAGCATCGGGAACCCGGGCCGGACGGCCACGGTGTTGACGACGTACTCAGCGCCCAGCTCCTCGAGCGCCGGGTGCAGGTGGTCGACGGGGCCGTGCATGGTGCCGCCGGTCGTGCAGACCAGGTCGGCGTCGGCGAGCGCCGCACGCAGCGCCGCGACGTGCGCGGGGAGGGTGTCCTCGACCGGGCCGATCACGTCGGCGGGGCGGATCTCGCAGCCGTACCGGCGCAGCCAGGCCGGCAGCGACGGCCCCAGCGCGTCGCGGACCTGCCCGGCCGCGGGCGGGCCGGCGGTCAACAGCTCGTCGCCGAAGACCAACAGCGCGGCGCGTGGCGCGCGCCGCACCGGCAGCGTGTCGTATCCACAGGAGGCGGCGAGGCCGATCACCGCCGGGTCCACCGACGTGCCGGCGGGCAGGAGCTCTTCCCCGGCGTACGCCTCCTCACCCGGCTGCCGCCACTCCGGCGCGCCGCGGGGGGTGCCGACGACGCGGGCGTCCGACGTCCGTTCGGACTCCTCGATGCGCAGCAGCGCCGTGGTGCCCTCCGGCACCATCGCGCCGGTGGCGATCTCCACGGTGGTGCCGTCCTCGGTCAGCGCCGGCGGAGTGCTGCCGGCCAGCACCCGACCGACGACCCGCCACGGCCCGGATCCCCGTACCGCCCAGCCGTCCACGCTGGCGGTGGGGAAGGCCGGAAGGTCGGTACGCGCGGTCAACGGCTCGGCGAGGGTCAGTCCGTCGGTCTCGGCGAGCGGCCGGGCGACGACGGGAAGCGCGGCGGCGAGCCCGACCGCGTGCACCCGGGTACGCGCCTGTGCCCACTCGGCCGGCGGCGAGGCGACGGCGTGCTCCGCCGTCGCTGCGGTTTCCGTGCTCACCGGCCGAGCCTATCCGGGTGGGGGCCGCTGCGCCGGGGCAGTCGACGCGCCGGGCCGCTCGGTGGCCGCCACCGCGCGGCTTGTCGACGGCGCGCGCTCGACCCTTCGCCGCCACGCAGCCGGCCGCGGCACGCGCTCACTGGTCGCCGCGGGCAGCCGGCCGACGGCGTGTGGTCGGAGGCCGCGGCCGATCCACGGCGTGCGCTCAGTGGTCGCCGCCGCGCAGCTGGTCGACGGCGTGGGCGAGGATCGGGCCGAGCACGGCCAGGCCGTCGCGGGCGCCGCCGGTCGAACCGGGCAGGTTGACCACCAGCATGCGGCCGGCCACCCCGGCCAGCCCCCGGGAGAGCGCCGAGGTAGGGACCCGGTCCCGGCTGTGGGCGCGGATCGCCTCGGCGATTCCGGGAATCTCGTAGTCGAGCAGCGCGCGGGTCACGTCGGGGGTCCGGTCGGAGGGCGTGATGCCGGTGCCGCCGCTGGTCAGCACCACGTCGATGTCGTCGGCGAGCGCGGCGCGCAGCGCCTCGCCGACCGGCCCGCCGTCGGGCACCACCACGGGATCGTCGACCTCGCAGCCCAGTTCGCGCAGGCCGGCGACGAGCAGTGGACCGCTGGTGTCGGCGTAGACGCCGGCGGCGGCCCGGTTCGAGGCCACGATCACCCGGCCCCGGATCACGGCCGCTCCTCGGGGCGGACCCACTCGCCGGTCTTGCCACCCTCCTTGCGCAGGACGCGGACACTCTCGACGGACGCCGCCGGGTCCACCGCCTTGACCATGTCGATGAGGGCGAGGCCGGCGACGGTCACCGCGGTCAACGCCTCCATCTCGACGCCCGTCCGGTCGGCGGTGCGCGCGGTGGCGGTGATCTCGACGGTGTCGGTGGTGGGCTCCAGCTCGACGGTCACGGCGTGCAGCGCGATCGGATGGCAGAGCGGGATCAGGTCGGGGGTGCGCTTGGCGCCCATGATGCCGGCGAGGCGCCCCACGGCCAGCGCGTCGCCCTTCGGCAGGCCGTCGCGCCGCAGCAGGTCGATCACCTCGGGCGTCGTCCGCAACCGGCCGGCGGCGACCGCCGAGCGCCCGGTCACCGCCTTGGCGGAGACGTCGACCATGCGCGCCGCACCGGCGGCGTCGACGTGAGTGAGCTGCGCGGATTCGGTCACGGCCGCGAGCCTATCTTCCGGGTACGACCGCTCGGGGCGCGCGTCGCCGTCCTGTCGGCTGGAGAATCGCGCTGCCCGCTTCGGGCCGGGCCGCAAACAGCAAGTGATCGACGCCGGGAGGTGGCCGACGGTAACGGATGGGCGACAGTTCATCCGCCGGTTTCTCGACCGTAACCGAGGACCCGTACCGAATTGCCGGTCAGCACGGGCCCGGCCCGCTGCTCAGGCCCGCCGCGCCGGTGCACCGTGCGCCGCGAAAGTTGCGCCACCGGACGCATGCGCGTGGCGGGTGCCGCCGGTCGCGGAATCCGGATTCGATGGGCGTTCATCTGAACGCCCATCGAATCCGGATACTTTCCGGGTCACGATTGCGGCCGGGGCGGAGAGGACGTAAATGTGGTTCAGGCCGACTGCGGCGCAGGTCAGCCGCGGGGGCGTGCGGGATGTCCGAACTCGCGGTGATTCGGCGAGCCCATCTCACCACAGTTGGGACAAGACGTCCGCACCTCACCGACCAGCACCGGCAGCGTTGCGCGACAAAGCAATCGCATAGCGAAAAGGGTCGACAGCGCTCCGCACAGGCGCGATGGACAGACCGTCACAAACCCTCTTCCTCTTGGCTAATGTTGCGCATACCGACATTTATTTCTTCTAATCATCTCTAGTTGCTCCTAAGCTGCCGTTTCAGAGGGACGAGGACCTCCACGGGAAAGGTCCCGGAATGGCATCGGTACGAAAGGAGCAACGCGATGCGCGGCAGCGACTGGAACTGAGGCTGGGACGGGACTTACCGGCGCCCCGGGAGTAGGCTGCGAACGGCTGAGGCAGTCACCTGGAGTGGTATGACGCTTCCCCCACGACGCGAGAATGAGACCGATCGGCGGCTGATGCTGCTCGTCGGTCTCGTCGTCGTTCTGGCATCCGTCATCGTCGTCACCACACTGCGGCCCGCCCTGACGAGCGCCGCACCGAGATCGCTGAACGACGCCGCCACCCTCGTGATGCTCGCCTTCATGATCGCCGTCGGCACCCTGGTCAAGGCGCGGGTACGCATCAGGTCGACCACGCACTCGATCAGCTGGAACGAGACGGCGATCGTCATCGGCGTCGCCATCGCCCCGCTGCCGTGGGTGGTGCTCTGCACCGTGGTCGGCATCGCCCTGGCGTCACTGCGCCTCTCGCCGATCAAGGTGGCCTTCGGCGTCGGCAAGAACGTCATCGTCGCCTGGGGCGCCGGCACGACCCTGACGGCGCTGGGCTGGCCGTCACCGTCCGGCGACTGGCGGTGGGTGCTGCCGCTGGCCGGCGCCTACCTGGTCGCGGCGCTGCTGGACGACCTCCTGGCGATCCCCGTCATCGCGCTCGCCTCGGGCACGAAGATCGCCCGCAACTTCCGCAGCAACCTCGACCTACGGCTCGGCGGCTTCGCCGTACGCTTCCTGGTCGCCGTCTGCACCCTGCTCATCCTGCAAGCCTCCCCCCGGTTCCTGCTCGCCGTGCCGCCGTTGGTGCTCAGCCTGCACCTCACCTACTCCGCCCGGATCCGCGCCCGGACCGAACAGCAGGCCTGGCAACGCCTCGCCCGGGCCACCGACGCCCTCAACGTGATCGACCTCGACAACGTCCTCACCACCGCGGTCACCCAGGCCGCCGAACTCTTCTCCGCGGACGAGGTGGAGATCGAACTGCGCGAGGGTGACCGGACGGTACGCGGCGGCGCCGACGGCGTCATCGCCTACGACGGGCGGGCCGGCGAGCCCACCCCGGTC
This sequence comes from Micromonospora musae, assembly GCF_003626545.1. Lineage (NCBI taxonomy): Bacteria > Bacillati > Actinomycetota > Actinomycetes > Micromonosporales > Micromonosporaceae > Micromonospora > Micromonospora musae. Next base: position 127,545 of record NZ_RAZS01000013.1, read on the forward strand.
GACGGGACGGTGGTGCCGGCCGCGCTGGAGGGGCACGATCGCACCGCCGACGTCGGCGTGCTCCGGCTGCGGTTCCGCGGGCCGGTGCAGCTCTCCGAACGGGAGCAGTACACCCTCCGCACCTTCGCGTCGGCGCTCTGCACCGCCGTACGCAACGCCCAGGCGTACGCGCAGCTCGCCCGCGTCGCCGACGAGCACGCGTACGCCGCCAGCCACGACGCACTGACCGGGCTGGCCAACCGGCGGCAGCTTCTCGAACAGGGCACCGAGCAGCTCAGCACGAAGCACGCCGACGGCGTGACCGCCCTGATGCTGATCGACCTCAACCACTTCAAGGAGATCAACGACACCCTGGGGCACGCCGCCGGCGACCAGGTGCTCGTCCAGGTGGCCGAGCGGCTGCGCGGCGCCGCCCAGGGCGACGAGCTGGTGGCGCGGCTCGGCGGCGACGAGTTCGCCGTGCTGCTGCGCGGCCTGCCGGCGCCGGCGATCGCCGCGCACCGGGCGGAGACACTGCTCGCCGCCCTGCACGAACCGATCGACCTGGACGGCATGCGGATCAGCGTCGAGGCGAGCGGGGGCATCGCCGCCGCGCCGACCGCCGGTGGGATGCCCGAACTGCTCCGCCGCGCCGACGTCGCCATGTACCAGGCCAAGCGGGCCGGCCAACGGATCTCCACCTACGCGCCGACCCGGGACACCGCCGACCTCAACCGGCTCACCCTCGGCGGAGAGTTGCCCCGTGCGGTCGCCGACCACGAGTTCACCGTCAACTTCCAGCCCATCGTCGACCTGGCCTCCGGCGAGATCACCAGCGCCGAGGCGCTCGCCCGCTGGCACCACCCCACGCACGGGCTGATCGACCCGCTGCGCTTCCTGGAGGCCGTCGAGCGCTCCGGGCTGCTGCCGGCCTTCGCCGAGGCGATCCTCGACCAGGCCCTCATCGCCGCGAAGACCTGGCGGGAGGCCGGCTTCGACGTACCGATCGCGGTGAACGTCTCCCCCCGCAGCCTGCTCGACGCGCGTTTCCCCGGCTCGGTGCTGGCCCGGCTGCGCGCCCACGACCTCCCCCCGGACCAGCTGGTGCTGGAGCTGACCGAGACCCTCACCCTCAGCCAGCTCGACGTGGTCGACCGGGTGCTCAGCCGGCTCCGCGACGAGGGCGTACGACTTGCTCTGGACGACTTCGGCACCGGCTACTCCTCGCTGAGTCTGCTCTCCCGAATCCCCGTGCATGAGCTGAAGATCGACAAGAGCTTCGTGACCGCCATGGAGAACTCGGCCGAGGCCGCCGCGGTCATCCGCTCCACCCTGGATCTCGGCCGCAGCCTCGACCTGACCGTGGTGGCCGAGGGAGTGGAGAGCGAACTGCAACGCCGGGCCCTCTGGCAGCTCGGCTGTGCTGCGGGCCAGGGTCACCTCTTCGCCCGGCCGATGCCCGCCGGCATGCTCCTGGCCGCGCTGCAGCGCGGCGCCGGCGGCGGCCCCGGCCTGCTGGCACCGCCGCTGCACGACGCCGGCGCGGTGATCCGCCTCAGCCGCCGCACCGGTGGACGCGGCCGGGACCGGCTCCCGCACCAGCCCGCCTGACCAACCGGTGGCCCAACCCCCGGCCACCTCGACGCGCGACCCGAGCCGGTACGTCGACCGTCTGCCACACTTGCCCGCGTGACCGCCGCAGCCCCGACTCCCCGCCCCCGTGGCTGGCACGCCCTCAGCTCCGCCGGAGGCGGGCTCCCGCTCGACCTCGCGCTCTACGCCGTGTCGGCCGTCTTCGCCGCGATCACCGCGGTCACCTCGACGCTGCTGCCGCACCGCGCCTGGGGTGGCACCGCGGCCGTCGGCTACCTCGTCGCAGCGCTGGCCGTCACCGTCCAGCTGCTGCTCCGGCACCGCCGACCCGACTCCGCACTGACCGGCCTGTCGGCCCGCTGGGCGATCACCGCCTTCGCGTGGGCGACGACCACCCTGCTACCGCTGGCCCGGCAGAGCGCCGAACGTGCCGCCGGACGCACCGACCGGGCGCAGGAGGAGGTCCTCGTCGTCGAGCAGGCCGGCGCCCGGCTCGTCGAGCACGGCACCCCGTACCTCGGCCACGACGCCATAGCCGCCCTGCCCGCCGACGAACGACTGCTCGGCTACACCCCCTACCAACCGGGCATGGCACTCTTCGGACTGCCCCGAGCGGCCGCCGCCGGCTGGTGGACCGACGCCCGGGTCTGGTTCGCGGTCGGCACCGCGGTCGCCCTCGTCCTCGCCGTCGCAGTCCTGCGCCGTGCCGGCACCGGCCCCGCCGGTCGCCCGGCCATCGGTCACGCCGCCGATCTGCTCCGCGGCGTGCAGGCCGCCACCGTGCTGCCGATCTGCGCCCTGACCCTGGCCACCGGCGGCGACGACCTTCCCGTCCTCGCCCTCTGTCTGCTCGCCCTCTCGCTCGCCGCCACCGGGCGGGCCGGATGGTCCGGCCTCGCCGTCGGCCTGGCCGGTGCGCTCAAGCTCTTCGCCTGGCCGGTCGCCCTCGTCCTCATCATCTGGGGCGCGACCCGCCGGGCCGGCCTCCGGGTGGCCGCCGGGGCGATCGGGCTGCCCGTCGCGGCCCTGCTGCCCGCCCTGCTGGTCGACCGGGACGCCCTCGTCGAGAACGTGCTCCGCTTCCCCCTCGGGCACGGCCTGGTCACCAGCCCCGCACAGTCGCCCTTCCCCGGTCACCTGATCGCGAGCGGGCTGCCCGGCGGCCGGCTGATCGCCGCCGGCCTGCTCGTCGCCGCCGGGGCGGCGATCGCCGGGTGGCTCTTCCGCCGGCCGCCGCGCACCGCCTTCGCCGCCGCGCTCGTCTGCGGGTACGGGCTGCTCGCCGCGATCGCGCTCATGCCGTCGACCCGGTTCGGGTACCTGCTCTACCCGATCGCACTGCTCGCCTGGGCGGCCGCCGTGCGGGACCCGGACCGCGCGGACGCGAACCCGGCTCTTTCCGTCAACTGGCAGGCGATGGAGCGCGGCAGGGCGTAGACCTGAGTCATGACGACCTACCGCGACCGCGCCGAGGCGGGTCGGACGCTCGCCGACGAACTCACCGGGCTGGCCGGCGAATCGGGCGTCATCGTCCTCGGCCTCGTACGCGGCGGAGTGCCGGTGGCGCAGGTGGTCGCCGAGCGGATCGGCGCGCCCCTGGACGTGCTGGTCATCCGGAAACTCGGCATGCCCTGGGCCCGCGAGGTCGCATTCGGAGCGCTCGGTCCGGGCGGCGTGCAGGTGCTCAACGAGCATGTGGCCAACCAGCTCAGCGAAGACGACATCGCCGACACCAACCGTCGCGAACAGGCCGAGCTGGAGCGCCGCGACGAGCTCTACCGCGCCGGGCGGTCACCGTTGGACCTCACCGGCCGCACGGCCGTGATCGTCGACGACGGCCTGGCCACCGGCGCCACGGCCCGCGCGGCCGTCGAGGTGGCCCGCCGGCTCGGTGCCCGGCGGGTGGTGGTCGCGATACCCGTCGGCTCACGGGAGGCGAAGGAGACGCTCTCGGCCGAGGCGGACCAGGTCGTCTGCGTACAGTGCCCGCCGGAGTTCATCGCGGTCAGCGCCTACTACGAGGACTTCCACGAGGTGGACGACGAAGAAGTCGTGCAGGCGTTGACGGCAACTGCGTGACCCGACCGGGTACCTTCGGGTGATGAGTCTCACCTGTCCCAAGTGCCACGGAGAAATGCGCCAGTACGAACGCAGCGGCGTCGTCATCGACCAGTGCGGCGAGTGTCGGGGAATCTTCCTCGACCGGGGCGAGCTGGAAAACCTGTTCGCGGCGGAGGCGAACTGGAGCAACCAGCAGGCCGGCTCGGCTGCCCACGGCCAGCCGGCCCATCAACCGGCCCACCAGCCGGCCGGTTACCCGCCGCCCCCGGCCCCCGCCCCGCACCAGCCCGGCTACGGCGCAGTGCCGCCGCCACCGCCGGCGCACGGCTACCCGCCGGCCCCGGCGTACGGCCACGGGCAGCAGCACCACGGCTACCACGGCCACTACCGGAAGAAGAAGCACAAGAGCTTCCTCGACGACTTCTTCGGCTGAGGTCGCCACACGAGCGGACGGCCGGCCCGGCGAGTGCCGAGGGCCGGCCGTCCGGTCGTGACCAGCGGATTAGCGGCCTCCGTGCGAGGCCGACCCGATGAGCAGTGGTGCCCTGGTACGCCTCCGCCAACGCCTCGTGTTGCGCCGCGGTGCTCTCCGCTGCTCGGCTGAGGTCGACGGAGCCGGCTCTCAGACGATCGCCATGTCGACGAAGCGGGACAGGTGCAGCTGGGCCGCGACGGTCACCGTGTCAGTCGGCCCGTTTCGATGCTTGGCGACGATGAAGTCCGCCTCACCGGCCCGAGGCGACTCCTTGTCGTAGTAGTCGTCGCGGTGCAGCAGGATGACGACGTCAGCATCCTGCTCGATCGAGCCCGATTCACGAAGATCGGACAGCTGGGGCCGCTTGTCCGTACGCTGCTCCGGGCCACGGTTCAGCTGGCTGACCGCGATCACCGGGCACTCGACCTCCTTGGCCAGCAGCTTCAGGCCACGGGAGAGGTCCGCGACCTCCTGCTGGCGGCTCTCGGTGCGCTTCGGTGAGGTCATCAGCTGGAGATAGTCGACGACGATCAGCTTGAGGTCGTGCCGCTGCTTGAGCCGGCGCGCCTTGGCTCGGATCTCCATGAGGTTCATGCTCGGCGTGTCGTCGACGAAGAGCGGGGCCTCGCTGATCTCACCCATGCAGCGGGCCAGCTTGGTCCAGTCGTCGTCGGAGAGCTGGCCACTGCGCAGTACGTGCAGCGGGACGCGCGCCTCGGCCGAGAGCAGCCGCATGACGATCTCGACCTTGCTCATCTCCAGCGAGAAGATGGCGGACGCCTGGTTGGCGCGGATCGCCGCATTCCGGGCAAAATCCATGCTGGCCGTGCTGTTGTGGGTGGGAATCATTGCTCTGCTGGCGAGGTAGAGATGCTCGGGATTGTCAACGGTGACGCACCGGACCGGCACGCTCGGAACCGGCCTGACGTCGACGATGAACCGCGATGTCGTGCGGACGTCGGAGACCGTTCGCCGGCGCGCTTCGTGTGCCGCCCGCTTCCGCGCCAAACGGAAGATCGGATCCGGGGTGGAGAAGTTCAGGGTGTATGCCGTGGAGGAGGCCTCAGTGCGTCCACGCACGGACTTCGTGTTGACCGTGCAGCGGTAACCGAGACCGACCACCAGTTCGCGTACGTCCTCGGCAAGCCGCTTCGAGGTGGAGGTGTACTGAAGGTTCCCGGCAGGAGCGACCGTTCCGTCGGTGTCCATCAGCCCGGCGAGCAGCGCTCGTCGTTGTGCCTCCGAGGCGCGCAGGTACGTACTGGGAATGTGCTTGTCATCCGTGACACCGGCCTGTCGAAGCAGGCCGAGGAACGATCCGTTCCGCTTGTGACAGCCGGCGCACCGCCGCGTCGTCGCGTTCTCACGCAAAGCTCGGGTGGACTGGCCGCAGTCAACGCAGCTTCCGGCCCTCAGCGAGGTGGGCGGGTCGGGCAGCAGGATGGTGTAGACCATCGGGCCACTGGGGCGGATGACATACCCGTCCGCCTCCACGTGCGCGAGCATCTCGGCATCGGCGGTAGTGAAACGGCTCGCGTCGGCGTGTCCGTCGCCGAGCCAGACCCCCAGCGTGTACGGCGATATCGGCAGGTCGCGCTCCGGCAGGCGTAGCGGCCCGCAGTTGCTCACGGCGTGATTGAGCCGTCGGTCTGCGGTAGCGGTACGCAGCGTCGCAGCGATCTCAGCGGTGGTGACCACGCTCTCGTGGCGGGCTCGGTTGCCCGCGTTGACCGGGCGCTGGACGCGTTCCAGCAGCGCGGTCAGCAGCGGCCGGGCCGGGTATCCCGGCGCTGTCCAGTTGCGCTGCTGGCCCGCCCTGACAACGGGACGGCTGATCCGTGCCGTCGAGCCGACCTCGCGGGCGACGGTGTGCAGGGTGTGCCGAAACTCCGGACCGACGTGCTCAAGCACCCGGGCCAGGGTGATCGGCTCGTTCCCGTCGCCGACGAGTGTGGCGTGCGCCGTCCGTACCTTGGTCAACGAGGACTCGGCCCAGTGCCGGCTCGGATGCTCCGGGCCCTGCCGGCGGCTCGCCCGGGTCGTGGTCTTCCACAGGTGTTCCGCGTCCGCCACGATCACCGTGCCGTCGCTGAACTCGACCTCGTAGCAGGGGCGGTCGTACATGACGTCGAAGGCGTGTGTGACCGTGGTAGGGCTGCCGTCCGCCGCCAGTAGTTCGTCGCCTGCCTCCACCTCGCCCATGGTGGTCCAGCCCTCGGGGGTTGGAAGCGGGGTGTCGAGTGCGAGGGCCTTCCCCAGACCAGGTCGCCCGGCCACGATGATCAATTGCCCGCCGTGCAGGCCGTTGAGCAGTCGGTCCAGATCGGTGAAGCCGGTCGGCACGCCGGTCATCACGCCGCCCTGCGCGCCGACCGCCTCGATCTCGTCCAGGGTCGGCTGGAGCATGTCGGCCAGGACGGCGAAGTCCTCGGTGACCCGGCGCTCGGTGACGTCGTAGACCGCCTGCTGGGCGAGGTCGACGATGTCGTCGACCTCGCGGCTCCCGCCCTGGGCGGTGCCGTAGCCGAGCTGCACGATCTTGGTGCCGGCCTCGACCAGCCGGCGCAGCACCGCCCGCTCGCTCACGATGCGGGCGTAGTAGGCGGCGTTCGCCGCGGTCGGGACGGCCGCCATGCAGGTGTGCAGGTACGGGGCACCGCCGATACGGGCGAGATCACCCGAGTCGGCCAGCGCGGCGGCCACGGTGATCCCGTCGGCCGGCTCGCCCCGGCCGTAGATGTCGAGGATGGCGTCGAAGATGGTGGCGTGCACCGGCCGGTAGAAGTCGTTGGTCTTGAGGATCTCGACGACGTCGGCGATGGCGTCCTTGGAGAGCAGCATGCCGCCGATGACGCACTGCTCGGCCGCTATGTCCTGGGGCGGGGTGCGTTCGAACTGACCGCTCTGCTGGGCAGGCACCTGAGGTTGCCCTCCGGCGCGCGACTCCGCCCGCATGTCGTCGGTGACCGACACGGTCCCCCCTCCGCTGCGTCGGATCCTCGCCCCGGCTTTTCCCTCCGGGTGCGACACTCCTGTCGACCGGACCCGGCGCGATCGGGGGTCATCGCGCGGACGGTCGGGGGCCAACCATACGGAACCCGAGGTCAGCGACTCAACACCGGCGGTGGACGAGCCTCGGGACAACCTGTGGACGCCGGTGGGCGGACATGTGCGCAGGGTGTGCACAGGCTGTGGACAACCGTTGGGGAATTCGCCATGACACCCGCGTTGAGCTGGGATTACGCGATCCCCAGCCTGTGGATGACAAGTTTTCGGTCAGATCGGGCCGTCCTCCGTCCCGTACTATCTCCACCGGATGGCTACACCTGCGCAGCGCATTGCGCCAACGGTTGAGAAGGGTCACGCTCCGGCCGTGAGTTACCGGGACTGGGGACGCGGGGAGAGCCGCCCGCGCGCGCGTGAACCGATCGCCTCATGGGACGAGAGCGTGGCGCCCGACCCGGTCGCCCCCTACCGCTCCGACGCGCGCGGGCAGACGCCGAGTCGTCGTCGGCCACGCGACCGGGGGCAGGACGAGCCCGTCGACGCCTACCTGCCGGGCTGGGCTGTCGATTCCGGGATTCGCCGGGCCGACGGCGGTGGACGGCACGCCGCGCCCGACGACGATGACGAGGCCGTTCGGCCGAACTCCGGCGGGGGTCGGCGCGCCGTCGACAGCACCGGCAGCCGGCGGGAGAGGTCATCGACCCCCACCGGCTCGGTCTCCGACCACACCGCGGAGTGGACGCTCGACCGCCCCCAGGACCAGGGGTATGTGGGTAGCCGGCGAGCCGACCCGGCGCAGGACGGGCCGACCTCCGGCCCGATCGCGTCGCGCCGACCTCGACGGTCGTCCGCCGGGCGGCCTCAGGTGATCTGGTCGGGAGGCGGGGAGTCGGAGGAGCCGGCCGCTCCCGCGGAGCGGGCGCGGCCCACCCGGCGGGCCAGGCGGGCGGCGGAGGAGGAGCCTCGGCCCGCCGTCGACCCGTGGGAGCCGACGACGGCGCGGCGGGCCGACCAGACCGAACCGACGTATCCACCGGCGGTGGATACGTGGGACGCGTCCGGGCCGCAGCCGACGCCGAAGGCGGTCGAGACGGAGCCGTGGGACGCCTCGGGGGTGCACGTCTGGCCGACGGTGGGCGGCGTCGACCGGTGGGACGACACCGGCCAGTGGGAGCGGTCGGAGCTCACCGGCCGCTGGGCGGAGCCGGACCACACCGGCGAGTGGGACCGGCACGGGGCCGGGTGGGACCGGGAGGCGGGCGGGTGGGACCGCACGGAGCCGCCGCGCTCCCGACGGGTCGCCGCCGAGGAGGGTCCGGGCGGGTCCGGCGAGGACGAGGGTTTCTGGGCGGGTACCCGACTGGCGGGTGACGACCCGCGCTGGACGGATCCGGCGGCGTCCGCGCCGCGCTCACCCGTGGTGGCGTATTCGACGCCGCGGCCGCGAAGCGCGCCGGGTGCGTACGGGCCGAGTCGGCGGCGCACCGACCCCATCGGCGCGCCCCGGGGCACGGGCCGCACGCCGCCGCGCCGGCAAGTCGACCCGGTCGGGTCGTCGCGCACCTGGACGCGGCGTCTCGAGGACGATCTGCTCGACCCGGATCCGGGTGGAACGCTCCGCTCGCTGCTCTACACCGCGGCGTGTTACCTGATTCCGGCCGTTCTGGTCCTCGCGTGGTTGCTGACCCTCGACGCGCGGCCACCGGCGGGCTGCGTCACCGACATCACCGGTGGAGGCTGCGATTCGGACCGGGCTCACGCGCTCGGCTCGCTACTCGCCGGCGCGCCCCGCTTCGGGGTGGCGCTGGCCAGCAGCCTCGTGGTCGCGGCCCTGCTGCGCAAGGTCGGAACGACGTGGCGCTCCACGACGATCGCGCTCGCCTCGGCGGTGGTCGGCGGCGGCCTGTCGACGGTGTTGATCAGCGTCGTGACGGGTCAGCCGATCGGCTGACCGGCCGGGCTGGACCCGCCGCCGCGCGCCCTACCGGAGTCGCGCTGCGATCTGCTCGGAAAAGGCCGGAGCCCGCACCGAGCGATCGGTGCGGGCTCCGGGTGGTGCGTGATGCTTCAGGACGCGACGACGTTCAGGTTGAACGAGGCCGTGACCTCCGGGTGCAGCTTGATCCGCACCGGGTAGGCGCCGGTCGACTTGATGTGACCGGGCACCTCCAGGCGACGCCGGTCGAGAGCCGGGCCGCCGGCGGCCTTGACCGCATCGACGATCTCGGCCGGGGTGACCGAGCCGAAGAGCCGTCCGCCGTCGCCGGCACGGGCCTTGAGGCTCACCTTCAGGCCTTCGAGCTGGCCCTTGACCTCGTTGGCGTGGCCGAGGTCGCGGATCTCGCGGGCCGAACGGGCCCGCTTGATCAGGCTGACCTGCTTCTCCGCGCCCTTGGTCCAGGCGATCGCGAAGCCCTGCGGCAGCAGGTAGTTACGGCCGAAGCCGTTCTTCACCTCGACGATGTCGCCAGGGGCACCGAGGCCGGAAACCTCCTGGGTAAGGATGATCTTCATTTCGGCGCCTCCTCTCAGCGGGTGGTGGCCGTGTACGGCAGGAGCGCCATCTCACGGGCGTTCTTGACCGCACGGGCGATCTGCCGCTGCTGCTGCGAGGTCACGCCGGTCACCCGCCGAGCGCGGATCTTGCCGCGGTCGGAGATGAACTTCCGCAGCAGCGCGGTGTCCTTGTAGTCGATGTAGGTGATCCCGTCCTTGTCGAGCGGGTTCACCTTCTTCTTCGGCTTGCGAAGTGCCGCAGCCTTGGCCATTGCTCTTGCTCCTGGTTTGCGATCACGGGCGCTCGGCGCCATTAGAACGGGGGCTCCTCGTCAAAAGATCCGCCGCCCGAACCGGAACGCGAGGGGGCGGGCGCGGCCGAAGCCCAGGGGTCGTCGAAGTTGCCTCCGCCGCCACCCTGGCCGCCACCACCGCCACCACCGAAGCCGCCGCCGCTGCCGCCGGAGCGGGCCATCTTCTGCACCTTCGCCGTGGCGTAGCGCAGCGACGGGCCGATCTCGTCGACCTCGAGCTCGATGACGGTGCGCTTCTCGCCCTCGCGGGTCTCGTAGGACCGCTGCCGCAACCGGCCCGACACGATCACCCGGGCGCCCCGCTGGAGCGACTCGGCGACGTGCTCGGCGGCCTGGCGCCAGACGGTGCATGCGAGGAACAGCGGCTCGCCGTCCTTCCACTCGCCGGACGCCCGATCCATGAACCGGGGCGTCGAGGCGACGCGGAACTTGGCGACCGCAGCCCCGGAGGGGGTGAACCGCAACTCGGGGTCATCGGTCAGATTGCCGATGACCGTGATGGTGGTGTCTCCTGCCATGACCATCTCCTCGCGCACTCATCGTCTCGCCGTACAGGCTCCCAGAGCCGTACGACAGCGTGGATGAGGCTGATCCGGGCGAACCGGGTTGGATACGCTCAGCGCATTTCCGGCCGAATGACCTTGGTACGCAGCACGGACTCGTTGAGTCGCAGCTGACGGTCCAGCTCAGCCACCGCCGCAGGCGTCGCCTGCAGGTCGATGACGGCGTAGATGCCCTCGGCCTTCTTGTTGATCTCGTACGCGAGGCGCCGGCGGCCCCACACGTCGGTCTTCTCCACCGAGCCACCCGCGGTCCGGATCACGTTCAGGTACGTGTCGAGCGACGGGGCGACGGTGCGCTCCTCGAGGCTGGAGTCGAGGATCACCATGATCTCGTAATGACGCAAGACGTGCTCACCTCCTGTGGGCTAAGCGGCCACGGTCCTTCCGTGGCAGGAGGTCGTGCGTCGTGGACCGCGCCGGAGTCGGGGGAACCCGCCCGGACGCGGACAACCGGACCAGGATACCCGGTCTGGACGATCATGCCCGGGCGGCCGTCCGCTGGGCTGGGCGCGAGTCGCCGCCGGCCCACAGCCCCGGCTCGACGACGGAGCGCGCCGGTCGGGGCAGACGGCGGCGGGGCAGACGCCGACGGGCAGACGGCGACGGGGGCCCGCGCCGAGCACCAGGCTGGCAGCGGACCCCCGTCGAAGAGGCCGCGGGGCGTCCCGTCCGCATTCCTTGGGTGGGACCTGGGGAGGAACGACCACACCGATGAGGTTGGACCGGAGACGCCCCGCGGAGCTTTATCGTGTTGTTACCTGACGATACAACGGCTCTCGTCACTTGTTGGGGGATTGGCGTAATTTCTCGCGAAAATTCCGGTGCTTCCCGGCCTGGCCGGGCAGACCCTCGCCACGCCGGGCCGCGCGGCGAGGGAGCCCCGCATCAGGGAAGGCGGACGGCCGTGGTCCCGATCTACGACAGCGGCGACGCCGACGAGTCAGGGCAGCGGATCACGAACTTCCCTCCCACCTCATCAACGACCGCCGGGTCCGCGGGTGACGACGTCCGGCAGCGACTCGGTCCCGCCGTGATTCCCCGCGTCGGAGCCTCGACGTAGGCTCGCCTTCATGCGTATCGGAGCCCACGTCGATTCGACAGACCCGCTCGCGGAGGCGTCCGCCCGAGAAGCCGACGCCGTGCAGTTCTTCCTCTCGGACCCCCAGGGATGGAAGGCCCCCATGCCCCGAGAGGACGCCGCACAGCTACGCGACGCCGAGGTCGACGTCTACGTGCACGCGCCGTACGTCATCAACGTCGCGACCCTCAACAACCGGATCCGGATCCCCAGCCGCAAGCTGCTGCTCGCCCACGCCGGCGCCGCCGCCACGGTCGGCGCGAAGGGGCTCGTCGTGCACGGCGGGCACGTCAACGCCGGCGACGACCTGGCGGTCGGCTTCGACAACTGGCGCAAGACCTTCGCGTACGCCGCGGACTCGGGCGGATTCGAGGTGCCGGTGCTGATCGAGAACACGGCCGGCGGTGAGAACGCCTGCGCGCGGCGGCTCGACGCGCTCGCCCGGCTCTGGGACGCCGTCGGTGAGTACGAAGTGGGCTTCTGCCTGGACACCTGCCACGCCCACGCCGGCGGCGAGGAGCTGCTGGGCCTGGTCGACCGGGTCAAGGCGATCACCGGGCGGATCGACCTGGTGCACGCCAACAACTCCAAGGGGGGCTTCGGCTCCGGGCAGGACCGGCACGACAACCTCGGGGGCGGCACCATCGACCCCGACCTCGTGGTGGCGGTGATCCGGGCGGCCGGGGCGCCGGTGGTCGTCGAGACCCCCGGCGGCGTCGACGGCCAGGCCGACGACATCGCCTTCCTTCGTGAGCAGCTCGGGACGGAGCGCCCTGCGGCATGACGACCGGACAGTCGGAGACCGGTGGCGCCCCCGCGCCGGCCGGCGACAGCCAGCGACCCACCAGCGGACCGGCACCGCACCCGACGGTCGAGGACGGGGGGAGCAAGGGCCGCGCGGGCACATCCGGTAGCGATGACCGGATCGCCGACGGCGCCGGCCGGACCCACCCGACGACCACCGCTCACCCGGAGCCCGCCGCCGACGGCAACGGCGCGGAGCGCGGAACCGGCGGAGCCAGCACGGCGGCCGACGCCAAGAGCAGCGCGAGCGGCACCGCGGCCGAGAAGAAGAGCGGCGCGAACGGCACCGCAGCCGACGCCAAGAGCAGCGCGAGCGGCACGGCGGCCGACGCCAAAACCGGCGCGAACGGTACGGCCGGCAACGGGAAGAGCGGCAGCTCCGGCGGGGCCGGCGACGGTGAGCAGACGAAAACGGAGCTCGACCCCGGTGCCGGGGGCAGCTCGGGCGACCGGCCGTCCGGAAAGGACGCCGCCGCGGACGCGGAGCAGAAGGCGGGCGAGAAGAAGACGGGCGACACGGCCGTGGAGGCCAAGGACCCGTGGACCGCCTTCGGCCCGGCTCCCGAGGCGACCCCCGGTCGTCCCCGCCGGATGGCCCGCGCGGTCGGTCGGTTCCTGATTCACGAGTGGACCCTGGCGGCGCTCGGGTCGCTCGCCCTCGCGGTGCTGATGACCTGGCCGACGCTGCGCTATCCGCTCTACACGATGCCGCAGGACACCTGGGATCCGAGCCTGCAGGCCTGGCAGATGGCCTGGTCCGGGCACATCCTGCTGGCCAACCCGGCCCAGCTGTGGCAGTCGAACAGCTTCTTCCCGGAGCTGTGGAGCTTCGCGTTCTCCGACACCCTGCTCGGCTACGCCCCGGCGGGCATGATCGGTACGGGCCCCGAGGCCGCCGTCCTCCGCTACAACATCATGTTCGTGCTGGCGCACGCGCTCGCCACGTTCGGGGCGTACGCGCTGGCGCGGCAGCTCGGCTCGGGGCGCATGGGCGCGGCGGTGGCCGGTGTGGCCTTCGCGTACGCCCCGTGGCTGCTCTCCCAGGCCGGGCACCTGCACGTGCTCTCCAACGGAGGTATCCCGCTGGCGCTCGCCATGCTGGCCCGGGGCCACGGCTGGTCGCTGCGGCACGGCTACCGGCCCGAGCTACGGCACGACGGCTGGGTCTACGCCGGCTGGCTGGTGGCCGCCTGGCAACTGAGCCTCGGCTTCGGCATCGGCCTGCCGTTCGCGTACTTCCTCGGCGGTGCGGTGCTCGTCGCGGTCGTCACCTGGTACGTCCGGCGGACCTGGTTCTGGGCGGTACGGCGGCCGTTCGGGATCCGGCTGCTCGTGGCCAACCTGGTCGGCGGGGCGCTCTTCGCCGGTGTCGGCCTGCTGATGGCAATCCCGTACTTCAAGGTGACCGAGCTGCACCCGAACGCCGAGCGTTCGGTCGGCGACATCGGCCTCTTCTCCCCGCCCGCCTCCGGGTTCGTCACCGCACCGGCGGAGTCTCGGATCTGGGGTGGGTTGCACGAGGGCGCGCGGGCGGCGCTGCCCTGGCATCCGGAGATGACGCTGCTGCCCGGGTTCGTGCTCTACGCCCTGGCCGCCGGTGGCCTCCTCTTCTCGGTCTGGAAGCTGCGGCAGCGCCTGCTGCTGCTCGCCGGGGTGGTGGGCACGATGGTGCTCGCCATGGGCACCCGCTTCTTCGGCGGCACCTGGACGTACGTGCCGCTCTTCGAGCACCTGCCCGGCTGGAACGGCCTGCGTACGCCGGGTCGGCTGATGCTCTGGGTCACGCTGCTGCTCTGCCTGCTGGCGGCGGGCGCGGTCACGGCCTTCACCGACCGGGTGTACGAGCTGGCCCGGCAGCGGATCCCCTCCTGGCCGGGCCCGTGGCTGCGGCTGGCCGCCGTGCTGCCGCTGCTGCTGGTGGCGGTCGAGGGGCTGAACACCACGCCGCATCCGGTGGCCCCGGCCCAGCCGACCGCCCTGCGCCTGGTCGACGGTCCGATGCTGGTCCTGCCGAGCAACCAGAGCCTCGACCAGCACGTGATGCTCTGGTCCACCTCACACTTCCAGGACGTCGTGAACGGCGGCAGCGGCTTCACTCCCCGCCAGCTGGACGACGTCCGGCGGGTGACCCAGTCGTTCCCCGACCAGACCAGCATCGACTACCTGCGCACGCTGGGCGTACGCAACGTGGTGCTGCTGCGCGACCAGCTCGCCGGCACCCCGTGGGAGATCTCCGTCGACCTGCCCGTGGACTCCCTCGGCATCACCCGGGAGGAGATGGGCGACGCGGTGGTCTACCGGCTCTCACCGGGGGAGCCGGGGTCCGCATCCCAGCCGCAGCCGACGCAGTCGGACGAGCCGGGGCTGCCCACGAGCCTGCCCACCGGGCTACCGACGAACCTGCCCAGCGGGCTACCCACCAACCTGCCCACCGGGCTACCCACGAACCTGCCCAGCGGGCTGCCGACGAGCCTGCCGACCGGGCTGCCCACGCGGTGACGGTGCGGTGATCCGGCCGTGGTGACACGGTGCCGGGTGGTGTGAGGCTTCACGCGACGAACGGGCCGGCAGCAGGACGGGCCCGCGGAGCAGGAGGAACCACGCAATGAGAGCACGTATCCGAACCATCGTCGCCGGGCTGGCCACGCTGGCCGCCCTGGCGGTCGCCACCCCGGCACAGGCGGCGACCGCCGCTGCCCTCGGCACCGCCGCGAACCCCTTCACCATCGCGGCCAACTCGGGCTGCGGCTCGAGCTGCGACGGCAAGGACCCCTCCGTCTACGCGATCTACTACTCGGGCCGGATCACCACCTGCTCGGCGGACGCGATCACCGCGCGGGTCAACACCAGCGCCGGCATCACGTTGGAGCTGCGCTACAGCCCGATCTGCCGTACGGCCTGGACGCGGGTCCCCAGCGACTACTACTACCCGTACATCCGGAGCTACTACCCCGACGGCCGGCTCCGCGTCGAGTACAACGGCTTCAAGGGCGCCTACTACTCGCAGATGGTCAACGACGCGAACCTGCTCGCCGAGGCGCGGGCCTCGGCCGGCCCCACGGTCTGGACGACCGGCCGGTACTGAGCCGGTAGCCGGAACACGGGACCGGGCGGCGCGACTCTGCGCCGCCCGGTCCGTCGTCGTACCCCCCGGGCGATCGGCTGCGCGACAGTGGTCCGGCGATGTGCCGACCGTGATTCCGCGGTGAGCGCCCCGGTGATGCTGCCCCTCACTGGTAGCGCCGTCGGCACCTCCCGTCGCGGCGCGACCGATCTCGACCAGAGGGGATCAGTTGAAGCAGCGGATAGGAACAAGACGATGGTTGACGGCGGCGTGCCTCGCCGCCACCATCCTCGCCGTCCAGCCGGCGTCGGTACACGCCGAGCAGCGGCACGCGGCCGCCCCGCCACCGTCCGCGCCGACGACCACGGCCGCGTCGGGCTCCGGCGAGCACTCCGTCACGCCCGCCCAACGGGCGCGGATGGCCAGCGAGGAGCCGCTGGTGAAGGCGGCGCTACGGATTCGTACGGCGGCCAAGGCCGCCAAGGCGCCCGGCTTCGCCGGGGTGGCGTTGCGCGACGGCACGGTGACCGTCTACTGGAAGGGTCCGGTGCCGCCGTCCAGCCGCAAGACGATCGACCAGGAGTCGGCCAAGGTGCCGGTCGTGGTACGCCCCGCCGCGCACTCCGCCGAGGAGCTGGGCCGGGCCGCCGACGAGATCCGCCGGAAGCTCGCCGCCTCCGGCGACCGCTCGGTCGTCTCGATCGGCTACCCGGTGACCGGCAGCGGCATCACCGCCACGGTGACCGGCGCGAAGACACCGGCCGCCCTCGCGAATACCCCGGTGCCCGTGACACTGGCCCGGACCACGCCGAAGGCCACCAAGCCCGCCACGTCGGCCTCCGGGTCGGGCCGGACGGACGCACCGGCCGCTCCGGGTACCGCCCGCACGAGCGGCACCGGCGGCTCGATGGGTGCGCTGGCCTTCGGTGACTGGCCGAACCCGAGCCGGCAGGACGACGCCGTCCCGGCGTGGGGCGGGGCGCACCTCATCAACTCCGAGGCGACCGGGGGCAACGAGGGCTGGCAGGTCCGCGACGACGAGACCGGCAAGGTGGTGAGAGCCGACGACAAGTGGCACTGCACCTCCGGCTTCCCGGCGATCTTCAAGGGCACCGGCCAGGAACTCATGGTTCAGCCGCTGAGCTGCGGTGGGCCGCAGCGGCAGTTCGTCGACGCGAGCGGCGACCCGGTCAACGTGAAGAGCACCAGCATCGGGGTGGTGGCGTCGTCCGGCGTCTCGCTGACCGTTCCGGTCGGCGGCGCCGAGCCGTTCCTCTACGACGGGGATCCCTGGACGCAGGTCGGCTGGCAGATCAGCGACTGGGCGGAGCCGGTGGCGGGGCAGAGCGTATGCGTCTCCGCGGCCGAGTTGGGATCCTTCTGCGACGCCACGATCGGCGACGAGGTCGGCACGGAGAGCGCGCTCATCCAGACCTCGCAGGGTGACTCCAACCTGACGCAGAACATGACCAACCTCGGCACCCACTACGAGGACGGGCCGGTGCACCCCGCCCGCCGGCCCTACGTGCTGGCGGACGGCAGCGTCTGCAACACGTTCGACTTCATGGACAACACGGACTGCTCACAGTTCGCGTTCGCACCGGGAGACATGGGCGCCGCCGTCTACACAGTGCCGGCCGACGGTGACGACACCGGCGTGACCATCAGGGGCCTCCTCGTCCACCAGCACGACGGCTACCTGCAGAACCCGACCAACTTCCACATCATCGGGGCCGACCAGATCTTCGCCGCGTACCCGGACATCACTTTGCTGACCTCAAGGAACGACCGGCCGTGAAGAACGGGGGAACGATGAGTTTGATCGGCAGGAGCGGGGCCCGCACCGGCAGACCGGTGGCGTTGGCCGCGGCCGGCGCGGTCGGCCTCGCGCTGTTGTGGGTCCCACCGGCGCAGGCGAAGCCACAGCCGACCCGTGAGCCGGCCGGCGTCGCGGCGGTCGCGGAGGCGGAGCGGGACCGGGTGATGGGTACCGGGTGGCAGTCGTCGCCGGACCGGGCCTGGACCACGGCCGGGGACGCGGAGGGTTTCCACGTCCTGGTCGCCGACGCGGCCGAGGGCTACGCCTGGCGCACCGTCGCCACCCTCAGCGAGAGCGGGTTCGACACCGACCGCTGGATCGGCAACGCGTGCGTCACCGGCTCGGGGCGGCGGGCCGTGGTCGTGTACGCGCCGCGGACCTTCACCAACAAGGCCGAGCTCAGTGCGCGGGGCGGTTTCACCGCCGTCGTCGATCTGGAGACCGGCGGGGTGACGAAGCTGCCGGCGACGACCAGCCTCGCCTACTTCAATCCCGGCTGCGGCACCGGAGAGGCGGTGGCGCTGACGCAGGAGGGCGACGAGCAGCGGCCCGGCACGCGGCTGCTGCGGCTGGACGCCGAGCGGGCGAAGCTGGGGCCGAAGATCACGGTGAAGGGCCAGCTCACGTCGACCGTTCCGGTCGGGAACGGTTTCGTCGGCGCGCGCGGGGCCTATCTCACGAAGGTCGACGGCAAGGGCGGTACGACGGACCTCGCCGAGGCGAGCAACGTGCCGTTCGCGATCCGGCCGGACGGTTCGGGTGGGGTCAACTACCTCGAACTCGACGGCACCTCGATGCGGGCACGCCGGCTGACCGGTGACCGGCAGGTCACGTTGGCCGAGGGCGGGGTCGGTGCCTTCGGGCTGGAACGCGGTGCCGGCGGGCGCGTCTTCCTGACCGGTAAACCGTCCACCGTCGCGGCGCTGCCGGCGACCGTGCAGCGGCTCGACGTGCCGGCCACGGCGGAGGTCTCCACGACCGGCCGGCTCGCCTTCGAACGGACGATGACCGCCGAGGAGACGCTTCCGGGCGGCACCGCTTCGGCAGCCGCGGCCCCGGTCCGGTTGACGGCGGTGGTGCCGCAGACCCGTAAGGCGGTCTCCTTCCAGGTGGCGCCGACGCACACCGCCACGGCGGGGGCGGCAGAGGTCAGCCCCGCGTTGGGCCGTCCGGGCGCGACCGCGGCGGGTACGACCAGCCGGGCGAAGGTCGCCCCGGCCGCCGCGGACGACGACCTGATGACGCGCTTCGACCCGGAGGACCCGGATCCGTGGTGCGCGGTGCCGCGCAACGACATGAAGACGCTGGCGTACCACCCGCGCCCCCGGCAGATCGAGTGGGCTGTCGACTACGCGATCTTCGGGGCGCTCACCCAGTCCCGACCGGCGAACTTCAAGAACTTCGGGTTGCCGGCGTACTCCCCGCAGGGGATGTTCCCGCCGCGCACGCTGGCCGGCGGCGGCCACGTCTCGGCGCAGATCATGCTCGGCATCCTGGCGCAGGAGTCCAACCTGTGGCAGGCCTCGCAGACCGAGTCCGGCGAGTACGGCAACCCGTTGATCGGCAACTACTACGGGCGTAACTACTACGACGAGGACACCAGCGACGACTGGCGGATCCACTGGGACGAGGCCGACTGCGGCTACGGCGTCGGTCAGGTGACCGACGGAATGCGCAAGGCCGGCAAGGAGAAGCCGGGCGAGGTGGCCCGGCCGGCCGTCCAGCAGCGGGCCATAGCCCTGGACTACGCGGCCAACATCGCCGCCTCGCTCCAGATCCTGCAGGACAAGTGGAACCAGACCTACTCCAACGGTCTCGTCATCAACAACGGCGACCCGACCATGGTCGAGAACTGGTACTTCGCGGCGTGGGCCTACAACAGCGGCTTCTACCCGTCCAAGGGAGACGGCGGGCCGTGGGGGGTGGGTTGGAGCAACAACCCGATCAACCCCCGGTACGACCCGGCGCGGCACCCGTTCCTGGACGTGCGGAACCCGTTCGACCTCGATGACAACGTCCCCGTCTTCAGCGACGCGGCGCACCCGCAGGACTGGCCGTACCAGGAGAAGGTCATCGGCTGGGCGGCCCAGTCGATCGACACGGGCGACGACGGGGTCGGCTTCCGCACCGCGTTCTGGATCGGGGAGCCGCTGGACGCACGGATCCGACGGACCCAGCAGAAGCCGGACATGCGGCTCTTCTGTGACAGCTCGAACAACTGCGACCCGCTGGCCCGGGTGCAGCCGAACGAGCCCGGTCTCGAGCAGGAGCCGCCGGGTCCGTGCCTCCACAAGAACGGCTCGGGTCAGTACGACCTGAAGTGCTGGTATCACGCGCCGGTCACCTGGAAGGGCGACTGCGAGGAGAGCTGCGGCTTCGAGGGAATCCGGTACGACGTGCCCGACAACTACGCCGAGCCCGTCGACGGCACGCACAACCCGCCGCAGTGCACCGCGGCGACGCTGCCGGCGAACGCCCTC
The DNA here is from genome assembly GCF_003626545.1 of Micromonospora musae. NCBI lineage: Bacteria > Bacillati > Actinomycetota > Actinomycetes > Micromonosporales > Micromonosporaceae > Micromonospora > Micromonospora musae. The sequence continues at coordinate 147,277 of NZ_RAZS01000013.1, forward strand.
ATCGTCGACAGCATCTCCTCCGGCACCTCCATGCCGCGCTGCGGCAACGCGCCCCGCAACGACGGAACCTTCGTCATGGAATTCGCGGAGGGCTGGCCCGGCGAGTACACGTCGAAGATCGACACGCATCAGCTGGACAACGGATTCGGCGGCCACCACTGGTTCACCCGGGCTCGCGGGTCGGCCAAGTTCCGGGTGGTGGCCACCTGGGCGCCACCGTCCAGCCATACCGGCCGCAGCGGCGTCTTCGTCTACGTCCCGCCGACCGGCGGTCGGGTCAACGACGCGTACTACGAGGTCAACACCGGTGACGGCCGGATCCGGATGCTGAAGGTGGACCAGGAGGCGTACCACGGCAGGTGGGCGTTCCTGGGCAACTACCAGCTCCGCTCCGGCGCCTACGTCCGGCTGGACACCAGCCGCTCGGCGGCGTCGGAGAAGACGATCAGCATGGACGCCGTGGCGTTCGTGCCGGGCGGCATCTGACCGGACGACCCGCCGGGGGTATGCGAGCCGCGTACCCCCGGCGGCGTTCCGGCGCAGGTCAGCCGGCCACCGGCAACGGTTCGGCCGGCAGCTGGTCGCGCCGCCGCCACCGGTCCAGCCATGGGGCGTCGGGGGCGCCGTCGAGCACCCCGCCGTCCGGGTCGTCGGCGTAGGTGGCCCGGACCGCGTCGCGCTCGGGGCGCAGGATGTCGCGCACGATGAGCCCGCAGAGCACCACGACGGTGACCAGCCGCAGCGTGGCGGCGAAGACGAAGACGCCCTCCGGGAAGACGGCCCGGCCCGTCGAGGCGCCGAGCAGTTCGCCGTAGAACGCCGCGAAGTAGCAGACCTCGGCGAACTGCCAGGCGAGGAACGCCCCCCAGCGCGGCCGGGCGAGCACGGCGAGCGGCAGCAGCCAGAGCACGAACTGCTGAGACCACACCTTGCTGAAGATCAGGAAGGCGGCGACCACCAGGAACGCGAGCGCAGCCAGCCGCGGGCGGCGGGGCGCCAGCAGGGCCAACGCGGCCACCCCGAGGCAGGCAAGCCCGAAGAGGGCGTACGAGAGCAGGTTGAGCGTGGGGATGTTGCCGTTCAACCAGTCGAACGGGCCCTCACCACCGACCTTGCCGTCGAGGTAGCGGCCGATGTACCAGAGCGTCCCCCAGTCGATGGCGCGCGTGCTGTTCAGCTCGAAGAAGCGGTCCCAGTTCTCCCAGTACGGCACGGCGGCCGGCAGGTTCACCACGATCGCCGCCACGACGGCGGCGCCGACGGCGCTGAGCGCGGCACGGAGCCGGTTGGCGCGGGCGGCGAGCACCAGGATCGGGCCGAGCAGGAAGAGCGGCCAGAGCTTGGCGGCGCCGGCCAGCCCGAGCAGCGCGCCGGCCAGCACCGGCCTTCGTCTCGCCCAGGCGAGCAGACCGAACGCGGCGATACCGATGGCGAGCAGGTCCCAGTTGACGGTGGCGGTGAGCACCAGCGCCGGCGCCAGCGCGAAGAGCGCGGCGTCCCAGGGTCGTCGGCGGCGCAGGGCCAGGATCACCGCAACCGTGGCGACGGCGAGCGCGCCGAGCACGAGCGCGTTGAGGTTGTAGAACCACTGGCCCTGGTTGATGCCGGGGTCGTCCTGACCGAGGGCGTGCACCGGCAGGCCGAGCGCGCCCATGAAATACCCGGTCAGCACCGGGTACTCGACGGGGTGGTCCCGGTAGGGCACCTTGCCCTCGTTCAGCCCCTCGGCGTAGTAGAGGGCGAGCACGTCGGTGTAGCAGAACCGGGTGTACTGCACGTTGTTCTGCCAGGCGCCGTCCTGGCACGGGGACTTCTGCACCCAGTGCAGCGCCAGGGCGAGGCAGGCGAGGGCCAGCACGATCCGGGCCGCCGTCCAGAAGCGCCGTTCCCGGCCGGCGGGGCGGTCGAGGGTCACGGCGTGATCGCCCAGCGGGCCGCCGATGAGCCCGGAGACCCCACGGACGAACCCGTCGGAGCGGGACGGGTGGTCGCTGCTGCCGGCATCGCCGTGGCCGGGTGTCGACTGGGTGCTCATGACAAGGCATCCTGCCGCATGCCCCACCTGCGCTGAAGTTCATCCGGGTCGGGACGCGTCCGCCCGCGCGTCCTCCGTTCACGGCGAGACCGCACCCGAGCGGCACGTCGCGTCCGGGCGGATCACACAAGTGGCGATAACCGAAATCGGGGGCGTACGTCCTGAAAGGGTAGGAGAGCCCAAATCGGTTCTCTTGACAAGGATCGAAACCCGGCTATTCTGTGCAAGCGCAATTAGCAGCACTCGGGGGAAGAAAATGGAGTTCGGCATCCTCGGCCCCCTGTCGATCAGATCCGGGCCGTCCGCTATCCATCTTTCCGGAGACCGCAACCGGAAACTACTCGCCGCACTCATCCTGAATGTCAATCGGGCGGTCCCCATCGATCGACTGATCGATGTCGTCTGGGACGAGCAACCGCCGGTGACCGCCCGTCAACAGGTACAGAATCGGCTGGGTCAACTCCGCTCGATGCTGGCGCTCGACGACGCCGGACAGCGGATCATCCGGCACGGCACCAGTTACGTGCTGGAAGCGGCCGAGGAACGGGTGGACGCATTCAGGTTCCGCGCGATCTGCGCGCAGGCGAATTCGACGAGTCACGGCGGTGAATTCGAACGGGCCATCGGGCTCCTGCGGGACGCCCTTTCCCTCTGGCGTGGCCCCGCCATTCAGGACATCACCTCCCCCACCTTGAACGCGGAGAAGTCCGCCTGGGAGGAGGCCAAACTGCGGGCCGTCGAGCGCCTCGTCACGCTTGAATTCGCCCGCGGTCACCACAGTGTGATGATTCCCGACCTCCATGCCTGGGCGAGGCAATATCCGTATCACGAGAAATTGCACTGCCACCTGGCGGAGGCGCTGCACATCGGTTCCCGGACCGCCGAGTCGCTGCAGGTCCTGGCCCGACTGCGAGCGACGCTGCGCGACGAGTTGGGCATCGACGCCGGGCAGGAGGTGCACGAGTTGGAGAGCCGGCTCACCGGGCGACCGGGGGAGCTCACGGCACCTGTCGACGTGCCGGTGAACCTCCAGGCGGTCGAGGCCCTGCAGCGAGCCCTGACGGAGACCACCCGAGCCCTGCAACTGCTTCAGATCCTTACCGGTTGAAGCCGCCCGTCAACTGCCGGGCGTCGTCGACTCCCCTTGATCGTCCCCCGAGCGACCCGTCGCGCTCGCCTCCCCAGCACGTGAAACGCCGCCGGCGGCCGGAGAGAGGTCCGGCCGCCGGCGGCGTCAGGTCGGGTCAGTAGCGATCCGGGGGTGTGCTCGGTAGCAGTCCACCCCCACGGCCACCACCGCCGGGGAAGAGCGGATTCCCGCCGCCAGGGTTGCCCCCACCGGGGTTACCGCCGCCGGGGTTGCCGCCACCGGGATTGCCGCCGCCGTTGGGCGGGCAGAGCACGCCGAACGGGTCGTTGCACGGCTGGTCGGGCGGGGTCGGCGGCGGCGCGGGCATCTCGCCGTTGCCGGACTCCTTGTCACCGACGTTCGCCGCCGGCGGGAAGTCCAGCTTGTCCTGGCCCTTCAGCGCCTTGTTCATGAACCGTTCCCAGATCTCACCGGGCAGACCACCACCGCTGATCCGGGTGCCGTCCTTCGTCTTCAGCGCCTTGCGATCCTTCACGTTGCCGACCCAGACGGCCGTGGCGATCTGCGGGGTGTAGCCGACGATCCAGGCGTCGCCGTTCTCCGGGCTGTCCGCCTTCTGCTCCCACGTTCCGGTCTTCTGGGCCGCCTTCCGGCCGTCGGCGAGCTCGTGGTGCGTCCGGGCCGGGTAGTCCTCCAGGACGGAGGTCACGTCGGCCACGATGTCCTTGTCGATCCGCTGCTTCGGATCGAGCTTCTCGCCGCCGACCGTCTTCCACTTTCCGTTGTCGTCCTGCTGCTGCACCGAGACGAGGAAGTGCGCCTTGTTGTAGACGCCGCCGTTGGCGAAGGTGGCGATGCCGTTGGCGTGGTCCAGCACGGTGATCGGGTACTGGCCGTAGCCGAGCACGTTGAAGAACGGCGACGGCGCGATGTCCTTCGGGTCGGACTTGACCAGGTCGTACGGCTTCTGCGGGCTGGTGTCGGTACGCCACATCGTGGTGACGCCGGCGTCCCGGGCCATCTCGATGACCTTGTCCGGCTTGATCTCCTCGGTGACGTAGTAGAACGGCACGTTGAGCGACATCAGCGTGGATTCCCGCAGCGTGCAGGAGTTTCCGCAGCTCGGGTTGTCGTTGCCCGCGTTGCTGACCTTGAACTCCACGCCTTCGGGCGTGAAGCCCTTGCCCTTCCAGCGCGACTGGAGGGACTTACCCGCCTTGAGCGCTGCCGCCAGCGTGTAGATCTTGAAGCTGGAGCCGGGCGAGTGGCCACCCGTCACGTTGCCCATGGTGTCGGTGTTCTTGCCGGCGTAGTCGGTACCGACGCCGGTGTCACCGCCGTAGTAGGCGAGCACCCGGCCGTTCTTCGGGTTGACGGCCACGACCGCGGCCATCAGGTTGGACGGCTGGCCGGCGAGCTCCGAGCCCTTGGTCTTCCGCTGGGCGACCTCGAGCGCCGCCTGCTGCATCTTCGTGTCGATCGAGGTGCGGATCCGGTAACCGCCGGACATCATCGCCTGCGAGCAGAGCGGCTTGGCCTCGGTGGCGGACGCCTCGTCCTCGACACAGATGCCCTTTTCCCGCATCTCCTGCCGGACGTAGTTGATCACGTTGCCGTAGGGGGTGTTGATGCCGAAGTCGATTCCGACCCCACCCTTCTTCGGCGGCTTGAGGGTCTTCGTCGGATACTCGGTCGGTGCCGGCTCCTTGCCCGGGGCGTTGAGCCAGCCCTCCTCGACCATGCCCTTGATGACGTAGTCCCAGCGGCCCTTCGCGTCGACCTCGTTGATCGCCGGGTCGTAACCCTGGTGCGTGGCGCTCGGCTCCGGCTGCTTGATCAGCGCCGCCAGCACGGCGCCCTCGGCCGGGGTGACCTTGCTGATCGACTTGCCGAAGTAGGTCTGCGCCGCCGCCTCGATGCCGTACGCGCCCCGGCCGAAGTAGATCACGTTGAGGTAGTGCTCCATGATCTTCTCTTTCGAGAACTGATCGTTGAGCTTGGAGGCGAAGATCGCCTCCTTCACCTTCCGCGCGTACGTGTCGTCCTTCAGGTTGTCGTACGCGTTGCGCGCGTACTGCTGGGTGATCGTCGAGGCGCCCTGCTTGTCGCCGCCGGTGAAGTTGTTCCAGGCGGCGCGGGCGATGCCCTTGTAGTCCACACCGGAGTGCCGGTAGAAGTTCCGGTCCTCGGCCGCGGCCACCGCGTCCTGCACGTACTTCGGGATCTGGTCAATGGTGACCAGGGTCCGGTTCTCCTGGCCGACCTTCGCGATGATCGTCTTGTTGTCGGCGGCGTAGAGCGTGGTCGCCTGCGGCGGGTTGAGCGCCTCGGGCAGCACCACGTTGGTGGAGTAGTAGGTGAAGCCCACGACGCCGATGCCGGCGAGCATGATGAGCACCGCGAACCCGGCGATGATGATGTTCATCCGCTTGCGCTTCTTCGCCCGCGCCGCGGCGGCGGAGTCACCCGCACCGCGGCTGCGACGCGGTCCGGTGGGCCCACCGGGGCCGCCCGGGCCACCCGCGCCCGGCGGAACGCTCGCCCGGGCCACCGAGGCCCGACCGCCGACCGACGCCGATCCCACGCTCGCTCGCCCGGCGGAGGCCGCGCCCACGGCTGCGGCGCCGACGCTGGCCCGACCTGCCGGTCCGGCCGGGGAGACCGGAACCGAGGCCCGGCCGGCGCCTCCACGACCGGACGCGCCACCCGGTGCCGGTGAGACCGGGACCGACGCCCGGCCGGAGCGACCTGTCGACGCCGAACCGACCGAGGCCGAGCCGACGGACGCCGCGCCCGAGGCACCGCCCCGCGGCGAGACGGAGGCCCGCCCGCCCGAGCTCGTGCCGCGTGGCGTCACCGATGCGCGTCCGGGGGAGGCGGATGCCTCCGGGGCCGACCAGCCGTCACCGCGCGCGTCCTCACCGGGCCGCCGGTAGCCGTCGTCCGCTCCCCGCCCGGGGCCTCCGCTCGGATTCGGGATCTGTGCCCGCCCGCGCGAACTGGGATCGCCGTACGAGTTCATTCCTCACACCCTGCCGGTCGCGGTGGGGCACCGCTGCGCCACCACCGGGTTGCCGTGAGCTGATTCACGCGTTTCCACGACACGAACGTGCCGGACGCGTGACGTCGTTTCCCGATCAATCGGGCCTATCGGACCAATCACCGTCGTCCACCCTGGCGATCCTGCGTGACGCCGGGAACGGGCGACCGGTTTGGACTCACCGTTGGGCCTCTCGCCTTCGGTGCACCGGGCCGGAGGCATCGCCACCCACCGCTTCGGCCTCCGATCCGGCCTCGGCCAGGCCGTCCCGGCCGAGCAGGTACTGCTCGACGAGATGGTTCCAGTCACAGCCGAGGCACACCTCCACCACAAACACCTGGAACTCACGTAGCGTCATCGCCAGCACGGGCAGCTCCGCCAGTGTGCGGGCTTGCCCGGCCGACTGCTTGAGTTCGTCGCCGTAAATGTAGTGGACGTGGATGAGGTTCTCGCTCCGGCAGATCGGGCAGCGCTCGTCGGTCGGCTCACCGTGGAACCGAGCCGCGTTCTTCAGGTACGGCGAGGCGTCGCAGACGTCGTACGTGCCGACCCGGCCGGCCAGGAGTTCACGCAGCACCGCTCGCTTCCGGAGCGAGTAGTCGACGACCTGGCGCTGCGTACGCATGCGGAGAAGGGTACGCGCTCCGGCCGACCGAGGCGACCGGGGTCACTATCCGTAGTTGAGGGACCCCGAATTCGGGATTTGCCCTGATCGGAGTCAACGACTAACGTGCGATGTATCGGTCCGATACATCGCGGCGGTTGTCAATCCGCGCAGGGGGTAAGAGAGGGTGGCCCGTGCTCGAGCTCGCCATCCTCGGCCTCCTGCAGGAGTCTCCGATGCACGGCTACGAGCTGCGCAAGGAGTTGGCTGCCAAGCTCGGCGCGATCCGAGCGGCGATCAGCTACGGCTCGCTCTACCCGACCCTGCGCCGGCTGCAGGCGGCGGGCTGGATCACCGAAGCTGCCGAGTCACCCGCCACCACCGAGGAGATCCCCGCGCTGACCAGCCGACGTGGTCGGGTGGTCTACAAAATCACCGCGGAGGGCAAGGAACGCTTCGCCCAGCTCATCGCACAGACGGGGCCCGAGACGTACGACGACACGGGCTTCGGCGTGCACTTCGCGTTCTTCGCCCGGACCGACCAGGCGACCCGCCTCCGCATCCTGGAGGGTCGCCGCCGCAAGATCGAGGAGCGTCGCGAGGGACTTCGCGACGTGCTGGCACGGGCTGCCGAGCGCCTCGACGCATACACCTTGGAACTGCAGCGCCACGGACTTGATGCCTGTGAGCGCGAGGTCCGCTGGCTGGAGGAGCTCATCGCCAACGAGCGCTCCGGCCGTGCCCCGACGGTCCCGCGAACCGGGACGGCCGGCGGCCGACGAGAAGAGATCAGCCCGCCCCCGCCTGGAGAGTCCAGGAAAGAGCGGCCGTGATGAAAAAGAAGGAGGCAGACGCTATGGGCTCCGTCCGCGTCGCCATCGTCGGTGTGGGTAACTGCGCCTCGTCCCTCGTGCAGGGCGTCGAGTACTACCGGAACGCCGACCCGAACGACCGCGTCCCGGGTCTCATGCACGTCACCTTCGGCGACTACCACGTCTCCGACGTGGAGTTCGTCGCGGCGTTCGACGTGGACGCCAAGAAGGTGGGCATGGACCTCGCGGAGGCGATCGTCGCCAGCGAGAACAACACCATCAAGCTCTGCGACGTGCCGCCGACCGGCGTCACCGTGCAGCGCGGCCCGACGTTCGACGGTCTGGGCCTGTACTACCGCGAGATCGTCCAGGAGTCGGACGCCACCCCGGTCGACGTGGCGCAGGCGCTGCGCGACGCGCAGGTCGACGTCGTGGTCTCCTACCTGCCGGTCGGCTCCGAGCAGGCCGACAAGTTCTACGCCCAGGCCGCGATCGACGCCGGCTGCGCGTTCGTGAACGCCCTACCGGTCTTCATCGCCTCCGACCCGGAGTGGGCGCAGAAGTTCACCGACGCCGGTCTGCCGATCGTCGGTGACGACATCAAGAGCCAGGTGGGTGCCACCATCGTGCACCGCGCGCTCGCGAAGCTCTTCGAGGACCGCGGTGTCGAGCTGCTGCGCACGTACCAGCTCAACTTCGGCGGCAACATGGACTTCATGAACATGCTGGAGCGCAACCGCCTGGTCTCGAAGAAGATCTCGAAGACCCAGTCGGTGACCTCGCAGATCCCGCACGAGATGCAGAAGAGCGACGTGCACATCGGCCCGTCGGACCACGTGCCGTGGCTGGACGACCGCAAGTGGGCGTACATCCGCCTGGAGGGCCGCTCCTTCGGCGACACCCCGCTGAACGCCGAGCTCAAGCTCGAGGTGTGGGACTCCCCGAACTCGGCCGGCGTCATCATCGACGCGGTCCGCGCCGCGAAGATCGCCCTGGACCGGAAGATCGCCGGCCCGATCCTCTCGGCCTCCTCGTACTTCATGAAGTCCCCGCCGGTGCAGTACGCCGACCACGACGCGCACGCCGCCGTCGAGGCGTTCATCGCCGGTGAGATCGAGCGCTGACGCGCTGACCTCAGCAACGCAGCGAGGGCCGGGTCCGTGCGGACCCGGCCCTCGCTGCGTCCGGCCCGCCCCGCGATGACCGGGCACTAGGAGGTCACGCCGTCGAGCCGGGCCGTTCGATTCGCCGAGAGTGGGTGAAAGCGGGGCAACGAGGCAGTGGCGCTCCTCGCGGTGGTCAGGACCAGGCGCGTTGCAGTGCGAACCGGGCCTCCAGCTCCAGCAGGTGCACCTTGCGGTCGAGCCCGCCGCCGAAGCCGACCAGCTTCCCACCGGCACCGACGATGCGGTGGCACGGCACGATCACCGGGATCGGGTTGCGGTTGCAGGCGACCCCGACGGCCCGGGCGGCGCCGGGGTCGCCGACCCGATGGGCCACCTCGCCGTAGGTCAGCGTCTCGCCGTAGGGGATGCCCACCATCTCCCGCCACACCGCCCGCTCGAAGTCGGAGCCGCGCGGGATCCTGACCGGCACCGCGAAGTCGGTGAGCTCGCCGGCGAAGTACGCCCGCAGCTCGGCGACCGCCTGCCGGGCCAGCTCGTGGTCGGGCTCGTCGACGGCCCCCTCGACCCGGGCGAAGGCCGTCCCGCAGACGCCTGTCGCGTCGGTGGCCACGGAGAACTCCCCGATCGGTGAGTCGAGCACGGTCCAGCGCATCCGTCCATTCTCCGTGGCGGTACGACAACCTCGCCGCGCGGGACCGCCGGCCGTCCCGCCACGTCGGGTCAGAGCAGGTTGATCCCGAGCAGCAGCGAACCGGCGACCAGGCTCGCGCCACCGGCGACGGTCAGCCAGATCAGTTTGTTGGGGCGGGTGTCCTGCGGGCGTACGACCGAGAGGAAGAAGCCCAGCGGCATCAGGATCGGCGGCGCGACCAGCAGTGCCCGGATCAGGGTGCGGGTGCCGTCGGAGGCGTCGGCCTGGTCGACGTAGGGCAGGACGGCGAGCGCGAAGAGGACCAGCACGCCGGCGTGGGCGTGGCCGGCCGTCCAGAGGCCGCGGCGCACCGGGTTGTCGAGGTATCCGGTCTTGCGGCGGGCGACGTGCATGAGCAGCGTCAGTCCGCCGTAGGACACGGCCACGACGGTGATCAGCAGGATTCCGGCGGTGGTCAGGGTTGCCGAGGACATGGGCACCTCCATCTTGTCGCCGCAAAGATTGCCTCGCCGACCCCCATCTTGTCAATGGCTAGATTGCTGCGGGCATCCCGTCCGCCCAGCCTTCACCGACGCGCGGTTCCCCCGACCGGCACGTTGCGGAACGTCGATACCGTGCCGAACGTGGCCACGGGGACGTTCATCTTTCTGATCATCGGAGGCGCGGGCCTCGGTGTGCTGGCGCTCGCCCTGCTCGGCACGGAACTGCTCCACTTCGGCGGCGTCGACGTCGACGGGCCGATCTCGATCGAGAGCGTCGCCGGATTCGCGGGCGCGTTCGGCTTCGGCGCCGCGATCGTCAACGAGCTGGTCGGAGGCCGGACCACCGGCGCGGTCGCCGCCGCGGCGGCCGGCGGGGCCCTCGCCGCGCTCCCCTTCGCCTGGGTCGCGACCCGGCTGGGCCGCGCCGCCCGACGGATGCCGACCGACGCCACCCCGACCCGGAGCGACCTCGTCGGCTCGGTCGGGCTGGTCGTCTCCCCGGTGCCGCTGAACGGCTACGGCGAGGTCCGGGTACGCCTGGCCGGTCAGCCGGTCAAGCTCAACGCCCGCGCCGACCAGCCCATCCCCGTCGGCGCGCGAATCTTCGTGGTCCAGACGCTCAGCGAGACGAGCGTGCACGTCGAGACGTACTGACCGAACCCCCTCGCAGACAGGACACCTGCATGCCCCTGCTCATCGCCATCGGAGGCGCCGTCCTCCTCGTCATCGTCCTCGTGCTCTTCGTGCTCTCGCGGATCAAGGTCGCCGGGCCGAACGAGGCGTTCATCGTCACCGGTCGCAAGGGCCGCACCACGCAGACCGCCGACGGCAGCCGGTCGACGGACATGTCCGGACAGAAGGTGGTGCTCGGGGCGTCGGTCTTCGTCCTGCCGGTGGTGCAGAAGCTCCAGTCGCTCGACCTCTCCAGCCGGCGGATCGACGTCGGCATCAAGGGCGCGGTGAGCAAGCAGGGCATCCGTACCGACCTGCACGGCGTCGCCATCGTCAAGGTCGGCGGCACCGAGGACGCGATCCGCGCCGCCGCCCAGCGCTTCCTGCATCAGCAGGACGAGATCGAGGACTTCACCCGGGAGGTGCTCGCCGGCGCGCTGCGCTCCATCGTCGGCCGGCTCACCGTCGAGGAGGTCATCCGCGACCGCGCCGCGTTCGCCAGCGCGGTGGCCGAGGAGGCCGAGCACTCGATGACCAACCAGGGCCTGGTGCTGGACACCTTCCAGCTCCAGGACATCCTGGCCGAGGGGACCTACCTGCAGGACCTCGGCCGACCGGAGGCCGCCCGGGTGCTCAAGGACGCGGCCATCGCCGAGGCCCGGGCCCGCCAGCAGGCGGAGCAGGAGCGGCTGCTCGCCGAGGGGGCGATCGCCGAGGCCAACCGGAACCTCGCCCTCAAGCAGGCCGGCATCCAGGCCGAGATCGACGCCGCGAAGGCGAAGTCCGCCGCCGCCGGGCCGCTCGCCCAGGCGGAACGCGACCAGGCGATCCTCTCCGAGCAGCAGAAGGTGGCCGAGCGCAACGCCGAGCTCAAGCAGCGCCAGCTCGACACGGAGGTCCGCAAGCCGGCCGACGCCGCCCGCTACAAGGTGGAGCAGGAGGCCGAGGCGGCCCGCAACGCGGCGGTGCTGCAGGCCGACGCCCAGCGGCAGTCGGTCATCGCCGCCGCCCAGGCCGCCGCCGAGCAGTCCCGGCTCACCGGTGAGGGTGAGCGCGCGCGGCGGGCCGCGCTGGCCGAGGCGAATGCGATCGAGGGCGCCAAGGAGGGTGAGGCGGAGCAGCGGCGGCGCTCGGCGATCGCCGAGGCGGTCGAGCGGGAGGGGCAGGCCGAGGCCGCGGCCATCCTCGCCAGGGGTCAGGCGGAGGCGGACGCGATGGCCCGCAAGGCCGAGGCGTTCGCGGCGTACGGCGAGGCCGCCGTGCTCGACCTGCTGGTCAAGGTGCTGCCCCAGGTGGTCGAGGCGGCCAGCGCACCGATCAGCGCCATCGACAAGATGACGGTCATCTCCACCGACGGCGCGTCGTCGCTGACCAAGTCGGTGGCCGGCAACGTGGCCCAGGGGCTGCAGCTCGGCAGCGACCTCACCGGCATCGACCTGGCCGGGCTCCTCGCCCGGCTCGGCGCGGCCGCCGACAACGGCAAGGCGAAGCCCGCCGTCGAAGCCTGAGCACGAGGAAGGGCCCCGAGTCGACGCGTCGCGTCCCCTCGGGGCCCTTCGTCAACTCCGTCAGGAGACGATGCCCTCGTCGCGGGCCCAGCGGAGCAGCTCCGCCTCCGCGGCGTCCCGGTCCAGCGGACCGCGCTCCAGCCGCAGGTCCTTCAGGTACTTCCAGGCCCGACCCACCACCGGCCCCGGCGGTACGCCGAGCAACTCCATGATCGCGTTGCCGTCCAGGTCGGGGCGTACCCGGGCCAGGTCCTCCTCCGCCGCGAGCCGGGCGATCCGCTCCTCCAGCGCGTCGTAGTCGGCGGCCAGCTGGGCGGCCTTACGACGGTTGCGGGTGGTGCAGTCCGAACGGGTCAGCTTGTGCAGCCGGGGCAGCAGGTCGCCGGCGTCGGTGACGTAGCGGCGCACCGCGGAGTCGGTCCACTCGCCCCGGCCGTACCCGTAGAAGCGCAGGTGCAGCGAGACCAGGGCGGTCACCTTGGCGGTGACCTCCTTCGGGTAACGCATCGCCTTCATCCGCGCCTTGGTCATCCGGGCACCGACCACCTCGTGGTGGTGGAAGCTCACCCGGCTGTCCGGCCCGACCGACTTCGTGGCCGGCTTGCCCACGTCGTGCATCAACGCGGCCATGCGGAGGATGAAGTCGCAGCCCTCCTCCTCGAAGCCGATGGCGTTGCCGACCACGGTCAGTGTGTGCTCGTAGACGTCCTTGTGCTGGGCGTGCTCGTCGATCTCCAGCTTCAACCCGGTCAGCTCGGGCAGGAAGCGCTCGGCCAGCCCGGTGTCGACCAGCAGCCGCAGCCCGGTGATCGCGTCGGCGCCGCAGAGCAGCTTCGTGAACTCGTCCCGGATCCGCTCGGCGGTGATCCGGTCCAGGTCGGCGGCCATCGCGGTCATCGCGGCGCGTACGTCGGGGTGGACCGCGAAGCGCAGCTGCGCGGCGAACCGGGCGGCGCGCAGCATCCGCAGCGGGTCGTCGCGGAACGACTCCTGGGGTGAGGCCGGGGTACGGATCACCTTGGCGGCGAGGTCGTCGAGGCCGCCGTGCGGGTCGGTGAACCGGTGCTCGGGCAGGCTCACCGCCATCGCGTTGATGGTGAAGTCGCGCCGCTTCAGGTCCTCGACGAGGCTGGTGCCGTACTCGACCACCGGGTTCCGGCTGACCTGGTCGTACGCCTCGGCGCGGAAGGTGGTGATCTCCAGCCGGAGGCCGTCGCGTTGCGCGCCGATGGTGCCGAACTCGCGACCGGTCTCCCAGATCGCCTCCGCCCAGCCCTTGACGATGCGCAGTGTCTCGTCCGGGTGGGCGTCGGTGCAGAAGTCGAGGTCCTCGCCGAGTCGACCGAGCAGGGCATCCCGTACGGATCCGCCCACGAGGTGCAGTTCGTGACCGGCCTGGGCGAAGCGGCGGCCGAGCTCGTCGGCGACCGGGGAGACGCGGAGGAGTTCGGCGACGGCGTTGCGCTGCGCGGCGGTGAGGTCGCGGCGGTCGGCGGCGTGCGGTGCGGAGGCTTCGGACATGGGATCGCCAGACTATCGGGCCGGGTCTGGATCTCCTGCGGCGGGCGCGGGTAACGACTTCGCGTTGACTAAGGTCTGTGACGTGCGGGCGGGCGCCCGGCGCGAGGTATCCGGGGAGGCTGAAGATGAGCGGCGGGCTCTACCGCAGCGCGAACGCCATGCCGGACGGTGCCATGCCCCCGCCCGACGGCGCGACCTTCATCTCCGCGGAGCCGCTGAACCAGCCGGGAGCGGAGGCCGTCGCGCCTCCGCAGGAGATCGTCGCGGAGACGAGCGCCGCCGCGAACAGCGCCGTGATGGCGATCGGCAGCCTCGTGAGCCGGGGCACCGGTTTCCTGCGCACGCTCGTGCTGACCGCCGCGCTCGGCGGCGCGCTCGTCGGTGACGCGTACACCACCGCGCAGATCCTGCCCGGGATGGTCTACGAGTTCCTGCTCGGCGGCATCCTCACCAGCGTCCTGATCCCGGTGCTGGTACGTCGACGCAAGGCGGACGCGGACGGCGGTCAGGCCTACTCCCAGCGGTTGCTCACCCTCGCGGTGGTCACTCTCGCCGCGGCCGCGCTGATCGCAGTGGCTGCCGCGTCGCTCCTGACCAGGCTGTACACCAGCGACAACCGTGGCACGGACTACCAGGACCTGGTCACCAACCTGTCCTACCTGATGCTGCCGATGATCTTCTTCACCGGCCTCAGCGCGCTGGTCAGCGCGGTGCTCAACACCCGGGGGCACTTCGCCGCACCGATGTGGGCGCCGATCCTGAACAACATCGTGGTGATCGCCACCGCCGGGATCTACATCGCGATCTACGGCGCGGAGATCGTCCAGCCGGCGGAGATGACCACTGGTCGGATCGTCCTGATCAGCGGCGGCACGCTGCTCGGCGTCGCGATCCAGGCCGCCGGCCTGCTTCCGGCGCTGCGCAAGGTCGGTTTCCGGTGGAAGCCACGGTTCGACTTCCGCGCTCTCGGCCTCCGCGAGCTGGGCCGACTCGGCGCCTGGATGTTCTGCTACGTCGCGGTCAGCCAGGTCGGTCTGATCGTGCTGTTCAACCTGTTGAACCGCGCGGGCGACGGGGACGCGGGCGCGCTGATCTACAACAACGTCTTCCTGCTGCTGATGATGGCGCACGGCATCATCGCCGTATCGATCATCACGGCGCTGATGCCCCGGATGAGCGCCGCCGCCGCCGATGGCCGCTACGGCGACGTCGCCGCCGACCTCTCCCGAGGCACCCGAACGGTCTCGGCCGTGCTCGCGCCGATCGCCGTCTGCTACGCGGTGCTCGCCACACCGCTGGCGGTGGTGCTGTTCCGCTACGGCGCCTTCAGCGAGGAGAGCGCCTCCGACACCGCGCTGGTGCTGCTGCTCGCCGCGCTCGCTCTGGTGCCGTTCGCCATCAGCCAACTCTTCACGTTCGCGTTCTACGCCCTGCCGGACACCCGCACCCCGGCGCTGATCAACATTCCGGTGGTGGCGCTGCGGATCGGTGTGCAGATCGTGCTCTTCGTTGCCTTCGCCGCGCACTTCGCCGCCGCCGGAATGATGATCGGCAACGCCGTCTCCTACCTGGCGGCCGCGATCGGCTCCGCCTGGCTGCTCCGCCCCCGGGTCGGCCGGATCGGGCTCGGCGAGATTCTGCGTACCCTCGGCCGGGTCCTCGTCGCCGCTCTCGGCGCGGCACTGGTCGGGCTGCTGGTCGTCAAACTGCTCCCCGGCGACGGCGTCCCGAGCCGGGGCGAGGCGATCCTGCAACTGGTGATCGGCGGTGGCGTGATCGGCGTGACCTACCTGGGCCTCGCCATGGCGCTGCGGATCGGTGAGATCACCGAGGTGGTGGGGATGGTCCGCCGCCGGCTGGGCCGCTGACCGCAGCTTCGCCGCCCGCCCCGCACAGTCCGTGACGGTGGATCACCAGCCTGGGGATGCGGCTGTGGATAACTCCGCGATTCACTAGCCAGCCACCGGATCGGCCTGTGGATAACCAGCCGTACGGCTGAGCTTGGCCACCCGTACGGTGGGAATGACCGAGCTGGGCGCGAACCGCCACCCGGTCGGGCCCCTCCGTCGGCCTCTTGCGGTGAACCCGTAGATTGGCCAGTACATGTGCCAGCAACGTGGCTGACAACGGTCGTAACCGGACGAAGCGTTCCACCCCCGGCGCCCCGCCGGGTACGGCGGGAAGATGACATGTCGGGGAGGCGGGCAACCCGGGTAAGGTCGCTCTCGACGGGTACGGCAGGCGGCGGCGCTCGCGCCGACACCGGTCGGCCGGTTCCTTCGAAGGCAGAGCGGGAAGCCACATGCCCAGCAGCGCGGGTCCATCGATCGACACGATCACCGAGGGAGGACGGGTGACTCAGGTCGGCGAGGGTCAGGACGCGGACGAGAGCGCTCCGCCGGTCATGACCTTCGGTGCTCCCACGACCGGTGAGATCCTCGCCGAGCGTTACGAGCTGGTCGAGCACATCAACAACGACAGCGCCGGGCGGTTGGTCTGGCGAGGTGTCGACGTCGTGCTGCGCCGCCCCGTCGCGGTCGTGCTGCGCTACCCGGGCGGCGACTCCGCCACCGAGATGCTTCAGGCCGCCGTCGCGGCCAGCCGGGTCATTCACCCCAACCTCGTCGGCGTCTACGACGCGATCGACGAGGACGAGCGGGCGTACGTGGTGCGCGAGTGGGTGGACGGCCAGTCCCTGCGCGAGATGGTCGCCGACGAGCCGCTGGACCCGGCTCGCGCGACCGCGATCGGTGCCGCCGTCGCCAGCGCCCTCGCGGCCGTCCACGCCACCGGAATGGTGCACGGGAACGTGCACCCGGGCACCGTCATGATCTCCGACGACGGCCGGGTGGTCCTGGCCGACGCGCGTACCGATGGCGACGACAGCCAGGAGAACGACGTCCGCGCGGTCGGCGGCCTCCTCTACTTCGCGCTGACCGGGCACTGGCCGCACACCGAGGCTCCGTTGCGGGGCGCCACCGCCGGACACGGCCGGGCCGGCATCGCCGACGCGGTCCGGGACGCCGACGGCGCGCTCGCCGCGCCCCGGCAGGTACGCGCGGGCGTGCCCGCCTACCTGGACGACCTGACCATGGACCTGCTCGACACCGAGATCGCTCCGCCGTCGTCGGACGTGCTCTCCGCCGAGCTGGCCCGGCTCGACGTGCCGGCCGAGGATCAGTTCCTCGAGAACAGCGGCCCGCTGCGCTTCTCCGCCGAGGCCGGGGAGGAGCCGTCGCCGCTGGCCGCCGCGGGCGGCCGCAAGGTCGCCATCGGCATCGCCGGGCTGCTGGCGGTCGCCCTGGTCGGTCTCCTGATCGGCATCAGCACCCTGGGCGGCGACGACAAGGACCCGCAGACCAACCCGGTGGCCGCGCCCAGCTCCAGCGCGCCCGCCCAGGCCGACCCGCCGGCCGCGGCCGTCGGTCCGCTGCGCATCGAGGACGTCCGTATCATCGACCCGGACAGCACCAAGCGCGACGAGCTGGATGACGCCGACAAGATCACCGACGGCGACAAGGACAAGGGCTGGCGGACCGACAACTACCCGAACAACAAGTACGGCAACCTCAAGCGCGGCATGGGGGTCTGGCTGGACCTCGGCGCCCCGCACACGGTGAAGTCCGTACAGGTCACCCTCTCCGCCACCGGCGCGACCGCCGCGCTCTACGCGGGTACGACCAACCCGCCGTCCACCTCCTCCGGTGACAAGCAGGTGCTGCGCGACTTCAAGACCCGGATCGGGCAGCCGTTCGAGGAGCACGACGGCACCACGATGGCCTTCGACGGCTTCAACGCCGACCAGAAGTACCAGTACCTCTTCTTCTGGGTCACCCAGCTGCCGGCCGAGGACGACGGCGGCTTCCGGCTCGGGGTCCAGGAGATCACGGTTCAGGGGTCGTGAGCCGGCCACCGCGCTCCGGGCACCGCCTCCGCCGGACGTAGTGATGGAGGAGCGCGAGACCCGTACGACGACCGCGCCTTCGGCGGGTCCGCCCACTCCGGCCGGGCCCGCCGACCCGTCCGACGACCTGGCGCTGCTGCGCGCGCACGTCGCCGGCGACCGGGATGCCTTCGCTCAGCTCTTCCACCGGCACCGCGACCGTCTCTGGGCGGTGGCGCTGCGGACGATGGGCGACCGCGAGGAGGCCGCCGACGCGCTCCAGGACGCCCTGCTCTCCGCCCACCGGGCCGCGAGCCGGTTCCGCGGTGACTCGGCCGTCACCACCTGGCTGCACCGGATCGTGGTGAACGCCTGCCTCGACCGCATCCGCCGCCGGCAGGCTCATCCGACGGTGCCGCTGCCCGACGGGGTACGCACCGACAGCGGATCCGCCACGGGAGGTGTGGAGCCGGCCGCCCCGACGCACGACCACGACACCGCGCTGGTCGTACGGGAAGCGCTCGCCGCGTTGCCGGCGGAGCAGCGTGCCGCGCTCGTCCTGGTGGACGTGCAGGGTTACCCGGTCGCCGAGGTGGCGAAGATCCTCGGCGTGGCGGAGGGGACGGTGAAGAGCCGCTGCTCCCGGGGCCGGGCTCGGCTGGCCGTGCTGCTGGGTCACCTCCGCCCCACGGCGGGTGACGTGGCGACGCCGGTCGGCGGCGGCTCCGACGTGCCCCCGGTCACGCTGGGGAACCCGCGCCGGGCCGACGGCGTCGGATCGGGGTCGGGGCGATCCCGGCGGGACGCCAAGCAGGAGGACTCGTGACGGTCGGGCGGTTCCGGGAGGTCGACCACGACCTGCTCGCCGACTACCTCGGTGGCGCGCTGGACGGCACGCCGGAGCACGTGGTGGTCGCGCGGCTGGTCGCCGAGGACGTCGCCTGGGCCGAGGCGTACGCGCGGCTCGCACCGGCCGTGGCGGCCGTCGAGGGGGACCTGGCCCGCTGGGGGGAGCCGGTGGCCGAGATGCCGCCGGAGGTCGTCGACAGGATCACCGGGGCGCTCGCCGCGGCACCTCCGCCAGCCGATGAACTCGCGACCGGCCGATCCGCGGTCGACGACGCCCCCACTCAGCCGGACCTGGACGCGGAGACCGCTCCCGGCGAAGGCGCCGGGTTCGACGGAGGCGCGACGTCCGGTACGCCCACGGAGGAGCCCTCCAGGCCGGGCGGAAGCCCGCTCGTTCCGGCGCAGGGCGGTCCGCGCCGGCCGGCTGCCGGCGTACCGCGCTCGGATCGGGGCGTGGCCACCGGGCCCGGCCGCCGGCGGCGGCGTCTGATCCGGATGGCCGGTCCGGTGGCGCTGGCCGCGGTCGCCGTGGTGGCCGTCGGCATCGGCCTCGACCGGCTGGCCGGCGGTGGCGACGACACCGGGACGTCCGGCACCGCGCTGGAGGCGCCCGCGAACGCTCCCGAGGCGGCGGCCGCGCCGGTCCGGACCACCGGGCCGTCGCTGCGCAGCGGCACCGACTACACACCCCAGAACCTCGGCTCGGTCTTCGCCTCCGACCTGCCCAAGACCCTGGAGGGCAACCCGGCCCCGACCAACCGGAGTGCCGGCGACGCGAACGGCGACCGGATGTCGGCGCCCGACGGAAGGGACCGGCTCGTCCGGCTCACCGACCCGGCGGCCCTCAACACCTGCCTGAGCGAGATCGCCCTGGAGCACCGGGGGGGTCCGCTCGTGGCCGATCTGGTCGACTACGCGGCCTTCCAGGGGGAGCAGGCCCTGGTCGTACGCTTCACCGACGCGGCGGGTGCCCGGTGGGCCTGGGTGACCGGACCGGAGTGCGGAGTGCCGGGCTCCGGCGCGGACACCCGCTACCGCACGCGGGTAGGGTGAGTTCACGGTCATCCGGGCGTTCGGGCATCCGCGTGACCTGACCCACCGAACGACCGGCGCGGGAATTCCCGGTTCGTACGATGACGTTTCGCAAGTAGCTGCCGGCACCTTCAGGCGCCGGTAACTCGGATCGGCATCGTGCGCGCGTCGATGCCGAAACACACACAACTCGGGAGACGGCAGTGGACGAGGTCCGCAACCTGATCATCATCGGCTCCGGGCCGGCCGGTTACACGGCGGCGGTCTATGCCGCACGCGCCAACCTGAAGCCCCTCATCATCGAGGGCGTGCAGTCGGGTGGCGCGTTGATGACGACGACCGAGGTGGAGAACTTCCCCGGCTTCGCCGACGGCATCCTCGGCCCTGAGCTGATGGACAACATGCGCAAGCAGGCCGAGCGGTTCGGCGCCGAGTTCCTGACCGACGACGTGACCCGGGTCGAGCTGGTGGACACCGGCGACACCGGCTCCGGCGCGGTCAGCACCGTCTGGGTCGGCGAAACCGCCTACCGGGCGCACGCGGTCATCCTCGCCACCGGTTCCGCCTGGCGGCCGCTGGGCGTGCCGGGCGAGCAGGAGTACCTCGGCCACGGCGTCTCGTCGTGCGCGACCTGTGACGGTTTCTTCTTCCGTAACCAGCACATCGTCGTCGTCGGCGGTGGTGACTCGGCGATGGAGGAGGCGAGCTTCCTCACCCGCTTCGCCGACTCGGTGACCATCATCCACCGGCGTGACTCGTTCCGCGCCAGCAAGATCATGGCCGACCGGGCGCTGAACAACGACAAGATCAAGGTGGAGTGGGACAGCGTGGTCGAGGAGGTCCTCGGCGCCGACGGCAAGGTCACCGGCGTCCGCCTCCGGAACGTGCACACCGGGGAGACCAAGCAGCTCGACGTGACAGGCGTCTTCGTGGCGATCGGCCACGACCCGCGCAGCGAACTCTTCCGTGGGCAGGTGGAGGTCGACGACGAGGGGTACGTGAAGGTGCAGGACCCCAGCACCCGGACCAGCGTGCCTGGCGTGTTCGCGGCCGGAGACCTGGTAGACCACACCTACCGGCAGGCGATCACCGCCGCCGGTACGGGCTGCGCCGCCGCCCTCGACGCCGAGCGCTTCATCGCGACTTTGCAGGGCTGAGAACCGAAACAACCCCCGGAGGAGGGCCATAGTGGGAACAACCAAGGCGGTCACCGACAAGAGCTTCGTCAGCGACGTCCTGCAGTCCGACAAGCCGGTGCTGGTCGACTTCTGGGCCGAGTGGTGCGGCCCGTGCCGCAAGGTGTCGCCGCTGCTCGAGGAGATCGCTGGCGAGATGAGCGACCAGGTCACCATCGTCAAGGTCAACATCGACGAGAACCCGGAGACCGCGCGGGCGTACCGGGTGATGTCGGTGCCGACCCTGACGATCTTCAAGAACGGCCAGCCGGTGCAGTCCGTGGCCGGCGCCAGGCCGAAGGGCGAGCTGCTCAAGCTGATCGAATCGGCGCTCTGACCACCGCTTACGCCGCGACCCCGTACCCGGTTGACCCGGGTGCGGGGTCGCGTTTTTTCGCCGGGCGAGCCACCTCACCGGGCCGGAACGCATAACCTCAAGCACGGGCCGCCCGGCCAGCCAGCATCCGTGCAGAGGGGGTCGTGCGTGCGTCCGATCCGTCCCGGTGACCGCGGGCCTGCGGTCACGGAGATCCGTACGGTCCTGGCCGGTCTCGACCTGCTCCCGCCCGCGGACGGCGCGCAGCTCGACGAGTTCGACAGCACGACCGAGCGGGCGGTACGCGCCTTCCAGCAGTCCCGCGGTCTGAGTGTGGACGGCCGGGTCGGCGCGGAGACGTGGCGAGCCCTGGAGGCGGCCCGCTGGCGGCTCGGCGCGCGCACCCTCTACCACGCGGTGCCCGAGCCGCTCACCGGCGAGGACGTCCGTTCCCTGCAGGAACGCCTGCTGGAGATGGGGTACGACGCGGGCCGGGCGGACGCCATCTACGGCATCCGGACCTCCCGGGCGGTCGCCCAGTTCCAGCGGGAGGTCGGCCTGACCCCGGACGGCGCGTGCGGGCCGCACACCATGAACGCGCTACGCCGGCTCGGCCGGAAGGTGGTCGGCGGGCGCCCCCAGTGGCTTCGCGAGTCCGACGCGATCCGGCAGTCCGGCCCGACCCTCGTCGGCCGTACCGTGGTCATCGACCCGGGGCACGGCGGCACCGACCCCGGCGTGGTGGTGCCGGACGGGACGCTGCGCTGGACCGAGGCGGAGCTGGTGCACGACCTGGCGAGCCGGCTGGAGGGGCGGCTGGCGGCCTCCGGGGTGCGGGTACAGCTCACCCGCGGCCCCGCCCCCGGCGAGTGCCTGCCGGACACCGACCGGGCCCAGCTGGCCAACGCGCTCGGCGCCGACGTGTTCATCTCGTTGCACACCGACGGGCACGTCAATCCCGCCGCCGACGGCGTGGCGACCTACCACTACGGCACCGACAACGGGGTGACCTCGGCGACCGGTGAACGGCTGGCGGGGCTCGTGCAGCGGGAGATCGTGGCGCGTACCGGGCTGCGGAACTGCGGCACCCACGCCAAGGCGTGGGACCTGCTCCGGTTGACCCGGATGCCGGCCGTCCGGGTGGAGGTCGGCTACCTCACCTCGCCGACGGACCGCGCCCGGCTGGTCGACCCGCGGTTCCGCGACCGGGTCGTCGAGGCGATCGTGGCGGCCGTGCAGCGGATGTACTTCCCGATCGAACGGGACGTGCCGACCGGCTCGATCGACGTCAGCGAGCTACGGGCCGTGGTGGCGGCCGGCACGGTGGTCGACTGACGAGGCGCTGCTCAGTTCGTGCCGGACCGGGTGGCCGCGGCGGGCCGGACGGGGCGGAGCAGGCTCTCCGGGCTCATCGAGCCGAGCAGCTTCTCCAACGCGTACTCGACGTCGGACTTCCAGCTCAGCGCGGTACGCAGCTCCAGGCGGAGCCGCGGGAAGCGCGGATGCGGACGTACCGTCTTGAAGCCGACGGAGAGGAAGAAGTCGGCCGGCGCGACGCAGGCCCGGGAATCGTCCGGAGCGTCACCGAACTTGGCGTCGCCGAACGCCTCGATCGCCTTGATCCCGCGCTTGGTGAGGTCCCGCGCGACACCCTGGACGAGCATCCGCCCCAGACCACCACCGGCGAACGACGACACCACGTTCGCCGTCATCAGCAACGCGGCGTCGGCGGAGACCGGTGAGGTGGGGAAGGCCATCGAGCGGGGAACGTACGCCGGCGGCGCGTACATGACGAAGCCGGCCGGCATGCCGTCGACGTAGGCGAGCTTGCCGCACGACCCCCACTCGAGCAGCGTCTGGGAGACCCAGGCCTCCTTCTCCAGGCCAGGATCACCGGCGGCGCAGGCCCGGTCGGCGGAGACCGGATCCAGCTCCCAGTAGACGCACTGTCGGCAGGGGCGCGGCAGGTCCTCCAGCGTGTCCAGGGTCAGGTTGACCAGACGTCGCGACATTGGCGCACCCCACACTAGGCTCGGTGGTGAACCGGCACGGAACGACAGCGCCGCCTTCCTGCCCCCGACGAGCGATCGTACGCCGCCGGCCGACCGTACGGGAGGGGACGCGCGAACGCCCCCCGCGCGGGTGACCTGTCCGGGGAGTGGACGCACCTGATGTCCGGTGCCCAGCTCCGCCCCGGCGGTCTAGGATCGAAAATCGGCGTCCCCTGCCGCCATGGTCGCCGGTGTCCGGGGTACGCCTGGGACGGAAGTCCGCCTTAGCGATCGAGGTGATGTCATGGCCGGCACGACGCTCGACGACTACACCGACCGGTACGCCCGGCGCGTGCGCGGCATGACGGCCTCCGAGATCCGGGCCCTCTTCGCGGTGGCGAGTCGTCCCGAGGTCGTGTCGCTGGCCGGAGGCGCCCCCTACATCGCCGCGCTGCCGCTGGACGCGGTGGGCGAGATGCTCGGCCGCCTCGGCTCCGAACACGGCGCGACGACCCTCCAGTACGGCATCGGTCAGGGCACGCTGGAGCTGCGCGAGGGAATCTGCGAGGTGATGGCCCTCTCCGGAATCGACGCCGCCTGCGGCGCGTCGCCGGACGACGTGGTCGTCACGGTCGGCGGGCAGCAGGCGCTCGACCTGGTGGCCCGACTCTTCCTCGACCCGGGCGACGTGGTGCTCGCCGAGGGCCCGACCTACGTCGGCGCGCTCGGGGTGTTCCAGGCCGCCCAGGCCCAGGTGGTCCACGTGCCGATGGACTCCGACGGGCTCATTCCGGAGGCGCTGGAGACCGCCATCGCCGAACAGGCCCGCGCCGGACGGCGGGTCAAGTTCCTCTACACCATCCCCACCTACCAGAACCCGGCCGGCGTCACGCTGACCGAGGAGCGCCGGGAACGGGTCCTCGACATCTGCGAGCGGGCCGGTCTGCTCGTGATCGAGGACGACCCGTACGGCCAGCTGGGGTTCGAGGGCGAGGCGCCGGCCCCGCTGCGGGCCCGGCGGCGGGAGGGCGTCTTCTACCTCAGCACCTTCTCCAAGACCTTCGCTCCCGGCCTGCGGGTGGGCTGGATCCTCGCGCCGCACGCGGTCCGCGACAAGCTGGTGATCGCGAGCGAGGCGCAGATCCTCTGCCCCAGCGGCTTCGCGCAGGCGGCCGTGGCGACGTACCTGAACACCATGCCGTGGCGGGAGCAGCTGAAGGTCTACCGGGAGGTCTACCGGGAGCGTCGGGACGCGCTGCTCGACGCGCTCGCCGACCTGATGCCGGCGGGCACCAGCTGGACCAGGCCCGGCGGCGGTCTCTTCGTCTGGGCCACGCTCCCCGACGGCCTCGACTCGAAGGCGATGATGCCGCGCGCCGTCGCCGCCCGCGTCGCGTACGTGCCGGGCACCGGCTTCTACGCCGACGGCTCCGGCGGCGGCCACATGCGATTGAACTTCAGCTTCCCGCCGCCGGAGCGGATCCGGGAGGGCGTGCGTCGGCTCGCCGGGGTGATGGAGCAGGAGATCGCGACGCGGCAGGTCTTCGGCGCGGTACGTGGCGAGGGTCCCCGCCGCCGGGCCGGTTCGGACGCGCCGGGTCCGGCCTTGGCATGATTCCGGCATGGGTAAGACCGCTGCCGAACGCCCCGAGCTGACCGAACCCGCCGGAATCGACGACCTGCACGTCCTGGTCCTCGCCGGCGGACTCTCGTACGAGCGGGACGTCTCGCTGCGCTCCGGCCGCCGGGTGCTCGACGCGCTCCGGGCCGTCGGCATGGACGTCGAGCTCCGGGACGCCGACATCGCGCTGCTGCCGGCGTTGGCCGCCGACCCGCCGGACGCCGTCGTCATCGCCCTGCACGGCGCGACCGGGGAGGACGGGTCGCTGCGCGGTGTCCTCGACCTCTGCGACGTCCCGTACGTCGGCTGTGACGCCCGCGCGTCCCGGCTGGCCTGGGACAAGCCCTCGGCGAAGACGGTGCTCCGCGAGGCGGGCATCCCGACCCCCGACTGGGTCGCTCTGCCGCACGACCGCTTCTCCGAGTTGGGCGCCGTGGCGGTGCTCGACCGGATCGCCGACCGGCTCGGACTCCCGCTGATGGTGAAGCCGGCGCAGGGTGGTTCCGGCCTGGGTGCGGCCGTGGTCCGGGAGAGCGCGGCCCTACCGGCCGCCATGGTGGGTTGTTTCGCGTACGGCTCGACGGCGCTCGTCGAGCGGTACGTGCCGGGGATGGACGTGGCCGTCTCCGTCATCGATCTCGGCGACGGCCCGCAGGCCCTGCCGGCGGTGGAGATCGTGCCCCGCAACGGCGTGTACGACTACGCCGCCCGGTACACCGCCGGCCGGACCACCTGGCACGCGCCCGCCCGTCTCGACTCCGGGGTCGCGGCGAACGTGGCGGAGGTGGCCCTCGCCGCGCACCGCGCCCTGGGCCTGCGGGACCTGTCCCGGGTCGACCTCATCGTCGACGCCGACGGGCAGCCGCACGTGCTGGAGGTCAACGTGTCGCCGGGGATGACCGAGACGTCGCTGCTGCCGCTCGCCGTCGCCGCCTCGGGGCTGGATTTCGGGCAGGTGCTGAGCGCGCTCGTGGCCCGCGCAGCCGCCCGTCGGCCCTGACCTAGTCGTCCCAGGCGCACCGTCGCGGGCGGTCCTCGGCTCAGTGCGGCTAAGGCCTCGTCCCCCGCCGTACGACACCGGGGGCCGCACGGTGGCCCGGTTGCGGCCCGGGCCGAACGCTCGCGGCCGGATCCGCGCCGATCCCGCGCACTCGGCCCAGGCCGACGGGTCACACCGGCGCGACCCGTGTGCGACCCGGCCGACGCGATCGACGCGGTCGAACCGCTACCGACCAGACCGAGGCGGGCCGGCGCCGGCGAGTTCCGGCAGGGTCTAACTGGCGGTGGTCGGCTTCGCCGCGGCTACGTCGTCGTCGGGGCGCCTCGGTGACGGCACCTTCGGCTGCTGCCCGGCATCCCCGTCCGAGGCGTTCTCCGCGGCCGCAGAGCCCGCCACAGGCGTCGGGATCTCCGTCGCCTCCTCAACCACCGGGCGCCCCGTTTCGACCCCGCTGACGGGCACCTCGCCCGGGGAAAGCGCCTTCGCGTCGCCGTCGTCCCAGCCGTCCTGGGCCGCGCCGAGGGCCGAGCGGTCGGCACCCAAGTCGGCGTCAGCGTTCCCGTCGGCCGGCTCGTCGTCGATCGGCCTCTCCTCGGCTGCCTCGATCACCGAGGTCTCCGCGGCGGCCTCGGCGTCCGTGTCGGGAATCGACGAGGCGATGCTGGACGGCGCCTGCCACTGGATCCGGGGCGGCTCCGCGAGCGGGCGGCCGCCGAAGTCGGCGAGCCAGGCGGCGACCAGCGCGAGGTTCTCTCGCCACTTGGCCTCGGGAATCGGTGGCAGGATCGAGTCCCAGAGGGACAGGAACGTGCCGCGCAGCTGCAGATAGCCGCGTGGGCGGGCGAGGAACCACAGGTGCAGGTGGGCTGAGCCGTCGCCCCACCGGTTCACGTGCACCCGGGCCACATCGTCCAGCGACCGGATCGCGCGCTCCAGCCGTACCGTCATCACACCCAGCTCGGCGGCGAGCAGGTTCGGCAGGTCGCCGAGGTCGAGGTGGGATCGGGTCTCCAGGATGAGGACCATCGGCAGACCGGTGGGCCGGTCCATGGCGCGTACCCGCCACCGCTCGCCGACCCAGATGTACGCCTCGTCGGGAGCGCTGCACGTGATGCACTCCCGGCTGCCCTCGCCCTTGCGAGGCGGCTCGACCGGGACCGGATCGTCGAGTTGCTTGACGCGAAGATCGCCCTCGAAGGGGAACGAGGGCCACTGGGTGAAGTCCGGAACTGCGGGAGGGGTGTCTTGCACGAGGGTGACCCTAGTCGAGTCCGGCACCGCTGTCCCTACTCCGCACCGACCGTTGTGGCGGGCCCTCCAGAGCCTTCCCGGCGGGCCCGAGACGGGGATATCCACAGGCCCCCGGAGGCTCCGTGTTCGGGCGTAATCCACAGGTACGCAAGGGGTTCCACGCGCTGTTTCACGTGAAACGGCAGTCGCCTGTGGATAACCGGTGTGGATAAGTTCGCCCGCTGCCGTCGCCCCGGCCGCACCCCGCTCCGGAGGCCCCGGGCGCCTCCGTTTCACGTGAAACGAGGAGGGTCGCGGTGGGTGCCCGGGCGTCGCCCCTCCGGCCGCATACGTCACTCGTGAGGGCGGCATCATCGCGGGTTCAGGGCTGCCGTTCGCTAGGTGGGCAGGCCGACCCGGGGCCGCGTACCTTCGCGGGGCGCGGGACCGAACGGCGCTGCCGAAGCTCGGCCTGACCGTTCCGGCTTCGCCGGAATACGCGCGGCAGGGCAGCAGGGGCGGGTCCGTGGCTGCCCTGACAGCCTGACGGCCGCACACCCGGCGAGGGTATGCGGCCGTCAGGTGCGTTCAAGTCAGGACTCGGGCGTCTCCTCTTCGACGCCGATGATCCCGACGATCCGCTCCAGGTCGTCGACCGTGGCGAACTCGATGGTGATCTTGCCCTTGCTCCGGCCGATGTCCACCTTCACCCGGGTGTCGAAACGGTCCGAGAGCCGGTCGGCCAGATCGTTGAGCGCAGGCGCGTGCGGCTTCGTACGCGCTCTCGCCGCCGGAGTCTTCGCCGGCCCGTCGCTCAGGGCCAGAGCCACGATCTCCTCGGTCGCGCGTACCGAGAGACCCTCGGCGACGATCCGCTTGGCCAGCTGCTCCTGAGCCTCGGCGTCGTCGAGGCTCAGGAGGGCCCGGGCGTGCCCGGCGGAGAGGATGCCGGCGGCCACCCGGCGCTGCACCTGAGCGGGGAGGTTGAGCAGCCGGATGGTGTTGGAGATCTGCGGTCGACTACGCCCGATCCGGCGGGCCAGCTCCTCGTGGGTGGCCCCGAACTCCTCCAGCAGCTGCTGATAGGCCGCCGCCTCTTCCAGCGGGTTGAGGTTCGCCCGGTGGATGTTCTCCAGCAGGGCATCCCGGAGCATCGCGTCGTCCCGGGTGTCCCGCACGATCGCCGGAATGGACTCCCGGCCGACCGCCTGGGCGGCACGCCACCGGCGCTCGCCCATAACCAGCTCGTACTTCTCGTCGTCGAGCTGGCGTACGACGATGGGCTGGAGGAAACCGACCTCCTGGATCGAGGTCTTCAGCTCCTCGAGCGCCTCCTCGTCGAAGACCTGTCGGGGCTGCTTCGGGTTCGGCACGATCGCGTCGACCGAGATCTCGGCGAACCGTGCTCCCGGCACCGGGCTCAGCGTCGAATCGGGCTGCGCCGGAACGACCGGGGCTTCCGAGATCGGCACGCCGGTGGCCGCCGGCTCCGCGGCCGGCAGACCGTTCGGCGGCTCGGCGAGCTCTGTGCCGGTGCCCGCCACCGGGCCGGTCGGAATGAGCGCCCCCAGGCCTCGACCCAGGCCGCCCCGAGGACGGTTCTTCATGCCACGCCTCCAGACGACTTCCCCGCACTACGCATTGCGGCCCACCGGTTCCTTGACACCGCGCTCGGCGATCTCCTGGGCCGCCTCGAAGTAGCTCGTCGCGCCCCGCGACCCGGGATCGTAGGTCATCACCGACTGGCCGTAGCTGGGCGCCTCGGAGACGCGTACGTTCCGCGGGATGACCGACCGGAGGACCTTGTCGCCGAAGTGGTTACGGACGTCCTGCTCGACCGCGTCGGCGAGGCGGGTACGCCTGTCGTACATGGTGAGCAGGATCGTGGAGACCTCGAGCCGCGGGTTGAGGTGCTGGCGGACCAGGTTGATGTTGTTGATGAGCTGGTTCAGCCCTTCGAGCGCGTAGTACTCGCACTGGATCGGGATCAGCACCTCCTGCGCGGCCACCAGAGCGTTCACGGTGAGCAGGCCGAGCGACGGCGGGCAGTCGATGAAGACGTAGTCGAAGTGGCCCGGGTACGCCTCGATCGCGCGGGAGAGCCGGGACTCCCGGGCCACCACTGAGACGAGCTCGATCTCGGCACCCGCGAGGTCGATGGTCGCCGGTACGCACCAGAGGTTCGGGATGCCCTCGACCGGCTGGGCCACCTCCTCCAGCGGCAGGCTGTTGATGAGGCAGTCGTAGACGTCCGGCACACCGGTGTGGTGCGGCACGTTCAGGCCGGTCGAGGCGTTGCCCTGGGGGTCGAGGTCCACCACCAGCACCCGATTGCCGTGCAGCGCGAGCGCCACGGCCAGGTTGACGGTGGTGGTCGTCTTCCCCACGCCGCCCTTCTGGTTCGCGACGCACATGACCCGGGTCCGCTCCGGTCGAGGCATCGTCACCTCGCCACTGGGGTTCAGGATCTGCACGGCGCGCATCGCCTCCATTGCCAACGGTGGGTCATCATCTTCGGCCGTTTCACGTGAAACGTACGAGGGGTCAACCGGCTCGGGCTCGTACGGCTCGGCCGGAACGGTGGGGGCGTCGGGCGCGACGGCCGCGTCCCGTACCGCGTCGGGGGTGGGCTGCTGCGGGACGGCCTGCTCGAATCGGGCCGACGCCGTGGTGTTGCGCCGGTTCGCGGCGGACCGCGACTCCGATGGTGCGTTCACCGGCCGGGCTGCGGGGTCGGCCGGGCGATTCGCCGCCTGCTCCGACCCGGACCCGTCAGGGGACCAGCCGGGGTAGCTGGTTTCACGTGAAACATGGTCGTTGGCCGACCTGTTCGCTCGTGGGTCGTCGTACCTGCCGTCGTCATGCACCTGTCATCCCCGCCCGCTCCGGATGGTCGGTCCGCACCCGTCAACTGGCCACGCCCTCGCACGCTTCCGCGGTGTCCGTAGCCAGCGGGAGCGGCCGGGACCGTCAACGTCCGTCGCCATCCGCTCCACACTATCGACGCGCGGTCAGCCTACGGCGCACGGGCGCGGCCGGTCCACGTCGGGTTCTCATCCCTTCCCTCCACCCGCACCGGTTCAACGACCAAGGCACCAACCGGGAAAGGCTTGTGCCACAACGGATCCGCTGGTCATTCGCCGCCCTGCGGCGCGCCCGAGGCGCCTCCACCCGCAGGGGGGCGACAGGCGTCACAGCTGTGCAGGCATCAGGACCGGCAACCCCACGCGGCGGCATCCGGGCGCGCCCCTCAGCGACGGCGGGAGCGTCCGCCCTGGGACCGTTTGCCGGCCGCCGCGCGGGCCCGACCTACCAGCCGTTCCCGCACCACCTCGACGACCGTGGTCGGCGGGTCGATGACGCCGACGCCACACCGGTGCACGGCAGGCTCCCCGCCGCCGAGCTTCGCCACCGCGGCCGCGTGCTCGGCGATCTCCTCGGCGGCCGACGCCCCCTTGAGCGCGACCAGCCGTCCGTTCGGCACGGCGAGCGGCAGGCACCAGGCGGCGAGCCGATCCAGCGGGGCAACCGCGCGGGCGGTGACCACGTCGGCGCGCAGTGGGGCAAGCCCGGTCGAACCCGTGGCCGCCTCCTCGGCCCGACCACGGAACACGCGGACGGTCCCACCCAGTCCGAGCCGCTCCACCGCCTCGATCAGGAACGAGGTGCGCCGGGCCAGCGGCTCGACCAGCGTCACGGCGAGGTCGGGACGCGCGATCGCCAGGACGATTCCGGGCAGGCCGGCACCCGACCCGACGTCCAGCACCTCGACCCCCTCCGGGATCCGCTCGGCCACCGCCGCGCAGTTGAGCAGGTGGCGGTCCCAGATCCTGGGTGCCTCGCGCGGACCGATCAGACCGCGCACCACCCCGTCGGTGGCGAGCAGTTCGGCGTACGCGGCGGCGATGTCGAGGCGGTCGCCGAAGAGGGTGCGGGCCGCGCCGGCCAGGTCGACCGGCAGGACGGCGACCGTCGGGTCGGGAGCCTCCGCGCCACCGCCGTCGGACGATCGCGAGTCGGCGGGGCCGGCGGAGTGTGCGTCGGGCCGGACAGCGGACGGCCCGGGTGAGGTACCACCCGGGCCGGTCGGGACGTCGTCGTGGGTCACCCGGTCAGTCCACCGGCCGGACGACGATGCGGCGGTTCGGCTCGACGCCCTCCGACTCGCTCTCCACGCCGGCGATGGCGTTGACCACGTCGTGCACGCACTTGCGCTCGAAGGCGGACATCGGGTCCAGCCGGACCGCCTCGCCGTACTCCTTGACCTTCTCCACCGCGTTGCGGGCCACGGCCGCGAGCTCCTTGCGCCGGGTGGCGCGGTAGCCGCCAACGTCGAGCAGCAGCCGGCTCGGCGTACCGGTCTGCCGGAAGACGGCGAGCCGGGTCAGCTCCTGCAACGCCTCCAGGGTGGCGCCGCGCTGGCCGACGAGGCTCTGCAGCCGACCGCCGACGACCTCGACCACCGGGCGACCGGCGGAGACCAACTCGTCGATGTCGCCGTCGTAGTCGAGGATGTCGAGCAGACCCTCCACGTAGTCGGCCGCGATCTCGCTCTGCCGGAACAGCTCGCTGTCGGCCGGAGACTTCTTCTCCCGGCCCGCGCCGTTGGCCTCCTCGGCGTCGACGTCGGTCTCCTCCTCGATCTCCTCGTCCACGGCGACGGGGGTGGTCGCCTCGTCGTCCAGGGACTCGTCGGCGCGGGGGATGCTGGTATCGGTCACGGTCTCATCTCCGTACTCGCTCGGCCGGACCGTCGGGTCCGTTGGTCTCCCGAGGCCCGGCGGGAGGTCGCCGGTGCCACGGGCACGTCTGTACGGGCAGTTTCGCCCGTGCCCGCGTCGCGCGCGGTGCGTTCCGCTCGGCGCCGGCCGTACGGCGGCTGCACGGTGCGGAAACGGGCCGCCGGCGGTCTCCCGCGGCGGCCCGCATCAGGTCAGCCCTGCCGCTTGGCGGGGCGCCCCTTCTTGGGGTTGGCCGGCTTCGCGCCCGGCTTCGGAGCGGCGACCTTCGGCGCGGTGGCCTTGGTCGGCGGCTGCGCGGCGGGCTTGCGACCGAAGAGGCCACCGGTCTTCGCCGGCTGCACCGGGTTCCGGGCCGACGTGGTGGTCTTGGCGGTGACCGGCGGCGGGTACTTGCGGAGCACCCACTGCTGCTGGCCGAGGGTGAAGAGGTTGTTGGTGACCCAGTAGATGATCACACCGATGGGGAAGATCGCACCGGAGACGAGCAGAGAGAGCGGGATGCCGTAGAGCATCAGGCGCTGGATCATCCGCTGCTGCGGGTCCTCGGCCCAGCCGGTCTTCAGGATCATCTGGCGGCTGGTGAGGTAGGTGGTGCCCATCATCACCAGGACCAGGACGCCAGCAATGATCTTGACGGTGGTGCCGTTCGCGCCGAGGCGCGCCAGCTCGTCGACGGTCGAGCCGAACTTGCCGGCGATCGGCGCGGTGAAGAGCTTCGCGTTGGAGGCGCTGTCGAACTGGTCGACCGACCAGCCGTACAGCGTCTTGGCCTGCTTGGCCGGGTCGAGCCGGCGCAGCACGTGGAAGAGGCCCAGGAAGACGGGGATCTGGAGGAACATCGGAAGGCAGCCCATGAGCGGGTTGGCCTTTTCCTTCCGATAGAGCTCCATCATCTCCTTCTGGAGCGTCTCCCGGTCACCCTTGTGCTTCTCCTGCAGCGCCTTGACCTGCGGCTGCAGCGCCTGCATGGCGCGCTGCGACTTGATCTGCTTGACGAAGACCGGGAAGAGGATCACCCGGACGGTGACCACCAGGAAGATGATCGCCAGAATCCAGGCGAAGTTCGTGCCGAGAACGGCGTCGACGGGCACCCCGATGGCATCCCAGGCCGAGTGCCAGGTCAGCAGGATCCACGAAATCGCGTAGTAGACCCAGTCGAGACTCAATTCTCAGGCTCCAGTCACTTCGGCACGGCGGCGACCGCCCGGCTCCGGCACCGGGTCATGCCCACCTGGATGGAAGGGGTGACAGCGCAACAACCGCCGGACCGCCAGCCAGGTTCCGCGGACCGCGCCGTGCCGGGACACCGCCTCGAGGGCGTACGCACTGCACGACGGGTAGAACCGACAGCGGGCCGGCAGTGCCGGACTTATCCAACGACGGTACGCGATGATGGGCCCGATCAGCACACGGGCGGCCAGGCTGCGGGGCCGGAAGGCGGCCGAACCGACACTCACCGGTGCCGCCTCCGGGGTTTCTGGGCGGCCGCGATCGCGTCGTCCAGATCGGCGCCGAGCCGTGGGTAGGAGGCGTCGGCGGCCTCGGGGAGTGCCCGGACGACCAGGGTGCTGCCCGCGGGAAGCTCGCCCAACCGCTCCCGAACCAGGTGCCGCAGGCGCCGACGGACCCGGTTGCGGACCACCGCCGGTCCGACGGCCTTGGATACGACGAAGCCGGCGCGGGTCGGCACGGAGGGGTGCTCCGCGCCGGCTTCCCGCGCCGGCTCCGGCGATGTCGACGTCGCCGCCTCGGGGGAGATCGGCAGGGTCAGGTGCACCACGACTGCGCCACGGCCGGCGCGTCGGCCACCCCGGACCGCTGCGGCGAACTCGCTGCTGCGCCGCAGTCGCTGCGCGGCGGCCAGCACGACTGCCCCACGTCCCCCCGGCCCTGCCCGGTCGGCCTCAGGCCGACAGGCGGGCGCGGCCCTTGGCGCGACGGGTCGAGAGGATGGCCCGCCCGGCCCGGGTGCGCATGCGCAGCCGGAAGCCGTGGGTCTTGGCACGCCGGCGGTTGTTCGGCTGGTAGGTGCGCTTGCTCACGTCAGGCTCTCCGTTGTCCTACGTCCCGGGTTCTTGCGGACCCGGGAGTCGTGTGGTGGTCCAGGCCACTGCGGGGTGGCCTCCGATCGGCGCTGCCGGGCGACCGGGGAACCCCCTTGACGCGGGGGATCCAGTCGGGCAGCGAGCACCCATCACCCTAACAGAGGGCGTGAGAGCAGCCGCTCCAGCCTACGCAGGGGGGCAATGACCGTCAAACAGCACACCCCCGGTCCTCGCGGACGCGCCGACGACCGAAGCGGCGGTTTTCACTCATACCGAGAACGTACGGGCCGCGTCGCCGGTTGATGGCGCAGGGACAACGCTGTTACCGTGCCCGATTGCGGTCGGCGTCGGGGGTTGAGGCGTCGCCGCCCGGCAAGACCGGACAAGGTAGTTAATCGTTCGGCACGGTGTACCTGCTTCAGCGCTCGATCAGGCAGGGGCAGGTCCCACCCGCGTCCGACGAACGGCCACAATCGGTCGGTACACAGGCTGTGGATAACTTGTGGACGACGACTGGTCGGCCGTTCGGGTGGTGAAGCGCCATCCGCGCGAACGCGGCGGGCCCGCGACGGCCGGCTGGCAGACAGCCACGGCCGGGGAGCAGAGGCGAGGGGGTGGCACGACGGTGGCCGGTTCGACCGATCTTGCCGCGGTATGGACGGCGACGACCGACGAGCTCGCCGACGAGATCATCTCCGCCCAGCAGCGGGCCTACCTCCGGCTGACCCGACTGCGCGCGATAGTCGAGGACACCGCGCTGCTCTCCGTACCGGACGCCTTCACCCGGGACGTGATCGAGTCGAGGCTGCGCCCGGCGATCACCGAGGCGCTCACCCGGCGTCTCGGCCGGCCGATCCAGGTGGCGGTCACCGTCCGGGTCCCCGAGGATCCCGCCGGGCGGCCGGCCGGAACCGTCTACCGCAGCACCCCGGAACCGGGGCCGGTCGACCCGACGGTCGGGCCGGCGACCCTGCTCGACGCGGCGTACCCCGCTGACGCCGCTGCGCACGGCGGCCCCGCGCGACCGGCGGCGCAGATCCCCGAACAGCCGCACGCCGAGCACGCCTTGGAGCATCCGGCGCTCGGCGAACCCCACCACGCCGACTTCGGCGGGCGGGACGCGCAGGAGACGCTCTTCAGCGCCGCCTTCGGCGACCCGACGCCGCCCCCGCCGGCTCCGACCCCGCTGAGCGGACCGGAGCGCCGCAGTTTCGACGAGCAGGCGGCCCGACTCGACCCGCCGGGGCCGGACACCAGCCCCTACGAGCCCCGGTACCGCGACGACGGGCCGTCGCCCCGTGATCAGCACGTGATCCGGGCGCTGCCGCGCGACAACGGCACCGACAGCGGACCCGGCCGTGGTGGTACGGATCACCGACCGGGCGGGCGGGACGAGCGACGACTCCCCGGCGCCGACACGGGCGGCAACCGGCTCAACCCGAAGTACATGTTCGAGACGTTCGTCATCGGCTCGTCGAACCGCTTCGCGCACGCCGCTGCGGTCGCGGTGGCGGAGTCTCCGGCCAAGGCGTACAACCCGCTCTTCATCTACGGCCACTCCGGGCTCGGCAAGACCCACCTGCTGCACGCCATCGGGCACTACGCCACGACCCTCGGCAACGCCCGCTCGGTCCGGTACGTCTCGACCGAGGAGTTCACCAACGACTTCATCAACTCGCTGCGGGACGACAAGACCAGCGCGTTCCAGCGGCGCTACCGGGATGTGGACATCCTCCTGATCGACGACATCCAGTTCCTGGAGAACCGGGAACGGACGCAGGAGGAGTTCTTCCACACCTTCAACACCCTGCACAACGCCAACAAGCAGATCGTGATCACCTCCGACCGGTCACCGCGCCAGCTCGCCACCCTCGAGGACCGGATGCGAACCCGGTTCGAGTGGGGGCTGCTGGCCGACATCCAGCCGCCGGACCTGGAGACCCGGATCGCGATCCTGCAGAAGAAGGCAGCGCAGGAGCGGATGTACGCCCCGCCGGACGTGCTGGAGTTCATCGCCTCGCGGGTGTCGAACTCGATCCGGGAACTGGAGGGTGCGCTGATCCGGGTGACCGCCTTCGCGAGCCTCACCCGGTCGACGGTCGAGCTGTCGCTGGCGGAGGAGGTGCTCCGGGACTTCATGCCCGACGGCGCCGGGCCGGAGATCAACGCCGACCAGATCATGGCCTCGACGGCCGACTACTTCGGGGTGAGTCTGGAGGACCTGCGCGGTCAGTCCAGGTCCCGGGTGCTCGTCAACGCCCGGCAGGTGGCCATGTACCTGTGTCGGGAGCTGACCGAGCTGTCACTGCCCCGGATCGGGCAGGCGTTCGGTGGACGCGACCACACCACGGTGATGCACGCCGACCGGAAGATCCGTCAGCAGATGGCCGAGCGCCGTTCGCTCTACAACCAGATCGCCGAGCTGACCAACCGGATCAAGCAGAACACCTGAGACGTACGCGGCCCGACCCGCTACCGCAGCGGCACCGATCCACGCGAGCCCCGCCCACGGCGGGGCTCGACGCTTTCCACAGCCCGGTCGGCTTGACCTTCGAGCCGGTCGAGCCCCCAGGATCGGCCCGTGTCCGTCCACCGCCCCCGCTCGTTGTCCACATCCCGTTCTCCACCGTCGGTGGATAACTACGGTCGGTCCGGGCTCCGTTACCCACAGGTTGTGGACAAACCCTGGGGACGGCGTGTGGACGGCTGGGGACAACGGCGTCGTCATCCACCGATGACGGCCGACCTGTGGGCAAGCTGTTGAAGGTTCTGGGGATGACGGCGGTCGAGACGGTCTGCGTAGTCCACAGGCCTGGGGAGAAAGTCGGTGGATTGTCGGTGGATAACCGGTGGACGACGGTGGACAACCTGGGGGCGGAGGCGGCCTGTGGACACAACCCCCGGGTTACACCCCGGTTCTCCACAGCTAAATCACCGGTGGATAACCTGTCTCACCTGCGCAAACATCGGTTCTCCACAGTTTGCACAGGTGCGATGAAGACGATGAGTTATCTCTTCTGAAAGAACAAAAACCAATCATCACCGTTGGACTTTCTGTGGATCGGGCCGGACGCTGCCTCGGCAGCGGTGAGCAGGGACTCCCTCCGTGGGGTCGGGCACACAGCCGATGTCGTCGCGACTTAAGGTGCGATGAGCACCCGCACGGTCGGGCGGGTCGGCAGGCAGCGGTCGGCATGAGAGAGTGGTCGTCGACGTCGACGCGGAGGCATTGATGAAGTTCCGAGTGGAGCGCGACGCGCTCGCCGAGGCCGTGGCCTGGACCGCGAAGAGCCTGCCCAGCCGGCCGTCCGTTCCCGTACTGGCCGGCGTGATGCTCCGGGTCACCGACGGCAACCTGCAGGTCTCCGGGTTCGACTACGAGGTCTCCAGCCAGGTGACCGTCGAGGTCCAGGGGGACGCCGACGGGGCCGCGCTGGTCTCCGGCCGGCTCCTCGCCGAGATCACCAAGGCGCTGCCGGCGAAGCCGGTGGACATCGCCGCGGTCGGGGCGCACCTCGAACTGGTCTGCGGCAGCGCCCGGTTCACCCTGCCCACCATGCCGGTGGAGGACTACCCGTCGCTGCCGGAGATGCCGGAGAGCGCCGGCACGGTCGACGCGGCCACCTTCGCTGCCGCGGTCGCCCAGGTGGCCATCGCCGCCGGGCGTGACGAGACCCTGCCGATGATGACCGGCGTACGGATCGAGCTCTCCGGATCCACTCTGGCGATGCTCGCCACCGACCGCTACCGGCTGGCGCTGCGCGAGATCCAGTGGAACCCGGACGACCCCGAGGTGAGTATCAACGCCCTGGTGCCCGCGCGCACCCTGCACGACACCGCCAAGGCACTGGGCCCGCTCGGTGGCGAGGTCACCATGGCGCTGGCCGCCGGCGGCGCGGGCGAAGGCATGATCGGCTTCGCCGGCGGGACCCGGCGTACGACCAGTCGCCTGCTCGACGGCGCCAACTACCCGCCGGTCCGCTCGCTCTTCCCGAGCAGCCACAACGCCGACGCGCGGGTGTCGGTGAGCACCCTGATCGAGGTCGTCAAGCGCGTGGCGCTGGTCGCCGAGCGGACCACTCCGGTGCTGCTCAGCTTCAGCGCCGACGGGCTGGTCGTGGAGGCCGGCGGCTCGGAGGAGGCGCGGGCGAGCGAGGCGATGGAGGCCACCTTCACCGGCGACCCGCTCACCATCGGCTTCAACCCGCAGTACCTGATCGACGGCCTCACCAACCTGGGCGCGCAGACCGCGGTGCTCTCGTTCGTCGATGCCTTCAAGCCCGCGGTGATTTCACCCGCCGGCGAGGATGGCGAGGTCGTCCCCGGGTATCGCTACCTCATCATGCCGATCCGCGTGTCTCGCTGATCGAGCCCGCAACACCCACGCACCGGAGGTAAGAACACATGCAGCTCGGCCTGGTAGGACTCGGCCGGATGGGCGGCAACATGCGCGAGCGGTTGCGCGCTGCCGGCCACGAGGTGGTCGGTTTCGACCACAACGCGGAGCTGAGCGACGTCGCCACTCTCGGGGCGCTGGCCGAGAAGCTCGAGTCGCCGCGGGCGATCTGGGTGATGGTGCCGGCCGGCGTGACCGACGAGACGATCGACGCGCTGGCCGAGGTGCTCGACGCGGGCGACATCATCATCGACGGTGGCAACTCGCGGTTCAGCGACGACGCCCCCCGCGCCGAGCGCCTCAACGAGCAGGGCATCGGCTACATCGACGTCGGCGTCTCCGGTGGCGTCTGGGGCCGACAGAACGGGTACGCGCTGATGGTCGGCGGCTCCGAGGAGCACGTCGCCCGGCTGATGCCGATCTTCGAGTCGCTCAAGCCGGAAGGCGAGTTCGGCTTCGTGCACGCCGGGCCGGTCGGTGCCGGTCACTACGCGAAGATGGTGCACAACGGCATCGAGTACGGCCTGATGCACGCCTACGCCGAGGGCTACGAGCTGCTGGCCGCCTCCGAGCTGGTCACCAACGTGCCCGGCGTCTTCAAGTCGTGGCGTGAGGGCACCGTGGTCCGCTCCTGGCTGCTCGACCTGCTCGACCGGGCCCTCGACGAGGACCCGGAGCTGGCCGAGCTGAGCGGCTACACCGAGGACACCGGCGAGGGCCGGTGGACGGTGGACGAGGCGGTCCGGTTGGCCGTGCCGTTGAACGTCATCACCGCCTCGCTCTTCGCCCGGTTCGCGTCGCGTCAGGACGACTCGCCCGCGATGAAGGCGGTGGCCGCGCTGCGCCAGCAGTTCGGCGGGCACGCCGTTCGTAAGCGCTGACGGTAACCACAACCTGTGTACGTCCGCCGGCTGGAACTGGTCGACTTCCGCTCGTACGAGCGGGTCGGCGTCGACCTGGAGCCGGGGGCGAACGTCCTGATCGGGGCCAACGGCGTCGGCAAGACGAACCTGGTCGAGGCGCTCGGCTACGTGGCGACCCTGGACAGCCACCGGGTCGCCACGGACGCGCCGCTGGTGCGGATGGGCGCAAGCTCGGCGGTGATCCGCTGCGCGGTCGTGCACGACGGGCGGGAGCTGCTCGTAGAGCTGGAGATCGTTCCGGGCAAGGCGAACCGGGCACGGCTGGGCCGTTCGCCGGCCCGCCGGGCCCGGGACGTCCTCGGCGCGCTGCGGCTGGTGCTCTTCGCCCCGGAGGATCTGGAGCTCGTCCGGGGCGACCCGGCGGAGCGGCGCCGCTACCTGGACGACCTGCTGGTCAGCCGGCAGCCCCGGTTCGCCGGGGTGCGGGCCGACTACGAGCGGGTGGTCAAGCAGCGCAACGCCCTGCTGCGCACCGCGTACCTGGCTCGTAAGACGGGTGGGTCGCGGGGTGGTGACCTCTCGACGCTCGCCGTCTGGGACACCCACCTGGCCCGCCACGGGGCGGAGCTGCTCGCCGGCCGGCTGGAGCTGGTCGCGGCGCTGACGCCGCACGTGGCGAAGGCGTACGACGCGGTGGCCGCCGGGCGTGGTGCGGCCGCCATCGCGTACCGGCCGTCGGTGGAGCTGACCGAGCCGACCGTGGACCGGACGGTGCTCGCCGAGGCGTTGACGACCGCGCTGGCCGAGTCGCGGTCGGCGGAGATCGAGCGGGGTACGACGCTGGTCGGCCCGCACCGGGACGAGTTGGCCCTCACCCTCGGTCCGCTGCCCGCGAAGGGGTACGCCAGCCACGGCGAGTCCTGGTCCTTTGCGCTGGCGCTGCGCCTGGCCGGGTACGACCTGCTGCGCGCCGACGGGGTCGAGCCGGTGCTGGTGCTCGACGACGTGTTCGCCGAGTTGGACGCAGGACGCCGCGAGCGGCTGGCCGAGCTGGTCGCCGGGGCGAGTCAGCTGCTGGTGACCTGCGCCGTCGACGACGACGTGCCGGCGGCCCTGCGCGGCGCCCGGTACGAGGTGGGCGAGGGGACGGTACGCCGTGCCGAATGATCCGGAACGGATGCCGGAGGGGCGCCCGCAGGCGGGGCGACGGAGCCGCACCGCCTCGACCGGTGACCCCGGTGCGCGTACCGAAGCGGGTGGCGTGCCGGGCGGCGGTGGCCCCGGCGCCCGACGGGGCGGGACCGCGGCGGACGGTGGGGCCACCCCGGGCTCCGGCACCCGGCGGGACGCGGTGCCCGAGGCGGGCCCGGCGGGCGACGGCGCCGAGGCGGGCGGGTCGGACGGAGTGTCGGGGCCGCAGCTGGCGCGGGCGGTGCTGGACGCGGCGAGGGCCCGGCGGGAGTCGACGGCGAAGACCCGCCGGCGGGCCGCCCCCGGGGGAGCCGGTGGTGGCGAGCGGAGGCTGCGCGGCTACTCGGGCCCCGGGCCGGATCCGCGTGACCCGCAGCCGCTGGGTGCGGTGCTGAACCGGCTGATGAAGGCCCGCGGCTGGCAGCAGCCGGCCGCCGAGGCGACCGTCTTCGGCGCCTGGGAGCGGGTGGTGGGGCCGGAGGTGGCCCAGAACAGCCGCCCGGTCAAGCTGGAGAACGGTGAGCTGACGGTCGAGGCCCGCTCCACCGCCTGGGCGACCCAGCTGCGCCTGCTCGCCGGCTCACTGTTGAAGCAGATCGCCCGGGAAGTCGGTCACAACGTGGTGCGCAAGCTGCACATCCACGGTCCGGCGGCGCCGTCGTGGTCCCGCGGGCCGCGCCGGGTCCGTGGCCGCGGCCCACGCGACACGTACGGCTGATCGCGGCGGCTCAGCCGCCGTTGCGGGCCTCGCGCGCCGCGCGCTTGCGTTCGCGCTGCTCCCGGCTGTAGCGCTTGCGGTTCTCCAGGTCCTGCTTCCACAGTTCCCGGGCCATCGCCGAGCCGCCCTGGACGGCGCCCTGGACCTCGGCCGGGCCGGCCAGGTGCCGGTACGCCCACCTCATGAGCCGGCCGCCCTCACCCGGTGCCGGGACCGGCTTCTGCTCACCCATGCCACCCACCTCCCTGATGGTTGGACCCCCAACAGTTGGTGTACCAATTATTGGGGCACCAAATGACGGTACGATAGCACCGGTCTACGAGGGAGGCGAGCAGTGCGCGACGAGGTGGCGGGGCGGGATCCGCTGGCCCTGGAGGAGCAGGTGTGCTTCGCGCTCTCGGTCGCCGCGCGCAGCGTCGTCGCGGTCTACCGCCCGCTGTTGGAGCCGATGGGGCTGACCCACCCGCAGTACCTGGTCATGCTGGCGCTCTGGCAGCGCGCCCCGCTCTCCGTGCGCGAACTCAGCCGGCTGCTGCAGCTCGACCCGGGCACCCTCTCCCCGTTGCTGAAGCGGCTGGAGGCGACCGGTTACGTCCGCCGGGAGCGGGCGGCCGGCGACGAGCGCAGCCTCGCGGTCACGTTGACCGCCGCCGGGGCGGCGCTGCGGGCCCAGGCGGAGCAGATCCCGGCCGCGGTCGTGGCCCGGCTCGGACTTCCGGTGGCGGAGTTGCAGCAGCTGCACGCCGCGCTGACCACCGTGATCGCCGCCGCGAACCGGGCCGGCGCCGAGCCGGCCTCCTGAGGAGCGGACCGGGCTCGCTTCGGCGGACCGGGCCGGCCGCGGTCAGGAGTGGGTGGCCCGGCGTGGGGCGGCGGACTCGGCGTAGACGGCGAAGCCCCGGTCGGCGCAGCGCCGGTAGAACGCGGCCAGGACGCTGAGCTCGGCGCAGGTGAAGTTCCACTGCGGCGGCTCGCCGCTCTCGTCGCGCAGCGCGTCGAGTCGCCCATCCAGCCAGCGCAGCTGCTGCTCGGCGAGGCGTCCGTCGGCGAGCAGCTTGCCCAGCACCTCGCTCACCGACTCGAACGTGACCGCCTCGCCGTACGCCCGGTGCCCGGCGACGAAACGCTCGATGCCGTCGGCGATCCAACCGCAGCCGTCCGGGTCGATCACCGGATCCTCGTCCTCGGCCGCGGCGTCCGTGGCGTAAAGCACACCCTCCAGGCCGAGCAGCAGATCGACCAGCTCCGTGTACCCGGTCGCGCGGACCGTGCCGGTCTTGGCGATCAACTCGGCCAGCGCGGCTGTCGGCGCGGAGATATTCGGCAGATCGACGATCTCGCCGAAGTCGACGAACTCGGCCGGCGCGACCGGATCGTAGAAGCGGCCGGTACGCGGCCAGTGGACCGCGACGTTGTCCAGCCCCATCTGGGGTCACCTCTTAACAGCACGTGTGGGGTCGATCGACTCGATCGTCCGGTTCCGGGCCAGAAAGATCAAGTCCTGTCGGGGACCGCCGCCAAGGTACGGCACCACCGCCCACTCCGCGACCCCTCGACCCGCCCGACCCCGGGTGCACCCGCGAGCGGCCCGGCCCGTCGATCTTGGCTTCTTGCGTGGGGGGAGTCGCGGACGCGGCGATTCGGCCCGCTACGGAGTTCTCAGCCGCTTTGCGAGGGTGCCGAGTGGCGGTTCTACCCCCAACGCACAGTAAGATTGGCGTAGAGACGAAGACCCGATGCGGAGCGAGGAGACCCGGGCCCCAGAAAGGGCCCGCGATCATTGTCCACGTCGGGTTGAGCCGATCGCGATCCGCGGGCAACCGCGGCGACCGGCGCGTACCGACCCGTGACCGGACTATCCGGTGCCGGTCCGCGCCGACGTCGCGTCCTGTCC
Source organism: Micromonospora musae (assembly GCF_003626545.1). Taxonomy (NCBI): domain Bacteria; kingdom Bacillati; phylum Actinomycetota; class Actinomycetes; order Micromonosporales; family Micromonosporaceae; genus Micromonospora; species Micromonospora musae. Next base: position 189,766 of record NZ_RAZS01000013.1, read on the forward strand.
GCCGAACCCCGCGCCCGAAGCGCCCACCTGCGGTGCTGACGGTGCGAGAAAGTGGCCGAGGGTGGCAGCGCAGGACAACCAGCAGTACGGCGCAGAATCGATCACCGTTCTCGAAGGGCTTGAAGCGGTCCGGAAGCGGCCCGGTATGTACATCGGGTCGACCGGCGAGCGGGGTCTGCACCACCTCGTCTGGGAGGTAGTGGACAACGCGGTCGATGAGGCCCTCGCCGGCTACTGCGACACCATCGACGTGGTGCTGCTGGCCGACGGTGGCGTCCGGGTGACCGACAACGGTCGTGGCTTCCCGGTCGACCTGCACCCGAAGCTGAAGAAGCCCGGTGTCGAGGTGGCGCTCACCGTGCTGCACGCCGGTGGCAAGTTCGACGGCAAGGCCTACGCGGTCTCCGGCGGCCTGCACGGCGTCGGCGTCTCGGTGGTGAACGCCCTCTCCACCAGGATGGCGGTGGAGATCCAGAAGGACGGCTTCTACTGGCGGCAGCAGTACGCCAACTCCAAGCCCAGCCCGCTGGAGAAGGGTGAGCCGACCGACCGGAGCGGCTCGGCGGTCTCCTTCTGGCCGGACGCGACGGTCTTCGAGACCGTCGACTTCGACTTCCAGACCATTTACCGGCGCCTCCAGGAGATGGCCTTCCTCAACCGCGGCCTCACCATCCACCTGCTCGACGAGCGGGTCGCGGAGGGTGAGGAGGGCAAGCCGCGCGAGGTGACCTTCCTCTACAAGGGCGGTATCGCCGACTTCGTCCGGCACCTCAACGCCTCGAAGAACCCGATCCACCGGACGGTGGTCGAGTTCGGCGCCGAGGAGGAGGGCATGTCGGTCGAGATCGCCATGCAGTGGAACGAGTCGTACGGCGAGTCGGTCTACACCTTCGCCAACACGATCAACACCCACGAGGGCGGTACCCACGAGGAGGGCTTCCGGGCCGCGCTGACCAGCGTGGTCAACCGGTACGGCACCGACCGCAAGCTGCTCAAGGGTGACGAGAAGCTCTCCGGCGAGGACATCCGCGAGGGGCTCGCGGCGATCATCTCGGTGAAGCTCGCCAACCCGCAGTTCGAGGGGCAGACCAAGACCAAGCTCGGCAACACCCCGGTCAAGAGTTTCGTGCAGCGGGTCTGCAACGAGTGGCTGGTCGACTGGTTCGACCGCAACCCCGCCGAGGCGAAGACCATCATCCAGAAGGCCTCCCAGGCGGCCCGGGCCCGGATCGCCGCGCAGCAGGCGCGCAAGCTGGCCCGGCGCAAGTCGCTGCTGGAGTCCGGCTCGATGCCCGGCAAGCTGGCCGACTGCCAGTCCACCGACCCGCGCGAGTCCGAGGTCTTCATCGTCGAGGGCGACTCGGCCGGCGGCTCGGCGAAGCAGGGTCGCGACCCGCGGACCCAGGCGATCCTGCCGATCCGCGGCAAGATCCTCAACGTGGAGAAGGCCCGGATCGACCGGGTGCTGAAGAACAACGAGGTCCAGGCGCTCATCACCGCGCTCGGCACCGGCATCCACGACGACTTCGACATCGAGAAGCTGCGCTACCACAAGATCGTGCTGATGGCGGACGCCGACGTCGACGGTCAGCACATTCAGACGCTGCTGCTCACCCTGCTCTTCCGCTTCATGCGGCCGCTGGTCGAGCTGGGGCACGTCTACCTGGCCGCCCCGCCGCTCTACAAGATCAAGTGGAACAAGCGGGGCGACGACGCCCAGTACGCGTACTCCGACCGGGAGCGCGACGGCCTGATCGCGCTGCGCCAGCAGCAGAAGCCGAACGCGAAGCCGGACGACATCCAGCGGTTCAAGGGTCTCGGCGAGATGAACTACCCCGAGCTGTGGGAGACCACGATGAACCCGGCGACCCGCACCCTGCGTCAGGTCACGCTCGACGACGCGGCAACCGCCGACGAGTTGTTCAGCGTGCTCATGGGTGAGGACGTCGAGGCACGCCGGTCGTTCATCCAGCGCAACGCCAAGGACGTCCGGTTCCTGGACATCTGACGGTCGCCGGCGGGTCGGCCGGACATCCACCGATCGACCCGCCGGTCCACAGAGTTATCCACAGCTAGGCCGGTTTCCACAGCGGTTATCCACAGCACGAAAACGACTCTCAGTCTGATAAGGGTAAACAGTGACCGATTCTCCCGAGTCCACACCGAACGAGCCCGAGGCCGCCGAGGCCGCCGGTGCCGTGGTCGCGCACGACCGGATCGAACCGGTCGGGCTCGAGGTGGAGATGCAGCGCTCCTACCTCGACTACGCGATGAGCGTCATCGTCGGGCGTGCGCTGCCGGATGTCCGGGACGGGCTCAAGCCGGTCCACCGCAAGATCCTCTACGCGATGTTCGACTCCGGCTACCGGCCGGACCGCGGCTACGTGAAGTGCTCCCGGGTCGTCGGCGACGTGATGGGTCAGTTCCACCCGCACGGCGACTCGGCGATCTACGACGCGCTGGTCCGGATGGCCCAGCCGTGGTCGCTGCGCTACCCGCTCGTCGACGGCAACGGCAACTTCGGCTCACCGGGCAACGACCCGGCCGCGGCCATGCGGTACACCGAGTGCAAGCTCGACCCGCTGGCCATGGAGATGCTGCGGGACATCGACGAGGACACCGTCGACCTGCAGGACAACTATGACGGCCGGGCCAAGGAGCCCACCATCCTGCCGTCCCGGATCCCGAACCTGCTGATCAACGGCTCCGAGGGCATCGCGGTCGGCATGGCCACGAAGATCCCGCCGCACAACCTGCGCGAGATCGGCGCGGCGGTGCAGTGGTGCCTGGAGAACCCGGAGGCCGACGAGGCGACCACCCTCGAGGCGCTGCTGGAGATCGTCAAGGGCCCCGACTTCCCGACCCACGGCCTGATCGTCGGCCAGGCCGGCATCCAGGACGCCTACCGGACCGGCCGCGGATCGATCCGGATGCGGGCCGTGGTGGAGGTCGAGGAGGACAAGCGCGGCCGCCCCGCGCTGGTCGTGAGCGAGCTGCCCTACCAGGTCAACCCGGACAACCTCGCCGAGCGGATCGCCGATCTGATCAAGGAGGGCAAGCTCGGCGGCATCGCCGACATCCGCGACGAGTCCTCCGGGCGTACCGGCATGCGGATCGTGCTCGTGCTCAAGCGCGACGCGGTCGCCAAGGTGGTGCTCAACAACCTCTACAAGCACACCCAGCTCCAGGAGACGTTCGGCGCCAACATGCTGGCGCTGGTCGACGGGGTGCCGCGCACGCTCAACCTCGCCCAGTTCATCCGCTACTACGTCGAGCACCAGATCGAGGTCATCCGCCGGCGCACCGCGTTCCGGCTGCGCAAGGCGGAGGAGCGGGCCCACATCCTGCGCGGTCTGTCCAAGGCGCTGGACGCCCTCGACGAGGTGATCGCCCTGATCCGGCGCTCGCCCACGGTCGAGGACGCCCGGCAGGGCCTGGTCCGGCTGCTGGAGATCGACGAGATCCAGGCGACCGCGATCCTGGACATGCAGCTGCGCCGCCTCGCGGCGCTGGAGCGGCAGCGGATCCTCGACGACCTGGCCAAGCTGGAAATCGAGATCGCCGACCTCAAGGACATCCTCGCCAAGCCCGAGCGGCAGCGGAAGATCGTCTCCGAGGAGCTGGGCGAGATCGTCGCCAAGTGGGGCGACGACCGGCGGACGAAGATCATCCCGTTCGAGGGCGAGGTCTCGATGGAGGACCTCATCGCCCGCGAGGACGTGGTGGTCACCATCACCCGCACCGGGTACGCCAAGCGCACGCGGGTCGACCAGTACCGCTCGCAGCGCCGAGGCGGCAAGGGCGTCAGCGGCGCGACCCTGCGCCAGGACGACATCGTCAGCCACTTCTTCGTCTGCTCGACGCACGACTGGATCCTGTTCTTCACCAACCAGGGTCGGGTCTACCGGGCCAAGGCGTACGAGCTTCCGGAAGCCAGTAGGGTGGCCAAGGGCCAGCACGTGGCCAACCTGCTCGCGTTCCAGCCCGATGAGCAGATCGCACAGATCATCGAGATTCCGAACTACCAGGTGGCTCCCTACCTGGTACTGGCCACGAAGAACGGCCTGGTGAAGAAGACGCGGCTTGAGGAGTTCGACTCCAACCGTTCCGGCGGCATCATCGCCATCAACCTGCGCGATGAGGACGAGTTGGTCGGCGCTGCGCTGGTGGGGCCGGAGGACGACCTGCTGCTGGTCTCCAAGAAGGCGCAGGCGATCCGGTTCAACGCCACCGACGAGGCGCTGCGGCCGATGGGTCGTGCCACCTCGGGCGTGATCGGGATGCGCTTCACCGAGGACGACGTGCTGCTGGCCATGGAGGTCGTCCGGCCGGGTCTGGACGTCCTGGTCGCGACGAACGGGGGATATGCGAAACGTACCCCCATCGAGGAATACCCGGTCCAGGGCCGGGGAGGTAAAGGCGTGCTGACTGCGAAGATCACAGAGCGACGCGGTGGTCTGGTCGGCGCGGTGGTGATCGATCCGGACGACGAGCTGTTCGCGATCACCAGTAACGGTGGCGTCATCCGGACTCCCGTGAAGCCTGTACGCCGTACGCGTGACCGGAACACAATGGGGGTCAAGCTGATGGACCTTCCGGACGGCGTGACTATCGTGGCGATTGCTCGCAATGCCGACGAGCCTGACGAACAGGACTAGTTGAATGACGGAGACACAGGCGAAGTCGGGGAACGCGGGGTCCTCGGCCAACCCGGTCGACGAGGAGGCCGCAGGAGGCGGCGCATCGGCGACCGGCCGAGCGGCCGTGGGCCGCGCGACGGTCCCCGCCGACGCGCCTGCCCCGAAATTCACCCGGGCTCCCGGGATGACACCGCCGCCGGACAAGCCGACCGACGACGAGGGGTCCAGCGAGAAGACCCAGGCGGTGCCGGCCGAGGCGGCCAAGGCGGCCGCCGCCCGGCCGTCGAGCAGCAGCACCCAGCAGATCCCGGTCCGGGCCGGCGCGGCCAGCACCGGCACCCAGACCCGGGTCAGCGGTACGGCCAATCCGGAGGCCACCCGGCCGGGACCCGGGGGCCGGCCACCGAACGGCGGCAGCCTCCCCGCCGGCCTCGGCAACCCGTCCGCCGTCGGGGCGGCGCGGGTGGGTGACGCGGTACGCGCCGCGCGTTCGTCCGTGAGTTCGGCCGCGTCCCGCGGACCGCGCCGGGCCCGGCTGAACCTGAAGCGGATCGACCCCTGGTCCGTGATGAAGTTCGCATTCGCCGTCTCGGTGGTGCTCTTCATCGTGGTCGTGGTGGCCACCTCGGTGCTGTACCTGGCCCTGGACGCCATGGGCGTCTTCCAGAGCGTCAACGACAGCCTCACCGACCTGTTCAACGCCGGCGGGCAGAGCACGGACGGCTTCCAGGTCACTGCGAAGGGCGTGATCCTCAGCTCGGCGCTGATCGGTCTGGTCAACGTCGTGCTGTTCACGGCGCTGGCCACCCTCGGGGCGTTCGTCTACAACGTCTGCGCCGACATGGTCGGCGGAATCGAGCTGACCCTCGCCGAGCGGGACTGATCGACATCGGACGCCGGGGCGCCGCGAAAAGCGGTCGTCCCGGCGTTCGGCGTTCCGGTAGGTTCGACGGCGACGGGCAGCGCGCGGGGCCACCCCCGATTTGGGGCGGCGCGCGCGGATGGGTTAACCTTGCTCGTCGCTACGCGGGGCTATAGCTCAGTCGGTTAGAGCGCAGAGCTGATAACTCTGAGGTCGCTGGTTCGATTCCAGCTAGCCCCACCGCACGTCCTCCGACGGCCAGTCGAGCGCAAGGGGTCACCCCAATGGTCAAGAAGCTTCTGATTCTCGCCGGTGTCATCGGCGTGGCCGCGGTCGTGGCCAAGAAGATCAAGGCTTCCAACGACGAGCGTGCCCTCTGGCACGAGGCGACCACCGCGCCCGACCTGCGCTGAACCGACCGTCGGCCACAATTGACCAGCGGCGTCGTCCGCTTCCGGGGCCCTAGCTCAACTGGCAGAGCACTGCCTTTGCAAGGCAGGGGTTAGGGGTTCGAGTCCCCTGGGCTCCACCAGCACTTTCCTTGGTTGATCTCGGTCGCGAGTACAGCCATTTGTACAGCCAAGCGGTCATGCCGTTCCCTCCTCGCCCAGCAGTCGATCGATGGCCGAGGCAGCCTGACGAGCTCGCGCGGGCAGGACATGGCCGTAGGTGTCGGCCGTCATCCGGATCGTGGAGTGTCCAAGCAGCTCCATGACGGTCCGCAGCTCCTCCCCCTGGTCGAGCAGGAACGTGGCGAACGCGTGCCGCAGGTCGTGCAGGTGCAGCCAGTCCAGGTCGGCCGCCGCGCGGAGCTGCTCGAAGCGCCGGTTGACGTTCCGCGGCTCCATCGCGGTACCGATGGTGCTGGCGAAGACCAGGCCCAGATCCGACCACACCTCCCCGGCGGTGAGCCGCTCCCTGGCCTGGCGCACCCGCTGTGACTCCAACGCCCGCACAGCCAACGCAGACAGCGGCACCGGCCGGCTGGACCGGTGCGTCTTCGGCGGCACGAACTCCAGGCCGCGATCGGTCCGCTGGAGCGTTTGCCGAACGAACAGCGCCCGCCCGGACAGGTCGATATCCGACCAGCGGAGGCCCAACAGCTCAGCCCGCCGGAGCCCGGTCGCCAGCGCCAGGACGAACAGCGATTCCAGCCGGTCTCCGGTCAGCACCGACAGCAGCGTCTTGGCTTCCTCGGGCGTCAGGGCGCGTCGCTCGATCCGGCCGAGGGCCGGCGGCTTGGCTGCCTTGGCGACGTTGCGGGGCACCAGGTCCATCCGCTCAGCGTCGGCCAGTGCGACCCGCAGCACGGCGTGCACCTTGATGATGCTGGCCGGCGCGAGCTTGCCCCGCAGCCCGGTCAGGAACCGCTGCACGTCCCGAGGCGTCAACCGGTCGAGCTTCACCCGACCCAGCCCCGGCACCAGGTGCTTGCTCACCGCCAAGCGGTAGCGCACCAGCGTTGACGGCCGGGTGCCGTCGTGCGCCTTCACATCCCGCAGCCACTCGGTCAACCAGGCTTCCACGGTCCGAGGTTGCGCGGTGAGGTCGACGCCGAGCTGGAGTTGGCGCCGCAGCTTGTCCCGCTTCCGGACCGCCTCAGCCTCGCTCTTGGCGTAGACGTACTTCCGCTTCCGCTTTCCGTCGATCCAACCGAGGTCGACCACCGCCGCCCACACACCCGGCCGCTGCTCGTACACCGAGCCCTCACCATGAGAACGCCGACGCCGACCGGTCATGCCGCGAACTCCTCATCAGCCGACAGGAACTCATCGATCGCCGCCAGCGGGATCAGGCGAGCCCGGCCAGCCTTGATCGAACGGAGCCGCCCCGAGCGCATTAGCACGTAGACGGTGTCCCGGCAGACGCCGAGAAGCGCCGCAGCCTCAGCGGGTCGGACGCTCTTTCTCTCCGTCACGCGCCTGCTCCTTCCTTGTCATCGGACGGGTTGGTCGCAGTTGCCGAAACATCAGGCGGGTCGGCGGCCCGTCTCGCCGCGTTGAGCTGGACGCGCCATTGGATGCGTTCCGAGATCGCCCGCAGGACCCGATGTCCGAGCGGGGCAACGTCCGGGTCTGTGGGCTTGGCGAGTTCCCACGCGTGCCGTACCACGTCGGAGCCGGCCGGGGCGGTGGCTGCGTCGGTGGTGACGCCGAGCAGGGCCTTGACCCACTCCTTCCGGTCCGCCCGGTGGTCGGTCAGCGTCTTGCCGGACCACTGCCGAGAAATCAGAACGCGGCGCCCACCGATGCCGAGGGTTTCCCGCTTGTGGACCTTGTTCTTGCAGTTGCCCGGCCGCAACCCAGGGCGAGCCTTCTTCGGCTGGACGCCGTAGAGCAGCCAGTTGGCGCACCGTTCCGAACACGGCGTGTGGCGCAGCTCTTGCCAGAGGCGTTCGAGGTGGGCGCGCTGCCGGCTGGTGGTCACGTCGTGGCAGTCGGCGGCCTGCTTGGTCAGGTACTTGGTGATGTAGCCGACGCACCGGTCGGCGTCCTTGGTCCCGGCGAGTACGCCCTTCGCATCGACCTGAACGCCGAAGCGGACGACGTGCACGGGTTCCGCGTCGGGGTCGGCGTCGACCAGGTCCAGGGCGTCATCCCACGACGGCAGCAGATCCCCGGTGGTCGGGTCGGTGTAGCCGGCGGCGTCGGCGTTCCACTGCGGCGCCCTTGCCGGTTCGTAGATCAGCTCGTCGGCGGCCGGCCACCACACCTGGTGATACGTCGCGGCCGCAACCTGCCGGACCAGCGCGCGGGGGATAGTGCCCCGGATGGCGAAGTGTGCGTGCGGGGCGAGGCGTCGTTGCGGCTCGACGGCACCGGCGTACTGGACATTCCAGCCGACCGCGCGGCGCAGGTTCTGCCAGAACCGGTCCAGCAAGCGGGGGAAGTGCACGGCATCCCAGGCGGCCCGCCGGTAGTCGTAGGTGTCGGGGTCGACCGGCGTCCCATCGGAGTGAACGCGGCCGTAGGAGCCGAGGGTGAGGGTGAGGAACATCGACGGCCGGAACACCTGCCCGCCGTGGCCCTCGTAGGTCCGCCCGACCGTGCGGTTCTCGACCTGGAGGCGGGGCAGGTCGGGGGCGTCCTGTCGGCGCTTGGTCGACCGGACCCGCCGCTTGCCGTCGCCGTCCTCCTGGTCGTCGGTGGCGTGCGGGGGTGCGGGTCGGCCCCGCATGCCCTCGGTGGTGATCTGGCCTTCCAGCTCGGCGATGGCGTCGTCCAGGTCGGCGACCTGATCCCACTGGGAGGCGCGGGCGGATTCGTCGCGGGCGAACTCGAGATGCGCGCGGGCGACGATCAGGCCGCGTTGCGCATCAGTGGCCGGGGCGGGGCCGGGGTCGGGTTCGTCGTCGCGGTGCCAGCCCTCCCGGATCTGCTGCTGCCGCAGCCGCCGGGCACGGGTGGCGCAGGCCGGGCACTTGGCCTCTTGGGTGGCCCCGCAGGGCATGTCGATGACCTCGGTCTGCCCGGAGTCGAGGTCGGTGCGGCGCAGGGACACGGGGCGGGTACAAACCCCGTAGTCGGCGGCGAGATCGGCCACGACGTCGACGGAGCGGGGCATGAGCATCCGGGCGGCCCGGGAGCCCGGCCTCGGCTCCACCACGGGGGCGGGTTCGAGGCCGGGCAGCGTCGGGGTGAGGGTCATCGGCCCACCCCCAGCGTCGGGGCGAGGTCGCGGACCCGCAGGGTGGGGCGGGGGTCGGTGGTGGTGTGGTCGTCGCGGAGCGGGTCGAAGGCGGCGACGCCGGTCCGGGTGGTCTTGGCCCGGTACATGGCCGCGTCGGCGTCGCCCAGGGCGGCGGCGAGCCCGGCCGGGTGGGCGGGGGCGAGGCCGATGCTGGCCGTCACCGACACCGCGATGCCGGAGGGAAGCCGGACCGGCGTGGCGATGGCGGCGGCCAGCTGGCGGGCAGCCGCGGCCGGGTTCGGGTCGAGGAGCAGGGCGGCGAACTCGTCTCCGCCGAGGCGGGCGGCGACACCGTGAACGGTGCGCAGGCGTTGCGCGACGGCGGTGAGCACGATGTCCCCGGCGGCGTGGCCGTGGGTGTCGTTGACAGGCTTGAAGCCGTCCAGGTCCACTACCAGGACCCACGGGCGCAGCGGGGCGAGTTGGGTCCAGGCGTCGGCCAGCCCGGTGCGGTTCGCCAGGCCGGTGAGCGGGTCGCGGCGGGTGGCGCGTTGCAGGGCGGCGAGTTCGTAGCGGGCGGCGGATAGCCGGTACTGGTCCCAGCAGAAGACGGCGAGGCCGGTTACCAGGAACAGGGTCGAGAAGAAGTGCTCTTTCATCGGGTCACCTCCCGAGTCAGCGGAGTGCCGTTACGGACGAAGGCGGCCGGCGGCACCGGGGCGACCGGTGCCGTGGCGGGACGGGTCGGCTCGACCGGGACCAGGACCATGGGCTTAGGCTCGACAGCCGGCGTCGACTCGACGGGCGGGGCCGGCCGCTCGACCGGCCGAGCCGGCGGGGTGACGACCGACGCAGCCGGGGCGGGGGCGGGTTCGTCGGCGGGTTCCGGGGCGGGTGTGGTGGTGAGGATGAGCTTGGACAGGCCCATGAAGGCGAGGGCCGGCACAGCAGAGAGCAGCCAGCCGGACAGGCCGGGCTTGGCCACGGCGAGCTGCGCGGCCAGAGACAAGGCGACGGCGGCGACTAGCAGGAACATGGGGTAGCGGATCGAGCCGCCGGTGCGCTTGCGGCGGCGGATGGTGAGCAGGGCGGCGACGGGGACGAGTTCGGAGATGACGGCGTTGGCCCAGCCGAACCACGCCCCGGTGCCGGCGGGGCTGTTGTCGAGGGTCCAGTCTTTGACGTGGGTGAACGAGGCGGCCCCGGCGAAGCCGGCCACGGCCAGGAGGATGAGCACCAGGACCAGGCCCTCGACACGTTCGGCGCGGTTGTGGGTGGGGTGAGGCTTCATGCGGCACCGTCCAGAAATTCGCCGTCGATGACGCGGAGGCGGCCGTAGGTGTGGGCCATGTCGCGGATCTCGTCATCGGACAGGTACGAGAACCGCACCCGCATCGGAGTCGGGTCACCGTCGATGGCCACGAACCCGACACCCGGCAGGCTTTGCGGGATCCGGTCGCACAGTGCGCCCCGGTCGCGCATCCCGTCCCCGAGCACCAGGTCCACTTGTGCGGCTTCGGCGAGGCGCAGGCCGATGCGGGTGGGGAACAGGTCGCGGAACGGCAGCACCTCTTTGCGGGGGTCCTGGATCGCGGCGACGACGTGGACGCCGACCGCGCGGCCCTGCGAGAGCAGGATCGAGAGGGCGGCCTTGATCCGGTCCTTGAGCTGCCGGTCGGTCAGGTAGGCGGTGAGATTGGCCAGCTCATCGATGACCAGGACGATGAGCGGCTCATCCGGCGTCGGCGTGTGCTGCCGGGTCCGCCCGTAGAGCTTGCTCGCCCTGTCCTTGGCGACGGCGGCGGCTTCCTCGATCAGCTCGCACATGGCCGTGTAGTCCTTGCACGCGAAGCGGGTGAACATGGGTGCGCCCATCCCGAGTTCCATGCCGCCCTTCGGGTCCAGGCCCCAGATCTGCACCAGCCCGGAGGCGACCCCGGCGGCGAGCGAGCGGACCACGGACCAGATGACCGAGCCCTTCCCGGAGCCGGTGGCGCCCACGACCAGGACCTGAGTCCCGAACAGCCGCAGCTCATACCCGTCGCCGTCCTCCCGCCGACCGACCGGCAGGGCAGTGAACTCCGGCACCGCCGGTACCGGCACGGGGCGGACGAGCTTGGCGAGGGGGTCACCGCGGAACAGGTGCAGCAGCACCACATCCGGCCGCCCACCCGGCACGGCCTTGACCTGCCGGACACCGAACGTGTGGGCGAGGCGTTCGGCCACCTTGGCGAAGTCGTCGGGGATCTGCCCGGTGACCATTCGAACCGCCACCACGTCGACACCGCCGCCGCAGCGGACGCGCTTGAGCACGGGCAGGACGGTGTGCCGGTCGAAGGAGACGGCGAGTTTGGCGGTCACCATCGCGGCCATCCACTTCCGCCGGTAGGCCATGCGGCGGTAGCAGGCCAGGACCGGCCACCACCCGAACCGCAGGAACGACGGCCGGTGCCCGAAGGCCCAGCCGGTGGCGACGACGGCGACGAGGGCGAGGAAGCCGACCGGGCCGAGCCAGTCCCACCGCAGGTAGAGCCAGGTGAAGAACACGGCCGGAGTGGTGACGTACCAGAACCGCACCGCCACGACGACCAGACGGACCAGAGCCTTGAGGGTCCACCAGGTCAGGGCCAACCACATCGGGACGCGGATGAACGGGGTACGCACGTTGATCGGCGCGGAGTCGATCCGGTCACCCCGGATCACGTTGACCAGCGGCATCGATCAGCCCTCCCGCAACGAGGCGAGCAGCGAACCCTGCCCCGGAGCGACCGGCCGACGACGCACCACCCGACGACGCGGCGCCGGACGGGCGGGCATCAGCGCGGCCAGGTCCACGGGACCGGACAGCGGGGCGGGTACGTGACGGGTCATAGTCGGCAACCAGCGGCCACGGCCGAGCACCGCCCGCAGGTCGATCCGGTCGGAGACGTGCGGGGCGATCAGGTCGGGGTCGAGGTGCCGCAGTTTGACCACGGTCCGGGCGAGGGCTGCGGCGGCGGCGGAGATCTCCACCAGGGCGGCGACCCGGACGGCGTCGGCGGGGATGGTGGTGTAGACCTCGCGGGCGGCCCGGATACCGGGGCCGGCGAGGCGCATGACGGTGCGGCGGTGCGTGGTGCGGCGGGGGGCGGGGCGCGGATTCCCGGCGATGCGGGCAGCCTCAGCTAGCGTGGGCATCAACCCACTCCTTTCAAGGGAGACGAGGGTGAGGCGCGGGGCGGGAGTCGTCTTGGCGGAGGAAGCCCGCCCCGCGCGTTCTGTTCTGGTCAGGCCGCCTGCTTCACGGCCGCGGGCTCGCTCATGGCCCCGGCGCGGATCGACCACGCCTGCCGCGCCCGGCACTTCCCCGAGCCCTTGCACCGCTGCGAGTCCACGTACGGGGTCAGGGTCACGTCGGTGAACTGCACCGCCGGCGGGTAGCCGGGGATCTTCGACGCTGGCGGCACCGGCTGCACCGGGGCGGCGATCTTCACCTTGACTTCCTTGGAGCCGCCGAACTTCCCGGCCTCCGGGTCCAGGTCCAGGACCTTGACCACCCACAGGCGCTCGCCCGACTCCTTGTCGCGGGCCTGGTCGTCGCCCTGGCCGCGCTTGTCGAAGTCCGTCACCGGCTCCACACCCAGGCACAGCGCACCGTGCGGGAACACGTAGTCGAACGGAACCGGAACCTTGATCGTGTTCGGGACAGCCACTGTCCACTCCCTCTCATCTGCCGCCGACCTTCGGCCGGCTTCGGCGTTTGCTACGGCTCGCGCCGCATGCCATCACGCTAGCCGCACTTTTAGTACGGGGCAACACTTTGAGTGTGGGAGATTGAAGATCGCGCATAGAAATCGCCCGCTACCAACCGGTTGGGTTGGTAACGGGCGATTGGGTTGGGAGCAGGCTCGTCCTACGTGGACTCGCTCAGCTCAGGCCAAGCCGGTCCGCAAGTTCACGAAGGCCCGGCTCGTCGGCCTGATCCGACCGCAGCATGTCCGTCACGAGCCGTTGCACCAGTGGATGAGCCGGCGCTTGCTCCGGCGCCACCTCGACTGCACGAGAAAGCGTCTCGACCACACCAGCCACGTTCCGTCGCTGAGCATGAGCGCGAGCCACATCGATGAGGAAGCGGCCCTGTCGCTCAGCCGAGAGGCTGGACGGATCCACGTTCGCAGCTCCCCGCAGCGCCCGACCCGCGTCCCCCAGCTCGACCGCCACCGCAACCTCGTGAAGCGCGACGTTGGTCGGGCCGAACTCGGTGTTGTAGTCGTTCCTGTCCACGCCGAGCCGTTCGGCCGCACGGCGGGCGATCGCGAGCTCGTCGTAGGCCGCTTCCGCATCGTTGCGGCGGGCAGCCACCACGGCTAGTTGCAGGTGGAGAGCACCCCAGATCGAGAGCGCTTCCGGCTCACCCGCCTCCGCCCGGTCCTCCAGGGCGACAGCCGCTGTAGCCGCCGTCTGCTGTGCACGGTCAAGTCTCCGAGCGGCCTGGAATACCAGCGTCAGGCGAAACGCTCCCTCGGCCATAAGCAGTGTGTCTCCGGAGCGCTCGGCGGCACTGATCGCCCGGTCGGCGGCCACCCATGCTGCGCCCGGTTCG
>NZ_RAZS01000014.1:0-171488 GCF_003626545.1 Micromonospora musae
GCCCTCGCCCACCTTCTCGGCGGTGACGATGCCGCCGACCAGGCCGGTCTGCGACTCCAGGTCGAAGGACTGGCGCAGCGAGCTCTCCGGCCGCAGCTTCGTGAGGTCGATCTTCATCCACGGCTTGGGGGGGGGAGGGGGGGTGGGCGCGCGCGGGGGCGGTGAGGGGGTGGTGCGGAATCGGCGGGATAGAGTCGCTGTTTGACCGTTTGCGGCCAGCGGTGGCCGCGGCGTCGTGGCTTGGGGGTAGTGGGTGAGCGAGGCGCGTACGGCCGGGGGGCGGCCCGACACCTCGGCGGAGACGGCCGGCGGGCAGCCGGCGGAGTCGGAGACCACGCTGGTGGTGGTCACCGGGCTCTCCGGCGGCGGGCGTAGCACGGTGGCGCGGGCGTTGGAGAACGTCGGCTACTACGTGGTCGACAATCTTCCACAGGCGCTCATGCTCGACATGGCCGAGCTCGCGTTCAAGGCGGGCGGGGCGGCCCGACGGACGGCCATGGTGCTGGACGTGCGCTCACGTGCGTTCTCCACCGACCTGGCGGGCGCCATCCGGGAGCTGGGCGAGCGGGGCTTCGCCCCCCGGGTGGTCTTCGTCGACGCCGACGACGAGGTGCTGATCCGCCGGTTCGAGAGCGTCCGCCGCTCGCACCCGCTGCAGGGCGACGGGCGGCTGGCCGACGGCATCGCCGTCGAGCGGGGCCTGCTGGCCGAGGCGCGCGAACAGGCCGACGTGATCATCGACACCAGCCACCTCAACGTCAACCAGCTGCGCCGGCGCATCGAGGAGCTCTTCGGCGGCGAGGACGCCCGGCGGCTGCGGGTCACCGTGCTCTCCTTCGGCTTCAAGTACGGCCTGCCGCCGGATGCCGACTTCGTGCTGGACGCCCGGTTCCTGCCCAACCCGTACTGGGTGCCCGAACTGCGCGAGCACACCGGGCGGGAGGAGGCGGTCAGCGCGTACGTGCTGGGCCAGGAGGGGGCGGACGCGTTCGTCTCCACGTACGCCGACCTGGTCAACGCCACCACCGCCGGGTTCGAACGGGAGGGGAAGCGGTACCTGACCGTTGCGGTCGGCTGCACGGGCGGCAAGCACCGCAGCGTGGCGATCGCCGAGGAGCTGGCCGACCGGCTGCGGCACTCCGGGCTCGCCGCCAACGCCCAGCACCGGGACCTGGGGCGGGAATGACGACGAGGGTGGTGGCGTTCGGCGGCGGCCACGGCCTCTCCGCCTCGCTGCGGGCGCTGCGCCGGTGCGCCCCCGAGCTGGACCTGGAGATCACGGCCGTGGTGACGGTCGGTGACGACGGCGGCTCCAGCGGTCGGCTGCGCGCCGAGCGGGGCGGCCTGCCGCCGGGGGATCTGAGGCAGGCCCTGGTCGCGCTGGCCGGCGATCATCCGGCGACCCGGCGCAGCGCGGGGCTCTTCCAGCACCGTTTCACCGAGGTGCCCGGCGTGGGCCCGGGGGACGGGCTGGCCGGGCACGCCGTCGGCAACCTGGTGCTGGTCGGGCTGATGGAGCTGCTCGGCGACCCGGTGGCGGCGCTGGAGCACGCCGGCGCGATGCTCGGCTCGGTGGGCCGGGTGCTGCCGATGTCCTGCCAACCGGTGGGCATCGAGGCGCGGGTGCGCGGCGCCGACCCGGACCGGCCCGACGACGTACGGACGCTCACCGGCCAGCACCAGGTGGCGGTCGCGACCGGGCGGGTGGAGGCGCTGCGGCTGACGCCCGGCGAGCCGGAGGCCTGCCCCGAGGCGGTCGAGGCGATCGGCGCGGCCGACTGGCTGATCTTCGGCCCGGGCAGCTGGTACACGAGTGTGCTGCCGCACCTGCTGGTGCCGCGGCTGGCCGACGCGATCGTGTCCAGCCCCGCCCGCCGGCTGGTCACCCTCAACCTGGCCGCGGAGAAGGAGACGCTCGGGCTCTCCGTGGCCGATCACCTGGCCGCGCTGCGCTGGTACCTGCCGGAGCTGAAAGTGGATCACGTGCTGGCCGACGCCAAGGCGGTCGGTGACCCCGAACCTGTCGAACGTGCGGCAGAATCGCTGGGTGCCCGGCTGGTCCTCGCCCCCGTCGCCGTCACCGACGGCACTCCTCGCCATGATCCAGCGGCCCTGGGCGCCGCACTGGTGCCTGTCCTGGGCGCCGATCGTTAGACACGTACGTAATCTCCGGCGACACGCCGGAACCGGTCCGTGAGGGGACGCACAATGGCGATGACGGCTGCGGTCAAGGACGAGCTGAGTCGGGTCGACGTGCCCAAACCCTGCTGTCGGCGGGCGGAGATGGCGGCCCTGCTGCGCTTCGCCGGCGGGCTGCACATCGTCTCCGGTCGCGTGGTGGTCGAGGCAGAGCTGGACACCGGCGCGGTGGCGCGTCGGCTGCGGCGGGAGATCGCCGAGGTCTACGGCTACCCGAGCGAGATCCATGTGCTCGCCTCCGGCGGCCTGCGCAAGGGCAGCCACTTCATCGTGCGGGTGGTGAAGGACGGCGAGGCGCTGGCCCGGCAGACCGGCCTGCTCGACGTACGGGGCCGTCCGGTGCGCGGCCTGCCGCCGCACGTGGTCGCCGCGAACGTCTGCTGCGCCGTCTCCGCCTGGCGGGGGGCGTTCATGGCGCACGGTTCGTTGACCGAGCCGGGGCGCTCCAGCGCCCTGGAGATCACCTGCCCCGGTCCGGAGTCGGCGCTCGCCCTGGTCGGCGCCGCCCGCCGGATCGGCATCACCGCCAAGAACCGCGAGGTGCGCGGGGTGGACCGGGTGGTGGTCAAGGACGGCGACGCGATCGCCGCGCTGCTCACCCGGATCGGCGCGCACTCCAGCGTGCTCGCCTGGGAGGAGCGCCGGGTCCGCCGCGAGGTACGGGCGACCGCCAACCGGCTGGCGAACTTCGACGACGCGAACCTGCGCCGCTCGGCCCGGGCGGCGGTGGCCGCCGCGGCCCGGGTGACCCGGGCGTTGGAGATCCTCGCCGACGACGCCCCGAACCACCTCACCTCGGCCGGTCAGCTGCGACTGGAGCACCGCCAGGCCTCGCTGGAGGAGCTCGGCGCGCTCGCCGACCCGCCGCTGACGAAGGACGCCATCGCCGGGCGGATCCGCCGGCTGTTGGCGCTGGCCGACAAGCGGGCCCGCGACCTGGGCATCCCGGATACCGAAGCGGCCGTCACGCCCGACATGCTCGTGGTCTGATAGGACGGTGGCGGTCAGCGGAGGCGAGCGGGCCGGCAGGACGGCCCTGCCATCCGCCGTGCCGCGCGACGGGTGCGAAACGCGAGTCGGTCGCCACCCGGCGCAGTGCCCTGTCACGCGCTCGGATAGGGTCGCAGCGTACGGCAAGGGGGCCGGCACCGGTGCTCCGCGCCGCGCGTACCGCCTCGGGCGGTCGGGTCCTCACGGATCGCGGCGGGGTGGCCGAGTTCAACTGTCAACGGCCGGCTCCAACGGTCGGCGCACATCATTCCGCCGGCGCCACGGTCTGCGACCGGCGGACCAGAACGCGAGGAGATGGGACCTGTGACCATCCGGGTTGGCATCAACGGCTTCGGTCGGATCGGCCGCAACTTCTTCCGGGCAGTGCTGGCGTCCGGCGCTGACATCGAGGTCGTGGCGGTGAACGACCTGACCGACAACGCGACGCTCGCCCACCTTGTCAAGTACGACAGCATCCTGGGCCGCCTCGGCCAGGAGGTCAAGGCGACCGCCGACGAGATCACCGTGGGCAGCAAGACCATCAAGGCGTACGCAGAGAAGGACCCGGCGAAGCTGCCGTGGGGCGAGGTCGGCGCCGACGTGGTCATCGAGTCCACCGGTTTCTTCACCGACGCCAGCAAGGCGAAGGCGCACGTCGACGGCGGGGCCAAGAAGGTCATCATCTCCGCGCCGGCGAAGAACGAGGACGTCACGGTCGTCATGGGCGTGAACCACGACCAGTACGACCCGGCCAAGCACACCATCATCTCGAACGCCTCCTGCACCACCAACTGCCTCGCCCCGATGGCGAAGGTGCTGCACGACACGTTCGGCATCCAGCAGGGTCTGATGACCACCATCCACGCGTACACGCAGGACCAGAACCTGCAGGACGCGCCGCACAAGGACCTGCGTCGGGCCCGGGCCGCCGCGCTGAACATCGTGCCGACCTCGACCGGCGCGGCGAAGGCGATCGGCCTGGTGCTGCCGGACCTGAAGGGCAAGCTGGACGGCTACGCGCTGCGGGTGCCGATCCCGACCGGTTCGGTCACCGACCTCACCGTCACGGTCGGCCGGGAGACCACCGTCGACGAGGTCAACGCCGCGCTGAAGGCCGCCGCGGACGGCCCGCTGAAGGGCATCCTCATCTACAACGAGGACGCGATCGTCTCCACCGACATCGTCACCGACCCGGCGTCCTGCATCTTCGACGCGCCGCTCACCAAGGTGATCGGCAACCAGGTCAAGGTCGTCGGCTGGTACGACAACGAGTGGGGCTACTCGAACCGTCTGGTGGACCTGGTCAAGCTGGTCGGTAGCTCGCTGTGAGCATCCGAACCCTCGACGACCTGCTCGCCGAGGGGGTCTCGGGTCGGCGCGTCCTGGTGCGCGCCGACCTGAACGTCCCGCTCGACAAGCAGACCGGTGCCATCACGGACGACGGCCGGATCCGCGCCGTCCTGCCGACCCTGAGCGCGCTCACCGGGGCCGGCGCGAAGGTGACCGTCTGCTCGCACCTGGGCCGGCCGAAGGGCGCGCCGGACCCGCAGTTCAGCCTGCGGGCGGTCGCCGACCGGCTCGGTGAGCTGCTCGGCGCTCCGGTGCACTTCGCCACCGACACCGTCGGCGACTCGGCCCGCTCCACCGTCGAGGCGCTCGGCGACGGTGCGGTCGCCCTGCTGGAGAACCTGCGCTTCAACGTCGGCGAGACCAGCAAGGACGAGGCCGAGCGGAAGTCCTTCGCCGACCAGCTCGCCGGCTTCGGCGAGGCGTACGTCGACGACGCGTTCGGCGCGGTGCACCGCAAGCACGCGAGCGTCTACGACGTGCCGGCCCGGCTGCCGCACTACGCCGGTCGGCTGGTGCTGCGCGAGGTGGAGGTCCTCTCCGCGCTCACCGGCGAGCCGGAGCGGCCGTACGTGGTGGTGCTCGGCGGCTCCAAGGTCTCCGACAAGCTGGCGGTGATCGAGGCCCTGCTGCCGAAGGTCGACCGGCTGCTCATCGGCGGCGGCATGTGCTTCACCTTCCTCAAGGCTCAGGGCCACGAGGTGGGCACCTCGCTGCTGGAGAAGGACATGGTCGAGACCTGCCGCAACCTCATGGAGCGCGCGCCGGGCAAGATCATGCTCCCGGTCGACGTGGTGGCCGCCGACGCGTTCGCGCCGGACGCCGCGCACGACACCGTCCGCGCCGACGGCATCCCGAGCCACCGGTTGGGTCTGGACATCGGCCCGGAGACCGTGGCCGGGTTCGCGGCCGCGGTCAAGGGCGCGAAGACGATCTTCTGGAACGGCCCGATGGGTGTGTTCGAGATGGCGCCGTTCGCGCACGGCACCCGGGGTGTGGCCGAGGCCATCGCCGGTTCCGGGGCGTTCACCGTCGTCGGCGGTGGCGACTCGGCCGCGGCGGTGCGGGCACTCGGGCTGGACGAGTCCTCGTTCGGGCACATCTCCACCGGTGGCGGGGCGTCCCTGGAGTACCTGGAGGGCAAGACCCTCCCTGGCATCGCTGCGCTGGAGAACTGATGGCGGGCCCCACCCGCCGGCCGCTGATGGCCGGCAACTGGAAGATGAACCTCAACCACCTCGAGGCCAACCTGCTCGTGCAGAAGCTGGCGGCGAGCCTCACCGAGAAGCAGCTCACCGACGTCGAGGTGGTGGTCCTGCCGCCGTACACCGATCTGCGTACCGTGCAGACCGCGGTGGAGGGCGACAAGCTGCTCATCGGCTACGGCGCGCAGGATCTGTCGCCGCACGCCTCCGGTGCGTACACCGGTGACATCTCCGGACCGTTGCTGGCGAAGCTCGGCTGCACGTACGTGGTGGTCGGGCACTCCGAGCGGCGGATCCACCATCACGAGAGCGACGCCATCTGCAACGCCAAGGTGAAGGCGGCGCTGACCCACGGGCTGACCCCGATCCTCTGCGTGGGGGAGGGGCTGGACGTTCGCGAGGCGGGTCGGCACGTTTCGCACTGTGCCGTTCAGCTCGAGGGCGCCCTGAGCGGCCTGACCGCCGAGCAGGTCGTCAAGATCGTCGTGGCGTACGAGCCGGTCTGGGCGATCGGCACCGGCAAGACCGCGACTCCGGAGGACGCCCAGGAGGTCTGCGGGTCGGTCCGCGAGCGCCTGGTCGAGCTCTACGACCAGGACACCGCCGCGCAGGTCCGGATCCTCTACGGCGGCTCGGTCAAGGCGTCGAACGTCGCCGCGACCATGGCCCAGCCGGACGTGGACGGCGGGTTGGTGGGCGGGGCGAGCCTGGACGCCGAGGAATTCGCACAGATCTGCCGGTTCCCGGAGCACATCGCTCGCTGATCGCTCGCTATCCTTGACTCCGCCCGTCCGCCGGTCGGTGCCACCGTGCCCGACCTGTCCGGGCGAGGATCGCTACGAGAGGACTGACCCCAGCCATGCTGCCGACCTGGTTCGCATACACGTTGATCGTGTTGCTGATCATCACGAGCGTCCTGCTCACCATGCTGATTCTGCTGCACCGAGGTAAGGGTGGTGGGCTGTCCAGCATGTTCGGCGGGGGTGTCAGCTCCAGCCTCGCCGGTTCCTCGGTGGCGGAGAAGAACCTCGACCGCTACACCGTTCTGGTGGGCATCGTCTGGTTCGCCTGCATCGTCGGGCTCGGTCTCTGGCTCCGCCTGCAGATGAGCAGCGGAGCCTGATCGGCCGGCTCGAGTCGTACAATCTGCGCGCGGTCCGTCACTCGACGGGCCGCGCGCGAACTTTTTGCTGCACCGCGTCGCCCGCCGTCCCCCCTCGCGGCGGTTCCCCTCCGACGACAGGAGCGAGCAGCCGTGCAACATGGCAACGTGATCCGGGGTGCCCGGGTCGGATCCGCCCCCGAACGCCCACCCGAGCGCTACGCGCCGGCTCCGCGCCGCGCGGTCGTCTACTGGTGCCGCAACGGGCACTGGATGGAGATCCTGATCGCCGCAGAAGCCGACGCGCCGCCCCAGTGGGACTGCCGGCGGTGCGGGCAGCCGGCCGGCCGGGACGCGGAGAACCCACCCGGGCGCCAGCGTGCCGAGCCCTTCAAGACGCATCTGGCGTACGTGAAGGAGCGGCGCACCGACGAGGAGGGCGCCGCGATCCTCGCCGAGGCTCTCGCCGCCCTGCACCGCCGCCGCGGCCGGTGACCGCCGCGCCCCGCTCGCCCGCACGAGAACACGGAAAGAGTGGTCATTCCCGAAGGAATGACCACTCTTTCCGTGAACGAGGCGGTGCGGGGGCGCCCGGCGGGTCAGCGCAGGCTGCGGAGGCGGGCCGGGACGTCGGCCGCGGCGGGCCGGTCCAGCAGCCAGAGGGTACGGCTGACGCCTCGCACGCCGGCCGCGGGCAGCTGCACCGGCCCGGCGCCGGCCAGGGCCATGCCGACCGACCGCGCCTTGTCGGCGCCGCTGGCGACCAGCCAGACCTCCTCGGCCGTGTTGATCGTCGGCAGGGTGAGCGTGGTGCGCACCGGCGGCGGCTTCGGGCTGCCCCGCACCGCGCTGACCGGCCGGCTCTCGTAGTGCACCGGGTGCTCCGGGAAGACCGACGCGACGTGCCCGTCCTCACCGACGCCGAGCATCAGCACGTCGAAGTGGGGCAGCTCGGCGGTGCCGGGCCGGGCGGCCGCGGCCAGCTCGGCGGCGTACCGGGCGGCGGCCTCCTCCGGGTCGGGCCCGGCCGGGCCGTCCGACGCCGGCATCGGGTGCACCCGGGCCGGGTCCAGCGGCACCGCGTCGAGCAGCGCCGCCCGGGCCTGGGTCTCGTTACGCTCCGGATCACCGGCGGGCAGGAACCGTTCGTCGCCCCACCAGACGTCGACCCGCGACCAGTCGACCGCGTCCCGCGCCGGCAGGGTCGCCACGGCCCGGTAGACGGCCGCGGCGATCCGGCCGCCGGTCAGCACGACGGCTGCCTGGCCCCGTTCGGCCTGCGCGTCGAGCAGCTTCACCACGAAGCGTGCCGCCACCGCCTGCGCCAGCAACTCGGCGTCCGCGTGGACGGCGACACTCGCCTCACTCATCTTGTGCCTTTTTCATGTCGAGCCGACCGTCCGGCGGTCGGTACGTCGTTGCCCGGGTGGGTGCGGTCACGTCAGCTCTGGCTGGTGCCGGTGTGCGCGGTGACCCCCGCCTCAGCCCGCTGGGCGGTGGCCGGATCCTTCCAGACGTGGACCCGGGTGGCGGGACGCTGCTCCAGCCCGGTGACGCCGGCGATGGTGCCGAGCGCCTCCGCGTAGACCTGGTCGGCGTCGAGCCGGCGCAGCTCCTCGGCCAGCTCGTCGCCGAGCGGCCGGCGGACCAGCGGCAGCTGGCGGTCGTCCTGACCGGTCCGCCGGAAGACGGCGAGGTCGTCCTCCCGGGTCAGCGCGAACTGGTCGCCGTTGGCGCAGCGCAGCTGCACCTCCCGCAACCGGGGGAACTCGTCGGTGGGCTCCAGGCGCGGGCTGATGCCGAGCCGGCTGCCCAGCCAGCCGCACATCAGCGCCGCGGTCGGGTCCTGCCGCGGCGCCACCAGGGTGGCCTCGGTGACTTGCGCCTCGGTGGTGTCGAAGACACCCGCGACGAGGGTGCGCCACGGGGTGATCCGGGTCCAGGCCAGGTCGGTGTCGCCGGGGGCGTAGTCGAGGGCCCGCTTGCGCAGCGCCGCAATCGGATCCATGGCCTGCGCGGTGTCGGTGATCCGCCGGTCGGCCACCACGCCGAGGAAGTCGGTGGCGATCTCCTCCGGCGGTTCGCCGTGCCACCAGGTCACCACGGGCACGTCCGGCACGAGCAGCGGCATGACCACCGACTCGGCGTGCAGCGCCAGCCGGCCGTACATCCGCATGACCACGGCCTCGCAGGGGCCGAGCCGGCCGCCCACGACGATCTCCGCGTCGAGCCGGCTGCGGTCCCGCTCGATCTCGGAGCGGACCACCACCAGCAGCCGGCAGGGGTGGGCGGCGGCGGCGATGGTGGCCGCCGCCTCCGCCTCGCGTACCCGCTTCTCGTCCACCACCACGATGAGCGTGAGCGCCATCCCGCTGGCCACGCCGCCCGCGCTGCGCCGTTCGGCGGCGAGCGCCTTGACCACCTCGTTGCCGGTGGTGTCCCACAGGCCGATCACTGAAGCCTCCCGCTCCGCCGGCTCGCGCCGTCGCGCCGCGACGGCGCGAGCGCCCCGCGGCTGTGCCGAATGGTCCGTCCGCTCACGCCGGTCACGCCCGCCGCCAGCTGCGGCCCTCCCGGGCCACCATCTCGTCGGCGGCCCGGGGGCCCCACTCGCCGGCACGGTACGGCTCCGGCTTGACGCCCGTCCAGGCCCGCTCCAGCGGGTCGACGACCTGCCAGCTCTGCTCGACCTCGGCGGCGTCCGGGAAGAGCGTCCGGTCGCCGATGAGGACGTCCAGCACCAGCCGCTCGTACGCCTCGGGGCTCGACTCGGTGAACGCCTCGCCGTACTGGAAGTCCATCGCGATGTCGCGGACCTCCATGGCGGTGCCCGGCACCTTCGAGCCGAACTTCAGCACCACGCCCTCGTCGGGCTGCACCCGGATGACGAGCTGGTTGTTGCCGAGCGACTCGACGTCGGTCGGATTGAACGGCAGGTGCGGCGCGTTCTTGAACATGATGGCCACCTCGGTGACCCGTCGGGGCAGGCGCTTGCCGGCCCGGATGTAGAACGGCACCTCCGCCCAGCGCCGGTTCTGGATGCCCAGCCGGACCGCCACGTACGTCTCGGTGGTGGAGTCCTGGGGGACGCCCTCCTCCTCGAGGTAGCCGACGGCCCGCTCACCGGCCACCCAGCCGGGCAGGTACTGGCCGCGGACGGTGCCCTGGGTGACGTCCTTCGGCAGGGTGATCGCCTTGAGCACCTTCAGCTTCTCGGTGCGGATCTCGTCCGGGTGGAAGCTCGTCGGCTCCTCCATCGCCACCAGGGCGAGCAGCTGGAGGAGGTGGTTCTGGAAGACGTCGCGGGCCGCGCCCGCCGAGTCGTAGAACCCGGCGCGGCTGCCGATCCCGACGTCCTCGGCCATGGTGATCTGTACCGAGTCGACGTACTTGGAGTTCCAGAGCGGCTCGAAGAGGTTGTTCGCGAACCGCAGGGCCAGGATGTTCTGGACCGTCTCCTTGCCCAGGTAGTGGTCGATCCGGAAGACGTCCTTGCTGGTGAAGACGTTGTCCACCAGGTCGTTGAGCGCCTTCGCCGACGGCAGGTCGTGCCCGAACGGCTTCTCCACCACGACCCGGCGCCAGCCGCCGGACTTGGCATTGTCCGCCATGCCGGTGCGGGCGAGCTGCTTGAGCACCACCGGGAAGGCCGCCGGGGGGATGCTGAAGTAGAACGCCGCGTTGCCGGGGATGCCGTGCGTCTCCCGCAGCTCGTCGAGCGTGCCCGCCAGCTGGTCGAAGGCCTCGTCGTCGTCGAACGACCCACCCACGAACTTGATGTTGCCGGCGAGCCGCGCCCAGACCTCTTCCCGCCAGGGCGTGCGGGCGTGCTTGCGGGCCGCCTCGCAGGCCAGCGTCTCGAAGTCGCCGTCACCCCAGTCTCGGCGCGCGAAGCCGAGCACCACGAAACCCGGGGGCAGCAGCCCACGGTTGGCGAGGTCGTAGACCGCCGGCAGCAGCTTCTTCCGGGCCAGGTCGCCAGTGACCCCGAAGATCACCAGTGCGCACGGCTCGGGAATCCGCGGCAGCCGGCGGTCCTGCGGATCGCGCAGCGGGTTCCCGGCGCTCCGCTCCGACTCTTCCACGTCGCCCATCCTCACGCCCGCAATCCCCGGGCCGCATCGAGCAGCTGGGCCACGCCCGCGGACCGGTCGGTCAGGTGCAGGCGGAGCACCGGGCGGTTCCGCCCGGCGAGCGCCTGCCGGTCACCGGCGGCCTGGGCGGCCTGCAGCTCGCCGAAGGTGTACGGCTTGCCCGGTACCGGCAGGTCCTCGCTCACCGCGCCGGTCAGCTGAAGGTAGCTGCCGACCTGCGGGCCGCCCTTGTGGTACTGGCCGGTGGAGTGCAGGAAGCGCGGGCCCCAGCCGAAGGTGACCGGTCGCCCGGAGGCCTCGGCCAGCAGCGGGCGCAGCCGGGCCGTGTCGGCGTCGGCGAACCGGTCGAGGTACGCCATCGCAGCGAGGTACCCGTCGTCGCCCAGCCCGTCGAGGAGCCAGCGCAGCACGCCGGCCAGGTCGCCCGGGGCGCCGGCCGGGGCGTACACCTCGATCGCGCCCTCGGTGAACGACGGCGTCTCCGCCGGCAGCCCCTCGGCCAGGATCTTGTTGGTGTTCTCCTTGGACTCGGTGACGTTCGGCTGGTTGAACGGGTCGATGCCGAGCACGGCTCCGGCCACCGCGGTGGCGTACTCCCAGGCCAGGAACTGTGCGCCGAGCGGGCCGTTGACCGCGACGTCCGGGTCGCCCCCGCCGCCGGGCACCTCGCCCGCGGCGAGCGCGCCGCCGTAGCTCACCGAGAGCACGTCCGCGCCCTTGGCGCCGGCGCTCTGCGGGGACTCCACCACCACCGGCAGGATGCCGACCCCGGACTTGCCGGTGGACTCGGCGATCAGCTGCTCGGCCCAGTCGCCGAGCCCGTCGATGCCGGTGCCGTCGGAGACCAGGGCGACCTTGTCCCGGCCGTCGGTGGCGGCCGCGCCGAGCGCCGCGCCCAGCGCCAGGGCGGGATTGTCCTTGTCGCCGGTGAGGGTGGCGGCCAGCGCGTCGGCCTGGTCGAGCAGTTCGGAGACCTCCACGCCGGCCAGCGCCGACGGGACCAGCCCGAACGCGGTGAGCGCCGAGTAGCGGCCACCGACGTTCGGGTCGGCCAGCACGGTGAAGGCGCCCATTCCGGCGGCGGTCTCCTCGAGCGGGGAGCCCGGGTCGGTGACGATGACGAAGTGCCGTCCGGCCTCCGCCTCGGTCATCCCGGCGTCCAGGAACGCCTGCAGGTACGCCCGGCGGTGGCTGTCGGTCTCCACGGTCGAGCCGGACTTGCTCGCCACCACCACGACGGTGCGCTCGAGCCGGTCACCGAGAGCAGCGCGTACCTGGCCCGGGTCGGTGGTGTCCAGCACGGTCAACGGCCGGCCGAGCGTACGGGTGATCACCTCGGGGGCCAGCGACGAACCGCCCATGCCGGCGAGCACCACGTGGTCGAGGTCGGCCAGCTCCGCCTTCAGCTCGGCGAGCTGGGGCAGCAGTTCCCGGCTGCGCCGGTGGGTGTCCACCCAGCCGAGGCGGACCTTCGCCTCGGCCTCGGCGTCCGGCCCCCAGAGGGTCGGGTCCTTCGCGGCCAGCTTGGCGGGGACGCCACCGCTGACCAGCGCGTCGCGGGTGGAGGCCGGGGCGGCCTTGTCGACCGCCTCCGCCCCGTGCACGGTCAGTCCCGCGGCCGACTCGGCCGGGGTGGAGAGCAAGTCGCTCACGCGTTGCCCCCCGCCTTCGCCGCCGCCTTGGCGTTGCCCTGCGCCGCCCGGCCCGGGGTGCCCACGCCCTGCGCCGCCGACTCCAGCGACTTGCGTACGCCGTCGAGCAGCTCCAGCCAGCTCGCCTCGAACTTCTCCACGCCCTCGCGCTCCAGCACGTCGATCACCTCGGCCATGTTGACGCCGGCCGCCTCGAGGTCGGAGAAGACCTTGCGAGCGGCTTCGTACTCGCCGGTGATGGTGTCGGCCTGGGTCTCGCCGTGGTCGGCGTACGCCTTGATCACCGACTCCGGCATGGTGTTGACCGTGCCGGGGGCGATCAGCTGCTCGACGTAGATGACGTCCCGGTAGTCCGGGTTCTTGGTCGAGGTGGAGGCCCACAGCGGCCGCTGCGGGTGCGCCCCGGCGTCGGCCAGCGCCTGCCACCGGTCGGAGGAGAAGACCTCGCCGTAGCGCTCGTACGCCAGCTGGGCGTTGGCGATGGCGGCCTTGCCGCGCAGCGCCTTCGCGCTCTCCGAGCCCGTCTTCTCGAGGCGCTTGTCCACCTCTGAGTCGACCCGGGAGACGAAGAACGAGGCCACCGACCCGATCTTGGACAGGTCGTGCCCGTTCGCCTTCGCCTGCTCGAGGCCGGCGAGGAAGGCCTCCATGACCTGCGAGTAGCGGTCCAGCCCGAAGATCAGCGTGACGTTCACGCTGATCCCCTCGGCGAGCGTCGCGGTGATCGCCGGCAGGCCGGCCTCGGTCGCCGGGATCTTGATGAAGAGGTTCGGGCGGTCGACCAGCCACCAGAGGGCCTTCGCCTCGGCGACCGTCTTCTCGCTGTCGTGCGCCAGCCGCGGGTCGACCTCGATGGAGACCCGGCCGTCGACGCCACCGCTCTTCTCGTACGACGGGCGCATCACGTCGCAGGCCCACCGTACGTCGTACGTGGTGAGCATGCGGACGGCCTCCTCGACCTCCACACCCCGGGTGGCGAGGTCCCGCAGCTGCCAGTTGTACTCGTCGGCGTCGCTCAGCGCCTTCGCGAAGATCGTCGGGTTCGTGGTGACCCCGGCCACGTGCTTCTCCCGGCGCAGCTGGTCCAGCCCGCCGGAGGTCAGCCGGGTCCGGGAGAGGTCGTCGAGCCAGATGGCCACGCCGGCGGCGCTCAGCTCGCTCAGTCTGTCCGTCATTTCGTCCACGCTCCCCTTCAGTTTCCGGTCGTGTAACCGGTGATCTCGCCCACCCGGGTCAGCGACGCGCGCGCGGCGGCCACGATCCGGTCGGCGGTGAACCCGAACTGCTCGAAAAGCACGCTGTGCGGGGCGCTGGCGCCGTAGTGCTCCAGGCTGACGCTCTCGCCGCAGTCGCCGACGATGTGCCGCCAGGACATCGCGATGCCCGCCTCCACGCTCACCCGTGCCTTTACCCCGCGTGGCAGGACCGACTCCCGGTAGGCCTCGTTCTGCTCGGCGAACCACTCCTGGCAGGGCATTGAGACGACGCGGGTGGGAATGCCCTCGGCCTCCAGCCGGTCCCGGGCGGTGAGGCAGAGCTGCACCTCGGAGCCGGTGCCGACGAGGATCACCTGCGGCTGGGAGTTGGACGCCTCGGCCAGCACGTACCCGCCGCGGGCCACGCCCTCGGCGCCGCCCAGCGTGCCGCGGTCCAGCGTCGGCAGCGCCTGCCGGCTCAGCGCGAGCGCGGTCGGCCGGTCGGTGTGCTCCAGCGCCACCCGCCACGCCCACGCGGTCTCGTTGGCGTCGGCGGGGCGGACCACGTCGAGGCCGGGGATCGCCCGCAGCGCGGTGAGGTGCTCCACCGGCTGGTGGGTCGGGCCGTCCTCGCCGAGGCCGATCGAGTCGTGCGTCCAGACGTAGATGACCGGCAGCTTCATCAGCGCGGCGAGCCGCACCGAGGGCCGCATGTAGTCGCTGAAGACCAGGAAGGTGCCGCCGTAGGGCCGGGTGCCGCCGTGCAGGGTGATGCCGTTGAGGATCGCGCCCATGGCGTGCTCACGGATACCGAAGTGCAGGGTGCGACCGTACTCGTGACCGGGGAACGCCTTGGTGGCGTGCGCGGCCGGAATGAACGACGGCTCGCCCTTCATGGTGGTGTTGTTGCTCTCGGCGAGGTCGGCCGAGCCGCCCCAGAGCTCCGGCAGGACCGGAGCGAGCGAGTCCAGCACCTTGGCGGAGGCGGCCCGGGTCGCGACGCCCTTGGCATCGGCGGGGAACTCCGGCAGCACGTCCGTCCAGCCCGCCGGCAGGGCCCGGTCGGCCATCCGGTCGTAGAGCGCCTTGCGCTCCGGGTTGGCCTTCGCCCAGCTGCCGAAGGTGGTCTCCCACTGCTGCCGGGCCTGCTCGCCGCGGGTCAGCGTCAGGCGGGCGTGGGCGAGCACCTCGTCGTCGACGGCGAACGTCTGCGCCGGGTCGAAGCCGAGGATCTTCTTGGTGGCGGCCACCTCGTCCGCGCCGAGCGCCGAACCGTGGATCTTGCCGGTGTTCTTCTTGTTCGGCGCGGGCCAGCCGATGATGGTGCGCAGCGCGATGATCGAGGGGCGGCCGGTCTCCGCCTTGGCAGCCAGCAGCGCCCGGTACAGCGCCTCCACGTCCTCGTGGTAGTCGCCCTGGTCGGCGTCGCCGCGGCGCCAGTCGACCGTCTGCACGTGCCAGCCGTACGCCTCGTAGCGCGCCGCCACGTCCTCGCTCTTGGCGATCCGGGTGTCGTCCTCGATGGAGATCTCGTTGTCGTCGTAGATGACGACGAGGTTGCCCAGCTGCTGGTGGCCGGCGAGGGCGCTGACCTCGTGGCTGATGCCCTCCTCGATGTCGCCGTCGGAGGCGATGCACCAGATGTGGTGGTCGAAGGGGGAGGCGCCCGAGGTCTCCGGGTCGAAGAGGCCGCGCTCGCGGCGGGTGGCCATCGCCATGCCCACCGCGTTGCCCAGGCCCTGGCCGAGCGGGCCGGTGGTGGTCTCCACGCCCGGGGTGTGCCCGTGCTCCGGGTGGCCCGGGGTGAGCGAGCCCCACTGGCGCAGCGACTTCAGGTCCTCGAGGTTCAGCGGGTAGCCGGAGAGGAAGAGCTGGATGTAGAGCGTCAGGCTCGAGTGCCCGGCGGAGAGCACGAACCGGTCGCGTCCGGGCCAGGTCGGGTTCGCCGGGTCGTGCCGCATCACCCGGTTGAAGAGGAGGTACGCCGCGGGCGCGAGGCTCATCGCGGTGCCGGGGTGCCCGTTGCCGGATTTCTCCACGGCGTCCATGGCCAACACACGTACGGTGTCGACGGCCCGGCGGTCGAGGTCGGACCAGTTGAGGTCGTTCTCAGATTGGTTGGCAGCCACGTTGGTTGTGCTCCTCGGCAGATGGGCGGAACCCTCATTGGTGACCCTATCGAGCCGTCCTAAACGTCCGCCCGGGGATCACTACATGGTCCTTGGTACTCCGCAGGGGGGATTCGTGGTAGGTCGGAACGTGTGACGACCCGCACCGTTGCCGGGTCGGCCGGGCAGCCAAAACGACAGCGCGTAGTGTGTGGGCGGTGTGGGGCCCGAATCGGGTCCGGCCGATCCGAATCTCCCGCTCCGACGCCGGAAGGTGGCAATCCGTGAGCATGATCACCGAGCGCCCCGTCAGCGACTCCGCCGGGCAGCCGCCCGTGCGGACGGTGGTGGAGGACTCGGTCGCTCCGCGTCGGGACGTCCGGGCGATCGTTGCGGCGTACGTGGCGCTGACCAAGCCGCGGATCGTCGAGCTGCTGCTGGTCACCACGGTGCCGGCGATGATGCTAGCCGCCGACGGGTTGCCCTCGCTCTGGCTCGTCGCCGTGGTGCTGGTCGGCGGATCGCTCGCCGCCGGCGCGGCCAGCGTGATCAACTGCTACATCGACCGGGACATCGACCAGTTGATGCGGCGGACGAAGCGGCGGCCGCTGCCCGCGCACACGGTCTCGCCGCGCAGCGCGCTCGTCTTCGGCCTCACGCTCGCCGTCATCTCCGTCGCGCTGATGGCCACCTTCACCAACCTGCTCGCCGCCGGGCTCACCCTGGCCGCGATCGTGTACTACGACGTGATCTACACGCTCTGGCTCAAGCGCACCACGGCGGCGAACACGTTCTGGGGCGGCGCCTGTGGGGCGGCGCCGGTGCTGATCGGCTGGGCCGCGGTCACCGGCTCGCTCGCGCCGGCCGCCTGGGCGCTCTTCGGGGTGGTCTTCTTCTGGCAGATGCCGCACTTCTACCCGCTGGCCATGAAGTACAAGGACGACTACGCCCGCGCCGGGATCCCGATGCTGCCGGTGGTGGCCTCCACCCGCCGGGTGAACGCCGAGATCCTGATCTTCGCCTGGTTGACCGTGCTGACGTCGCTGGCGGCCTGGCCGCTCGGCATGAGCGTCGTCTACGGCGTGCCGACGCTGGTGGTGGGCGGCATCTTCGTGGTCGAGGCGCACAAGCTGGCCCGGCGGGCGGCGAGCGGCCAGGCGGTCAAGCCGATGCGGCTCTTCCACTGGTCGACGACGTACCTGACCATCGTCTTCGCCGCGGTCGCGCTCGACGCGCTGCTCTGACCGCGGGGCGGCCCGGGCGGGCGGTAAGCGGCGCGATGGTCCCCGCAAAATCATCATCATGGATGAGTTGTCCGGGTTTAGTGTCACATCATCGTCTCTTTCAGCATGAGTCGGATCGGCTCAACCTGCGCCGGATCCCGCAGCCTTTGTCCTGGCGGTATGCCTTACTGAGTCCCGAAAAATCGGGGCAAAGAACCTGTGCTGTTCCTTAAACGCGCAGGTAACAGGCATCACAAAAGGTTCACGGTTCTCGCCGTTACCAGTGGCAACCTGCATAGGCTTCGCGTCATGGCAGATGGTTCCGATACGACGCTGACGGCTGAACACAGCGATCAGGCCCCGAACGGCCTGGTCTCCGGGATCAAGTCGTTCGCCGCCGGACACGGCGGTGCGAAGGCCGTCATCGAGTACGTCGGCAAGCGCGGTGCACGGATCGTCCTCGTCGGCGAGGACGGCGAGTGGGGCGACCAGATGGCGACCGACACGGTCACCGCGCGCGAGGCGTGCGCCGAGGCGGGAGTCACCGTCGAGAACGCCTGGGAGCGGGAACTGATGGACCAGATGCGGCCGAGCAACGACCTCTGGCGGTCGATGGCCCGACGCACGATGGCCCGTTGAGAACAAGTTGACCAACCACCACCAGCCGGCCCGGGGGAAACCCCGGGTCGCTCTCGTAACCTGCGGCGAACTCGCCGACCTGGACCCGGACGACCGGCTCGTGCTCGGCCCGTTGGCCGCCCGCGGGATCACCGCCGAGCCCGTGGTCTGGGACGACCCGGCCGCCGACTGGGCGGCGTACGACCTGGCGGTGCTCCGCTCGCCCTGGGACTACGCGCCGCGCCGCGACGAGTTCGTGTCCTGGGCGCAGCGCGTACCGCACCTGGCGAACCCGGCCGACGTGGTGCGCTGGAACACCGACAAGCGCTACCTCGACCAGCTGTCGAGCGCCGGGGTGCCTACGGTCCCGACGACGTGGGTCGCGCCGGGTGAGCCCTGGCGGCTCCCCGCCGACACCGGGGAGTACGTGATCAAGCCAGCGGTCAGCGCGGGCAGCCAGGACACCGGCCGGTACGACCTGGCCGACCCGGAGCACCGCGAACTCGCCGTGGCGCACGTGCGGCGACTCTCGGCCGCCGGTCGGGTGACGATGGTCCAGCCGTACCTCGCCGCGGTCGACACCGCCGGCGAGACCGCGCTGCTCTTCCTCGCCGGCGAGCAGGGGCTCGAGTTCAGCCACGCCATTCGCAAGGGGCCGATGCTGGCCGGCCCCGACCTCGGGGTGGACGGGCTCTACCGGCCGGAGGAGATCACCGCTCGTACCGCCAGCCTGGAGCAGCTCGCGGTGGCCAGGAAGACCCTCGCGACGGTGCCCGGCGGAACGGACCGGCTGCTCTACGCCCGGGTCGACGTCATCCCCGGCCCGGACGGGCAGTCGGTCCTGGTCGAGTTGGAGCTCACCGAACCCTCACTCTTCCTGATGCACGCCGCCGGTGCCGCCGACCGCCTCGCCGATGCGATCCGGACCCGGCTGACCCGCCAAACCTGATCCCGCCGCCCGCCATTTCGGCAATCATGCAGTGGTGGCACCGGACAGGACACGCGACCGTGGGCAGGGCGCCCGCGGTCGCGTGCTGGCCGGCCCGTCCCGGCGTGGTGGCGGGTCAGGCGCCGACGGCCACGGGCTCGGCCGCCGGGGCGGGCGCCGGGGCGGCGGGCACCGACCGGCGCTCCCGGGTCGACCACTGCACGTGCAGCGTGGCGAGCAGGACCAGGCAGGAGCCGAACATGTGCGCGCCGACGAGGACCCCGGGCAGATGGGTGAAGTACTGCACGAAGCCGATCACGCCCTGACCGAGTTCGACCGCGAGCAGCCAGAGGGCGGCCCGTTCGGCCCGGGCCGCGCCGACCGCGCGGAACGCGAAGAGCAGCGCCACCGAGAGGCCGAGCAGCAGGAAGACGCTGTCGGCGTGCACCTGGGAGATCGACTCCGGGTCCAGCCCGTTGCGGGCCGCGCCCTGGTCGCCGGCGTGCGGGCCACTGCCGGTCACCCAGGTGCCGATCACCAGCACCGCGACGCCGACCGCCGTGGTGAGCCGGGCCAGCGCCCGCAACGGCGCGGGCACCACTGCCACCACCGGCCCGTCCGGCTCGGCGGTGCGGCGCCAGAGGGCGTACGCGGCGGCGATCACCGCCATCGAGGCGAGGAAGTGCAGGCCGACCACCCACGGGTTCAGGTTGGTCAGCACGGTGATCCCGCCGACCACAGCCTGCGCCGGGATGCCGAAGAAGACCGCGACGGAGAGCGGCAGCACCCCGCGCCGGCGTGGGCGGTGGGCCAGCGCCGCCAGCAGGGTGGCGAAGGCGATGATGCCGACCGCGAAGGTGAGCGTCCGGTTGCCGAACTCGATCACCCCGTGCACGCCCATCTCGTCCGTGGGGACGTACGAGCCGTCGGTGCAGCGCGGCCAGGTGGGGCAGCCGAGCCCGGAGGCGGTCAGTCGCACCGCCCCGCCGGTGACCACGATCCCGACGTTCGCGATGATCGAGGCGAACGCGAGCCGCCGCAGCAGTGCCGCCGAGACCGGAAACCGGTCGAGCAGGCGGTGCAGCGCGGCGGGGACCGGGAACCGGACGTATCGCTTCACGGCCCGAATCCTACGCAACGTAGTGATCGAGGTTCGTCCGACTCCCGTACCACGGTGGTTGGAATCACCGGGACCCCGGTTTGCGGGCCCCGGACGAAATACGTAACGTGGGCGTTGTGAAAAAGGCGGCGGAGGTCTCCGCGCACCGGTCGGCGACCGTTCCGGTCGCCGGTCAGGGCGCGCCCACCGGCCTCGGCGCCGACCTGTCCACCCGTGACCGGGTGACCCAGCTGCTCCTGGAGCAGGGCGCGGCCACCGCCGCGCAGCTCGGATCGGCGCTCGGGCTGAGCCCGGCCGCGATCCGCCGGCACCTCGACGCGATGCTGGCCGACGGTGACGTGCTCGCCCGCGAGCAGGCGGTCCGCGGTCACCGGGGTCGGGGCCGCCCGGCGAAGGTCTTCGTCCTGACCGAGGCCGCCCGGGTCCGCTGCGGCACCCACCACTACGACAACATGGCCACCGCCGCGCTGCGCTGGATCGCCCGCAACGGCGGCTCGCAGGCGGTGGAGACGTTCGCCGCCGAGCAGGTCTCCGCGCTGGAGGCCCGCTGCCGGGCCGCCATGGAGGACGCCGGCGATGACCCGCTCGCCAGGGCGGAGGCGCTCGCGGGCGCGTTGACCGCCGAGGGCTACGCTGCGAGCGCGTCCGTGATCGCCTCCGGCGGCCAGCTCTGCCAGCACCACTGCCCGGTGGCGCACGTGGCCGCCGAGTTCCCTCAGCTCTGCGAGGCCGAGACCGAGGTGATCTCGCGTCTGGTCGGCACCCACGTGCAGCGCCTGGCCACCATCGCGCACGGCGACGGGGTGTGCACCACGCACATCCCGACCCAGCCGGGGCGTGCGCAGTCCGGAAATACCGTCACCACTGTGAGGACAGATAGATGACCGAGCAGATCGTCCAGCCCCTGACCCAGGAGGAGCAGCTAGCCGCCCTCGGTCGTTACGAGTACGGCTGGGCCGACCCCGACGTCGCCGGGGCGTCCGCCCAGCGTGGCCTCAACGAGGCGGTGGTGCGGGACATCTCGGCGAAGAAGAACGAGCCGGCCTGGATGCTCGACCTGCGCCTGAAGGGCCTGCGGCTGTTCGAGCGCAAGCCGATGCCGTCCTGGGGCGCCGACCTCACCGGGATCGACTTCGACAACATCAAGTACTTCGTCCGGTCGACGGAGAAGCAGGCCGCCAGCTGGGAGGACCTGCCCGAGGACATCAAGAACACCTACGACCGGCTGGGCATCCCCGAGGCGGAGAAGCAGCGCCTGGTCGCCGGTGTCGCGGCGCAGTACGAGTCCGAGGTCGTCTACCACAAGATCCGTGAGGATCTTGAGGAGCAGGGTGTCATCTTCCTCGACACCGACACGGCGCTGCGCGAGCACGAGGACATCTTCAAGGAGTACTTCGGCACGGTGATCCCGGTAGGCGACAACAAGTTCGCCGCCCTGAACACCTCCGTCTGGTCCGGTGGCTCCTTCATCTACGTGCCGAAGGGCGTGCACGTGGAGATCCCGCTGCAGGCCTACTTCCGGATCAACACGGAGAACATGGGCCAGTTCGAGCGGACGCTGATCATCGTCGACGAGGGCGCGTACGTGCACTACGTCGAGGGCTGCACCGCGCCGCTCTACTCCTCCGACTCGCTGCACAGCGCGGTCGTCGAGATCATCGTCAAGAAGAACGCCCGGTGCCGTTACACGACCATCCAGAACTGGTCGAACAACGTCTACAACCTGGTGACCAAGCGCGCCGTCTGCCAGGAGGGCGCGACCATGGAGTGGGTCGACGGCAACATCGGCTCCAAGGTCACCATGAAGTACCCGGCGGTCTACATGCTCGGTGAGCACGCCAAGGGCGAGGTGCTCTCGGTCGCGATGGCCGGCGAGGGCCAGCACCAGGACGCCGGCGCCAAGATGGTGCACGGCGCGCCGCACACCAGCAGCACCATCGTCTCCAAGTCGATCGCCCGGGGCGGCGGCCGCACCTCGTACCGCGGCCTGGTCCAGGTGCTGGAGGGCTCGACCAACAGCAAGAGCACGGTCAAGTGCGACGCGCTGCTGGTCGACACCATCTCCCGCTCGGACACCTACCCGTACGTCGACATCCGCGAGGACGACGTGGCGATGGGGCACGAGGCGACCGTCTCCAAGGTCAGCGAGGACCAGCTCTTCTACCTGATGAGCCGGGGCCTCTCCGAGGACGAGGCGATGGCGATGATCGTGCGCGGCTTCATCGAGCCGATCGCCAAGGAGCTCCCGATGGAGTACGCGCTGGAGCTCAACCGCCTGATCGAGCTTCAGATGGAGGGCGCGGTCGGCTGACCCGCCCGGCGCTCCCGCGGACCCCGACCCGTCGGGCCGGGGTCCGCGAATCCCGACCGGTCGGGCCGGGGGTTCGCGAACCCCGACCGACCCTCCGATTAGTCGCTGAACAGACCAAGGAAGAGATGACTACCCAGGCTTCCGCGCCGCCGACCACCAAGTCGCAGGCGCTGCGCTCGTACGACGTCGCCGACTTCCCGGCCCTGACGGGCCAGGAGGAGGAGTGGCGGTTCACCCCGCTCAAGCGCCTGCGGGGGCTCACCGGCGAGGTGCAGGGCGCCACCGGCACGATCCGGCACGAGTACGGCGACCTGCCGGCCGGCGTGACGGTCGGCCGGATCGCGAAGGACGACCCGCGGGTGGGCAGCGTGCTCACCCCGTTCGACCGGATCAGCGCGCTCGCGTACGGCGGCGCCGGTGACGCGCTGCTGGTCCAGGTCGCGCGGGAGGCCGTGGTCGGGACGCCGGTGACCGTGCGGGTGACCGGCGACGGCGCGGACGCCCTGACCTTCGGGCACACCTTCGTCGAGGTGGGCCGGTTCGCCGAGGTGACCCTGGTGCTGGAGCACGCCGGCTCGGCCACGCTGGCCGACAACGTCGAGGTGACCGTGGCCGACGGGGCGAAGCTGACCCTCGTCACGGTCGCGGACTGGGCCGAGGACGGCGTCCAGGCCCAGCACCTCAAGGTGAAGCTGGGTCGCGACGCCAAGGTCGTGCACATCCAGGTGAGCCTCGGCGGCGACCTGGTCCGGCAGTACACCAGCGTCGAGTACACCGACCGGGGCGGCGAGGCGGAGCTCTACGGCGTCTACTTCGCCGACTCGGGTCAGCACCTGGAGCACCGGCAGCTGGTCGACCACTCGGTGCCGGACTGCCGCAGCTACGTCGGGTACCGGGGCGCCCTGCAGGGGCAGAGCGCGCACACCGTCTGGGTGGGCGACGTGCTGATCCAGGCCGAGGCGACCGGCACCGACACGTACGAGATCAACCGGAACCTGCTGCTCACCGAGGGCGCCCGCGCCGACTCCGTACCGAACCTGGAGATCGAGACCGGCGAGATCGCCGGCGCCGGCCACGCGAGCGCGACCGGTCGCTTCGACGACGAGCAGCTCTTCTACCTGATGGCGCGGGGTATCCCGGAGGGGGAGGCCCGCCGGTTGGTGGTGCGCGGCTTCTTCGCCGAGCTGATCAACAAGATCCCGGTCGAGGAGCTGCGGGAGCGGCTCGGCGCGGCGATCGAGGAGCGGCTCGCCAAGGCGGGCGCCTGATGATCCGGATCTGCTCCACCGAGGACGTGCCGAAGGGCGCCGCGATCAGCGCGGACGTCGACGGCACTCAGATCGCTCTGGTGCACGGCGAGGACGACAACTTCTACGCCGTCTACGACGAGTGCTCGCACGCCTCGGTGGCCCTCTCCGAGGGGGAGGTCGAGGGCTGCACGCTGGAGTGCTGGCTGCACGGCTCCCGCTTCGACCTGCGCACCGGCGAGCCCACCGGGCTGCCCGCCACCGAACCCGTCCCCGTCTATCCCGTCGAAGTCCGCGACGGCGACATCTACGTCAGCCTCACGCCGAGCAATGGAGTGACCCGATAATGAGCACCCTGGAGATCCGCGACCTGAAGGTGTCGGTCAAGCTGCCCGAGGGTGAGCTCAAGCCGATCCTGGCCGGTGTCGACCTGACCGTCCGCTCCGGTGAGACCCACGCCATCATGGGCCCCAACGGCTCCGGCAAGTCGACGCTCGCGTACTCGATCGCCGGGCACCCGAAGTACGAGATCACCGGCGGTTCGGTGACGCTCGACGGCGAGGACGTGCTGGCCATGTCCGTCGATGAGCGGGCCCGCGCCGGCCTCTTCCTCGCCATGCAGTACCCGGTCGAGGTGCCCGGCGTGTCGGTGGCGAACTTCCTGCGTACCGCCAAGACCGCCATCGACGGGGAGGCGCCGAAGCTGCGCACCTGGGGTGCCGACCTGCGCGGGGCGATGGAGCGGCTGCAGATGGACCCGGCGTTCGCCCAGCGCAACGTCAACGAGGGCTTCTCCGGCGGTGAGAAGAAGCGGCACGAGATCGTGCAGCTGGAGCTGCTCAAGCCGAAGATGGCGATCCTCGACGAGACCGACTCCGGCCTCGACGTTGACGCGCTGCGCGTGGTCAGCGAGGGCGTCAACCGGGTCCGCGACACCGGTGACACCGGCCTGCTGCTGATCACCCACTACACGCGGATCCTGCGCTACATCAAGCCCGACTTCGTGCACGTCTTCGTGGCCGGCCGGATCGTCGAGCAGGGCGGCCCGGAGCTGGCCGAGAAGCTCGAGGAAGAGGGCTACGAGCGGTACGTCGCCGGGGCCGGTTCGGCGCGGGCCTGATCATGGGGGACGCGGAGATGACCACGATCGCGATTCCGCCGGGGATGCCGCAGTACGACGACGTGCCGCGTTACGACGTGGCGCGGGTGCGCGCCGACTTCCCGATCCTGGACCGGGAGGTCAACGGGCACCGGCTGGTCTACCTCGACAGCGCGAACACGTCGCACAAGCCGCGTCAGGTGCTCGACGTCCTCGCCGAGCACTACGCGCAGCACAACGCGAACGTGTCCCGCTCGGTGCACACCCTGGGCACCGAGGCGACCGAGGCGTACGAGGGCGCCCGGGCGAAGATCGCCGCGTTCATCAACGCACCGAGCCCGGACGAGGTGGTCTTCACCAAGAACTCCACCGAGGCGATCAACATCGTGGCGTACGCGTTCTCCAACGCGTCGCTGCGCCCGGACGCCGACCCGCGGTTCCGCCTCGGGCCCGGCGACGAGGTGGTCATCTCCGAGATGGAGCACCACTCGAACATCGTCCCGTGGCAGCTGCTCTGCGAACGCACCGGCGCGACCCTGCGCTGGTTCCCGGTCACCGACCAGGGACGGCTGGACGAGTCGGGCCTGGACGACCTGGTCACCGAGCGGACGAAGATCGTCTCGCTGGTGCACATGTCGAACATCCTCGGCACCGTGAACGCCACCGCGCGGATCACCGCGCGGGTCCGCGAGGTGGGGGCGCTGCTGCTGCTGGACTGCTCGCAGTCGGTGCCGCACCTGCCGATGGACGTGGTCGACTACGACGCGGACTTCATCGTCTTCACCGGGCACAAGATGTGCGGTCCGACCGGCATCGGCGTGCTCTGGGGTCGCTCCGAGCTGCTGGCGGCCATGCCGCCGGTCTTCGGCGGCGGCTCGATGATCGAGACGGTGGCGATGTCCGGCTCCACGTTCGCCGCGCCGCCGGCCCGGTTCGAGGCGGGCACCCCGCCGATCGCGGAGGCCGTGGCGCTCGGCGCCGCGGTGGACTACCTCACCGGCATCGGCATGCGGGCCATCCAGTGGCACGAGAAGGAGCTGACGGCGTACGCGCTCGACGCCCTCGCCACGGTGCCCGACCTGCGGATCTTCGGGCCGGCCGTGCCGGTGGGCCGGGGCGGCACCATCTCGTTCGCGCTCGGCGACGTGCACCCCCACGACGTGGGCCAGGTGCTCGACTCGCTGGGGGTGCAGGTGCGGGTGGGTCACCACTGCGCCCGCCCGGTCTGCACCCGCTTCGGCGTGCCGGCCACGACGCGGGCCTCGTTCTACCTCTACACCACCACCGAGGAGATCGACGCTCTGGTGGCGGGTCTGGAGCAGGTGCGAAAGGTGTTCAGCTGATGCAGCTCGACCAGCTCTACCAGGAGATCATCCTGGACCACTACAAGCACCCGCACGGGCGCGGACTGCGTGACGCCGAGGGTGGGGCGAACACCGCCGAGGCGCACCACGTCAACCCGACCTGCGGGGACGAGGTCACCATGCGGGTGGCGACCGACGGCAGTGTGCTCACCGACATCTCGTACGACGGCATGGGCTGCTCGATCAGCCAGGCCTCGGCGAGCGTGCTGCACGAGCTGCTGAGCGGTCGGCGCGCCGGGGAAGCTTTCGAGGTCCACGAGGCGTTCGTCGAGTTGATGTCCGGGCGTGGCCAGGTCACGCCGGACGAGGACGTGCTCGGTGACGGGGTGGCTTTCGCGGGTGTGGCCCGCTACCCCGCCCGGGTGAAGTGTGCGTTGTTGCCGTGGATGGCGTTCAAGGACGCCGCGGCACGCGCCGGGGTGGGCGTGAGCCCGGAGGTGAAGGCATGAGCGAGGAAGGCACCACCACCGCCGCGACGCCGGCGACCGGCGGCGGCAAGGCCGCCGTCGCCGACATCGAAGAGGCGATGAAGGACGTC
The DNA here is from genome assembly GCF_003626545.1 of Micromonospora musae. Classification (NCBI taxonomy): domain Bacteria; kingdom Bacillati; phylum Actinomycetota; class Actinomycetes; order Micromonosporales; family Micromonosporaceae; genus Micromonospora; species Micromonospora musae. The sequence continues at coordinate 26,342 of NZ_RAZS01000014.1, forward strand.
GTCGACCCGGAGCTGGGGATCAACGTGGTCGACCTCGGCCTGGTGTACGGGGTGCACGTCGACGACGAGAACGTGGTCACCCTCGACATGACGCTCACGTCGGCGGCCTGCCCGCTGACCGACGTCATCGAGGACCAGGCGCGGCAGGCGCTGACCACCGGCCCGGGCGGTGGGCTGGCCAACGACATCCGGATCAACTGGGTGTGGCTGCCGCCGTGGGGGCCCGACAAGATCACCGACGAGGGGCGCGATCAGCTCCGCTCGCTCGGCTTCAACGTCTGACCGATCCCGCTCGTCGGGCGCGGCACCCAGCGGTGCCGCGCCCGACGTGTATGCGGCGCACGTGCGCCGGGCCCGTCGTCAACGGCGCTCGCTGCCAGCCGTTCTGGTCGCCGGTCGTGCTCGTTGCCGGTCGGGGTGCCGGCCGTGCTCCGGTGTGGGTCGCGGTTCGGGGCCGACCGCCGTTCTCCGGTGTCGGTCGTTCTCCGGTCTCGCTCGCGGTTTCGGCCGAGCGCCCCGTGGTGCGGCTGCGACGGCCGGACCACGGCGAGCCTGATACCTCAGGGGCATCAATATGCCTCTGAGGTATCACGCCCGACGGGATACACCCGCTCGGCGCTCGGCGCTCGGCGCTCGGCGCTCGGCGCCCGCCGCCCGGTGCTCGCCGCCGGGGGTCCACGTCGGGATGCCTGCCGCCCCGGTCTACTCGCCATGCGCCGCTCGCCGCCCGGCACCCCTCGTCTGCCGATCGGGGCCCGCCGCTCGCCGCCCGGCACCCCTCGTCCGCCGATCGGGGCCCGCTACCCGCCGCTCGGCACCCGCCTCCCGCCACCCGCCGCCGGGGGCCCTCTGCCCGGTGCTCGCCACGCGCCGCTCGCCACCCCCCGCTGCGGGCCGGAGCCGCTGGTCGGCGCATTCGGCGTGGTGGGCGTGGGTGGGAGCCGCTAGGCGACGTGGTGGGCGTGGCATCGGCCGGTGGGAGCCCTAGCCGGCGCAGTCGGCGTGGCAGGGGAGCCGGTGTGCCCGCATCGGACCCGGGCGAATTCGCTCGCGGCCACGGACACCGGTGCGCGAGGATTACGGTGTGATCGAGCCATACCGGATGAGCATCGTTCCTGTCGCCGCGGCCACCAGCGCCCGCCGACAGCAGCGGGGTCCCGGTCGTGCCTCGACCCGCCACCGGCCGTCATGACCGAGGCGTTCCTTGCCGGCCTGGTCGCCGGCTACGGCGTCGCCGTTCCGGTCGGTGCGATCGCCGTGCTGATCCTGGGGCTGAGCGCCCGCACCTCGTTCCGGGTCGGCGCGGCGGCGGCGCTCGGCGTGGCCACTGCCGACGGTCTCTACGCGGCGGTCGCGGCGCTCGGCGGTGCCGCCCTGGCTGCGGTGATCGCGCCGGTCGCTGGTCCGTTGCGAGCCGTGGCCGCGCTCGTTCTGCTGGCGATCGCCGCCCTCACCGCCTGGCGGGCGCTGCGCCCTCGGCGGGTGGACGCTCAGGGCAATGGTGGCCGAGGGCTGGACAGTCCGGGCCGGGCTTTCGCCGGTGTGCTCGCGTTGACCCTGCTGAACCCGGCGACCGTCGTCTACTTCGCCGCGCTGGTGCTGGGTCGGGGCGACGCCGCCGATCCGGATTCCAGGGCCACGGCGCTCTTCGTGCTGGGCGCGTTCGTCGCGTCGGCGAGTTGGCAGCTGCTGATCGCCGGAGGCGGGACCGTGGTCGGCCGGGCGCTCGCCGGCCCTCGGGGCCAGCTGCTCACCGCGCTCGCGTCCAGCGCCATCATCGCCACGCTGGCCATGACCACCCTGCTCACCACCTGATCCCCCCCCGCCCTCCCACCCCACCCCCACCCTCGCCCGTCGATCATGAGGTTGGCGGGGCGACACGCCGCCCCGGGCACCGTCAACCTCATGATCGGCGCGGGCCGGTGGGATCGGTGCCGGGCCAGTGGGGCCGGCGCGGGTCGGTGTGGTCGGTGCCGGGCCGGTGGGGCGGGGGCGGGGAGGGGCGGGGGTGTGCCGTACGGTCGGGCCATGTCGAGTCGACCCGCAGCCGGGGGCGGCCGGTGGGTCGAGGTCGACCCGGGCCGGGTGGCCCGCTGGGTGGAGGGCTTCGCCGGTCGCCACGGCCCGCCGACCGTCACCACCGAGGCGTACGGGCTGCTGCTCGCCGCCCCGGACGGCGCGACCGCCGAGCTGCATGCGCCGCCCGGCGCCCCGGCCGCCGCCGACGTGCCGGCCTTCGTGGCCGGCGCGACCGCGCCCCGTCGGCTCGGTCTGCTGCTCGCCCGCAAGGGTGGGGTGGCGGTCGGGATCGCCGAGGGCGCCGACCTCGTCGTGTCGAAGGTGGACACCCGTTACGTGCAGGGGCGGACGGCCGCAGGCGGCTGGTCCCAGCAGCGCTTCGCCCGACGGCGGGACAACCAGACGAAGGCGGCGCTGGGCGACGCCGCCGAGCTCGCCGTACGGCTGCTGATGCCGCAGGTGACGACGCTGGCCGCGCTGGTGTGCGGCGGCGACCGGCGGGCGGTCGACACGGTGCTTGCCGATCGCCGGCTCGCCCCGCTGGCGACGCTGCGTGCCGACCGGTTGCTCGACGTGCCCGAGCCCCGGCACGCGGTCCTGGTGGGCGCCATCGCGGCCGCGCGCGCCGTGCACGTGCTGGTACGCGAACCCGCGCCGCCCCGCTGAGCATATCTTTACGCATTGATGCAGGTCATCATCCTGGCATCCGATGTGGCCGTCGGCAAACTGATCGATCGGAATCGCCCCGACGGTCGACCGTGACCGTCGGGGCGACTCCCCGGTGCGAGGCAGCCCGCTCAGAGCCGGCCGGTGCCGAAGGTGTCGCACACCTGCGGGTCGCCCCGGTCGTAGCCCTGCCGGAACCAGCGCTGGCGCTGCTCCGAGGTGCCGTGGGTGAACTGGTCGGGGTTGATCCCCCCGCCGGAACGCTGCTGGATGGTGTCGTCACCGATCGCTTCGGCGGTCTCCACCGCCTCCTTGATGTCGCTCTCGGTGATCGAGGTGAAGAGTGCCTCCTGACCGGACTTGTCCTTGCTCTCCGTCGCGTGCCGGGCCCAGGCGCCTGCGTAGCAGTCGGCCTGCAGTTCGAGGCGGACGGAGGCGGACTCGGGGCCGGTCTGGTCGCCCTGGCCGGCCCGCTCGTTGGTGCCCAGCAGGTTCTGGATGTGGTGCCCGTACTCGTGGGCGAGGACGTACGGCGCGGCGAACTCGCCGTCGGCCCCGAACCTCGACGCCAACTCGTCGTAGAAGCTCAGGTCGATGTAGACCTGCTTGTCCGCCGGGCAGTAGAACGGCCCGACACCGGAGTCGGCCGTTCCGCAGCCCGTGCTCACCGCCTGCCCGAAGTAGTTCGTGTCGGTGGGCTCGTACTGCCGCCCGGAGATTGCCGGATACTCCTGCTTCCAGTAGTCCTGGATGCTGTTGACGTACAGCAGGTTGCGGCACTTGACGTTCCCGAACCGGTCCGGATTGTCCCGGGAGCAGGACTGCTCCAGGTCCTCGCCGCCGGCGCCGTCGCCGTTGGTGGCGGCGTTGAGGCCGATCCCGCCGCCGACCAGGGCGACGAGGACCGTGATGACGAGGCTCACCAATCCGCCCCGCCCGGTCGGCAGGGGAATGGGCATGCCCCGGCCGGAACCGCCGCCCCGTCCCAGGTCGTTGACCTGGGAGGTGTCCAGCTCAGCTCGATCGTTCAGCTCCATGATCACCTCGATCGCGACGGGGACTCTCGTGGCATGGCGCCGGCACCCGGTCCGGCTGGGTGGTTTCGTACCCGATGATCTTGATGGGTAATCCGGATCGGGCTCCGTCCGCCGGCCGGTACACTTGTCGCGTGCTGCGCTGCGAAGGCTGAACCGCCCCACGCCGCCGGGCCCGTCGCCCGCCGGCGTTTTCGCGTGCCCTGAGTCGGCCTTCCGGACCCCGAGAGCGAGTCTCACACCATGATCACTGCCACCGGCCTGGAGCTGCGCGCCGGCGCCCGGATCCTGCTCTCCGACACCACGCTGCGGGTGCAGCCAGGTGACCGGATCGGCCTGGTCGGGCGTAACGGCGCCGGCAAGACCACCACGCTGAAGGTGCTGGCGGGGGAGGGGCAGCCGTACGCCGGCCAGATCGACCGCCGCAGCGCGATCGGCTACCTGCCGCAGGACCCGCGCACCGGTGACCTGGAGGTGACCGGCCGTGACCGGGTGCTCTCCGCGCGCGGCCTGGACGTGCTGATGGCGGAGATGGCCGAGATCGAGGCCAAGCTCGCCGAGAACGCCGACGAGAAGCTGGTACGGCGCTACGGCGCGCTGGAGGACCAGTTCGCCTCCCTCGGCGGGTACGCGGCCGAGGCGGAGGCCGCCCGGATCTGCGCCAACCTCGGCCTGCCCGACCGGGCGCTCGCCCAGACCATCGGCACCCTCTCCGGTGGCCAGCGTCGCCGCATCGAGCTGGCCCGGATCCTCTTCCGCGACGCGGGCGAGAACGGTGGCGGCATCCTGCTGCTCGACGAGCCGACCAACCACCTCGATGCGGACTCGATCACCTGGCTGCGCTCCTTCCTCGCCAACCACAAGGGCGGGCTCATCGTGATCAGCCACGACGCCTCGCTGCTGGAGGCGGTGGTCAACAAGGTCTGGTTCCTGGACGCCACCCGCTCGGTGGTCGACGGCTACAACCTGGGCTGGAAGGCGTACCTGGAGGCGCGGGAGACCGACGAGCGGCGACGTCGCCGGGAGCGGGCCAACGCCGAGAAGAAGGCCGGCGCCCTGATGGCGCAGGCGGACAAGATGCGGGCCAAGGCCACCAAGACGGTCGCCGCGCAGAACATGGCCCGGCGGGCCGAGAAGCTGATCTCCGGGCTGGAGGAGGTGCGGGTCGCCGACCGGGTGGCCAAGGTGCGCTTCCCCACGCCCGCGCCGTGCGGGAAGACGCCGCTGACCGCGACCGGGCTCTCCAAGTCGTACGGGTCGTTGGAGATCTTCACCGACGTCAACGTGGCGGTGGACCGCGGCTCGCGGGTCGCGATCCTGGGGCTCAACGGCGCCGGTAAGACGACCCTGCTGCGGATGCTCGGCGGCCTGCTCACGCCGGACACCGGCGAGGTGCACGCCGGGCACGGGCTGCGGCTGGGCTACTACGCGCAGGAGCACGAGACGCTCGACGTGACCCGGACGGTGCTGGAGAACATGCGCGCCGCCGCCATCGAGCAGACCGACACCGACCTGCGGAAGATCCTCGGTGCCTTCCTCTTCTCCGGCGAGGACGTGGAGAAGCCGGCCGGGGTGCTCTCCGGCGGCGAGAAGACCCGACTGGCCCTGGCCACCCTGGTCTGCTCGGGCGCCAACGTGCTGCTGCTCGACGAGCCGACCAACAACCTCGACCCGGTCAGTCGCGAGCAGGTGCTCGACGCCATCGCCCGCTACCCCGGGGCGATCGTGCTGGTCACCCACGACCCGGGCGCGGTGCTGGCGCTGAAGCCGGACCGGGCCATCCTGCTCCCCGACGGCGACGAGGACGCCTGGAGCGACGACCTGCTCGAACTCGTCGAACTCGCCTGAGCTCCGGAGCGTCCTCACCACTGCCGCCGCCGCGCCGGGGAAGCACCGATACGGGCGGGTTCGTGCGTCACCTATCGGGAAGCTGACATCGCATAGCGTGTCGGTTGGCGAATAGTTGATATCTGGCGCATGATCGTTCGAGGCGGTCTAATAGGTGGGACCGTATCCGAACCGCACAGTCTGGGACGTGAGGACACAGCATGGCAGCCACCGGCACAGCCACCAGCACTGAGAAGGGTCGCCGGATCGTCGGAGCCGAGCGTCAGACGCTCGCGAAGGACCTGGTTAAGCGGTACACCTCGGGTGAGAGCATCCGGGCGCTCGCAGCCTCGACGGGCCGTTCCTACGGCTTCATCCACCGGGTGCTCACCGAGTCCGGGGTGCAGCTGCGCCAGCGCGGCGGCGCCCGCCGCCGCAAGAAGGCGTGATCGAGCCCGTTACGTCGTTCCATCAGCGCCGCCCCCGGGTCGTCCGGTGACCGCCGACGCGACCGGAGTGCGGTTGGAATACGACGGGCCGGTCGCGACGGTCACGTTGTGCCGGCCCGACGTGCTCAACGCCCAGACCCCGGCGATGTGGCGCGCGATGAGCGCCTTCTCCCGGGACCTCCCCGGCGACGTGCGCGTGGTGGTCGTACGGGGCGAGGGGCGCGCGTTCTCGGCCGGCCTCGACCTGTCGGTGGCCGGTGCCTCCGGGGCGGGCTCCTTCGCCGAGCTCGCCACCCTGCCCGAGCAGGAGTGCGCGGACCGGATCGCCGAGTTCCAGGCCGCCTTCACCTGGCTGCACCGTCCGGATCTCATCTCCGTCGCGGCCGTGCAGGGGCACGCCATCGGGGCCGGTTTCCAGCTGGCTCTCGCCTGTGACCTGCGGGTGCTCTCCCAGGATGTGAAGTTCTCCATGGCCGAGGTGACGCTCGGTCTCGTGCCGGACCTCGCCGGCACCAAGCGCCTGGTCGAACTCGTCGGCTACTCCCGCGCGCTGGAGATCTGTGCCACCGGACGCCGCATGGACGCCGCTGAGGCGGACCGGATCGGGCTGGCCACTCTCGTCGTACCGCCCGCCGAGCTGGACGAGGCGGTGCGCGATCTGACCGTCGGGCTGCTGGCCGGGAACCGGGACGCCGTGGTCGAGATCAAGGCGCTGCTCGCCGGTGCCGCGGGTCGCTCGCACGCGGAGCAGCAGCGGGCGGAGCGCGAGGCGCAGACCCGCCGGCTGCGTGACCTCGCCGGGCGCGGCGAGTAAAGGTAAGGACCGTTCGGGAAGATCTGGGTTACGGCTTAGGTTGTCAGTGTCGTCGGGAGAATTGACCTGGGTGTGGTCGGCCCGACGATCCTGGAGGTGAGCGTGTCCAACCCGATGGGCGGCGGTGGCATGGGCATGGGCGGCTGGAGCATGCTCCGGTCGATGCGCAGTCAGGACGAGGTCTCTGCGCACCAGCTCAAGCGAGGCACGGCGAAACGGATCCTCGCCTTCGCCCAGCCGTACCGGCGCGACATCGTGGTCTTCCTGATCACCGTGGTGATCGCCGCGATCATCGGCGTGGCCACGCCGCTGCTCGCCGGTGACGTCATCGACGCCATCAACCGGGGCGGGTCCGAGGCGGGCTCGCTGGTCGTACGCCTCGCCCTGATCATCGGGGGCCTCGCGATCGCCGACGCACTGCTCTCCCTGGCGCAGCGCTGGTACTCCGCCCGGATCGGCGAGGGCATCATCCTCGACCTGCGCACCCGGGTCTACGACCACGTGCAGCGCATGCCGTTGCAGTTCTTCACCCGGACCCAGACCGGCGCGTTGGTCAGCCGGCTCAACAACGACGTGCTCGGCGCGCAGCGGGCCTTCACCTCGACACTCTCCGGCATCGTCAGCAACGTCATCCAGCTGGTGCTCACCGCCGGCGTCATGTTCACGCTCTCCTGGCAGATCACCGCGCTGTCACTGGTGCTGCTGCCGGTCTTCATCATTCCGGCCCGCCGGGTCGGTCGGCGTCTCGCCGACATCACCCGGGAGGCGTACAACCTCGACGCCCGGATGAACGCGACGATGACCGAGCGGTTCAACGTGGCGGGGGCGCTGCTGGTCAAGCTCTTCGGCCAGCCGGACGGCGAGGCGCGCCGGTTCGCCGGCCGGGCGGAGCGGGTACGCGACATCGGCATCCAGTCCGCGATGTACTCGCGGACCTTCTTCGTGGCGATGCTGCTGGTCGCCTCGCTGGCCCAGGCGCTCACCTACGGCCTCGGCGGCTGGCTCGCGGTCGCCGGCAGCGTCAGCGCCGGTACGGTCGTGACGCTCGCGCTGCTGCTCACCCGCCTGTACGGCCCGCTCACCGCGCTCTCCAACGTCCGCGTCGACGTGATGAGCGCCCTCGTCTCCTTCGACCGCGTCTTCGAGGTGCTCGACCTGCGCCCGTCGATCGAGGAGAAGCCCGACGCCGTGCCGGTGCCCCGGGGCAACGGCCGGGTCGAACTCCGCGACGTGCGGTTCCGCTACCCGAGCGGCGCCGACGTCTCGCTCGCCTCGCTGGAGGAGGTCGCCACCCTCGACCGGACGATCAGCGAGCCGGTGCTGCGGGGCGTCTCGTTCACCGCCGAGCCGGGACAGATGGTCGCCCTGGTCGGCCCCTCGGGCGCCGGTAAGTCGACGCTCTCGATGCTCATCCCGCGCGTCTACGACGTCAGCGACGGCCAGGTGCTCGTCGGCGGCGTCGACGTACGCGACGCCACGCTCGCGTCGCTGCGCGACGAGATCGGCGTGGTCACCCAGGATTCGCACCTGTTCCACGAGTCGATCCGGGAGAACCTGCGCTACGCCAAGCCGGAGGCCACCGACGACGAGCTGTGGACGGCGCTGGCCGGCGCGCAGATCGCCGACCTGGTCCGGTCGCTGCCCGACGGGCTGGACACCACCGTCGGCGAACGCGGCTACCGCTTCTCCGGCGGCGAGAAGCAGCGGATCGCGATCGCCCGGCTGCTGCTCAAGGCTCCCTCGATCGTCATCCTCGACGAGGCCACCGCCCACCTCGACTCGGAGAGCGAGGCGGCGGTCCAACGGGCGCTGTCGGTGGCGCTGGCCGGGCGTACGGCGTTGGTGATCGCGCACCGGCTCTCCACGGTCCGCGACGCCGACCAGATCCTGGTCCTCGACGGCGGCCGGATCGTCGAGCGGGGACGGCACGACGAGCTGGTCGCGGTGGGCGGCCTCTACGCCGAGCTCTACCGGACGCAGTTCGCGGTCGCCGACTCGCCCGCCCCGTACACGGACGCGACAGGCCCCGAGCCGGTGGTCATGCCGATGGGCACGTACCTGCCCGAGGAGGCGCTGCCCCCGGCCGCCGCGAACTGAACGGGGCTGCGGCGGCTCCCCGGGTCAGAGCGCGGTCGACGCCTGGCGCAGCTCGGCGAAGGCGGCACCGAGGCTCTCGGGCGTGAAGTGCGCGTTGAGGCCGCTCGGGTTGGGCAGCACCCAGAGCCGGGCGTCGGCGAGCCGCTCCGGCTGCGGGCCGAACGTCGCCTTCGGGCGGGCGAACCCGATCCGGTAGGCGGTCACGCCCACCACCGCCACCCAGCGCGGCCGGTACCGGGCCACCTTCTCCCGCAGCGTCTCCGCCCCGGCCACCAGCTCGGCGGCGGTCAACTCGTCGGCGCGGGCGCTGGCCCGCTCCACCAGGTTGGTGATGCCGATCCCGTAGCCGAGCAGCTCGTCCTGTTCGCTCGGGTGCAGCAGTCGTGGGGTGAAGCCGCCCCGGTACAGCGCCGGCCAGAACCGGTTGCCCGGCCGGGCGAAGTGCCAGCCGACGGCGGCCGACCAGAGGCCCGGGTTGATCCCGACGAAGAGCACGTCGAGGCCGGGCGCGATGAGGTCGGGCAGGAGGCGGTCGGCCGCCGCCGCGAGCTCCTCCCGGGTGGGACGCGGATACCGGCCGGCGGGAGCGGTGACGGGGCCGGGGCGGCGGTCGCCGAGCCCTGGCCCGGAGCTGGGGCGGCGGTCGCCGGGGGCGGGTGCGCCGGGGCGTGGCCGGCCGGGCCGCCGACCGCCGGGCGGGTCGGGAGTCACAGCCCGCGCAGCGAGCCGCCGTCAACGGGGATGGTGACCCCGGTGACGTAGCCGGCGGCGGGGGAGAGGACGAATGCGGCGACGCGGCCGAACTCGGCGGGATCGCCGATCCGGCGCAGCGGAATGCCCGCCTCGATCTCGGTGAGCGCGCGGTCCGGGTCACCCGTGGCGGCCAGCAGCTCCCGGCTGCGGTCGGTGAGGATGCGGCCCGGGAGCAGGCCGACGACCCGGACGCCGCGCGGGCCGTACTCGTCGGCGATGTCCTTCGCCGCGCCGGCCAGTCCGGGCCGCAGCCCGTTGGAGATGCCGAGCCCGGCGAGCGGGCTGCGCGCCGAGCTGGACAGGACCAGCCCGATCGCCCCGCCGTCGGGCAGGTTGGCGGTGATCGTCCGGATGGCGCGGATCGTGCCCAGGAAGATCGTCTCGAAGGAGGTGCGCCACTGCTCGTCGGTGACCGACGCGGCGTTGCCGGGCGGCGGTCCACCTACCGAGATCAGCGCGCCGTCGAGCCGTCCGAAGTGGTCCTTGGCTGTCGCGACCAGGCGCTCCGGCAGGGTCGGGTCGCCCAGATCGCCCGGCAGCCCGACCGCCTGCTCCGGCCCGCCGAGGCGCTCCACCGCGGCGGACAGCGTGTCGGCGTCCCGGGCGGAGAGCACCACGCGCGCCCCGTCGGCGACGAGGCATTCGGCGGTCGCGTAGCCGAGGCCCCGGGAGGCGCCGGTCAGCACGTACACCCGTTCGCGGAGTCCGAGATCCATGGTGCCGATCCTGCCGCACCGAGTCAGCGGTCGCGACCCGCTGTGTCGAGGCTCGCCCGGGAGGCGGGGCGGAGCAGGCGTACCCGGCCGGCGAGCTGGACCGCCACCGCGCCACGTACGCGGCCCAGGGCCGGCAGTCGGCGGGGGCGTGGCGTACGCCGCCCGTCGTAGCGCGCGCCCGCCTCCCGGACGGCCAGCTCCTCGGCGCCCAACGGTGGCAGCGTCCCTTCGTCGCGTAGGGCGCGGGCCAGGTCCCAACCGTCGCGCAGGGATCCGTGGGTCGGCCGGTCGGTCGCCCAGGCCGCGAACCTCGCCGGCCACTCCGCGCCGAGGGCCGCGGCGAGCAGTGGCCAGTGCCGGGCCACCTCCCCGGCGCGTTTGCGCAGCAGGGCCGCCCGGGCCGCGGCGAGCGGCGCGGGCGCGAATCCGGGCGGTACCGGCCCGCCGGTGACCAGCGCGGCGACCAGCTCCGCCTGGCGGGCGGCGAGGTCGTCTGTCCGGCCCGGCGCGTCGCCGGTCATGTGACCGCCGGGAACCCGGACGCGGCCGCGACGGCGTCGAGTTCGGTGCGCAGCACCTGCGCCGGCGGGTACGCGCCGTCCCGCTCCAGCAGCAGAGCCGGTGGCCGTCGCCGGGCGCAGAGTTCACCGACCAGCTCCAGCACCGGCGGGGGCACCGGGTCGGTGTGCGTGTCGTGGTAGAAACCGCCGTGCTCGGCGCCCCCGGCCACGTGCACGTACGCGACCCGTTCCAGGGGCAGCCGGTCGAGCAGGTCGAGCGGGTCGGCGTGCCGGTTGCGCGCGTTCGCGTACACGTTGGCGATGTCGAGCAGCAGCAGCGCGCCGGAGCGGTCGAGGATCTCGGTGAGGAAGGCGGCCTCGTCCAGCTCGTCGTCGGGCCAGTCGAAGAGCGCGGCGATCGGTTCCAGCGCGATCGGCACCGGCAACCGCTCCTGGACGCGCGCGACGTTCGCGCAGACCGCGTCGACGGCCGCCCGGCTGCGCGGTAGGGGCAGGAGGTGGCCGGCCTCCAGCCCGCCGGCCCGGACGAAGGCGATGTGTTCGCTGACCAGGGGTGCGTCCACCAGCTCGGCGACCTGGGCGAGCTGCTCCACTCGCTCCGGGTGCACCGGCTCCGCGCCGCCGAGGGAGAGCCGCACCCCGTGCGGCACGACGGTCACCCCTCGCTCGCGCAGCGCGGCGAGCCCCGCCGGCAGCGGTCGGGACGGTGCCAGCGACTCGGCCACCACCTCGACGAAGCGCAGTCCGGGCAGTTCGGCGACGAAGCCGGCGATCTCGGGGCGCCAGCCGATGCCGACCCCGGTCGGGCCGTTCACCCGCCGCACCCGCCCCCACAGCCGCCGCCGCCGCCGCAGGAACCGCCGCCGCAGGAGCCGCCGTCGCCGCCGGAGCCGCTGTCACCACCGGACGCGCCGACGCCCCCGTCGGAGATCGCCTGGCGTGGGATCTCGGCCCCTTCGGCGAAACCCGGGTCGAGCGCCCAGAGCGAGGCGGCGCCGAAGAGCGCCACGCCCGCGGCCGCGCCGACCGCGCCATAGGTCGCGTACGCCGGGGCGGAGGAGGGCGCGAGGTGGGCGTGTTGCCGGCGCAGATCGCGCAGGGCCTGTCGGCCGGCGCGGCTCACTCGCGGAACCCGGCTCAGGAACAGGAAGACCACGAAGAGCGGCAGCAGGCTGAGGAACAGGTAGCCGACGGGCCGGCTGTCGGAGAGCCCGACGAACGTGCGCACCACGCCGATGGCGATCAGGGCGAAGAGGGCGAACGAGGCGCGCCGGGCGGTCGTGCGGTGGGCCGACGACAGGAGCAGGCCGCGCTGTTCGAGACCGGCGCGCAGGTCGGTGAGCGCCCGGTCCACCCACTGGTCCCGGCGTAGCTCGCGGACCCGGGCCCGCTGCCCGGCCGCGTGGTGCACCGCCCGGTCCAGCGGCGTCGCCCCGGCGGGCAGCGGGCCGGTCGCCTTCAGCTGGTGGTTCGCCCCGACGTCGATCGCGCCGACGGCGCGCAGCCCGGCGAGCGCCGCGTGCACGGTGAGCGTGTCGCCGCCGTTGAGGTACGCGGCCTGCTGAGGGTCGAGCGGGTTGCGACCGCCCTCCCGCCCGACCGCGCGCAGCCGGATCCGGTGGAGCACGGCGACGGCCACCAGCACGGCCGCCGCGGCGAGGTAGAACCGGAGGAAGGTCGGACCGGAGATGCCCCACGTGTCGCCCGAAGCGGCGAGATCGAACTCGTTCATCGGCTGCTCCTGTCACCGAAGGGTCGGCGAACTCATTGTGGAGCAACCCGGCCAACGCCACGACCCCGTACGAGGGCGTGCCAGCCGCCGGTTCAGCGCCGGCGGACCGCCTCCTCGACCAGGTCGAGGACGGGGCCGAGGTCGCCGGCGGGGCGCCCCATCGCCAGGTGCAGCACGAGGCCGTCGTAGGCGAGTTCGAGGAACTGGGCCAGCACGTCGATCGGGACGTCCTCGCGCAGCACTCCCGCGTCCCGCTGGCGGGCCAGCCGGTCGCGGGTCGCCTCGGCTATCGCGGCGGACCGCTCGGCCCAGCGGCGGGCGAAGGCCGGGTCGGTACGCAGTCGGCGGGAGACTTCGAGCTGGGTGCCGAGCCAGCCGGTGGTGTCCGGGGACATGGCACCGGCCAGCAGGTCCCGCATCACCTGGACCAGACCGTTGCGGGCGACCGTCTCGACCATGGCGGCGGCGTCGTCCTCGGCGACGGCGAGGAAGAGCGAGTCCTTGTCACGGAAGTGGTGGAAGATGGCGCCCCGGGACAGCCCGGTGGCCTCTTCGAGGCGGCGCACGGTCGCGCCCTCGTATCCGTGCCGCGCGAAACACGCCCGCGAGGCGGCGAGGATCTCCTGGCGGCGCGCATCGAGCTGGTCCTGGCTTACTCTGGGCACGCGTCGATCGTCCCAGGTGACGGGACGTCACGCAAACCGTACGTACGGCTTGGGATTGGGGGCCGTGGCCGTCGGCCCGCCCGTCTAGCATCGCCCCCGTGATGCCACCCCTCGCCCCCCTGCCCTCCGCCCCGCTGACCGTCGCCGCCGTGCAGGCCGAGCCGGTCCCCGGAGACGTCGCAGGCAACGCGGGCACCGCCGCCCGCCTGGTCGCCCGGGCCGCCGACGCCGGTGCCCGGATCGTCGTCCTGCCGGAGCTCTTCCTGCCCGCATACCACCCGCCGACCCTCGCCGCCGACCCAGTCGGCACCGACGTGGCCGCGGCCGGCGACCGTACCGTCGACGATCCGCGACTCACGGCGTTGAGCGAAGCGGCGGCGGCCGGCGGCGTGACCGTGGTGATCGGCGCCGCGGTACGCCATCCCGACGGGCGGCGGACCATCTCCTCACTGGTCGTCGACCGCGCCGGCGCGGTCCGGGCCGGGTACGACAAGCAGCAGCTCTGGGGCGGGGAACGCGAACTCTTCGTGCCCGGTACGCAGGGCGCCACCCTCTCCGTCGGCGACTGGCGGTTCGGGCTGGGCATCTGCTACGACGGCTGTTTCCCGGAGCACGGGCGGGCCGCCGCCCTCGACGGCGCGCACGGCTACCTCTGCCCGAGCGGCTACCTCACCGGCTCCGAGCACCGCCGCGACCTCTACTATCCGGCCCGCGCGCTGGACAACACCATGTACGTCGTCTTCGCCAACTCCGTCGGGGGCGCCGACCCGTGGCACTTCAACGGCGGAGCGGCCGTCTACGACCCGGAGGGGCGTACGTTGGCCCGGGCCACCGACACCGGCGAGGAGGTGCTGGTCGTGACGCTGCGCCCGGCTCAGCTGGCGGCCACCCGGGCGGCGCACTCGATGCTCGTCGACCGGCTGCCCGACCAGGGCTCCGCCCGGCTGTTCCTGTTGGGTTGAGGAGTTCACGTAACGGATCTGTCGCTGGGTGCGCTGATTACCGTAAGGTGCCCGAGTGCCACTGCTCCTCATGGACCTGGACAACACCCTGCTCGACCGGGCCGGGCCGTTCCGTGCCTGGGGGCAGGGCTTCCTTGACGGCATCGGCGCGCCCGCGGCCGACATCGAGTGGTTGCTCTCCATCGACGCCGACGGGCTGACCGACCGCTGGGACGTGGCCGACGCGATCCGGGACCGGTACGACCTGCGCGTGCCCTCGATCGACCTGGTCGAGGAGCTGCACGACGGGCTGGTGGCGCACACCCGGCTGGACCCGCTGATCGCCTGCGCGCTGCGGATCGCCGACCAGGCCGGCTGGGTGCCCGTGGTGGTCGCCAACGGCGCCGTCCGGCAGCAGGAGGCCAAGATCCGTGAGACCGGGCTGGACCGGTACGTCGCCGACTGGGTGATCTCCGAGGAGGCGGGCGTCAGCAAGCCCAACCCGAGAATCTTCGCGCTCGCCGCCCAGCGGGTACGGATGCCGCTGCGGGGCGCGTGGGTCGTCGGCGACGGCCCGGAGGCGGACATCGGCGGCGCGGCGGCGGTCGGCCTGCCCAGCGTCTGGCTGCACCGGGGGCGTACCTGGTCCGACGGCAGGTTCCGGCCGACCCGTACGGCAGACGGCCTGATCGCCGCGGTCGCCGCGGTGCTCGCCGGCTGAGCCCCGGCCACGCTGCCGGCCGGCTGAGGTTCGGCCGCCCCGTTGTTTCGGCGTGCCCGCCGGATCCGCCGCCGTGGCCCTGCTCCGGCCCGGCGGACGGCGCGAAGGTGACCGTCTGCTCGCACCTGGGTCGGCCGGCCAAAGGGCGCGCCGGCCGACGGGCCGTATTTCGGTTGACGGTCGCTCGGCGGGCGGCCAGCATGATCCGCGCATGGTGCACCCCGGGCGTTGGCCCGGTCGAGGAGAGGGGGTCGGTCATGGCCGTCTTCGCAGGTCGTTCCCACCGGCCTTCATTCACCTCGAACAAGGGACGAGCACCGCAGTGCGCGATCATGACTTCCCGGCGCAGGAGCGCCGGGCGGGCGGCCGACGCCGCTTCGACGACGACGAACCACAGTTCCTGAAGCGCGGCCGGCACGCCGAGCCGGCCGCCATCGACCCGGTCGACCACTCCGATCCGGAGACCGACCAGCGCTGGTCGTCCTGGGACGACGCCGTGCACGGGCCGCAGCCACACCCCGACTGGCTCGTCACCGAGCTGGCGGCGAAGGACACCGAACTCGGTGTGCTCAAGACCGGCAAGGAGGCGGACGTACACCTCGTCCGCCGGGCGGTCCCCGGCACCGACCGGGCCTGCCTGCTGGCCGCCAAGCGCTACCGGGACGCCGAGCACCGGCTCTTCCACCGGGACGCCGGCTACCTGGAGGGGCGGCGGGTCCGCCGGTCCCGGGAGAACCGGGCGATGGCCGGTCGGACCGCCTTCGGCCGACAGTTGATCGCCGGGCAGTGGGCGGCGGCCGAGTTCGCCGCGCTCGCCCGGCTCTGGGAGATCGGCGCCGAGTACGGCACGATCGCCGTGCCGTACCCGGTGCAGGTGCGCGGCACCGAGTTGATGCTCGAGTTCGTCGGTGACCCGGAGGAGGGGCAGGCCGCGCCCCGGCTGGCCCAGCTTCGGCCGGACCGGGCCGCTCTGCGCGACCTCTGGGGCCAGCTGGTCGACGCGCTGGTCGTACTGGCCCGGGCCGGGTACGCACACGGCGACCTGTCGCCGTACAACCTCCTGGTGCACCGCGACCGGCTCGTCATGATCGACTTGCCTCAGGTGGTCGACGTGGTGGGCAACCCGCAGGGGCCCGAGTTCCTGGCCCGGGACGTCCGGGTGGTGAGCACCTGGTTCGTGGCGCGGGGACTACCGGCCGACCTGGCCGACCCGACCGCGCTGACGGGGGAGTTGCTGCGGGAGGCGGGGCTCCGCTGAACCGGGTGGGCCGGGCGGTCGCGCCACGGGCGCGGCGTCGCCGGGGGCCGGCCGCCGGCCGGCGCCGTGGTGGCGGACCCGCCCGGCCCACCCGTCGGGGTCACTGGAGGTAGCGCTCGACCTCGGGCTTGGGGCGGGTGCCCTGGGAGTCCGGGTCGCCGTGGTTGGCCCGGGCCGCGCGGCGCCGGCGCAGCAGGTCCCAGCACTGGTCGAGGGACTCCTCCAGCTCGCGGAGCCGGTTCTGCGCCTCCTCGTCGGTGCCCTTCTCGTGGGCCTGCGCCGCCGCGCGCAGCTGGTGCTCCTCGTCGACCAGCTCGGAGATCCGGTTCAGGATGTTCTTGTCGTCCATGACCATGAGCCTGGCACAGGGTGCCCGGGGCCGCGCGGGTTACCCCGCCGATCAGGGCCGCTGACCTGCCGGGTATGCCTGATCCCGGCCTGGCCTGGCCCGGCCCGGCGAGCCCTGCTCACCGCCCGCCGCTCCGGCCGGTCCACGTCCCCGGGCCGGCTGGTTCGTCGAGCGGGCCGGCTGCTTCGTCCGAGCGGGCCGTCTCCGGCGGGCAGCCTCGCCGAGCGGCCCCGTCGCCGCGGATCGGGCCGGAGCGCGTCCGGCAGGGCGGCGCTCGCGCGTACCCGGGCCGGGCGTGCCGCACCGTCCCACGCCGACCCGGAGGGCGTGGTCGGTCGACGTCCCGGGCGCGCTCCGGGCGCGTCGCCGCCTCCCGGCGGGCCGGTACGCGTACCCGCTGGACCGTCGCCCCGTGGGAACCGCGCAACGCGTCACTGCCGTCGCACGGTCTTGCCGGTGGGTGCCACCTGTGGCGCGTGAAAATTTCTCCGGATGCGACTAGAGAAGTTCCACGGTGCGGTGGCATGCTCGCTGAGTCCTGACTCCACATAGTCGATCCACGACAGACAGTTGCAATAAGGGGGTTCGGCGCCGGTGCAATCGCCAGATACCGGGCAGTCCCGCGTCCGACGAGCGCGCACCGTGCCGCTGCACCAGATGGTGCCGAGCCTGCTCCGAGACCCGGCCCGTGCGCTGATAACCGTCGGCAACCGCACCGGCGGTGAGCTGATCCGCCTCAACCTCGGCTCGTTCCGGCCGTACCTGGTGACGGATCCCCGGCACGTGCAACACGTACTGCGCGATCGGTCGGAGAACTACGAGCGGGCCGGCGACGGGCTGTTCTGGCGACCCGTGAAGCGCCTCTTCGGCGAGGGGATCCTCGGCGAGGGGCAGATCTGGTCGGCCAGCCGGCGAATGCTCCAGCCGATGTTCACCGCCAAGCGCGTCGAGGCGCTGGTCGACGGGATGGCGGAGGCGATCGGGCAGGCCGTCGACGAGCTCGACGAGCCGTCCCGGGACGGCCGCACCGTCGACATCGGAGTCGAGCAGACCCGCATCGTGTGTCGAGCCATCATGAAGGTGCTCTTCGGCGAGAAGATCTCCGTACCGGACGCGATGCGGGTGGTCGACGCGCAGGACGTCATCGCCACCGCCGTCATTCCCCGCATCGTCGTGCCGTTCGCGCCGCTGTCGCTGCCGATGCCGGGCGACCGGCCGTTCCGGCGGGCGAAGAAGGTCGTGGACGACGTCCTGCTGCCGATCGTGCGCGCGTCCAGGGCGACGGCCGACGAGGGAGACGATGTCATCTCCACGCTCTGGCAGGCGCGTACCGAGGACGGTCGGCAGCTCAGCGAGCAGCAGGTACGCAACGACACGGTGGCCATGTTCGCGGCCACCACGGAGACCACCATCAACGTGCTCACCTGGCTCTGGCCGCACCTCGACGACCGTCCCGACGTCGCCGAGCGGCTCTACGACGAGATCGCGCGGGTGGTCGGCGACGGGCCCGTCAAGCGGGAGCACCTCAACCAGCTGCCCTACACGCGGATGGTCCTGGACGAGCTGCTGCGGCTCTATCCGATCGGCTGGATCATCCCGCGGCGCGCGGTCGCGGACGACGTCATCGACGGGGTGCAGGTGGAGGCCGGCGCCACGATGGTCGCCAGCCCGCTGATCACCCAGCGGATGACGGCGTTCTGGGACCGGCCGGACGAGTTCGACCCCGACCGGTTCACCCCGGAACGGATCCGCGCCCGGCACCGCTACGCCCACTTCCCGTTCGGGGGTGGCCCGCACCAGTGCCTCGGCATGTACCTCTTCTACCTGGAGGCGCAGCTGATCCTCGCCACCATGCTGAGCCGTTACCGGTTCCGGCTGCGCCGATCCGGCGTACCCGGGCTGCGCCTCGCCGCCGCCCTGCGGCCCCGCAGGCGGGTGGAGCTGACCCTCACCAGCACGGCGGACGCGGCCTGAGGATGGAGATGCACCGATCTGACGACGACCTGTCCCTCGCGGCCGAGCAGGGCCGCATCTGCGCGCTCGTCGCGAAGGGGCAGCGTGACCTGCAACGGCGGGCCGCCGAGCACTCCGAGCTCTTCTCCGCGCGGCCGTTCGACCCGGCGCTGTACAGCAGCATCGCGATGGCGATGGCCTTCAGCTCCCCGTGGTGCACGGTGGAGGAGTTGAGGTTCGCCAACCGGATGGTGCTCTGGGGCTTCGCGCTCGACTTCCAGGTCGACTACCTCGCGAAGTCGCGCGAGGAGGTCGACCGGGTCACGGCGGAGACGCTCGCCGTCGTCGACGGCGCCGCCCCGGCCGCCGAGGATCCGCTGGGACGGTTCCTGGCCGAACTGTGCGGCGAGTTGACCCGGTCGCCGGGCTATCCCGAGGCCCGCGCGCTGTGGCGGGAGGCGGTCCACCGCACCCTGGCGGCGATGGCGCGCGAGTACGACTGGCGTGAGTCGACGGCGGCCGGGCAGCCGCCGAGCTACGAGGAGTACCTCGACAACGCGGACAATCTCGCCTGCACCGTGGTCAACGTGGCGCACTGGATCCGTACCGGAGACGCCGACGTGCACCGCCGGCTGCCCGAGCTGGTCGCCGCCAGCGACCAGGTGCAGCAGGTGCTGCGCCTGGTCAACGACCTGGCCACCCACGAGCGGGACCGGGAGTGGGGCGATCTGAACGCCATCACCCTGGTCGGTGACCCGACCGAGGTGGCGCGGCGGGCAGCCGAGTTGACGCAGAGCTGCCGTAAGACGCTCGCGGACCTCGCCGACCGGTGCCCCCGGGAGGCGACCTACCTGACCCGACAGCTCGGTTACACGAGCGGTTTCTACGGCTCCACCGACTTCTGGGGCAGCCGGTGAGCGCGCCCTCGTACGACCTGTCCCGACCCGAGCGTGGAGGTCAGGCCGGCGCGGCGGTGGCGGAGCGGTCACCGGCGTCCGATCTGGTGGCGGAGATGCTCGCGGCGCCGTCCGGACGCTCCTCACCGTCGGTCTACGAGACCGGGCGCCTGGTCAGTCTGGCGCCCTGGCTCGCGGGGCACGACGAGCGGATCGACTGGCTGCTGCGTCGGCAGCGTCCCGACGGCGCCTGGGGCGGTCCGGACGGCTACGCCCTGGTGCCGACGCTCAGCGCCATCGAGGCGCTGCTGACGACCCTGCGTCGCGACGACGGCGGCCCGGCGACCCGCGACCGGATCGACGACGCCGTCGACAGGGGACTCCGGGCGCTGCACGCTGCGCTCACCGGCCCGGCCGCCGCCCCACCGCCCGACCTGCCGGCTACCGATCTGATCGTGCCCGCCCTGACCGAACTCGTCGCCGAGAACCTCGACGCGCTGCGCGACCGGCCGGGCCTCACCCGCTGGCGTGCGGCCCGGCTGCCCCTGCCCGAGGGGATGGACCATCGCCGGCTGGCGGGGGTCCGGATGCTGCTCGCGGGCGGCCGGCCGCTGCCGGAGAAGCTCGCGCACGCGCTGGAGGTGGTCGGCCCGGCCGCGCGGCGGGTCGCCGGGTTCGGCCCGGTCGGCCCGGGCACGGTGGGGGCCTCTCCGGCGGCGACCGCCGCCTGGCTCGGCCCGGAGCCCGGCGCCGAGGAGCCGGGCCGGGCCTACCTGGAGGACCTGGTCCGGCAGTATGGCGGACCGGTGCCCAGCGCCAGCCCGATCACCGTCTTCGAGCGCTCCTGGGTACTCGGCACGCTGACCCGGGCCGGTGTCCCGATCGGGGTGCCCGCCGCGCTCACCGCCGGGCTGCGCGCCGCCCTCGGTCCGGCCGGCACACCCACCGGACCCGGCCTGCCGGCGGACGCCGACACGACCTCGGTGACCCTCTACGCGCTCGCCCGGCTCGGCCACCCGGTCGATCCGATGGTGCTGCGGCCGTACGACACGGGGGAGCACTTCTGCACCTGGCCGGGGGAGGACGGCGCGTCGGTCACCACCAACGCCCACGTGCTCGACGCGCTCGGGCAGTCGCTGCCCCACGGCGGCCCGGCCACGCCCTGGCTGGGGTCCGCGGTGCGGCGGCTGACCCGTTGGCTGCTCGACCAGCAGGAGCCGGACGGCCGCTGGCCGGACCGGTGGCACGCCTCGCCGTACTACGCCACCTCCTGTGCGGCGGCGGCGCTCAGCGAGTACGGCGGCACCGAGGCCGCCCGGCAGTCGGTCGACCGGGCGGTGGCGTGGGTGCTGGCCGGTCAGCGGGCGGACGGGTCCTGGGGCCGGTGGGCGGGCAGCGCGGAGGAGACCGCGTACGCGGTGCAGACGCTGCTCGCCGCGGAACGCCGGAGCGCACCGATCGCCGCCGCTCTCGCCCGCGCCGAATCCTGGCTCTCCACTGTGGATGTCGATGAGGACGGCCCGGAGTTGTGGCACGACAAGGATCTCTACCGGCCGACCCTGATCGTGCAGGCAGCGGTGCTGACGGCCCGGTGGCTCCTCCGTTCGGCCGATGTGGACGACTGACCGGCGGCCGAGCGTAGTCCGCACAGTCATGATCAGGACCGCTTGAGTGAAGAACCCGACACTGCTAGCGTGCGCCGGTGTCGATTTGTGCGCCGATACCCATGCTCGGGCACATGACCAGATATCCGGCCAGGACGGTGTGATGGGTTCCCGCAGTACGAATCTCCGTACCAAAGTCGTTGCCCTGCTCGTCTCGCTGGTTGCGCTCTGGGCCTTCGCCGCGTGGGTGACCGTCCGGGACGGGTTCAACCTGCTCGGCGTGCAGGCGCTGAACGCCCGCGTCTTCGAGCCGAGCGACCCGCTGCTGACGCAGCTGCAGAAGGAGCGCCGGCTCTCCCTGGCCTACCTGGGCGGCCCGGACGCGGCGAAGCTGGAGGAGCTGGCCGCGGAGCGGCGACGCACCGACGGCTACGCGGCGACGTTCCGCGAGTCGGTACGGGACTGGCGTACCGAGGTGCCGGCGAGCGCGCAGCTGGAGCTGCGCATCGACGACCTCCTCACCGACCTGGACCGGCTGAACGAGACCCGGGCCGGCGTGGACGCCCGCAGCATCGACCGCACCACCACGATGACGTCGTACGTCGGCGTGATCGACTCGATCTTCAACGTCTTCGACGCGCTCGGCGGTCTCGACGATCGGCAGATCGCGCAGGAGACCGCGGCGCTCATCGACCTGAACCGCGCCCGGGAGCTGATGTCCCAGGAGGACGCCCTGCTCACCGGAGCGCTCGCCGCCGGCCGGCTCACCGCCGCGGAGCAGGCCCAGTTCGCCCAGCTCGTCGGCGCGCAGCGGTTCACCGTCTCGCAGGCGGCGGTCGACCTGGCCCGCGTCGACCGGGAGCGCTACGACGCGGTGATCGCGGGCGACGCGTCCCGCAAGTTCCGCGCCCTGGAGGACGAGATCGTCCGGGAGCGCGACGTGCCCGGACGCCCACCGGTGCAGGCCGCCGAGTGGGACGGCGCCGTCACACCCGTCGAGCAGAGCCTGCGCGACGTCATCATCGCCGGCGGCGAGGACGTCGTCTCCCGCGCGATGCCGGTCGCGATCGGGGTCATCGTGCGGCTGGTGCTCGCCGCGGGTCTCGGCCTGATCGCCGTCGTCGCCTCGATCATCGTGTCGATCACCACGGCGCGCGCCCTGCTGCGTCAGCTCGAGCGGCTGCGCGAGGCGGCCTTCCGCCTCGCCAACGAGCGCCTGCCCAGCGTGGTGGAGCGGCTCGGCCACGGCGAAGAGGTCGACGTGGCCAAGGAGGCGCCCCCACTCGAGTTCGGCGACGACGAAATCGGCCAGGTGGGTAAGGCCTTCAACGCCGTGCAGGAGACGGCGATCCGGACCGCCGTCGAGCAGGCCGAGCTGCGCCGCGGCGTCCGCGAGGTCTTCCTCAGCCTGGCCCGGCGTACGCAGGCCCTGGTGCACCGCCAGCTGACCCTGCTGGACGCGATGGAGCGGCGCGAGCAGGACGCCGAGGAGCTCGAGGACCTGTTCCGGGTCGACCACCTGGCCACCCGGATGCGGCGTAACGCCGAGAACCTGATCGTGCTCTCCGGCTCCACGCCCGGTCGTGCCTGGCGGCGCAACGTGCCGATGGTGGACGTGATCCGCGGCGCGGTCGCCGAGGTCGAGGACTACACCCGGGTCAACGTGCTGCCGATCGGACGGGTGTCGCTCGCCGGCCGGGCGGTCGGTGACATCATCCACCTGCTCGCCGAGCTGATCGAGAACGGACTGTCGTTCTCGCCGCCGAACACGACCGTCGAGGTCCGGGGCCAGATGGTGGCGAACGGCTTCGCCGTCGAGATCGAGGACCGCGGCCTCGGAATGACGCCGGAGGACCTGGCGGCGGCCAACGACCGGATCACCGATCAGTCCGAACTGAACCTCGCGAACGCCTCCCGGCTCGGTCTCTACGTGGTGAGCCGGTTGACCGAGCGGCACGGTGTCAAGGTGCAGCTGAAGGAGTCGGCGTACGGCGGCACGACCGCCGTCGTACTCATCCCGATCGACCTGGTCACCGACGCGGGCGACGACCCGGAGATCTCCGGTGGCCTGCCGGCCGCCCGCACCGGCGGGGCACCCGCCGAGTCGTCCGGCGCGACGCCGCTGGCCTCCGCCCCGGCCGTCGCCCAGCCGTCGGCCCCGGTCGCGCTCGCCGAACCGCCCGCCCCGCAGCCGGAGGTGTCCGAGCCGGCCGGTCAGGCCGACGACGCCGGAGCCTCGCTGCCCACCCGGACCCGGTCCGGGCCGGCGACCGCCGAGGGACTGCCGAGCCGTACCCGACGGGTGCCGGAGCAAGCGGCGCTGGAGGGGCCGACGGTGCCGACCGGGCTGCCGCTGGCCGTGCCCCGCGCCGCGGCGGACGCGCCGGCGCCCACCCGGCCCGAGGGTGGTCCGCTTCCGTCCCGGACCGAGCCTCCGCAGACGGACTCCGGCCTGCCGGTGCGCGTCCGGCAGGCGAACATCGTGCCGGAGCTGCGTGACGACCCCGCGGCGACCGTCGCTGACGAGGACGAGGAGACGGTGCGGCAGCCCGAGCAGGTGCGCCGGATGATGAGCTCGTACCAGAAGGGGACCCGCCGGGGCCGGACGGAGGCGGCGCGCCTGCTCGGCGACGACGACGCGCCGGAGCCCGAGCCGGGCCCGGACGCTGACGAGCAGCAAACGACCTGACCAGTGCCGACGGCGCGGAAGTCCGCCCGGGACGGAACGGTCAGCACCAGACGAAGACGGCTACATCAGCCGTGGGAGAAGAGGACGACGAGTGGCCCAGAAGACGGCATCGGGTGCCGACCTGACGTGGTTGCTGGATGACCTGGTCGGCCGGGTGAAGCAGGCCGAACATGCGGTCGCGCTCTCGACGGACGGCCTGTTGATGGCCTCCTCACAGGGGCTCAGCCGGGACGACGGTGAGCACCTGGCCGCGATGGCGGCCGGGATCCAGAGCCTGGCCCGGGGTGCGGGGAAGCGGTTCGGGGGTGGTCAGGTACAGCAGACCATCATCGAGATGCAGTCCTCGTTCCTCTTCGTCACAGCCGCCGGGCGCAACGCCTGTCTCGCGGTGCTGGCCACCGAGGACGCCGACGTCGGGCTGATCGCCTACGAGATGGCGATGCTGGTCACCCGGGTCGGCAAGCACGTGGCCTCGCCGACCCGGACCGCCGAGCAGTCGACCGGCGAGAAGTAGCCGCGATGACCGTGCAGGGGGAGTCCGCGGAGCAGCAGTGGGTGGACGACCATGCCGGGCCGGTCGTGCGCCCGTACGCGGTCACGCGCGGCCGGGCCCGCCCGGTCACCGGCACGTTCGACCTGATCTCGCTGGTCACGGCGACCCGTGCCGACGTGAGCGCGGAGATCGGCCTGGGGCCGGAGCACGTGGCGATCGTGGGACTCTGCCAGCGCATACAGTCCGTCGCCGAGATCGCCGCCCACCTGGACCTCCCGGTGGGCACCATCCGGGTCCTGCTGGGTGATCTGGTGGCCCGCAACCTGGTCCAGGTCCGCGAGCCGCGCACCTCGGCCGGGCTTCCCGACAACAGTGTTTTCGAGGCGGTTATCAATGGACTACGGGCCCTCTGAGCGGCCGGCGGGAGCCACCCCACTGCCCACCGCGATCAAGATTCTGGTCGCCGGCGGGTTCGGGGTGGGCAAGACCACCATGGTCGGCGCGGTCAGCGAGACACGCCCGTTGCGTACGGAGGAGGTGCTGACCGAGTCCGGGGTCGGCATCGACGACCTCTCCGGTGTGGAGAGCAAGAGCACCACCACCGTCGCGATGGACTTCGGTCGCATCACGATCAGCGACGACCTGGTGCTCTACCTCTTCGGTACGCCGGGGCAGGACCGGTTCTGGTTCGTCTGGGACGAGCTGGCGCTCGGCGCGATCGGTGCGGTGGTGCTCGCCGACACCCGGAGGTTGGCCGACTGCTTCCCCTCCATCGACTACTTCGAGGGGCGGGGCACGCCCTTCGTGGTGGCGGTGAACTGCTTCGAGGGGGCCAAGCAGTACCGGCTGGACGAGGTGCAGGCGGCGCTGAACCTGGACTCGGGTGTGCCGGTGCTGCTCTGCGACGCCCGGCAGCGGGAGTCCAGCAAGGAGGTGCTCATCACCCTGCTGGAGCACGCCATGAAGACCCGCGACGCGCGCCGCGTGGCCGACTGACCGGGGCGGTGCCCTGATGCCGGCGCGCGTGCGCCGGTAGGGGGCGCGGAACCCGGGTGTACGACGACGAGAGGGCCCCTTCCCGCCGATGCGGGAAGGGGCCCTCGTCCGTGACGCGTCAGTTGTTGATCATCCGGCGCAGTACGTACTGCAGGATGCCACCGTGCCGGTAGTAGTCCGCCTCACCGGGGGTGTCGATCCGGACGACGGCGTCGAACTCGATGCCGCTGTCGGTGGTGACCTTGACCGTACGCGGCGTCGGGCCGTCGTTCAGCGCGGTCACCCCGGAGATGGCGAACGTCTCCGTGCCGGTCAGGCCCAGCGACTCGGCGGTCTCACCGGCCGGGAACTGCAGCGGCAGCACGCCCATGCCGATCAGGTTCGAGCGGTGGATGCGCTCGTACGACTCGGCGATGACCGCCTTGACGCCGAGCAGCATGGTGCCCTTCGCCGCCCAGTCCCGCGAGGAGCCGGAGCCGTACTCCTTGCCGGCCAGCACCACCAGCGGCACGCCCTCGGCCTGGTAGGCCTGGGAGGCGTCGTAGATGCTGGTCTGCTCGCCGGTGAGGTGGTTGACCGTGAAGCCGCCCTCGACGCCGGGGACCAGCTGGTTGCGCAGCCGGATGTTGGCGAACGTGCCGCGGATCATCACCTCGTGGTTGCCCCGGCGGGAGCCGTACGAGTTGAACTCGTGCCGGGCCACGCCGTGCTCCGCCAGGTACTTACCGGCGGGGGAGTCGGCCTTGATCGAGCCGGCCGGCGAGATGTGGTCGGTGGTCACCGAGTCGCCCAGCTTGGCCAGCACCCGCGCGCCGGCGATGTCGTTGACGGCCTTCGGCTCCCGCTGCATGCCCTCGAAGTACGGGGGCTTGCGCACGTAGGTGGAGTCGCCGGCCCAGGCGAAGGTGTCACCGGTCGGGGTGGGCAGCGACTGCCAGCGCTCGTCGCCGGCGAAGACGTCCGAGTACGCGGAGCTGAACCCGGTGGCGCCGATCGCCGAGGCGATGACGTCCTGGATCTCGGCGGTGCTCGGCCAGAGCTCGCGCAGGAAGACCGGCTGCCCGGCGCTGTCCTCGCCGATCGGCTCGTTGGCCAGGTCGATGTCCATCGTGCCGGCCAGCGCGTACGCGACCACCAGCGGCGGGGACGCCAGGTAGTTCATCTTGACGTCGGGGTTGATCCGGCCCTCGAAGTTCCGGTTGCCGGAGAGCACCGAGACGACCGAGAGGTCGGCCTCGTTCACCGCGGCGGAGATCTCCTCCGGCAGCGGGCCGGAGTTGCCGATGCAGGTGGTGCAGCCGTAGCCGACCAGGTGGAAGCCGAGCTTCTCCAGGTACGGCGTGAGACCCGCGCGCTCGTAGTAGTCCATGACGACCTTGGACCCGGGGGCGAGCGTGGTCTTGACCCACGGCTTGCGGTTCAGGCCCCGCTCGACGGCGTTGCGGGCCAGCAGCGCCGCGCCGATCATGACCTGCGGGTTCGAGGTGTTGGTGCAGGAGGTGATCGCGGCGATCACCACGGCGCCGTGGTCGAGCTCGAACTCGGTGCCGTCCTCGCCGGTCACCCGGATCGGGTTGGTCGCCCGACCGCCGGCGCCGACCGCCGCGGTCTCCAGGTCGCGCGGGGCGTCGGCCGGGTCGTCGACGCCGTTGGCGGGGGAGTCGCTGGCCGGGAAGGACTCGGCGCTCGCCTCGTCGGCGTGGCCGACGACCCCGAACGGCTTCTCCTGCTGCGGTACGCCGGCGGCGCGGCCCTGGTCGCCACCGGTCTCGTCGGCGGCCACGTAGTCCTTGAGCGCCGAACGGAAGAGCGTCTTGGCGCTGCCCAGCGGCACCCGGTCCTGCGGACGCTTCGGGCCGGCCAGCGACGGCTCGATCGAGCTCAGGTCCAGCTCGAGGTGCTCGGAGTAGTCCGGCTCGGCGGCCGGGTCGTGCCAGAGGCCCTGCTCCTTGGCGTACGCCTCGACGAGCGCGACCTGCTCCTCGCTGCGCCCGGTCAGCTGGAGGTAGCGGATGGTCTCACCGTCGATCGGGAAGATCGCCACGGTGGAGCCGTACTCCGGCGACATGTTGCCGATGGTGGCGCGGTTGGCCAGCGGCACGGCGCTCACGCCGGGGCCGTAGAACTCCACGAACTTGCCGACCACGCCGTGCTTGCGCAGCATCTCGGTGATGGTGAGCACCAGGTCGGTGGCGGTGGTGCCGGCCGGCATCTCGCCGGAGAGCTTGAAGCCGACGACCCGCGGGATCAGCATGCTGACCGGCTGGCCGAGCATGGCGGCCTCGGCCTCGATGCCGCCGACGCCCCAGCCGAGCACGCCGAGGCCGTTGACCATCGTGGTGTGCGAGTCGGTGCCGACCACGGTGTCCGGGTACGCCTGGCCGTTGCGCTCCATGATCGTGCGGGCCAGGTACTCGATGTTGACCTGGTGCACGATGCCGGTGCCCGGTGGGACGACCTTGAACTCGTTGAAGGCGGTCTGGCCCCAGCGCAGGAACTGGTAGCGCTCCTTGTTGCGCTGGTACTCCAGCTCGACGTTGCGCGCGAAGGCGTCCTCGCGGCCGAAGAGGTCGGCGATGACGGAGTGGTCGATGACCAGCTCGGCCGGGGCGAGCGGGTTGACCTTGGTCGGGTCGCCGCCGAGCTCCCGCACGGCCTCGCGCATGGTGGCCAGGTCGACCACGCAGGGCACGCCGGTGAAGTCCTGCATGAGCACCCGCGCGGGGGTGAACTGGATCTCCACGCTCGGGTCGGCCGTGGGCTCCCACGCGCCGAGCTGGCGGATGTGGTCGGCGGTGATGTTCGCGCCGTCCTCCGTCCGCAGCAGGTTCTCCAGCAGGATCTTCAAGCTGTACGGCAGCCGGTCGTGGCCGTCCACCTTGTCGATCTTGAAAATCTCGTAGCTCGCGTCACCGACGCGTAGCTGGGTCTTCGCACCGAAGGTGTCGAGGCTCGCCACGTCGTACTCCTTCACACCAGCGACCGTGTCCTGAGCAGTTTGTCGCACCGGTAGGGGGGCCGCCGAAGTTAGGCGACACTTACCCGGCACCGTACGTCAAACCAAACCGTACGTCCGTCTTGCTATTAACGCAACCTCGTGCCACCGTGAGGCACGAGGAGGTACCAAATGATCCACCACGTTCAGCTCGCCTGTCCGCGCGGCTCCGAGGAGGCCTCCCGCGCGTACTACGTCGGCCTGCTCGGCATGACCGAGAAGGCCAAGCCGCCGGTGCTCGCGGCCCGCGGCGGCTGCTGGTTCACCGGGTACGGCGCCGAACTGCACCTCGGTGTCGAGGACGACTTCCGCCCCGCCCGCAAGGCCCACCCCGCCCTGATCCGCCCCGACCTGGACGAGCTGGCCGCCCGGCTCGCCTCGGCGGGCGCCCCGGTGACCTGGGGCGACGACGAACTGCCCGGGATGCGCCGGTTCCACACCGAGGACGCGCACGGCAACCGGCTGGAGTTCCTCGCGCCGGTGGCCTGACCGACGAGCCTCCACGCCTCGCTACGCGGTGGCCGGTGGGCCTCGGTGTCTCGCTACGGCGTCGTGGTGGCCGGTGGGCCTTGGCGTCTCGTGTACGACATGGCCGTGGCCGGGAGCAACCCGCCCGCCGGCGGGTCACGTCGTTCCCGGCGGCACGCTCGTAGCGAGGGGTCGGTTCGGCCGCGCCGCGACGGGGTTGCGGCGTCCGCGTAACGCCGATTTGGCCCGCGCCTGAGCAGCGAACGGCGTGACGGGAAACGCCCCGATGCGGTTCGCCGGTCGTTACCGGGCGCAGGTAGCGTTCGAGCGCCGAACCGGGGAGGCTGGCGTGCTGGACGTACAACATTGGCTCGGGGCGCTGCCACCGCTGGCGGTCTACCTGACCGTCGCCGGCATCATCGGGGTCGAGAGCATGGGCGTGCCGCTGCCCGGCGAGATCACCCTGCTCAGCGCGGCGCTGCTGGCCGCGACCGGAGTCGTCGAGCCGGAGTGGGTGGCTATCGCCGCCGCCCTCGGCGCCATCGTCGGTGACTCACTCGGCTACACGGTGGGCCGCCGGGGCGGTCGACCGTTGCTCGCCCGGCTCGGCCGGCGCTTCCCCCGGCACCTCGGGCCGGACCAACTCGCCCGGGCCGAGCAGACCTTCGCCCGGCACGGCGTCTGGGCGGTCTTCTTCGGCCGGTTCGTCGCGCTGCTGCGCATCCTCGCCGGTCCGCTCGCCGGCGCGCTGCACGTGCCCTACCGCCGGTTCCTGCTCGCGAACGCGGCCGGCGGCCTGGTCTGGGCCTTCGCCACCACGTACCTGCTCTTCCACCTCGGGCGGGTCGCCGAGCACTGGCTCAAGAGCTTCTCCTGGGCCGGGCTCGCCCTGGCGCTGCTGGCCGGGGTTGGCAGCACCTGGTGGCTGCGGCAACGCGCGCACCGTACGCCGCAGCCGGAGCGCGACGAGACGGTCTCCGCGGGCGGCCGCTGAGACGAGGGCTGACCCCGGTCGGAGCCGGCCCCCGCGAGTGCGGCCAGCCGGCCCCCTCGGCGGTGGGCGTGAGGCCTGCGTCGGCCCGCCGGGTGTCGGTCCTGATCGTGGTGGTCCCGGTCCGCTTTGTCGGGTCGGGCCCCGATCGTGGCCGGGCGCCCCTCCGGTGGGTCCGGGCGCGGGTGGTGTGGAGACGGCGAAGGGCCGGCCCCGGATGGGGCCGGCCCTTCGGTCGGGGTGGCTGCTCCAGGTCAGTTGGTGGAGTAGCCGCGGGTGGCGATCCAGTCGGCGAGGTGCTCGACGCTCATCCGGTAGGAGGCCATGTTGGGGTTGGCGCTGTCGGCGATGGTGACGGTCTTGCCGCCGTCGCGGTAGCCGATGACGCTGACGTAGTGCCCGCCCTCGTAGGAGTGGACGTTGCCGTCGGTGTCGGTGGCGGTGCCGAAGATGTTGGCGACCACGGCGCGGCCGTCGTCGACGGTGCGGACGATGTCAGCCTGGAGCTGATCGGTTTGCTTGTCGTCGGCGGTGGGGCTGGACATCTCGACGCTGTGGTAGGCGTTCTTGCCGGTCTCCTTGTTCAGCACCGGCGTGATGTCGAAGATCGAGTTGGTGCCGTGCACGTTGGTGCCCATCTCCTTGGCCATGGCGTCGATGCTGATGTCCTTGCCCTGGACGGAGAGGGCGTTGCGGGCGGCGGCGGGGCCGCAGTAGAAGAAGTTCGGCTGGGCCTCGTAGCGCACGTCCAGCTCACGCTCGCTGTGGCCCTTGCGGTCGCTCTGGACCTGCGCGGGCTTCTCGGCGGGGGCGGCGTTGGCGGCGATGGCGGGACCGGCGATGCCGCCGCCGGCGGCGGCGATACCGGCGGCGGTCAGAACGGTCTTGCGGATCAGATCGGTACGCATGATGAGTGCCTCTCTGTTCAGGATGTTCGCGCGGCACGGGAGGTCGCACGGGTGTCGCACTGGTGAAGTCGTGACGGGGTGCCCAGCGGCGTGGGCCTGCTCGGGCGGTCCGGGGTGCAACGGTGGGGCCGGTGCGGCATTTCGCCTGGGCCCCGGTTTTCCGGGAGTTGCCGCGGCGTGGGAGCTGCGGCGGCCCGAGGGTGTAACGGTCCGGGCCGGCTGGTCATTCCGTCGAGCGTCGGGGTGCTGGCGCGGCCCCATCTTCAACGACCCGGCTCCCGGCGTGATTCCAGAGCCGGGGTGGCCCGGGACGCGGGACGCCCACCCGATAACGGATAACTCATCCTGAACCACCGTGCATCAAGCCGGACAATATGGCCGAATGAGGCTGATCAGTGAGGTGGTCGACCCGGCTGCACTGAAGTCGCGGTAACCGAAGCCTTGGACACCCCGACTTCAATGACCCCGAGTTGACCATGCGCCGCGCCGGGGCGTTTTCCGCCGGGGCGAGGGGGAATGCGGGCGGTGGTTCCCGGGACCGACCGCGGAAGGAGCGCCGGGTGTCGCAGCACGGGTTGCCGACCGTCGCGCTACGGCCCACGCCGGTCGCCGACGCACCGCTTTACTGCGACGCGCGGGAGTGCGGCTTGCAGGGCGACGGGGTGACCAACGACCAGCCGGCACTCTCCGCGCTCGTCGACCGCCTCGGCGCCGGGTACGCCTCCGACGGCCGGCCCCGGGTCATCTACTGTCCGCCGGGCATCTACTCGATTCGTGACGCGGGCACCATCTGGCGCAGCGGGGTGTCACTGATCGGGGCGGGCCCGGCGGCGACCCGCTTCGTACTCAGTAACGAGGGGAATCGGGCCGATCCGACGCCGCTGGCGTACTGGACCACGGTCCAGCACGGCGCGGGTCGGGACCGGCACATCGCCGACTGCACCTTCGCCGATTTCCAGATCGACGGCTCCGGCGTGGCGATGGCCGAGTACAGCTACCTCGCCAAGGGGCTCGGCCTCCAGTACGTGGTGCGGGGAGTGTTCCGCAACCTCTACATCCACCACACCGGAGCGACCGGCCTCGGCTGCGACTTCCTCCAGGACAGCCTCATCGAGGCCTGCGTCGTGGTCGGCTGCGGTCGGCTGGACAACGGCGAGGAGATCGGCGGCGCCGGAATCGGCGTCGGCATCGGGGGCTGGGGTGAGGTGGAGCGGCTGACCATCGCCAACTGCACCACCGTCGGCAACGGCACCAACGGCATCTTCCTCGAGCTGCAGAAGGACTACTGGCCACCGCCGCGCGGGTTTCGCATCATCGGCTGCCACAGCCAGGCGAACCGGTTCGGCATCTCGGACTGGGGCGCGGACGGTCTGATCGTGTCGGCCTGCACACTGACCGGCAACCTGGAGGCCGGCTTCGACGTCTCCGGCAACGGCACCGCCGGGGCCGCCGGTCGCGGCGGGCTGGTGACCGACTGCGTCATCGACCGCAACGTCGGCGACGGGGTCAGCATCGGCAACACGCCGGGTCCGTACACCGTGCGGGGCAACCGGATCAGTGGCAACGGGGCGTACGGCCACCACCAGCACGCTCTCGGCCGGGTCTACCCGGGTCGCGCCGAGCACGTGGTCATCGACAGCAACGAGATCTGGGACAACGGCCTCGACGGGATCCGGATCGACCGTCCGATGGCCGACGCCGTCGTCGTCAACAACCGCATCCGCAACAACGGCCGGCGGCGCGCCCCGGCCGGTTCCGGCAGCGGCGAGGCGGTGCGGTACGGCCTGCGGGCCGTGACGGACCGGTCGGCGCGCTGGCCCGCCGACGGTCACCGGGGAAAGGTGGTACGGGTCGGCCCCCGTACGGCGGTGGTGGCGGGCAACACCGACACGGAGCTCGCCCTCGCCGAGGTGCGGCCGGACGCCAGCAGCGGCTGGAGCGCGGACGTTCCCGCCCCCGGGGCGAGGTACGAGCTGCCGGGGCCGCCGCCCGTCCGGGCCGGCATCACGGTCAACGCCGCCTTCGACTCGGCCACGGTGCGCGGTAACCGGATCTGGGACCACCGCGACGAGCAGGGCCAGACGTACGGGCTCTGGATCACCTCGGAGGGCAGTTGCGTGGACTGCCGGGTTCAGGACAACGACTTCGCCGGCAACGCCGAAGGCCCCCTGCGGCTGGACACTCCGCCGATCGGGGGCCGCTGGGAGGGCAACCACCACGACGAGGGGTGAGCCGGCTCGTTCAGCGGAGCTCGTCGCCCTGGGCCGTGGCGTCCGCGTGCCGGGCGAGCAGCCGCGCCCGGATATCCTCCGGCGTGTACGCGCGGCGGCGCCGCTCGGCGCGGGCGATCACCACCCCGGTGGCCGCCACGCCGGCGAGACCGGCCAGCCCGAGCACCTTCCACCACCGCATCCGTCGCCGCATCGATCTAGGGTAGACGGTTATGAGCGTCAGCCTCGACGAGGCGGTGGAGCTGACCCGCACCGGTGACCTGTGGGTCTTCCGCGGCCGCAGCGTGCCGGACCGGGCCATCCAGCTCACCACCAACAGCCCGGTCAACCATGTCGGCATGGCGGTGGTGCTGGACGACATGCCGCCGCTGATGTGGCACGCGGAGCTGGGCAGGTCCCTGCCGGACCTGTGGTCCGGCGGTCACCAACGCGGTGTGCAGCTGCACGACCTGGCCGAGGCGGTGCGCGTCTGGGCCAACCGCTACGGGCAGCGCGCCTGGCTGCGCCAGCTCGACCCGCCGGCGGACGCCGAGATGGAGAACGCGGTGCTGCGTACGGTCGCCCGGCTCGACGGCACGCCGTTCCCGTCGACCGCGCAGCTGGCCTGGCGGTGGCTGCGTGGCCGGCTGCCGCAGCTGCCCCGGGCCGGCCGTGACCTGCTGCCGCGCGCCGATGGCGGCAGGACGCCCCGACCGGCGACGGTCCCCGACCGGGCGCTGGAGACGGCGTACTGCGCCGAGGTGGTGGCGGTGACCTACGAGGCGATGGGTCTGCTGCCGGCGGGTCGGCGTCCGAACTGGTACGACCCGGGCCGGTTCTGGAGCGGCGACGACCTCGGTCTCTCCGGGGCCGCCCGCCTCGGCGCCGAGATCGAGGTGCGGGTGCCGCCGCGCTGAGGTTTGACGGCAGCGGCGACGGGCAACTGCTTCCGCCGTGAGAGCCTCCACCGATCTCGGTACGCTGAGCGACTTCTTCGACCGGTACGGAGCGGCGCTGACCGCCGGCGACGTGCCGGCCCTCGCCGGCTGCTACCGGAATGCGGGCCAGTGCTCCGGCCTTCAGGCCGGGGGTGAAGGCCCGCGCTGGGAGGGCCGTCGGGCTCGAGCAGTGCCTTAAGTGGGACGGTTCTGCTGCTCGATGTACTGCTTCACGACGCTCAACGGTGCCCCGTCGACGGAGCCCGCAAAGTACGAACCCGACCAGAGCTTGTTTGCCCGGTAGTAGTGCCGCGCCAGGTCGGGGAACTCCTGTCGCAGCCGGCGTGAGGAGACGCCTTTGAGGCTGTTGACCAGCCGGGCCACGGCGACCTTGGGCGGGTAGTTGACGAGCAGGTGGACGTGGTTGTTTGCGCCGTTGAACTCGACCAGTTCGGCTTCGAAGTCTCGGCACACGTCCCGCAGGATCTCTTCCATGCGGGACAGGTGCCGGTCGGCGAACACTTTGTGCCGGAACTTCGTGACGAAAACCAAGTGAACGTGCATCGCGAAAACACAGTGTCTACCGGTACGGATATCGTCGATGTCAGTCATAGACCAACATGATACTGTGCTTATTGTGCAGCTCCGGTACCAGTTCCGC
The DNA here is from genome assembly GCF_003626545.1 of Micromonospora musae. Taxonomy (NCBI): domain Bacteria; kingdom Bacillati; phylum Actinomycetota; class Actinomycetes; order Micromonosporales; family Micromonosporaceae; genus Micromonospora; species Micromonospora musae. The sequence continues at coordinate 60,706 of NZ_RAZS01000014.1, forward strand.
GTCTACCCGACGCACGGCCAGCAGATCGAGCTGGCCAGGGCGTTCGGGTGCGCGCGGGTGGTGTTCAACGATGGGCTGCGCCTGCGGCAGGAGGCCCGCGAGCAGGGCTTGCCGTACGTCTCGGACGCCGAGCTGTCGAAGCGGATCATCACGCAGGCCAAGGGCACGCCGGAGAGGGCGTGGCTGGGCGAGGTGTCCAGCGTGGTGTTGCAGCAGGCCCTCGCGGACCTGAACACCGCGTACCGTAACTTCTTCGCCTCGATCACGGGCAAGCGCAAGGGCCGTAAGGTGGCCCCGCCCCGGTTCCGGTCGCGTAAGGACAACCGGCAGGCCATCCGGTTCACCAAGAACAGCCGGTTCCGCGTGCTAGACAACGGCCGGCTCAGGTTGCCGAAGATCGGCGACCTGCAGGTGCGCTGGTTCGGATCTTTGCCGTCGGACCCGTCGAGTGTGGCGATCATCCGGGATGCGGCAGGCCGGTACTTCGCTTCGTTCGTCGTGCAGACTACGGAGGACGAGTCGTTGCCGCCGGTCGCCTTCGAGGTGGGCATCGACCTGGGTTTGACGCACTTCGCGGTCATGTCGGACGGCACGAAGGTCGCGGCACCGAAGTTCCTGCGCCGCGCGGCCCGCAAGCTCAAGCGGCTGCAACAGGACTTGTCCCGCAAGCAGCGCGGGAGTCAGAACCGTAAGAAGGCCGTGGTCAAGGTCGCGCGGGCGCACGCCCGGGTGGCCGACACCCGGCGGGACTGGCAGCACAAGCTGTCCACGACATTGATCCGCGAGAACCAAGCGATCTATGTCGAGGACCTGTGCGTCGTCGGTCTCGGCCGGACCCGGCTCGCCAAGTCTGTGCACGATGCGGGGTGGACCAGTTTCACCGGCATGCTGGAGTACAAGGCCGCCCGGTACGGGCGCGCCTTCGGCCGGGTGGACCGGTTCTTCCCGTCCACCCGCATGTGCTCGGTGTGTGGCCGGATCAACGAGAAGATGGCGCTCAACGTCCGAGCGTGGGACTGCCCTTGCGGAGCAGCCCACGACCGGGACGTGAACGCGGCCATCAATGTCAGGGCCGCTGGACAGGCGGACCTCAACGCCCGTGGAGCGCACGTAAGACCGGGACTCATCCCGGCGGCGCGCAACGAAGCGGGAACCCACCCGGACGCCGCGTGTTCCACGCGCAGCGTTGCGGGAATCTCCGTCCTTTAGGGCGGAGAGGATGTCAACTGCTGCGCGGCACCGACAGCGGCCCGCTCATCTGTACCGTCGTGCGCACCGGCTGACCGGAGCGCATCCGCCGTCCGGACGGTTGGTCGCTCGCACCGAGCTGCCGTTCCCCTCCCCTCTGAGGCTGACTACGCTGGCGGGTCGGTTCAGGGGAGGGGACACATGCCTGTGCGGCCTGCCGGCGCGCCGGAACCAGGGAACGCGCCCAAGCTGGTGGCATCGGTGCCGTGGGTCGTCGTGCTGCTCGGCGTGCTCACGTTGGCGGTCCTCCTGCTCGTCGCGTCCCTCTCCTTCCGGGTCCGTGAGCCGGAACCGGCCGCGGCCTCGGTGCCTCCGCTGGTGCCACCGGTCTCCCCGGCTGCGACAGCCCCCTCCGCCTCGGTCTCGCCCACGCCGAAGGCGAGCCGCTCCCGCAGCGACGTGCGTCCGTCCCGGAGTGAGCGTCCCCCGGCCACCGTCACGTCGCCGTCCCGAACTTCGTCCGCGCCGCGGTCGAACCAACCGGAGTCGGTCGACGGCGGGGCGTTGACCGCCACCTACCGGGTGCGGGACGCCGATCGCGACGACGTCGCCGCGGAGTTGGTGCTGCGCAACGGCACCGGCCGGGCCGAGCCGTGGCGGGTCGAGCTGACCTTCACCGGCCGGGTCCGGAACCTGCGGGTCGTCGGCGCGCCGGTCTGGGTGGTGCCCCGGGGTGACGGACGGTACGTGCTGCGTGGCGTCGGGCCGCTCGCGCAGGGGCGCAGCGTCGAGTTGGGCCTGCGGTTCAGCCGGGACGACCGCGACGACCAGCTCAGCGGTTGCAGGGTGAACGGCGGCGACTGCGCCCTCGACTGACCCGTTACGCTCCCCCGGGCGACCACCAGAGGGAGAGACATGTCCGGCACGGGTCAGGGCGCACGACACAGACATGGCAGGGCCGTGGCGTCCTCGCCCTGGATCGTGGTCTTCGCCGGGGTGGTGGTCATGGTGGTGCTGCTGGTCATAGTGCTCGGCACCTACCGGGGCCGTTCGGACGCGGAGGTGCCGCGGGGGCTGGAGGTCGGCGCGCCGATGCCGACGCCGCCCTGGCTCTCCGCGTCGCCGACCGGTTCGGCCTCTGCCGACTCGACCGGCGGCACGCGTTCGCCTTCGTCGTCGCCTTCGTCGTCGCCGACGCTCTCGTCGACCCCGTCCGCGCCGGCGTCCCCGCCGAGCCCGTCGTCGGTGCTCCCCGGCTCGCCGTCGGTTCCCGCGAGTCCGCGGGTCTCCACCGCGCCGCCGGCCCCGCCGGCGCCTCCGGCCCAGCCCGAGCTGACCGGCCGGTACCGGGTCACCAGCACCTTCAGCGGCGGCTTCATCGCCGAGGTGCAGGTCAGCAACGAGTCCGGGGCGGGTCAGGAGTGGCAGGTCCGGCTGGGCTTCTCCGGTGGTCGGGTGACCACCGCCTGGGTGGTGAACGCTCCACAGGGGAGATTGCGCGAGAACGACGACATCTACACGTACAGCGGCGGGGCGGATCTCGCGCCGGGCCAATCGGCGCGCCTCATGTTCCATGTGGAGCGGGCGGAGACCCGTCCCGCCGAGTGCGCCGTCAACGGCGTCACCTGCGGCGGTCTCTGATCCCGGTTGCCGGAAGGGGTCGGTGGCGTGCGCCGCCGGCCCCTTTCGCCGTTCTTACGCAAGGCTGCTGCCATGTTCCGGCGGTGCTTGCAAGGTCTTGCAATGCCTTTCAGTGGGGGCTAGCGTGCGGGCCAATCCACGACCAGAGGAAGGCCGTCGATGGAATCCCCGCCACCACCGCGCAGGGCCCTGCTCGCCCTCGTCGCCCTGCTCGCCCTCACCCTCGTCGGTACGCCCGTCGCTCTCCGCCAACTCGGGCCGACCCTCTCCGCCGGGGCGACCCGCGTCGACGAGACCGCCGCCGGCGCGGTGCAGTGGCGCGGCGAGCCCTCCGCCGAGGCCCTCCTCGCCGCCGGGGCCGACGACGCCCGCGCCGAGCAGTTCTACTTCGTGCTGCCGGACCGCTTCGCCAACGGCGACCCGCGCAACGACCAGGGCGGACTCGCGGGCGACCGGCTGCGCACCGGGTACGACCCGAAGGACAAGGGCTTCTACCACGGCGGTGACCTCAAGGGCGTGCTGCGGAAGCTCGACTACATCCAGGGGCTGGGCACCACGGCGATCTGGCTCGCCCCGGTCTTCAAGAACCGTCCGGTGCAGGGCAGCGGAGCCGACGTCTCGGCCGGCTACCACGGCTACTGGATCACCGACTTCACCCAGGTCGACCCGCACTTCGGCACCGACGAGGAGCTGAGGACGCTGGTCCGCCTCGCGCACCAGCGCGGCATCAAGATCTACCTCGACGTCATCGTCAACCACACCGCCGACGTGATCAAGTACGCGGAGGATCGGTACGCCTACGTCGACAAGGCGACCACCCCGTACGCCGACGCGCAGGGCCGCGCCTTCGAGGACCGCAACCACGCCGACGGCAGCCGCGACTTCCCCCCGGTCGACCAGAGCTCCTTCCCGTACACCCCGACCTTCGCCACCCCGGCGGACGCGGCGGTGAAGGTGCCGGCGTGGCTGAACGACGCCACCATGTACCACAACCGGGGTGACTCCACCTTCACCGGCGAGAACAGCGAGTACGGCGACTTCTTCGGCCTCGACGACCTCTGGACCGAGCGCCCCGAGGTGGTGCAGGGCCTCACGAAGGTCTACGGCGACTGGATCGGCAAGACCGGTGTGGACGGCTTCCGGCTCGACACCGTCAAGCACGTCAACCTGGACTTCTGGCCGCAGTTCAGCCAGGGCGTCGAGCGGGCCGCCGAGCGCGCCGGCAAGAAGGACTTCTTCATGTTCGGCGAGGTGTACAGCGCCGACCCGGAGATCACCTCCGAGTACGTGCGGCGCGGCGGCCTGCCGGCCACCCTCGACTTCGCCTTCCAGGAGGCGGCGCGCGGCTACACCGCCGGCGCCGGCTCCGCGAAGGCGCTCGCCGACGTGTACGCCCGCGACGACCTCTATGCCGCCCGGGACACCGACGCCAACCGGCTGACCACCTTCCTCGGCAACCACGACATGGGGCGGATCGGCTCGTTCATCGCCGCCGGTGGCACCGACCCCGCCACCCACCTGCGCCGCGACCAGCTCGCCCACCAGCTGATGTTCCTCACCCGCGGCCAACCGGTCGTCTACTCCGGCGACGAGCAGGGCTTCACCGGACCGGGCGGGGACAAGGACGCCCGCCAGGACATGTTCGCCTCGGCGACGGCCGACTACCTCGACGACGACCTGCTCGGCACCGACCGCACCCACGCCGACGACCAGTACGAGCCGAACCACCCGCTCTACCGCACCATCGCCGAGCTGGGCGCGCTGCGCCGCACGCACCCGGCCCTGCGCGACGGCGTCCAGGTCACCCGGTACGCGGCCGAAGGACCCGGCGTCCTCGCGTTCTCCCGGATCGCCCCGAGCGAGCGCATCGAGTACGTGGTGGCGGTGAACAACGCGGACACCGCGCAGACTGTCACCGTGGACACCTGGTCGGCCGGCACCACCTTCACCGGCGTCTACGGCGCCTCCGGCACGGCCACGGCGGGCGCGGACGGCAGGCTGACCGTGACCGTCCCGCCGCTCGCCGCGGTGGTGCACCGAGCCGGTATGCCGATCCCGCAGCCCGGCCGTGCGCCGTCGGTCACCATCACCACGCCCGCGCCGGACGAGGCGGTCGCCACCCGGGCCGCCGTCACCGCCCAGGTCACCGGCGACCCGCTGGCCACCGTCACGATCGCCGCCCGGGTGGGCGACGGAAAGTGGACGCTGCTCGGCACCGCCCGGCGGGCGCCGTACACCGTCCACCACGATCTGACCGGGCTGGCCGGTGGAACGCGGCTCGAGTACAAGGCGGTGGTCCGCGACGGGCGGGGCCGCACCGCCACGGCCCGGTCCACCGCCGCCGTGGGCACCCCGGCGCAGGACGCCTCGCGGGACTGGGCGGTGGTGCACTACCAGCGCCCCGCCGGCGGGTACGACGACTGGCGTCTCCACGCCTGGGGCGACATCGACCCGGCGTACGTCACCGAGTGGCCGCAGGGGCAGCCGTTCGCCGGCGAGGACTCCTACGGACGCTTCGCCTGGGTGAAGCTCAAGCCGGGCGCGAGGTCGGTCGGCTTCCTCGTGGTCGACGAGGACGGGAACAAGGACGTCGCCCAGGACCGGACCATCGACGTGACCCGGACCGGCGAGATCTGGGTCAAGCAGGGCGATCCGGCGATCTACCCGACGCGGCAGGCGGCCACCGGTGAACCCGATCCACCGGTGGAGGAGGGCACCGCGGTCATCCACTACCGGCGGGCCGACGGCAACTACGACGGCTGGGGGCTGCACCTCTGGGACGGCGCGGCGCACCCGACCGAGTGGTCCGACCCGATGGAGCCGACCGGCTTCGACGCCTTCGGCGCGCTCTTCCGGGTACCGCTCGCGGCCGGTGCGACCGGACTCAACTACATCCTCCACAAGGGAGACGAGAAGGACCTCCCCGACGACCAGCGGCTCGACCTCACCGGTGCCGGACGGGAGTTCTGGCTGCTCGCCGCCGTTCCGGGCCGGCTGCTGCCGCCGACCTCCACCGCCGGCGGCGGGGAGCTGGACGTCACCAAGCAGCGGGCGCACTGGATCGACAGGTCCACCGTCGCCTGGCAGACCGGGCCCACCGACGGCAAGCGGTACGCCCTGGTGGCCGCCCCGGCCGGCGGCGTGCGGGTGGTCGACGGCGAGCTGGTCGGGACGTACACGACGCTGCCACTCGACGCGCGGCGCAACGGGCTGACCGAGGCCCAGCGGGCGGCGTTCCCGCATTTGTGGGCGTACCGGAGCTTCGCCCTCGACCGCAAGGACCTGGCAAAGGTGCCGGCCGCGCTGCGCGGCCAGCTGCTGGTCACCGAGCGGGACGCCGAAGGGCGGCTGCTCTCGGCCACCGGCGTGCAGCTCCCCGGCGTGCTCGACGACGTGTACGCGCCGGCCACCGAGGCGCGCCTCGGTCCGACGTACGCCGGCCGGACACCGACCCTCTCGGTCTGGGCCCCGACCGCCCGGACGGTGGCGTTGCAGCTCTTCGAGACGCCCACGGCCCAGCCGCGAACGGTGGCGATGAAGCGGGACGACCGCACCGGCGTCTGGTCCGTGCGCGGCGCTCGGGAGTGGACCGGGGAGTTCTACCGCTACCAGGTGCAGGCCTGGCAGCCGGCGACCCAGCAGATGGTCACCGCCTCGGTCACCGACCCGTACTCGGTGGCGCTGGCGCCGGACTCCACGCACAGCCAGCTCGTGGACCTCGCCGATCCGGCGCTCGCCCCGCCCGGCTGGTCCGGGCTGCGCAAGCCGGCGGCCGTGCCGCCGAGCCGGGCGCAGATCTCCGAGCTGTCGGTGCGGGACTTCTCGGTGGCCGACCCGACCGTGCCGGCCGAGCGGCGGGGCACCTTCCTCGCCTTCACCGAACCGTCGAGCAGCGGAATGACGCACCTGCGGGCCCTCGGCGACGCCGGGGTGACCCACCTGCACCTGCTTCCGGCGTTCGACTTCGCCACCATCCCCGAGCGCCGCGCCGACCAGGCGCAGCCCCCCTGCGATTTGGCGGCGCTGCCACCGGACTCGGAGGAGCAGCAGCGCTGCGTCGCGGCGGTGGCCGGCTCCGACGGCTACAACTGGGGGTACGACCCGCTGCACTACACGGTCCCGGAGGGCGGCTACGCCGTCGACCCGGCCGGGGCGGCCCGGACCACCGAGTTCCGCCGGATGGTCGCCGGCGTCAACGGCGCGGGCCTGCGGCTGGTGCTGGACGTGGTCTACAACCACACCTCGGCCGCCGGCGTGGACCCGAGGTCGGTGCTCGACCAGATCGTGCCCGGCTACTACCACCGGTTGCTCGACGACGGCACGATCGCCACCTCCACCTGCTGCGCCAACACCGCCCCGGAGCACGCGATGATGGGCAAGCTGGTGGTGGACTCGGTGGTCACCTGGGCGAAGGCGTACAAGGTGGACGGCTTCCGCTTCGACCTGATGGGCCACCACCCGAAGGCGAACATCCTGGCCGTACGGGCGGCGCTGGACCGGCTGACCCCGGCCCGCGACGGGGTGGACGGCAAGTCGGTCCTGCTCTACGGCGAGGGATGGAACTTCGGCGAGGTCGCCGACGACGCCCGTTTCGTCCAGGCCACCCAGGCGAACATGGCCGGCACCGGGGTCGGCACCTTCAACGACCGGCTCCGGGACGCGGTGCGCGGCGGCGGCCCGTTCGACGCCAACCCACGGTCGCAGGGCTTCGCGTCCGGCCTCTTCACCGACCCCAACGGCGACCCGGTCAACGGCAGCGCGGAGGAGCAGCGCGCCCGGCTGCTGCACCAGCACGACCTGATCAAGGTGGGGCTGACAGGAAACCTGCGCGGCTACCGGTTCACCGACTCGGCGGGGGAGCGGGTCACCGGCGCCCAGGTCGACTACAACGGTGCGCCGGCCGGCTACACGGCGGCCCCCGGGGAGGCGGTCACCTACGTCGACGCGCACGACAACGAGATCCTGTACGACGCGCTGGCGTACAAGCTGCCGCAGGGCACCTCGGCCGCGGACCGGTCCCGGATGCAGGTGCTGGCGTTGAGCACCGTGGTGTTCAGCCAGGGCACCGGGTTCGTCACCGCGGGCTCCGAGCGGCTGCGCTCGAAGTCGCTGGACCGCAACTCGTACGACTCGGGTGACTGGTTCAACCAGATCCGCTGGGACTGCGCCCAGGGCAACGGGTTCGGTGCCGGCCTGCCGCCGGCGGCGGACAACCAGGACAAGTGGTCGTACGCCCGACCGCTCCTGGCCGATCCGGCGCTGGTGCCGGACTGCGCGGCGATCGGCGTCACCGACGCCCGCTACGCCGAGCTGCTCCGGATCCGAGCCTCGTCGCCGGTCTTCGGGCTCGCCACTGCGGAGCAGGTCCAGCGGCGGGTGGCGTTCCCGCTCTCCGGCGCCGCGGAGACGCCCGGCGTGCTCACCATGACGCTGGACGGCCGCGGGCTGGATCCGCATTGGTCGTCGGTGACCGTGGTCTTCAACAGCACCCCGCAGACCGCGACGCAACGGTTGCCGGGACTGCAGGGTGCGGACGTGTCACTGCACCCCGTGCTGCGCGCCTCGGCGGACCCGGCGCTGCGGACCGCATCGTTCGATCGGGCGAGCGGCACGTTCACCGTGCCGGCTCGCAGCGTGACGGTCTTCGTGCAGCGATAGGGCCTGTGTCGAAGTCCCTGGCCGGCCTGCGGCGGGCCCAGACGACGACCGGCGGCGTCGGGGATTCGTCCGGATACAACACCGGTATCCGAACGAATCCCCGCCTTGCCGGACCGCCGCCTGGACTCCGCCTCGGCTCGACCGACGACTTTGACACACGCCCTGGTTCGCACGGGTCGGCCCCCCGCCACCTCCGGTGGCAGGGGGCCGACCTTCTCCGTCGCTGTCTCGCTGTCGTGTTGCTCAGTCGAAGCAGTCTTCGACGGTGTTGGCGCAGTTGGTGGGGTCGTTGTCGGAGATGGTCGAGTCGTCGTCGAGCTTGACCTTTCCATCTTCGTTGAAGATGCCGCCGGCGATCCCCTTGTGGTGCTTGTCATCCTTGTCGTTGCCGTTGTCGGCCTTGTTCTTGGTGACCTTGGTGTTGGTCAGGGTCACCTTGCCTTCGTTGTTGTAGATGCCGCCGCCGTTCTTGCCGGCGAAGTTCTCCTTGATCTTGGTGTCGCGCAGGACCAGGGTGGCGCCGAGGTCCTTGTGGTCCTCGCCGTCCTCGTGGTCCTTGTCCTTCCACCAAGAGCCCTCCCAAGAGGTCGGGCCGGCCATGCTGGCGCCGTTCTGCCAGTCCTTGTTCTCCTTGTCCTCGAACGGCTTGCCGTTGAAGACGCCGCCACCGAAGCGGCCCGCGCTGTTCTCGAAGATCTCACTGTCGGTGACGGTGGCGGAGGCGCGGTTCTCCTCGTCCTTGTCCTTGCCGTTCCAGGAGTTGCGCTTCTTGTCGTCGCTGCTGACGTTGTAGATGCCGCCGCCGTCCTTGTGGGCCTTGTTCTTCTCGACGACGCTGTTCTTGACCGTCAGGACGGTGTCGACAGCGGCGATGCCACCACCGTTCTCGCCGGCGGTGTTGTTCTTGATGAACGTCCAGCGGACCTCGACGAAGCCGTCGTTGCTGGACAGGCCGCCGCCGTTCTTCTTGGCGGTGTTGCCCTCGATCAGGGTCTTCTCGATCGTGACGGTGCCGGCCTTGTCGTCCTTGCGGTCCTCGTCGTGCTTGTCCTTGCCGGACTCCTCGCCGTGCCAGCCGCCACTGGTGAGGTTCGTGCTGTCGTGCTCGTCCTTCTTCTTGTCGTGCTCGTCCTTCTTCTTGTCGCTGTGGCCGTTGGCGATACCGCCGCCGTCCTTGCCCGCGGTGTTGTTGCTGATGCGGGACTCGGGGCCCTTGCCGTCGCCGGAGCCCTTGACGTCGAGAACTCCGGCGTTGAAGATGGCGCCGCCGTCCTCTCCGGCGTGGTTGTTGTCGAAGGTGCTGCCCTCGGCCTTGACCCGGCCGAAGTTCGCGACAGCGCCGCCGTTGTTCTTGGCGCTGTTGAGGACGAACTTCGCGTTCACCAGGTGAGCCTCGCCGCCGCGTTCGACCAGCATTCCACCGCCGTCGCCCTCGTGCTCCTTGCGGTCCTCGTCGTGCTTGTCCTTGTCCTCGTCCTTCTTGTCCTTGCCCTCCCACTCCTTCTTGTCCTTGCCCTCCCACTCCTTCTTGTCCTTGCCGTCCCACTCCTTCTTGTCCTCGGCCGGCTTGGTGGACGTGGCGGCCGGAGCAGCAGCCTCGGCCGGAGCCGCAGCCTCGGCCGGAGCCGCAGCGGGAGCGGCGGGCGCCTTCACGGCCGCAGCGGGTGCCGCAGCCTCGACCGCGGCCGGAGCCGCAACCTCGGCCGGAGCCGCAGCGGGAGCGGGAGCGGCGGGCGCCTTGACGGCCGCAGCCGGAGCCGCAGCCTCGACCGCGGCCTCGACCGCAGCCGGAGCGGCAGCCTTGGCCGGTGCGGCGGCCGGTGCCGCGGCCTGGGCCGGAACGGCAGCCTTGGCCGGTGCGGCGGCCGGTGCCGCGGCCTCGACCGCAGCCGGAGCGGCAGCCTTGGCCGGTGCGGCAGCCTTGGCCGGAGCGGCCGCCGGAGCAGCCGCCGGAGCCGCGGCCTGGGCCGGAGCGGCAGCCTTGGCCGGAGCCGCGGCGGGAGCGGCCGGCGCGGCCGGAGCCCCACCCCAGCTCCCGGACTGGTCGCCGGGAACCCACTTCTTCGGCGGCTCCTTGTCCTTGTCGTGCTTGTCCTTGTCCTTGTCGTCCTTGCGGTCTTCGCCGGCGGCACCGTTGCGGACCGTGACGTCCTTCAGGGTCAGGTTGCCGCCGTCGGCGACCCGGAAGATCCGGAAGCCTTCCTCGGCTTCCCGCTTGATCGTCGAGCCGTTGCCCTCGATGGTGATGTCCTGCTTGATCGTCGGCAGGCCCGCCTCGGACTTCTTGTCGTTCTTGTCGAGTTCGTAGGTGCAGTCCTTGGCCAGCTTCAGCGTCCCGCCGTCGTCACGGTTGGCGAGGTCGAGGGCCTCGATGAGGTCATCGTCGTCGCACTTCACCTCCCGTACCTCGTCGCGGTCGTCCTTGTCCCTGCCCTTGTCGTCCTTGTCCTTGTCATCCTTGGCCTTGTCCTGGCCGTCGTCGCTCAGCTGGGACGTCGACCACTTGACGTCGGCCAGTCGGTGCGCGCCGGTCACCCCGGTGGTGGCGTACGCGACGCCGGTGAGGCCGACCGCTCCCGCGAGGCCCGCAACGCCTGTGACGAGCCAGAGCCGGCGCCGGCGGAACGGCGAGTTCTTCTCGCCGGTCGCGTCATCGTTCTTGCGAAGGTGGTTGGACATCGGAGCTCTCTGCCCTCTCCTTGTACCCAGACAAGGTCGCTTCGCCATGGCGAGGCGGCCTTCGCTACAAATCGGTTGTAGCTGCTGAATAAGACCGTATGGGAGAGTTGTTCACGATGCGGGCGAACCTGAGATAAGCCCACATTCGGTATGCACAGCGCGGACGACACCAGTCGGGACGTCCAAGCCCTGCTCGGCATGACTGGTGCTCGGAACGCGCCGGTAGCGAAAAGCTCCTGGATGCCGTCAGGGCGTGGCCGGTGGCGGAAAGCTCGTGGCGGATACCCCGGAGGGGCAAGGGTGATGGTCGGGCACGCTCGCCGCAGTGCCGGGCAGATGGCATCTCGCGGGTCGAGCGGACCGCCGGCCGGGCAGGTCCGGCGTGGAAGGGGCGGGATCAGGCCACTACGCCAACGGGCCCCACCGCCGGCGTCGTAACGACGAGATGCGTCGCAGACGTCGGCGGGGGGCCCGCTGTGGTCGTAGGTGCGGGGTCAGCTCGGCAGGCGCGGACCCGCCTCCCGCTGCTCGGCCAGCCAGGTCTCCACCTCGTCGGCCGCCCGGGGCAGGCCCGCCGACAGGTTCACCGCGCCGGACGCCGTGACCAGTACGTCGTCCTCGATGCGGATGCCGATGCCGCGCAGCTCCTCGGGGACCAGCTCGTCCTCGGGCTGGAAGTAGAGCCCCGGCTCCACGGTGAGCACGTAGCCCTCGTCGAGCGTGCCCTCGCGGTACTTCTCCTTCGAGGCGTTGGAGCAGTCGTGCACGTCGATGCCGAGCATGTGCCCGAAGCCGTGCAGCGTCCAGCGCCGGTAGACCGTCGAGTTCTCGTCCATCGCCTCGTCCACGCTCACCGGCAGCAGGCCCAGGTCGGCCAGGCCCTCGGCGAGCACCCGCATGCAGGTCCGGTGGACCTCGCGGAACTCCACCCCCGGCTTGATGAAGTCGATGCCGGCCTGCTGCGAGGCGTGGACGATGTCGTAGACCTGGCGCTGCAGCGCCGTGAACCGGCCGTTGACCGGGAGCACCCGGGTGACGTCGGCGGTGTAGAGGTTGCGGTTCTCCACGCCCATGTCCATCAGCAGCAGGTCACCCGGGCGGGTGGTGCCGTGGTTGTGCACCCAGTGCAGTGTCGTGGCGTGCTCCCCGGCGCCGACGATCGAGCCGTAGCCGACGTCGTTGCCGTCGTGCCGGGCGCGCAGCGCGAAGACACCCTCCAGCAGCCGCTCGGAGACCCCCCGGTCGGCCGGGAGCACCCGCGCGACGTCCTCGAAGCCCCGTACGGTGGCGTCGATCGCCTCCTGGAGCTGGGCGATCTCCCACTCGTCCTTGACCAGCTTCAGCTCGGAGATCGCGATCGCCAGCTCGCGGTCGCGGGCCGGCTGACCGTCGGCGCGCGGGCCGTCGTAGGGGCGCACGGCCGCGTCGACGCGGGGGTCGAAGCCGCGCAGCACCCGGGTACGCCGGGGCGCCAGGTCGGCGAGGGTCACCTCGAGCTCGGCGAGGTCGGCGGTCGGCAGACCCAGCTCGGTCGACTTCTCCGCCAGCGTCGGCCGGCGGCCCACCCACAGCTCACCGTGACGGCTGCGGAAGAACTCGTCGTTCTGCCGGGACGAGCGGGGGCGCATGTACAGCGTCGCGTCGTGCCCCGAGCCGTTCGGCCGCATCACCAGCACACTGTCCGGTTCGAGATCGCCGGTCAGGTAGGCGAAGTCGCTGCCCGGGCGGAACGGGTAGGCCGTGTCGTTGGCGCGTACCTTCTCGTTCCCGGTGGGGACCACCAGGGTCTCGCCGGGGAAGGCCGCGGAGAGGGCGGCTCGGCGCGCGGCGTGGTTGGCCGACGCCGGGAGGGCGGAGACCGCCAGCTCGCTGTCCCGCCAGCCCTGCCGCATGAAGGACAGAAACGCCTCAGGGAAGGCCGGATCGTGTGATTCGGTACCGTCCGTCGGCTTACCGGCGGCGCGCTCCTCGGTCATGCTGCGGTTCCTCTCGCGTCGATGCTGGTGCCGACGGTACCTGCGCGTCGGGGCCCTCGTGAACCCGCGGGCAGGGGCGCCCGCCCGGGCCGTCGCGGCGCCCGGCCGCGGCCGTCCGGATCGCCGGACGGCCGCGACGGCCGTTCGCCGCGCGTGAAAAGATGGCGACCATGTGCGGACTCCTGGCCTTCTTCAGCGCGCGCGGTGACGCCGGCGCGCACCGCGACCACATTGCCGGCGCGTTGGAGTGCCTGCACCACCGCGGCCCCGACGAGACAGGGGTCGAGCTGGTGGGCGACGCGTCCGGCCGGTACGCCGACGCGGTCTTCGCGCACAAGCGCCTGGCGATCATCGATGTGGCGTCCAGCCACGAGCCGCTGCCATACGCGAACGGCCGCTACCTGCTGACCTTCAACGGTGAGATCTACAACTACATCGAGCTCCGCGAGGAGCTGGTGCGGGACTTCGGGGCGCAGTTCGCCACGGCCGGTGACGGCGAGGTGATCGTGGCCGGCTACCACTACTGGGGCGAGCAGGTGCTCACCCGGCTGCGCGGCATGTTCGCCTTCGTCATCTGGGACCGGCAGGAGCGCAAGGCGTTCGGCGGTCGCGACTACTTCGGGATCAAGCCGCTGCACTTCCTGGAGACGGCGGACGGGCTCTACCTCGCCTCGGAGAAGAAGGCGCTGCTGCCCTTCGCGCACTCGAACTACGAGGGCGACGCGGGCGTCGACGCGGCCAACCTCAGCCACTACCTGACCCTCCAGTACGTTCCCGAGCCCGGGACGCTGCACAAGGGGATCCACCGGGTCGGGTCGGGGGAGTACCTCACCTGGACCCCGGGTGGCCGGATCGAGGTGCGCCGCTGGTACCGGCCGGTGTTCCGGCCCGCCCCGGTGCCCGACGAGCAGAAGCTCTTCCACGAGATCCGGGAGACGCTGCGGGAGAGCGTCCGGATGCACATGCGCTCGGACGTGCCGGTCGGCTCGTTCCTCTCCAGCGGCATCGACTCCACGGCGGTCGTGGCGCTGGCCCGGGAGTTCAACCCGAACATCCTCACCTTCACGGTCGGCTACGACGTGCCCGGGTACTCGGAGATCGACGTCGCCCAGGAGTCGGCGCGGCACCTCGACGTCACGACGATCCCGACCAAGATCGGGCCGCAGGACATGATCGAGGCGCTGCCGAAGATCGTCTGGCACCTCGACGACCCGGTCGCCGATCCGGCCCTGGTACCGCTCTACTTCGTGGCGAAGAAGGCCGCCGAGCACGTCACCGTGGTGCTCTCCGGTGAGGGCGCGGACGAGTTCTTCGGCGGTTACACGATCTACCGGGAGCCGCTCTCGCTCAGCTCGGTCAACGGCCTGCCGGGCGGGGTGCAGAAGGGGCTGCGGGCGGTCTCCAAGGCCATCCCGCAGGGGGTGAAGGGTAAGAGCTTCCTCGAGCGCGGCACCACTCCGCTGGAGGAGCGTTACTACGGCAACGCCCGGATGTTCACCGAGGAGGAGAAGCAGCATCTGCTGCGCCGGTACGACCCCTCGGTGCGCTACACCGACGTCACCGCGCCGATCTACGCCGAGAGCACCGAGCTCGACGACGTCACCCGGATGCAGTACATCGACCTCTACACCTGGCTGCGCGGCGACATCCTGGTGAAGGCCGACCGGATCTCGATGGCGCACTCGCTCGAGGTGCGGGTGCCCTTCCTCGACCGTGCGGTCTTCGACGTGGCGGCGAAGATCCCGGTGGACCTGAAGCTGCCGCCGCGCTCCGACGCCACGAAGTACGCGATGCGCCAGGCGTTGCAGGGCGTGGTGCCGCCGGCGATCGTCAACCGGAAGAAGCTGGGCTTCCCGACCCCGACGCGGGTCTGGCTGCGCGGCGAGATGTACGAGTGGGCGCGGCACGTGCTCTCCACCTCGGGCGCCGGTGACCTGCTCGACCTGTCGTACGCGCTGCGGCTGCTCGACGAGCACAAGCGGGAGGTGGCGGACCACTCCCGCAAGGTGTGGACCGTGTTGATCTTCTGCATCTGGCACGCCATCTTCGTGGCGAAGACCCTCGACCCGGGCATCCAGCGCAACCAGTCTGCGCTGCTCACGAAGCCCGTGGTCGGTTCGATGGTGCGCTGACCGGCCGCGTTCACCAGGACAGTCGAGAGGTTCGGGTCCCTGCGGACTCGAACCTCTCGACCGTCCACGGTCGGATCACGCCGGTCAGAGCAGCTTCTCCAGGGTGATCGGCAGCTCGTACATGCGGCGACCGGTCGCGTGGTGGACGGCGTTGGCTATGGCGGCGGCGGCGCCCACCACGCCGATCTCGCCGACTCCCTTGATCCCGATCGGGTTCACCACGTCGTCGTGCTGCTCGATGGTGTCCACCACCACGTCCGGCGCGTCGGCGTTCACCGGCACCAGGTAGTCGGCGAGGCTGGAGTTGGCCCAGCGCCCGAGCCGCGGGTCCATCCGGGTGGCCTCGAGCAGCGCCTGCCCCAGCCCCCAGAGCATCCCGCCCATGAGCTGGCTGTGCGCCAGCTTGCGGTTGAGCACCCGCCCCGGTGCGAAGACACCGACCATCCGTCGGACGCGGACCACACCCAGCTCCGCGTCCACCACCACCTCGGCCATCTGCGCCCCGAAGGTGTGGATGCCGTACCCGGCGTCCTGCGGGGGCGGGTTCCAGGTGCCGAGCACCTCCACGTCCGGGGTCATCGTGCGGTGCAGCAGGTCGGCGTAGGTCTCGCCGACGTCGGGGCGGTCGGAGAGCACCATCTTGCCGTCGCGCACCTGCACTCTGGCCGGATCCGCGCCGTGCAGCGGAGAGTGGTCGTCGGCGACCGCGCGGCGGATCAGCTGGTCGCGCAGCTCGCAGACCGTCACGTGGACGGCGGAGCCGACCGCGCTGGTGCCGGCCGAGCCCACGGCGGCGGTGATGTTCGGCAGGTCGCTGCTGCCGCCCACGAACCGCACCCGCTCGGGCGGGAGGCCCAGCGCGTCCGCGGCGACCTGGGTCATCGCGGTGAAGACTCCGGTGCCGAACTCCGAGACGCCCGCCTCGACCACGGCCGTGCCGTCGTTGTAGAGCCGGGCCTTGGCGCGCTGCGGGTTGACCGGCTGGGTCACCGGGTAGAGCGCGCTGGCCATGCCCGTGCCGACCAGCCACTGCCCCTCCCGCCGGGACCTGGGCTGCGGGTCCCGGTCGTGCCATCCGAAGAGCTCGGCCGCCCGCTGGTAGCACTCCCGTAGCCCGCTGCTGGACCACGGGTTCCCGCTCGACGGGTCGGTGTCGGAGACGTTGCGCATCCGCAGCTCCAGCGGGTCGACTCCGACCCGTTCCGCCAGTTCGTCCATCGCGCACTCGAGCGCGAACATGCCGCTCGCCTCGCCGGGCGCGCGCATGAAGGTGGGGGTGATGGTGTTGCCCCGGACGAGGTGGTAGACGCCCTCGTAGTTCGGGTTGGTGTACGCCACCGCCGCGCTCTGCAACGACGGCTCGGCCCAGTCGTCGAAGCGCGAGGTCAGCGAGTACTTGTGGTGCCGCAGCGCGCTGATCCGCCCGTCGGCTGCCGCGCCGATGGTGATCTGCTGCTCCTGCTCCTCGCGGTGCCCGCAGGAGGTGAACATCTGCTCCCGGGTGAGCGCCAGCCGGACCGGGCGGCCCACGTGCCGGGCGGCGAGCGCCGCGAGGGTCGGGTGGTGCCAGACCATCGCCTTCGAGCCGAAGCTGCCGCCCACGGCGTGGCTGACCACCCGGATCGAGATCGGTGGCAGGCCGAGCAGTTCGGCGACGGTGAGCTGGACGGAGTTCGGCCCCTGGGTGGAGTCGTAGATGGTCAGCCGGTCGACGTCGTCCCAGACCGCGGTGCTCGCCGACGGCTCGATCGGGTTGTGGTGGTTGGGCGCGAAGCGGTAGGTCGCCTGCACGCACACCTCCGCCGCGGCGAGCGCCTTCGCGACGTCGCCGCGGGAGTTCTGCCCCGGCAGCAGGCCGCCGAAGATCCGTTCCGGCACGTACGCCCGGTCGCGGTCCTGGTCGAGCAGGGTGGTCGCCGGTGTGGTCTCGTACTCGACCCGGATCAGCGTGGCGGCGTGGTCGGCGCGTTCGATGGTGTCGGCGACCACGACGGCGATCGGTTGGCCGCCGTAGTGGATGCTCTCGTCCTGCATCGGGAAGAAGCTCTGCCCGGGTGCCGCCAACCCCGCGAGGGAGGGGAGCAGGCGCGGCACGGTGGCGACCCGGCCCATGTTGCGGTGGGTGAGCACGGCCAGCACGCCCGCCGCCCGCTCCGCCTCGCTGGTGTCGATCGCGCTGATCCGGCCGCTGGCGATCTTCGAGTTCACCACCACGGCGTGCGTCAGGTTGGTCACCTGGACCTCGGCCGAGTACCGCGACTCGCCGCGTACCTTGAAGCGGCCGTCCACCCGGTTGAGGGTGGCGCCGATAGCCGGGCTCATGCCGATCCCTCCCGCTGCGTCATCTCCGTCAGGGCGCGCACGATGGTGCGCTTGGCAAGCTCGATCTTGAAGGCGTTCATTCCGTGCGGCACCGCCGTCGCCAGCTCCGCCTCGGCCGCGCGCGTGAAGGAGTCGGTGGTGGCCGGCGCACCGTCGAGCGCCGCTTCGGCGGCGCGTGCCCGCCACGGCTTGGTGGCCACCCCGCCCAGGGCGAGCCGGATCTCCGTGATCCGGCCGTCGACGACCGACATGGCGACCGCGACCGCCGCGAGCGCGAACTCGTACGACTCCCGGTCGCGGATCTTGATGTACCGGGAGTGGGCCGCGACGGGCAGCGGTGGCAGGTCGATGCCGGTCACCAGCTCGCCGTGGCTGAGGGGGTGTTCCCGCTCCGGGGTCTTGCCCGGCAGCAGGTAGAAGTCGTCGATCGGGATGCTGCGCTGCCCGGCCGGACTCTCGGTCTGCACCACCGCGTCGAGCGCCATCAGGGCGACTCCGAGGTCGGACGGGTGGGTGGCGATGCAGCACTCGCTGGTGCCGAGCACCGCGTGGCCCCGGTTGACCCCTTCCATGGCGCTGCACCCGGTGCCGGGGGAGCGTTTGTTGCAGGCCACCTCGGTGTCCCGGAAGTAGGTGCAGCGGGTCCGTTGCATGAGGTTGCCGGCGACGCTCGCCATGTGGCGTAGCTGCGGTGAGGCGCCCAGCACCAGTGACTCGCTCACCATCGGGTAGCGCCGGCGCACCGTGGGGTGCTCGGCCACGTCGCTCATCCGGGCCAGCCCGCCGAGTCGCAGGCCGCCGCCGGGTAGCTCCTCGACCTGCTTCAGCGGCAGGTCGTTGATGTCGACGAGGCGGCGGGGCTGCTCGACGTAGATGCGGAGCAGGTCGACCTGGTTGGTGCCGCCGGCCAGGAAGGCGCTCGTGGGGTCGGCGGCGACGGTGCCGATGGCGGTTCGGACGTCCGAGACGCGGGAGTAGCTAATGGGCCGCACGATCGCCTCCCTGCTCGTCCCGGACCCGCCGGATCGCGGCCCGGATGTGCGGGTACGCGGCGCAGCGGCAGAGGTTGCCGCTCATCCACTCCTTGATCTCGTCGTCGTCGCCGGCGTGCCCCTCGGTGAGCAGCGCGACGGCGGACATGATCTGGCCGGGGGTGCAGTAGCCGCACTGGAAGGCGTCCAGGTCCAGGAACGCCTCCTGCATCGGGTGCAGCGCGTCGCCGTCGGCCAACCCCTCGATGGTGGTGATCTCGCGGTTCTCGCAGCTGATCGCGAGCGTCAGGCAGGCCAGGACCCGGCGCCGGTCCACCCAGACGGTGCAGGCTCCGCACGCGCCCTGATTGCAGCCCTTCTTGGTGCCGTGCAGGTCGAGCCGGTCCCGGAGCGCGTCGAGCAGGCTGACCCGGGGCTCGATCGACATCCTCCGGTTCTCTCCGTTGACCCGCAGGCGGACCTCGACCTCGTCCGGGCCCCGGACCACCGCGCTGTCCGGGGTCGGCGTGGTCTGGACAGCCTGTTGAGACTTCACCAACTCGCACCCCCTCGTCGTCGTTGCGACCATATATTCCGGATAGGACTGATTTAGTGGGCATAGTCGGACTTAACCCGTCCGGCGGTGCCGGGCAGGCGACGCCCCGAGGGTGAGGTGGTGCGGGTGCGGGATGCCTTCGACGAGCTGCACCGGCGTTGGCGGGCCGGGGAGGCGGTGGCGCTCGCCACGGTCGTGGCCACCTGGCGCTCGGCCCCGCAGCCGCCCGGCGCCGCGATGCTCGTAACCGCCGACGGCGCGGTCACCGGCAGCGTCTCCGGCGGCTGCGTCGAGGCGGACCTCTACGAGCGGGCACGCGAGGTGCTCGCCGGTGGTACGCCCGAACTCATCCGTTACGGCGTCAGCGACGACGACGCGTTCGCCGTCGGCCTGACCTGCGGCGGAGTGCTGGAGGTCTTCGTCGAGCGGATCGAGCCCATCGGCTTCCCGCAGCTCGGCACGGTCGCCGGGGCGCGCCGGAGCGGGGCGCCGACCGCCGTCGTCACCTGCGTCGGGGCCGACGCCGGCGACGAACCCGGCACGGCTCCCGCCGATCCGGCGGGGCGGCTGGGCCGACGGCTGGTGCTCGCCGGGGAGCGGGTCCTCGGCTCGCTCGGCAGCGAGCGGCTGGACGCCGCGGCCGCCGCGGACGCGCTCGGACTGCTCACCGCCGGCCGCAGCGGAATGCTCCGGTACGGCTACGACGGGCAGCGCCGCGGCAGCGGGGTCAGTCTCTTCGTCGCGGCGTACACCACCCCACCCCGGATGATCGTCTTCGGTGCCATCGACTTCGCCGCGGCGGTGACCCGGATCGGGGCGTTCCTCGGCTATCGGGTGACGGTCTGCGACGCGCGGTCGGTCTTCGCCACCGCCCGGCGCTTCCCGGAGGCGGACGAGGTGGTGGTCGACTGGCCGCACCGCTACCTGCAGGCGGAGCTCGACGCGGGCCGGATCGACGGGCGCACGGCGATCTGTGTGCTGACCCACGACCCGAAGTACGACGTGCCGGTGCTCGCGTTGGCGCTGCGCCGGCCGATGGCGTACGTCGGGGCGATGGGCTCCCGGCGTACCCACGACGAGCGGCGCAAGCGCCTACGCGAGGCGGGGGTGACCGTTGAACAGCTCGCCCGGCTCGCCTCGCCGATCGGGCTGGACCTCGGTGGTCGTACCCCCGAGGAGACCGCGGTCAGCGTGGCGGCGCAGATCGTCGCGGACCGTTGGCGGGGCAGTGGACGGCCGTTGGCCGAGCTGGCCGGACCGATCCACGGCCCCGGTCAGGCGGATCGCGCCGTGGCGGCCGGGTAGCGCTCGACGAGGTGCTCGCGCCCCGGTGGCGGCTCGTAGGGCTCCGGCCAGAACTCGGTGATGACGCTGATCAGGCCCGCCTCGTCCAGGTCGAAGAAGGTCACCGCCGGCAGCTCCTCGGCGTCGGAGGTGGCGGTGATCCAGCTGGCGACCCGCGCGCCGGCGCCGGTCACCCGGGTCACCGAGAACCGCCACCGGCCCGGGTACTCCCGGTTGAACTGGAGGTACGCGTCGCGGCCCCGGATCCGCTCCCGGCTCTGCGGCAGGTGGTAGACCACGTCGTCGGCGAGCAGCGCGCCCATCCGCGCCCAGTCCCGGCTCTCGCACGCGGCCCAGTACGTCAATACCGTCTCTTCGACATTCGCCACGGTGCGCACTGTGCCAGCCTGGTACGACAAGATCTCTCCGAGCGTGACGTCGGGCGCGGGTGACCCCGTTCCGTCGGGCGGCGCGGCGGCCTGCGACAACGGGAGGGACCGGAATGGGATACGCGATGGTGCTCGGTGAGGCACTCGTCGACCTGATCGAGACCGAGTACGACGGGGCGCCGGTCTACCGGCAGGCGATCGGCGGCGGGCCGCTGAACGTCGCGGTCGGGGTGGCCCGGCTCGGCGGCGCGGCGCAGTTCGTCGGCTCGCTCGGCGACGACGCCCTGGCCGGCCGCATCCGTGACTTCCTCGCCTCGGCCGGCGTCGGGCTCGACGGGGTGGTCACCGTGCCCGCGTCGACCGCGCTCGCGGTGATCACGCACTCGGGCGCGGAGCCGGACTTCCGCTTCTACGGCGAGCCGCCCTCGTACGGGCTGCTCGACGTCGACGACCTCGACGTGGCCCTGGTGGAGGGGGCCGACGTGCTCTACTGCGGGTCCGTGGTGCTGCTCCGGCCGACGGTGCTGGCCGCGGCCCGACGGGCCTGGTCGCTCGCCTCCGGCCTGCGGGTCTTCGACCCGAACGTGCGCCCGCGGCTGCTCGACGGCACGGCCGCGCTGACCGAGCTGCGCGAGGTGGTGGCCGAGTTCGCCGCCGGCGCGCACGTGGTCAAGCTCAGCGAGGCCGACGCCGCGCTGCTCTATCCCGGCGAACCGACCGAGGGCGTCGCCGCGTACCTGCGGGAACTCGGTGCGGCGACGGTGGTGGTGACCCTCGGGGCCGACGGCGCCCTGCTCGCCGCCGCCGACGCGGACCCGGTCCGGGTGCCGGCGCCCCGGATCGACCCGGTGGACACCACCGGCGCGGGCGACTCGGTGATGGCGGCGATCATCGCCGACCTGCTCGTGGGCGGTGAACCGGCGGAGCCTGCGGAGTGGATCGAGCGGGTGGTGTTCGCGCTGCGCGTCGCCGGGCTGGTCTGCGAGTCGCCCGGTGGGGCCACGTCGATGCCGACCCGCGACGCCGTCCTGGCCCGCTTCGCCGACTGAGTCGCGCCCTCCCGGCGGCTGGGCACGCGAGCGGGTCGCGGCCGGATCGGTGTGGTGCGGGCGCGACCCGGTGGACGGTGGCCTCAGTCGGACGCGCGGCGGGTCAGGGTCAGGACGGTGCCGAGGGAGAGCACGACGGCGCCCGCGACCACCGCGGCCATCGGCACGCCGCTGCCCTCGCCGCCGAGACCGACCAGCGGGGCGGCGAGCGCCCCGATCACCGACTGGACCGTGCCGAGCAGCGCTGCCGCGCTGCCGGCGTGCCGGGGATGGCGGTCCAGCCCGAGCGCGGTGCTGTTCGGCGCCACCATGCCCAGCGAGGCGACGAAGACGAAGAGACAGGCCGCCACCGTCCACGGGCTGCCGACCACCGCACCCGCGAGCAGCCCGGCGGCGGCCACGGTGCCGACCATCAGGGTGCGCGTCAGCAGTGTCCGTGGGCCCGAGTGGTCGAGCAGCCGCGCGTTGGCCTGGCCGAGGGCGACCAGGCCCAGCGCGTTGAGCCCGAAGATCAGGCTGAAGGTGGTGTCGGAGACGCCGAAGACGTCCTGGAAGACGAAGGACGAGCCGGAGATGTAGGCGTACAGCCCGGCGAAGGCGAGCGCCTGGGTGAGCACGTAGCCGACGTAGATCCGGTCCGTGGCGAGCATGCGCATCGTCCGCACGGTGCTGGCCAGGCCGGCGCCGTTGCGCCGCTCGACCGGGAGGGTCTCGGGCAACCGCCGGGCGACCGCCACGGCGAGCAGCAGGCCGATCACCGCGAGGACGACGAAGACCGCCCGCCACGAGCCGAACCGCAGCACCAGGCTGCCGATGCCGGGTGCGGCGACCGGGGCGACGCCGAAGATCAGCGTGAGCTGGGAGAAGTACTTCGCCGCGGCCCGGCCGGAGTGCAGGTCGCGGACCACCGCCCGCGCCACCACGACGCCCATCCCGCCGGCGAAGCCCTGCGCGAAGCGCGCCACGGCCAGTGCCGAGGCGTTCGGTGAGACCGCGCAGACCAGGGAGAACAGGGCGTACGCGAGCACCCCGGCGAGCACCAGCCGGCGCCGCCCCAACCGGTCGCTGAGCGGGCCCGTCACGAACTGTCCGACGGCGGTGCCGACCAGGCAGGCGGTGAGCGAGAGCTGGATGTGCGCCTGATCCGCCCCGAGGTCGCGAGCCATGGCGGGAAACGCCGGCAGGTACATGTCCAGGGAGAGCGGCCCGAACGCGGTCAAGAGGCCGAGCAGCGCCACCAGGCCCGCACCGCCGCGCGCCGGCCCGGCGTTCGCCTCGCGGCCGCCCGACGGCGGTGGTACGGGTGTGTGCGCGACCTGGACCACGGTTCTCCCCCCAGCACGGCGACTCCAGCGGGTAACCTTAGCTCTGTAGTCAGAGGTATTTCCCCGTGAGGAAGGTCATGTCGAGCGAGAGCATGGCGCGGCTGGGCGCGCTCGTGGGCGATCTGCACCGGTTGCTGCGCCGCTCGGCGACCCGGCGGGCGAACCGCGCCGAGCTGCCCGACGCGCAGGCGGAGCTGATGCTGCTGGTCCACGCGCACCCGGGCGTGAGCGTCAAGGAGGCGGCCGCCCGGATGCGTACCGCGCCGAACACCGTCAGCACGCTGGTCCGCGACCTGGTCGCGGCCGGACTGGTGCTCCGCGAGCGCGACCCGGTGGACGGCCGGGTGGCGCGGCTGCGGAGCACCGAGGCCGCGCGGCAGCGGATCGCCGACCACCACCGGCACCGGGTGGCCCTGCTCACCGACGCGCTGAACCAGCTCGACCCCGAGGCGCGGGACGCGCTGACCGCCGCCGTGCCGCACCTGGAGCGCCTCGCCGAGCTGCTCCGCGAATCCGGCTGACCGCCCGCTCAGCCGCCGGTGGCGTCGAGTTCGGCGTAGCCCCGGCGGATCGCCGTCAGCGCGGCCTCCGGGCCGAACGGGGCGTCGACCGCGAGCCGTTCCGGGGCGACCCCGTCGCGATACCCCTCCCGGATCAGCCCGGCCAACTCCGTGAGCTGCCGGTGCTGGCTCCGGACGAACTCCACGCCCACCGGCCGGCCGTGCCCGGGGATCACCACCGTCGCCGCTGTGCACAACCGCAACAGGTCGGCCACCGCGTCCGGCCAGCGCAGCGGGTACGCGTCCTCGAACGCGGGCGGCCCGCTCTCCTCGACCAGGTCCCCGGCGACCAGCACCGCCGCGTCGGGCACGTGCACCACCAGATCGCCGTCGGTGTGGCCGGGGCCGGGGTGACGCAACAGCACCCGCCGGCCGCCCACGTCCAACACCGTCTCCACGCGCACCGAGTGGGTCGGGGCGAGCAGCACGGTGTCGGCCAGCCCGGGGGCGAGCGCCGGCCAGTCGGCCGACACCTCGTCGTACGCCTCCCGGCGCAGCCGGTCCGGGTGCTCCCGCAGCGCGGTGGTCACCCGCTCGTGCGCGTAGACCGGGCGGGGCGGGGCCGCCGCGAGGACCGCGTTGCCGAAGCAGTGGTCGAAGTGGCGGTGGGTGTTCACCACCGTCCACCCGGCGGTCGTCACCGCCCGGGCGGCGGCGGCGAGTTCGGCGGCCTGACCGGCGGTGGAGAGCGTGTCGACGAGCAGGGCGGCGCCGTCGCCGACGACGAGCGTGACGTTGACGTCGAGCACCGGCTCGTTGAGGACGTGCACCCCGTCGGCGACCTCGACGAAGCTGCCGGTCATGCGGTGCGGGTCACCCGCTCCACGAAGCGCCGGCGGTCGACGAGCATCCGCTCCACGCGCCCGTCGGCCACCACCTCCTCGCCGTCGGTCACCCGCACCTCGAACACCAGCCGCCGCCCGTCGACCTCGGCGAGCCGGGCCTGCGCCTGCACCCGCCCCCCGACCGGGGTGGCGGCCCGATGGTCGAGCTCGACGCGGATCCCCACGGTCGTCATGCCGGCCGGCAGGCTCCGGGCGGTCGCGGCCACCGTCGCCGCCTCGGCGAGCGCCAGGACGCGGGGCGTGCCCAGCACCGGCACGTCCCCCGAGCCGACCGCCTGCGCGGTGTCCGCGTCGGTGACGGTCAACTCCACCCGGGCGCTCAGCCCCGGCGCGATACCGGGCTCGGGCTGTTCCTGCATGGCCCACAGCCTAGGTGCCGGGCGGCTCGGGGGCCATGCCCGCGACGGGCGGACGGCCCCGGAGGCCGACGCCCTCCGCCCGGGTCCGGCGACCGGCTGCGCCGACGCGCTGGTGGCTGGCGTCGGTCGATGTCCCGCCCGCCGTTAACCTTGACCGCGATGGCCGTCGTGACTGACCCCCAGCCCCCCGCCCGGACCGACCCGTCCCCGCCGCCGGACGGCGGGCGTCGCCGCCTGGTCGCCATGACGATCTGGGCGGTGGCCTTCGTCGCCGGCTGGCTCCTGATCGGGCTCCCCACCGACCCGGCGTACGCGTTCCTCTGGATCTGGGCGGCCACGATCGCCTGGCACTCGTCCCGGCCCTGGCGCAGCCACCTGCGGTTCGCCCGGGACTGGGTGCCGGTGGTGCTGCTCTTCGCCGTGTACAACCTCTCCCGCGGCTTCGCGGACAACGGCGCCACCCCACACGCGTACGAGCTGGTCGCCGCCGACCGCTTCATGTTCGGCTGGGCGACGGGCGGGCAGGTGCCCACCATCTGGCTCCAGCAGCACCTGTACCGGCCCGAGGTGCAGTGGTGGGACGTCGCGGCCAGCTGGGTCTACTTCTCCCACTTCGTGGTCGCGCTCAGCGCCGCCGCGGTGCTCTGGCTGCGCAACCGGGCGCGTTGGGGGGCGTACATGCGGCGCTGGGGCTTCCTCTGCGCCGCGGGGCTGGTCACCTACTTCCTCTACCCGGCGGCCCCGCCGTGGTGGGCCGCGCAGAACGGCCTGATCGAGGAGGTGGCCCGCATCTCCACCCGGGGGTGGAAGGAGTTCGGCATGCACGGCGCCGGCAACCTGCTCAACGCCGGCCAGATCGCCTCGAACCCGGTGGCCGCGATGCCGTCGCTGCACACCGCCTGGGCGCTCTTCGTGGTGCTGTTCTTCCTGACGTCCACCCGCAAGCGCTGGTGGCCGCTGCTGCTGGCCTACCCGCTGGCGATGACCTTCACCCTGGTCTACTCGGGCGAGCACTACGTGATCGACGTGCTGGTCGGCTGGGCGTACGTCGGGGTGACGTTCCTCGTCGTCGGTCTGGCCGAGCGATGGTGGGCCGCCCGACGGGCCCGCCGGGGACCGGCCGATGCTCCGGCGACGGGCGGTGGCCCGACGCCGACCGACGACCGTCCGGCCGCTGGGAAGCCGCCGGCCGGCGACGCCGCGCCGGCCGCCGACCCGGCCCAGGTCCGGATCACCGGCTGAGCCGGTTTCCGGTCAGCCGGTGACCCGGCGGGCGGCGTGCGTGCGCGCGGCCAGCTCGGCGGCGAGCGCCCACGCCTCGGCGACGTCACGGGACTCGGCCGCCGCACCCGAACCGCCGGCGGTGTCCGCGTGCACGGTGGCGAGCCGCAACCAGCGCTGCAGCGGCCCCTGCACCACGCGCACGCTCTGGATCCGGGCGTACGGCACGACGGTCAGCTGCCGAGTGAGCAGCCCGGAGCGGACCACCACGACCCGTTCGTGCAGCCCGGCGCCGAGGGCGTTGCGCCCGAGGGGGTGCAGCCAGCGGGCCCGCGACGGCGGTGGGGTGAGCGGCAGCCCGGTCAGGCGTACCCCGGGCAGCACCTCGCCCACGATCAACTCGGCGGTGCGCAGGTCGCCGACGGGCAGCAGCCGGTCCGGACGGTTGCGTTCGTCGCCCTCGCCGACCGAGTAGCCGGCCACCTCCAACCGCAGCCGCAGCCAGCCCTTCATCCGCCAGAGCAGCGGCCAGGTGGCCCGTACGGTCTGCACCCGGTGCAGCGGGACGGTCTGCGCCCGGGTCTCCAGTAGGCCGTTGCGTACCCGCAGCGTCCCGTCGTCGCGCGCGATCCGGAAGTTCCAGTCGTCGAGGACCCGGCGGACGGGTTGCAGCACCACCCCGGCCATCGCGGTGAGCGTGCTCGCCACCGCGATGAACGACCAGGAGTCCTCGGAGAGGAACTGCACCACCACGAACGCCACGCCGAACGGCAGCAGGAACGCCTGCGGGGTGAGCAGCTGGCTGACCAGCAGATCGTTGTTGCGCACGGTGTGCAGCGCCCGGCCGGGCGGCACCTGGGTCGCCGTGGTGACCGGCTCGGCCGGAGCGGCTACCGCTTCGCCGGGGGTCGGCGCGACCGCGGGCTGCCCGGCCTGGCCGGCGAGGGCCAGCAGTCGGGCCCGCAGCCCGGCCGCGTCGGCCACGGTGAGGTACGCCAGCGGCGCCTCGGTCTTGCCGCCGCCGACCACCTCCAGTCGTAGCTCGGCCAGCCCGGTCAGCTGGGCGAGCAGCGGCCGGACCACCTCGACGGCCTGCAACCGCTCCAGCGGGATCGCGCGGGTACGCCGCCAGAGCAACCCCTCGTACACCCGCAGCTCCCGGCCGACCACGTGGTAGCCGGTGTTGTACCAGCTGATGATCGAGAGCACGGTCGCCCCGAGGGCCAGCGCGACCACCAGCGCGGCGAACCAGCCGAAGCCCACCCGGGACAGGGTCGACCAGGAGAGGCCGGCGATCACCACGACGAGCGACTTGGCGCCGTGCAGGGCGGGGCTCAGCGGGTGCAGTCGCTGCCGGGGCTCCACCGGGTTGCTCCAGGCCGGCGGACCGGGTCGGACGTACCCGCCCGGCCCGGCCGGCTGCGGCGGGCCGTAGGGCCCCGCGGGCCAGGTTCCGCCGGGGTACGGCGCCGACCCGGGGTACGACGGCGCGCCCGGGTACTGCGGCGCGCCCGGGTACTGCGGACCACCGGGGTACTGCGGCGCGCCCGGGTACTGCGGAGCGCCCGGGTGGGGCGGGGGACCGGGGTAGGGCGGGGCATCCGGGTACGGCGCAGCGCCGGGGTACGGCGCGCTCGGGTATGGCGGGGCGGCGGGGTATGTCGTCGGCGGAGCTGCGGGTGCGGATGCCGGTGGTGCCGTCGGCACCGGCGGGGCCGGCGTGCCGGCGGGCGGCGGCTCGGGGGGCGGCGCGGGTGGGCGGGCGGCCGGCTCGGCCGGTCCGTCGCTCATCGGGCGCGCTCCGGGGCGACCGGCCACGGGCCGGAGTGGACGATCACAGCCCCTCCGCCCGATCCTCGCCCAGGGCGGTGAGCCGGTCGCGCAGCCGGGACGCCTCGGCCGGCCGCAACCCCGGCACCCGTGCGTCGCTCGCCGCCGCGGCGGTGTGCAGCTGGACGGTGGCGAGGTCGAAGGCGCGCTCCAGCGGCCCGGCGCTGACGTCGACGAACTGCATCCGGGCGTACGGGACGATGGAGAGCCGCCGGACCAGCAGCCCGTGCCGCACCAGCAGATCGTCGGAGCGCTCGGCGTAGCCCCAGGCCCCGACCGCGCGGACGATCGAGACGGCGCGACCCACCCCCAGCAGCAGGACGACCGCGAGGGCGAGCCCGAAGATCCAGTGCCCGCTGAGGACCCAGCCGATCACCACGCCCACCCCGACGACCGCCAGCACGGCGGCGAGCCGGAGCAACTCGACCCAGATCAGGTCCCGGGAGATCGGCTGCCAGCGGACGGTCTCCGGCCACGGCTCCAGCGGTCCCGCCGACGGTCGGCCCGGCCCGGACGGGAGGGGGCCCGGCACGGCCGGCGGCTGGTGGGACTCCGCGGCGCTCACCGGGGTGTTCCGTTCTGCGCGCTCACGCTTCGAGCGTAGGCGATCCGGCCAGTGGTACGACCGCACGCAGGAAGCCGCGTGCGTCGAGAAAGTCGCCGAGCGTCTCGCGGTGCGCGGGGCAGGCGAGCCACGTCTTGCGCCGGTCGGGGTCGTGCAGTCGGGGATTGTTCCACCGCAGCTCCCACGTCGCGGGCGCGTGGCATCCCTTGGCCGAGCAGATCAGCGGCTCGTCGGTGGGGAAGGGAGTGCTCATCCCGGCCAGTCTAGGGTGGCGACGGGAGAGAGAGGTTGAGCGCCGGGCGGCCACGGGGGGAGCCGCCCGGCGACGGGTGAATCGTACACGCGCCGGTGCCCTTTCTGTCCACCCCGAAGGTGGCGATCCGGTCGCTCAGGACGCGGTGGCGGAAATCGCCTTCTCCCCACCTCGGTACTCAGCCGGGCATGCGAGTCTTGACACGCACCACGCCGCGACAACCGATCATGCTGTGGAGGACCGGTGGCCCAGCCGACCACGCCCGACGCCCCGACGCCGAACGGAACAGCACCGCAGGCGCCCGCGCCGGTGACCACCCCCGCCGAGGACGCGACCCTGCTCGAACGGGCGCTCTTCGAGATCAAGCGGGTGATCGTCGGGCAGGACCGGATGGTGGAGCGGATGGTCGTCGCGCTCCTCGCCCGCGGTCACTGCCTGCTCGAAGGGGTGCCCGGGGTGGCCAAGACCCTCGCCGTGGAGACCCTCGCCAAGGTCGTCGGAGGTTCGTTCGCGCGGGTGCAGTTCACCCCCGACCTGGTGCCGGCCGACATCATGGGCACCCGCATCTACCGGCAGTCGAGCGAGAAGTTCGACACCGAACTCGGTCCGGTCTTCGTGAACTTCCTGCTCGCCGACGAGATCAACCGGGCGCCGGCCAAGGTGCAGTCGGCGCTGCTCGAGGTGATGAGCGAGCGGCAGGTCTCGATCGGTGGGGAGACCCACCGGGTGCCGGACCCGTTCCTGGTGATGGCCACCCAGAACCCGATCGAGCAGGAGGGTGTCTACCCGCTGCCGGAGGCGCAGCGGGACCGCTTCCTCATGAAGATCGTGGTCGGCTACCCCACCGACGCCGAGGAACGGGAGATCGTCTACCGGATGGGGGTGGCCGCGCCGGAACCGACGCCGGTGTTCAGCGCCACCGACCTCGTCACGCTGCAACGCAAGGCGGACCAGGTCTTCGTGCACAACGCCCTGGTCGACTACGCGGTCCGGCTGGTGCTCGCCACCCGAACCCCGGCCGAGCACGGCATGCCGGACGTCGCGCAGCTCATCCAGTACGGTGCCAGCCCGCGCGCCTCGCTCGGGCTGGTCCGGGCCAGCCGGGCGCTGGCGCTGCTCCGCGGCCGGGACTACGCGCTGCCCCAGGACGTGCAGGACATCGCGCCGGACATCCTGCGCCACCGGCTGGTCCTCAGCTACGACGCGCTCGCCGACGACGTACCGGCCGACCACATCGTCCACCGCGTGATGGCCACCATCCCGCTGCCCTCGGTGGCGCCGAGACAGCAGGCGACGCCGACGCCCGTCGCGCCGCCCCCGGCCGCCGGATGGCCCGGGCAGCACCCGTGACCTCAGCCACCCCTCGTCCCGCCCCCGCCGACCGGTCGGAGGCCGTCCTCTCCCGCCTCCAACTGCTGGTCACCCGCAAGCTCGACGGGCTCCTGCAGGGCGACTACGTGGGACTGCTGCCCGGCCCCGGCAGCGAGGCGGGGGAGTCGCGTGAGTACCGCCCCGGCGACGACGTACGCCGGATGGACTGGCCGGTGACCGCGCGTACCACCACCGCGCACGTCCGACGGACCGTCGCCGACCGGGAGCTGGAGACGTGGCTGGCGGTGGACCTCTCCGCGAGCCTCGACTTCGGCACCGGGAGGTGGCTGAAGCGGGACGTGGTGGTGGCCACCGTGGCCGCGATGGCCCACCTGACCGTGCGCGGCGGCAACCGGGTCGGCGCGGTGATCGGCACCGGAGCCGGGGCGGCGCCCGCCGGTCGACGTCGCGGCGGTCCACCACCCGCCGGTCCCGGTGTACTGACCCGGATGCCCGCCCGGTCCGGGCGCCGGGAGGCCCAGGGCCTGCTCCGCGCGGTCGCCGGCACCGAACTGAGGCCGGGCCGCAGCGACCTGGGCGCCCTGATCGAGATGCTGAACCGGCCGCCCCGCCGGCGTGGTCTGGCGGTGGTCGTCTCCGACTTCCTCGCCCCGCCCGCGCAGTGGAGCCGGCCGCTGCGCAAGCTGCGGGTACGTCACGACGTGCTGGCCGTCGAGGTGGTCGACCCGCGTGAGCTGGAGCTGCCCGACGTGGGTGTACTGCCGGTGGTCGACCCGGAGAGCGGCGAGCTGCACGAGGTGCAGACGGCCGACCCGCGGCTGCGCCACCGTTACGCCGAGGCGGCCGCCGCCCAGCGCGCGGAGATCTCCGCCGCGCTACGGGGCGCCGGGGCGGCGCATCTTCGCCTGCGTACCGACCGAGACTGGCTGCTGGACATGGTGCGTTTCGTGGCCGCGCAGCGGCACACCCGCACCCGAGGGACGACACGATGATCCGTTTTGTGCAACCGTGGTGGCTGCTGGCTGTGCTGCCGGTGCTCGCCCTCGCCGCGTTCTACGTGTGGCGGCAGCTGAACCGCCGCGCGTACGCGATGCGCTTCACCAACGTGGAGCTGCTGCGCACCCTCGCGCCGAAGGGCCTCGGCTGGCGTCGGCACGTGCCGGCGACCGCGTTCCTGCTCTGCCTGCTCGTACTCGCCACCGCGCTGGCCCGGCCGGCCGTGGACACCAAGGAGCCGCTGGAGCGGGCGACCGTCATGCTCGCCATCGACGTGTCGCTGTCGATGCAGGCCGACGACGTGGCGCCGAACCGGCTGGAGGCCGCCCAGGAGGCGGCGAAGCAGTTCGTCGACGAGCTGCCGGAGAGCTACAACCTGGGGCTGGTCTCCTTCGCGAAGTCGGCGAACGTGCTGGTGCCGCCGACCAAGGACCGGGGCGCGGTGACCGGCGCGATCGACGGGCTGGTGCTCGCCGAGGCGACCGCCACCGGGGAGGCCGTCTTCACCAGCCTGGAGGCGATCCGCTCGGTGCCCGCCGACGGTGCCGCCGGCATCCCGCCGGCCCGGATCGTGCTGCTCTCCGACGGCTACCGCACCGCGGGGCGCGCCGTGGAGGAGGCGGCCGCGGCCGCGCAGGCGGCGAACGTGCCGGTCTCCACCATCGCCTTCGGCACCGACGGCGGGCAGGTGGACATCGGCGGGCAGCTGCAACGGGTGCCGGTGGACCGGTTGGCCCTGGCGGAGCTGGCCGAGACGACCGAGGGCTACTTCTACGAGGCGGCCTCGGTGACCGAACTGAAGCAGGTCTACCAGGACATGGGCAGCTCGATCGGGTTCCGGACGGAGCCTCGGGAGATCACCCAGTGGTACGCGGGTGTCGCGCTGCTGCTCGCGCTCTGCGCCGGGGCGCTGAGCCTGCTCTGGTCGTCCCGGATGCTGTGACGGCCGGCCGCCCTCGTGATCGGCCGGGACGGTTGTGTCTCGGCCGACCACGAGCACGGCGGGTCGAGGAGCGGTGCGCGAACGCCGACGTGATCGGTCGGTGCCCGGCGAGCGTGATCGATCAGCGCCCGGCGAGGACGAAGAGGACCGCCACCCAGACGGCGGCGAGGGTGAACCCCAGCGGGGCGACGTAACGGCTCATGGTCGACTCCGAGTGGCGACTGGACAGCCTCGGGCGCGCCGGGGCGGTCGGGTGGGTCAGGACGCGCACACGAACTCGTGACCGGGGGGCTCCCGGCCGCCTCGGACGACGGGCGGCACACGACGTCACCCCGACCGGAGAGCCGGGTGTGTGACGTGCGGGAGCGAAGCTGGGTCAGCTCACCTGCTGAAGCCGTGGCTCAGCGGGGCTGACGATCGGCCCGGCCACGACTGGGAGGATCGCTATCTCGCACAGCGATCACCTCCTGCGGTCGGCGGGGCTCGGAACGATGAACATCATATACCCGGGCGGAGAGAGGCTCACATCCGGCGGGTGCCTCCGGCCGGCCCACCGGCCGGGCCGAGGTGGCGGGGCCCGCCGGGCGCCGGGAGCCGCCCGGAGAGGTCGAGGTGGCGGGGTCTACCGAGCGCCGACGGCCCCCCGGCCGGGTCGAGGTGGCCGGGCCCACCGAGCGCCGGTGGACGAGCGCCGCCAGCACCAGGACGAGCAGCGGCAGCCAACCCGCGCGGGCCAGTAACCAGCGCGGGCCGTCCGGGGCGGTGTGCAGCCCGGGCAGCGCTCCGCCGACGTGCGCCGCGAGCGCGGTGACCCCGACCAGGACGGGCTGGTGGCAGAGGTAGATCCGCAGCGCGTACCGGTTCACCACCTCGACCGCCCGGGCGGGCCGCGGCCGGCGGGCGAGTCGCAGCAGTACCGGGCGGGCGAGCAGCCCCAGCCCGATCTGGGTGACCGCCAGGCCGACCGCGAACAGCGAGGGCGGGTTCAAATTGGACATCGCCGCCCCGGGCACCCCGACGGCGCTGGCCGGGTATCCGGCCGAGATCAGGGCGGCGACCGTCCCCACGCCGCAGGCCGCCAGCGCGGCCGCCGGTCTGCGGCCGGTGAGCCGCCCGTCGGCGTACGCCAGGCCGAGCAGGTAGGGCACCGCCCAGGCGGCCAACAGACGCACCGGCAGCAGACCGTCGACCGCCGGCAGCAGTCGGTCGGCCAGGTCGGCGCCGGCCACCGCGGCGACCGCCGGCACGACGCACCACCACGGCCCCCACCGGCGTACGGCCGCCCGCAGCGGGCCGGTCAGCGCCACCAGGGCGCAGAGTGGCAGCAGGAACCACAGGGGACTCACCGCGAGGGTCAGCGCGACGGCGAGCGTGCGGTCCGGGACACCGGCCACGGTCGCCGCCAGCAGCACCGCGGCACCGCTGCCGAGCAGCGCGACGGCGGGCAGCACCAGCCGGCGCAGGCGGCGGGCGAGCCAGCGGCCCTGGCCGCCCCGGTACCGGGCGGCCGACCGCGCGGAGGCGTACCCGGCGGTGAAGTAGAAGAGGCCGAGCGCCTGCAGCACCCAGGTCGCCGGTGCGAGGGCGGGCATCGCGGCGAGCGGGCTGGCCTGTCCGAGGGACCCGTCGTCGGTGAGCACCAGACCGGTCACCAGCCAGTGCCCGAGCACCACGGCGGCCACGGCGTACCCGCGCAGCGCGTCGACGGGCCAGTCCCGGGTCATCGGGCCACCCCGGTCGGGCCGGCGGCGGCTCCGGTGAGCACGACCGCCGCCACCGCGGCCAGCGTGCTGGTGCCCGGGACGAGGTAACCGTCGTGCCCGTGCACGTCGGCGGCGGGCAGGGCACGGGCGCCGAAGTCCGGGTCGGCGGGGCGTCGGCCGTGTCCGAGGCCGGGCAGCCGCACCGGTGGTACCCGACGAATCCAGTCGTCCGGGGCCTCCGCCGCCCAGATCCGTCGGCCCGGGCCGAGCCCGGCGGCCCGATCCACTCCGGTGCCGACCCCGCCGAGGGTGACCACGTCGGTGACCTGGGCCGGCGCGTGGTCGACGGCCAGCCCGGCGACGAGCGCGCCGTAGCTGTGCCCCACCACCGTCACCGTGGCCGACGGGTGCTGTGCGGCCAGCCCGCGTAGCGTCGCCCGCAGCGCGGCGGCGCCCCGGTGGGCGGGGGCCGGGCCGGCAGCGGCGAGCACACCGTCCGGCGCGTCGTAGCCGAGCCAGGCCAGTACCGCCACCCGGGCGCCCGGATCCGCTGCCCGCACCGCTTCGTGCAGCGCACGGGCCTGCCCGGCGAGGGCGCGTCGGGCGATCCCGCCCAGTCCCCGATCGAAGTCGGGCAGCGTGGTGCCCACTCCCGGCACCAGCACCGCGATGCGGTCGGCCGTGTCCAGGTCGCCCAGGACCTCGACGGCGCGGCCGTCACCACGGGGGTCGAAGACCAGGAACCGCCGTCCCTGGGCCGCCCAGTCGGCGTACGGCGGGCCGGCGGCGCGCATCGCCGCCGCGGTGACCGGGTACGCCTCGACGAAGCCCGCCGCCGTGCCGGGCGCCGGTCGGCCGAGGAGCAGGCCGGCGCCGAGCAGGACGGCGAGCGCGGCTCGGGTGGGGTCGGTCCAACGCATCGTGTTCTCCCTCCGGTTGTCGGAGGGGAGAGTGCACGGGGGAGAGCGGGGCGAGCGTCAGCCTGGGGTGGGATTCCCGCCCCGATACTGCGGGGCTACTCGCCGGCGGCGACCAGACCGGTCTCGTACGCCAGCACCACCGCCTGCGCCCGGTCCCGCAGGTGCAGCTTCATGAGGATGCGGCCCACGTGCGTCTTCACGGTCTGCTCGGCGACGACCAGGTCGGTGGCGATCTCCTGATTGGACCGGCCGCGGGCGATCAGCCGCAGCACCTCGGTCTCGCGCGGCGTCAACGCGGCCAGCTCGGTGGGGCGGGGCCGGTGTCGCTCCGGGCGGGCCGCGAACTCGGCGATCAGCCGGCGGGTCACCGCCGGGGCGAGCAGGGCGTCTCCGCCGGCCACCACCCGCACCGCGTGCACCAGGTCGGCGGCCGGCGCGTCCTTGAGCAGGAAGCCGCTCGCCCCGGCGCGGAGCGCCTCGTAGACGTAGTCGTCCAGGTCGAAGGTGGTGAGGATGAGCACCCGGGGCCGCTGCGCGGGCCCGTCGCCGAGCAGTTTGCGGGTGGCGGCCAGCCCGTCCAGCACCGGCATCCGGACGTCCATCAGCACCACGTCGGGGTCGAGCCGCCGGGTGGCGGCGACCGCCTGCGCGCCGTCCGCCGCGTCGCCGACCACCAGCAGATCCGGCTGGGCGGCGAGCAGCGCGCCGAAGCCCTGCCGCACCATCGCCTGGTCGTCGGCGATCAGCACCCGGATCATGACGTCTCCTCCTCGTCGGCGTACGGCAGCACCGCCTCGACCGCGTAGCCGCCGTCGTCGAGGGGCCCGGCGGTGAACGTACCGCCGAGGGCGACGGCGCGTTCCCGCATGCCGGTCAGCCCGTGCCCGCCGCCCGCCCGGTCCGCTGCGGCCGGCGCGCCGCCGGCGGCGTTCGACACCCGTACCGTCAACCGTCCGTCGTGGGCGCGCAGCGTGACGCGCACCGCTGCGCCGGCGGCGTGCCGGGCCGCGTTGGCCAGCCCCTCCTGCGCGATCCGGTACGCGGCCAGCCCGACCGGTGCCGGCAGGTCGGCCGGCGCGCCGTCGTCGAGGGTGACCGTCATGCCGGCGCGCTGGGCGGCCGCCACCAGGGCGGGCAGCTCCGGGAGGTCGGGTTGTGGCGCGGTGCCGGCCTGCTCCGTCTCGCTGCGCAGCACGCCGAGCAGCCGCCGCATGTCGGTCAGCGCGGCGCGGGCGGAGTCGGCGATGGCGGCGAACTCGTCGCGTGCCGGGCCGGGCACCGCGTCGAGCCGGTACGGAGCGGTCTCGGCCTGCACGGCGATCATCGACATGTGGTGGGCGACCACGTCGTGCATCTCCCGGGCGATCCGGGTGCGCTCCTCCAGCACCGCCCGCCGGGCCTTCTCCAGCTCGCTCAGCTCGGCCTGCTCGGCCAGCGCCCGCCGGGCGTGCGTGTTGTGCCGCACCAGGTCGCCGACGATGAGCAGCACGACGAAGAGCAGGATGATGGCGACCTGGTTGGCCGGTGGGACGAAGATCCAGACCGGGATGAGGCTGAACAGGCCGATCCAGACCAGCACGGCGCGGTCGACCCGGGCGGCCACGACGATCAACACGACGAGGATGACGAGGACCTGGGTGGGGTTCCACGGCCAGGCCTCCGTCGACTTCCGGTTGAAGGTGCCGAACAGCTGCCCGACGAACATGACCCGCCAGGCCCAGAGCGGACGGGTCCGCAGCAGCGGCAGCGGCGCGACGGTGAGGATCGCGATCAGCCAGGCGGTGCCGACGGTCAGCTTCCGCGATTCGAGCAGGAACAACACGGTGATCAGCGCCAACCCGACCAGCGCCAGCAGCCCGACGGTCCGCGCGACGGCGGCCACGCGGGGCCAGCGCCGCAGCGGCGGGCGGAGCGCGGGGTAGTCCGGCCCGGCCACGGCGCGGCGGAGGGCCGCCACGGCGGTGCGGACGGGACTGCGATCCATCCCACGCAGCGTAGTTCGACGGGGTGTTCCGGTCGTGCCCCCACGGAGCCACTCCGTGGGTCGTACCCAGGTGTGACACGGCACTCCGGTTAGCGCTTACCTGCCGGTAACGCCTAGGCTCCGTCCCGTCCGCGCTCGCGACGTCGCAAGGGGGAATCGTGGCCCGTACCGTGCTGGTGACCGGTGGTAACCGGGGGATCGGACTGGCCGTCGCGCAGGCCTTCGCCAAGCAGGGCGACAGGGTGGCGGTGACCTACCGCAGCGGGGAGGCCCCCGCGGGCTTCTTCGGTGTGCGCTGCGACGTCACCGACGCCGAGTCGGTGGAGGCCGCCTTCACCGCGATCGAGGCGGAGCTCGGGCCGGTCGAGGTGCTGGTCGCCAACGCCGGCATGACCGACGACACGCTGCTCCTGCGGATGTCCGAGGAGCAGTTCACCAAGGTGCTCGACACCAACCTGACCGGTGCCTTCCGCTGCGCGAAGCGCGCCTCGACCAAGATGCTCCGCGCCCGGTGGGGCCGCATGATCTTCGTCTCCTCGGTGGTCGCCCTCGCCGGCGGCGCCGGTCAGGTGAACTACGCGGCCAGCAAGGCCGGCCTGGTCGGGGTGGCCCGCTCGATCACCCGCGAGCTGGGCAGCCGCAACATCACCGCGAACGTGGTGGCGCCGGGCTTCATCGACACGGACATGACGGCCGTGCTCTCCGACGAGCGCAAGGCGGAGATCCGCAAGTCGATCCCGGCCGGCCGGATGGCCCACCCGGACGAGGTCGCGTCCGTGGTCACCTGGCTCGCCGGGGACGGCGCCGGCTACGTGTCCGGCGCCGTGATCCCGGTCGACGGTGGCCTGGGCATGGGCCACTGACCCCGATCACCACACAGGACGGAGGAACCCGGCATGTCCGGACTGCTGGCCGGTAAGCGGCTGCTGGTCACCGGCGTCATCACCGACGCCTCGATCGCCTTCTCGGTGGCGAAGCTCGCGCAGGAGAACGGGGCCCAGGTCGTGCTGACCGGCTTCGGACGGCTCTCCCTGGTGGAGCGGATCGCCAAGCGGCTGCCCGAGCCGGCCCCGGTGATCGAACTCGACGTGACGAACACCGAGCACCTCGCCGGACTCGCCGACAAGGTGCGCGAGCACGTCGACGGCCTGGACGGGGTGGTTCACTCGATCGGCTTCGCCCCGCAGAGCTGCCTCGGTGGCGGCTTCCTCGACGCGCCGTGGGAGGACGTGGCCACCGCGGTCCACGTCTCGACGTACTCCTACAAGTCCCTGGCGGTGGCGGCGCTGCCGCTGATGTCCCCGGGCGGCGCGGTGGTCGGCCTCACCTTCGACGCGACGAAGGCCTGGCCGGTCTACGACTGGATGGGCGTGGCCAAGGCCGGGCTGGAGTCCGCCTCCCGTTACCTGGCGATGCACCTCGGTAAGCAGGGCATCCGCAGCAACCTCGTCTCGGCCGGCCCGCTGCGCACCATGGCCGCGAAGTCGATCCCCGGCTTCGAGCAGTTCGAGGACGCCTGGACCGAGCGCGCCCCGCTGGGCTGGAGCCTCACCGACCAGGAGCCGGCCGCCCGCGCGTGCCTGGCGCTGCTCTCGGACTGGTTCCCGGCCACCACGGGCGAGATCGTGCACGTCGACGGTGGCTACCACGCCCTCGGCGCCTGACCGGGCGTAGGGTGCCCCCGCCGCGACCGGGGGCACCCGTTGGCGGGGCCGTCGTCGTCGGCGTCGGGCCGCGGGGAAGAATGGGAGCCATGGCGTACGACGCGGTGCTACTTGTCGGTTTCGGGGGGCCGGAGCGGCCCGAGGATGTGCTGCCGTTCCTGCAGAACGTCACCCGGGGTCGTAACGTGCCGCCGGAGCGGCTGGCCGAGGTCGCCGAGCACTACCAGCACTTCGGCGGGGTCTCCCCGATCAACCAGCAGAACCGCGACCTGCTCGCGGCGATCCGTGCCGACTTCGTCGCGAATGGTGTGGATCTTCCGGTCTACTGGGGCAACCGCAACTGGCACCCGATGCTCGCCGACACCGTGACGCAGATGCGCGACGACGGGATCACCAACGCCCTCGCCTTCGTCACCAGCGCGTACGGCGGCTACTCCTCCTGCCGCCAGTACCAGGAGGACCTCGCCGCGGCCCGCGCCGCGGTTGGCCCGGACGCGCCCATGATCGAGAAGCTGCGCCAGTTCTGGGACCACCCGGGCTTCGTCGAGCCGCACACCGACGCGGTACGTGCCGCGCTCGGCCAGCTCGACCCGGCGAAGCGGGAGAGCACCCGGCTGGTCTTCACCGCGCACTCGGTGCCCATCTCCATGGCGGCCAGCGCCGGTCCGCACGGCGGCCGCTACGAGGCGCAGCTGCGCGAGACGGCCCGGCTGGTGGCCGCGGCCGCCGCGCCCGACCTTCCGTACGACCTGGTCTGGCAGAGCCGCTCGGGCCCGCCCCAGGTGCCGTGGCTGGAGCCGGACGTCAACGATCACCTGGCCGCGCTCGCCGAGGCGGGCACCACGAGTGTGGTGGTCAGCCCGATCGGCTTCGTCTCCGATCACCTCGAGGTGGTCTGGGACCTGGACACGGAGGCGCGGCAGACGGCGAAGCGGCTCGGGCTGGACTTCGCCCGGGCGGCCACTCCCGGTGTCGATCCGCGCTTCGTCGCCATGGTCCGGGAACTCGTCGCCGAGCGGACCGACCCGGACGGGGCGAAGCTGCGCCGACGCCTCGGCGAACTGCCGCTCTGGGACACCTGCCCGGCGGTCTGCTGCGTACCGCCGCGCCGCCCCTGACCTCGATCCGCCCCCGACCGATCCCCTGGGAGCACCTGATGCTTGACCGTAAGCCCGTGGAGAGCTGGCTCACCGACATGGACGGTGTGCTGGTGCACGAAGGCCAGCCCGTGCCCGGCGCGCCCGAGTTCGTCAAGCGGCTGCGCACCTCCGGCAAGCCGTTCCTGGTGCTCACCAACAACTCGATCTACACCCCGCGCGACCTGCAGGCCCGGCTCAGTCGGATGGGGCTGGACGTGCCGGAGGAGGCGATCTGGTCGTCGGCGCTGGCCACCGCCCAGTTCCTCGGCGAGCAGCGCCCGGGCGGCACCGCGTACGTCATCGGGGAGGCGGGGCTCACCACGGCGCTGCACGCGGTCGGGTACGTGCTGACCGACTTCGCCCCGGACTACGTGGTGCTGGGGGAGACCCGCACCTACAGCTTCGAGGCGATCACCAAGGCGATCCGTCTGATCAACGACGGGGCGCGGTTCATCTGCACGAACCCCGACGTGACCGGTCCGTCGGTCGAGGGCGCGCTGCCCGCCGCCGGCTCGGTCGCGGCGATGATCTCCAAGGCGACCGGCATCGAGCCCTACTTCGTCGGCAAGCCGAACCCGATGATGATGCGCTCGGCGTTGAACACGATCAACGCGCACTCGGAGAGCACCGCGATGATCGGCGACCGGATGGACACCGACATCCTGTGCGGCCTGGAGGCCGGTCTGGAGACGATCCTCGTGCTGAGCGGGATCAGCACCCGGGCCGAGACGGAGCGCTACCCGTACCGCCCGTCGCGCATCGTCGACTCGGTGGCGGACCTGATCGACGAGATCTGACCGGGCCGGTCAGCACCGGCCCCGGCGGATCCTGATCACGTCTTCTGCGGCAGAGTCCGTCGCCGTCGCTCAGGGACGCAGCGGGGCGTTGCAGGCGGCCACCAGGGCCTGCCGGCACGCCGTGGTCAGCGGGCGCAGCGCGGCGTCGCGCTGCTGGGCCTCGTAGTTGTTGATCGCGCCGCCCGGAGCCGCGTGACCGGCCAGGGCGAGCACCCGGTCCAGGACGGCGGCCCGAGCGAAGAGCCGGCGGGCGCGCGGGTCGAAGCCGGGCGGCAGGTCGGTGGCGCCGTCGGGGCGGCGCAACGCCTCCAGCGCGCCGGCCAGTTCGGGCCGCCACTGCGCCACGTCGAGGCGGGTCAGCGCGGCGGTCGTCTCGGCCAGCGCCGCGGCGAGTTCGGCCTCCGCCTCGGCAGCGCCGGGGAGGGTCAGCGAGGCCGCCGGCGCGTTGGCCGGCAGCGGGTAGACCTGCCAGAGCACGGTCTCGAAGGTGTCGCCGGAGCCCGAGGTGTGCGAGCGCACCTGCGGGATCAGCCCGAGGCTGCCGGCCACCACCGCCTCGCCGACGACGAGCGCAGCGCCGGTGAAGTCGCCCGGACCGGGCAGCCCACGCGGATCGCCGGGGGCGGGCAGCACCAGACGGATCTCGTCAGGCGACATCTTGGCCAGGACGGGCAGCGCCTCGCCCAGCGGGACGTCGGTCCAGGTGCCGGGGGCGTCCGCGACCAGG
The DNA here is from genome assembly GCF_003626545.1 of Micromonospora musae. Classification (NCBI taxonomy): domain Bacteria; kingdom Bacillati; phylum Actinomycetota; class Actinomycetes; order Micromonosporales; family Micromonosporaceae; genus Micromonospora; species Micromonospora musae. The sequence goes on from NZ_RAZS01000014.1 coordinate 101,714, forward strand.
TGCTCCTCGACACCGGCGATCGCGTCCGCGACCTCGTCGAAGGGCACCAACCCGGCGCGCCACGCGCGTACCCAGGCAACGAACCGGCTCGACCGGCGGGGCGTCAGCGTAGCCGCGCCCGTTGCGGGGGTGGACATGCCGAAAGGGTACGTGGTGACGACCGGCTGTGTCTCGGCTGCCGGTGCGGCGGCGTGGCCTGCGCCGAACTGCCCGCTTCGCCGCCTCCGTGCCGACCCGTCAGGTCCCGTCGATCATGCGCTGATGCCGGACCGTCGGGACCGTTTCGTCCCTGTCGTCCGGTGCTACGGCGCGCCGGGAACGGTGTGGTGCCGGCCGGTGGCGTGCGCCGGGGCCGGTGTGTCGGCGTGTCGAGCGCCGGGGCGGCGGCTAGCGTGATCCACATGGCGCGGCGGTACGAGAGCGACGTGTTGGCGGGGAACTGGCGGCGGCGCAAGGTCGTACCGGAGGTCGACGCGGAGCCCGACCTGGTGGTCGAGGACGCCGACTCCGGGTTCTGCGGCGCGGTGGTGGGCTTCGAGTCCGGTGCGGTGGTGCTGGAGGACCGGCACGGTCGCCGACGCAACTTCCCGCTGTTGCCGGCCGCGTTCCTGCTCGACGGGGAGGCGGTGACCCTGCGGCGCCCGGTCCGGACGCCGGCCCCCGCGCCGCGCCGCCGTACCGCGTCCGGCTCGATCGCCCTGGAGAACGTGCAGGCGCAGGTGGCGAAGGCGAGCCGGATCTGGGTCGAGGGTGTGCACGACGCCGCGTTGGTCGAGCGGATCTGGGGCGACGACCTGCGCATCGAAGGGGTGGTGGTCGAGCCGCTGGACGGCATCGACGCCCTCGACGCGGAGGTGCGCGCGTTCGCCCCGGGGCCGGGTCGACGGCTCGGTGTGCTCGTCGATCACCTGGTGCCGGGTTCGAAGGAGAGCCGGATCGTGGCGAAGGTGACCTCGCCGCACGTGCTCGTGACCGGCCACCCGTACGTCGACGTGTGGCAGGCGGTGAAGCCGGCCGCGCTCGGTATCGCGGCGTGGCCGGTGGTGCCGCCGGGCCGGCCCTGGAAGGAAGGGGTCTGCGCCGCGTTGGGCGTGGCCGAACCGGCCGACATGTGGCGGCACATCCTGTCCCGGGTCGACAGCTTCGCCGACGTGGAGACGCCCCTCATCAACGCGATGGAGCGTCTGATCGACTTCGTCACGGAGCCCGCGACCGACTGAGCCGCCGGCCTCGGCTGCGCCGGTCACTGGAGCCCCGGCGCCGCCTGCGGTGCGACCGTCCGCGCGGCTGAGGCCCGCGGTCAGGGCTCCTGGTCGGGCGTGCGGGTGAAGACGAAGGTGGCGATGTCGAGCGCCACCACGGCGCCGGTGTCGTCCCGCAGCACCGAGAGGACCTCCCCGTGCTCCGGGCCGGCGCAGCCCCGCCACCGGTCCGGCCCCTCGGCGACGAACCGGTTCTTCCGCTCGCCGCGCATGAGCACCTCCAGCTCGCCGGCGGCCTCGTCCCAGCGGACGTCGAGGGGCACGCCCATCCACCACCAGCGGCCGGTCACCTCGATGACCCCGGTCGCCGGGGCCACGGCGGTCGGCTGCCAGGGGGGCGGGAGCGGCGGTTCGCTGTCGAGCACGGTGGTGAGGATCCGCCGCCCGAGGCTGCCGATCCCGAAGCCGTACGCGTTGGCGTAGCCCACCACGGCGGTACGGCTCGGCCGGTGCACCGCCAGGGCGGAGACGTAGCCGGGCATCGAGCCGCCGTGGCCGACGTAGACGCGATCCCCGTCGCGGTAGAGCTCCAGCCCGAGGCCGTGCCCGCCGGTCCACGAGTCGAGGTCGCTCATCACCACCGGTGCGCACATCTCGGTCAGGGTGGCCGGGGCGAGCACCTCGGGCGCCGGATCGGCGAGGAACGCCGCCCAGCGGGCGAGATCCTCCACGGTGGACCAAAGCTGCCCGGCGGGGGCCATCGCGCCGGTGTCGGTACGCGGCTCCTCGCGCAGGGTGCCGTGCCACGGGTGCACCACGTACCCGCGCGCGAACGGCTCGGTCGCCGAGTAGGTGGTGCGCCGCAGCCCCAGCGGGTCGAGGATCCGCCGGCGGAGCAGCTCGGCCCAGGGCGTTCCCGTGCTCCGCTCCAGCACCCCGCCGAGCAGCCCGTACGCCAGGTTCGAGTAGTGGTACGCGCGGTGCGGCGGGTACGCGATCTTGGCAGCGTCCACCCCGGTCAGCAGGGTCGCGAGGTCGGCGCCCTCGGCCCGCTCCCACCACTGGCCCTCCGGCTCCCGTTGCAGGCCGCCGGCGTGCCCGAGGAGCTGGCGCAGGGTGAGCGCGCCAACGCCGGTGCCGGGCAGGTGCTTCTCCAGCGGGTCGTCGAGGCTGAGCCGACCCGCGTCGCGCTCCTGCATGGCGAGCGTGGCGGTCATCGTCTTGCTGATCGAACCGATCCGGTACTGCAGGTCCGGGTGGGCGGCGGGGTTCCCGCCGGCGGTGGCGACGTGCGCCAGCGACCCGTCGCGGACCACGCCCATCACCAGCGACGGCGTACGCCCCGTCGACTGCGCCTGCGCGACCAGGAGGTCGACCTGACGGGCGGTGCCGGGCAGCAGGGTCACGGGTTCTCCTCGCTCGCGGGGGGGTGTGGGCGCGGCCGGGTGGCCCGGCGCGGACGCCGCCGAGCTTACTGATCATCGCGGGGCAGCCGCGCGTGCATTTGCGTGTCACGATCGAGGGGTGGACGCCGTGCTCTGGATCGTGTTGGGTGTGCTGCTGGCGGTCGCCGAGGTCTTCACGACGACGCTGTTCCTGATCATGTTCGCGGCCGGTGCGTTCGCCGCGGCCGGTGCTGCGGCGCTCGGCGCGCCGACACCCGTGCAGGCGCTGGTGTTCGCCGGGGTCTCCGCGCTCACCTTGACGGTGGTCCGGCCGGTGATCCGGCGGCACCGACGCTCGGCGCTGGAGAGCGGCGAGCAGCCCTTCGGGGTCGAGGCGATCGAGGGGGCCACCGCGCTGGTGCTGGAGCGGGTGGACGCCGAGCACGGCCTGGTCAAGATCGACGGCGAGTTGTGGACCGCGCGGTCGTACGACGCGACGCAGTCGTTCGACCCCGGTCGGCGGGTGCGGGTGATCAAGGTCCGGGGCGCGACCGCCCTGGTGTGGCAGGACGATGACGTTACGTCCGGCGAATCGCCGGAAGCGGGAGGGTGACGGGAATGACAGCGATAACCGTGCTGGTGATCGCCGTGGCGTTGATCGCCGTGGTGACGCTGGCCAAGGCGGTGCGGATCGTGCCGCAGCAGCGCCAGGACGTGGTCGAGCGGCTGGGGAAGTACAAGCGGACCCTCAACCCGGGCCTCAACCTGCTGGTGCCGTTCATCGACGCGGTGCGCACCAAGGTCGACATGCGGGAGCAGGTGGTCAGCTTCCCGCCGCAGCCGGTGATCACCTCCGACAACCTGGTCGTCTCGATCGACACGGTCCTCTACTACAAGGTCATCGACTCGGTCCGCGCGACCTACGAGATCTCCAACTTCATCCAGGCCATCGAGCAGCTGACGGTCACCACGCTGCGTAACGTCATCGGCTCGCTGGACCTGGAGCGCGCGCTGACCAGCCGCGAGGAGATCAACCGGCACCTCTCCGGGGTGCTGGACGAGACGACCGGCCGCTGGGGGATCAAGGTCACCCGGGTCGAGATCAAGGCGATCGAGCCGCCGCCCAGCATCCGCGACTCGATGGAGAAGCAGATGCGCGCCGAGCGGGACCGCCGGGCCGCCATCCTCAACGCCGAGGGGCACAAGCAGGCGCAGATCCTCACCGCCGAGGGTGAGAAGCAGGCCGCGGTGTTGCGCGCCGACGGTGACCGGCAGGCCCGGATCCTCCAGGCCGAGGGTCAGGCCAAGGCGATCCGTACCGTCTTCGACGCCATCCACCAGGCGAACCCGAGCCAGAAGGTGCTCGCCTACCAGTACCTCCAGGCCCTGCCGCAGATCGCGAACGGCACCGCCAACAAGGTCTGGATCGTGCCGGCCGAGCTGACCAAGGCCCTGGAAGGGATGGGCGGCGCGCTCGGCGGGTTGAGCCGGATGGTGGGGGACGAGCCCGTGCCGGAGGCGGCTGAGCACGCGAGCGCCGTGGAGCGCGAGGCGGCCGAGGCCGCGCAGGCCGCGGCGGCCGCGGCCCAGGAGATCCACGACGAGGTACGTGTCGCCGAGGCGCAGGCCACCGGTGGCACCCCGCAGGGGCTGCCCGCGCCGGAGCCGGTCACGCCGGCGAACCTGGTGAACGACCCGGCCGACCAGCGCGAGCGCGGCTGAGCGAACACCTCGCACGCGGGCCGCCGGGCTGATTCCCTCGGGAAGCAGCCCGGCGGCCCGCTCTTTTGGGCCGCCTCTCCTCGGCTCGTTCGGCCGGGGCTCTTCGGCTTGATCGACTCGACCTCGGTGAAGTCGGGGTGTCGACGTGTCTGGGACACCCCGACATCCGGAAAGCCGAGTTGATCAAAGCCGGTCGCGGACCCGGTGTGCCCGGCTCGAGGAATAACGCGAAAACCCCTCATTCCTGCCCGGATCGCTGCCACGATCGGTCCGAGGACGGGTGGTGACCAGGCATCGGGGCGCCCCGGCGTGTCCCGCACCGCTCGTGGGAGCGAGGTGGCGCATGAAGGACCCGGCGAAGCGGATATGGTCCTCGGCCCCGGTGCGCGGCGCGCACGACCCGACCGGACCGCTCGGTACCCGGCGTACCGGCGGTGGGTTCGGGGTGCTGCCCTTCGCCGGTGAGCCGACCCCGGCGGGACCGGCGACCAACGCGAGCTGGGCCTGGTCGGTACGCCGGTTCGCCCGCGCCGCGGTCTGGCTGCTGCCCGCCTACGCCGTCCTGTACGGCGTGGTCGCGATGGCCAGCGACGGCGGGGTGGGCAACGACCCTTACCCGGCCGACGGCCGGCCGCTCTACCTGGTCGGCTGGGTGGCCGCGATCTGGCTCGGACTGCTCGCCCTGCTGGCCCTCACCGGGCTCCTCGCCGCGACCCGCAGCCGCCGGGGCGCCGCGGCGGGACTGCTGGTGAGCATCGCCGGCACGGTCCTGATGCTCCCCTTCGCCGGGCTGGAGGAGCAGACGCCCGTCTTCGGCACCACCGCCCGGATGCTGGTGCTGATCGGCGCGACCTTCTACAGCATCGGTTGGTTCCTCACCGGCTGGGCGGTGTCCCGGTCCGGCACGTTCAGCATGGGCGACGGGGTGATGCTGATGATCGCCGCACCGCTGCTGGGCCTCGGCGGCGCGCTGGTCGGCTCCCTGCAGACCTTCGGCGCGATCTTCGTACTGATCGCCGGGATCGGCATCGGCTACCGCTCGGGCCGGCTCGTGCCGCGGGAGATCGTCCGTGACGCCGCCTCCGCGAGCGTCGCCACCGCGACCCCACCCCCCACCGCCCCCGGCGGCGGCCCCCTCTCACCCGCCTAACCCCCCGGCCCCCTGTCCCCGGTGATCATGAGGTTGACGGGGGATTCGATCTCCAGGAGGCCCGTCAACCTCATGATCACCGCGCAAGGTGGGGTGGGAGGTTGCTGGGGGGAGGCGGTGAAGTTCCTGACAAACCGACCCGCAGGGTGGTCGGTTGATGGCTTTCGTGGCAATCCTGGGGACCATGGCCCCTCTCCGTTCGCCGCTCTCCCGGCTGTTCACCGTGCTGCTCGCCGGGGTGCTGGCCGGCCTCGTCCTCGCGGTGGCCGCGCTCCCCGGCAACCTGCTGTTCGGGCTCGTCACCCGGTCGGCGCTCGGGGCGTACGCCGCGCTGCCGGACGCGCTGCGCACCCCGGCCACGCCGCAGCGCTCCTACCTCTACGCGAACGACGGCAAGACGTTGATCACCACGTTCTACGACGTGAACCGCACCGACGTCCCGCTGGCGGAAATCGCCCCGGTGATGCGGCAGGCGATCGTGGCGGCCGAGGACCGGCGGTTCTACGAGCACGGCGGCGCCGACCTGCGCGGCCTCTTCCGCGCGGTGGTGGCGAACGTCAAGGGCGGCGGTACCGAGCAGGGCGGCTCCACGTTGACCATGCAGTACGTCCGCAACGTGCTGAAGACGGACCCGACCCGCACCGCCGAGGAGCGCGCGGAGGCCACCGAGCAGACCGTGGGCCGCAAGCTCCAGGAGATCCGGTACGCCTCGGCGCTGGAGGAGACGCTCAGCAAGGACGAGATCCTCAACCGGTACCTGAACATCGCCTACTTCGGCTCCGGCGCGTACGGGATCGCGGCCGCCAGCCAGCGGTACTTCGGCAAGGATCCGGGGCAGCTGACCCTCGCCGAGTCGGCCCTGCTCGCCGGTCTCGTGCAGTCGCCGGACGCGTACAGCCCGATCGACGGTGACCGGGACACGGCGCTGACCCGCCGGTCGTACGTGCTCGACTCGATGGTGCAGACCAAGGCGATCACCGCCGAGCAGGCAGCCCAGGCGAAGGCCGAGAAGCTCGTCCTGCACCCGACCGCGCAGTCCAACGGCTGCACGGCCACCGCGCAGGGGCACGACGACTGGGGCTTCTTCTGCGACTACCTGCGCCGCTGGTGGCTGACCCAGCCGGCGTTCGGCGCGACCACCGAGGAGCGGGAGCAGGCGCTGCGTCGCGGCGGCTACACGGTCGTCACCTCGCTGGACCCGAAGATCCAGGCGACCGCCCAGAAGCAGGCCACCGACGTTTACGGGTACGACAACAAGAACGCCCTGCCGATCGCCGCGGTCGAGCCGGGCACCGGCCGGGTGCTGGCGATGGCGGTGAACCGGCACTACAGCCTCGCCGCGAACCCGCAGGGGCAGGAGAACCACCCGAACACCGTGAACCCGCTGGTCTCCGGCGGCGGCGGGGTCGAGGGTTACCAGGCCGGCTCCACCTTCAAGCTCTTCACGATGCTCGCGGCGCTGGAGGCGGGCAAGACGCTCTCCACCGGCTTCGACGCGCCCGCGAAGCTGCCCACCCGGTACCCGGACAACGGCGAGGGCAACTGCGACGGCCACTGGTGCCCGGCCAACGCCAACCCGGACTGGATGGACGGCTACCGGATGATGTGGGACGGCTTCGGCCGCTCCGTCAACACGTACTTCGTGTGGCTGGCCGAGCAGGTCGGCCAGGACAAGGTCGTCGAGATGGCGCAGCGGCTCGGCATCACCTTCCGCGCCGACGCGGATGCCCGGTTCGCCGAGGAGAACGCGGCCAGCTGGGGGTCGTTCACCCTCGGCGTCGCCGCGACCACGCCGCTCGACCTGGCCAACGCGTACGCCACAGTGGCCTCCGAGGGGATGTACTGCAAGCCGCTGCCGGTGATGTCGGTGACCGCACCGAACGGCGAGCGGGTCGCGGTCGCCGACCCGTCCTGCAAGCGGGTGCTGGACGCCGACGTGGCGCGGGCCGCCACGGACGCGGCGCGGTGCCCGGTCGGGCAGCAGTCCGCGTTCGGGCAGTGCAACGGGGGTACGGCCACCTCGGTGAACGACATCCTGGGCGGCCGTCCGGTCGCCGGCAAGACCGGTAGCTCGGAGGAGAACGCGACCGAGACCTTCGTCGGCTTCACCCCGCAGGTCGCCGTCGCCGGTATCGCCGCGAACCCCGACGACGCGACCGTCTCGGTGGGCTCCGCCGTGCAGGGCAAGGTGATCGACGCGGTCGCGCACGTGATCTCGACCGCGGTCAAGGGCAAGCCGGAGAAGGACTTCACCGCGCCCAGCCAGGAGCTGGCCGGCGATCCGCACCGGCCGGCGGACCGGCCGCCGGCGCGGCGGGAACGCACCGACGACCGCCAGCGCGCGAACGACCCCGGCTCGCTGCTGGAGCGGTGGCTCGCCGGCCGCGGCTGACGAAGAGAACTCGGCCGGATTCGGGTGCGGTCGCCCTCGCCACGGGGCGGCGACCGCACCCGAAGCCGTATCCGGGCGACCTGGCGTGCGTGATCGCCACGGCCCTGACGAACACACCAGAAGCCGTCCCGGCGAAATCTTGGAAGAAAGTTCGGCGGGGGTTGTCGGATCCGCCTCGGCGGCTCCGACCACTCGGTGAGCACGCCCGTCGGGGGCGTACGCACCGAGGGAGCACCAACATGCGCGAGATCGTCTACTACGTGCACCAGTCCGTCGACGGCTACATCCACGGCCCGAACGGTGAGTTCGACTGGGCGCAGATGGGGCCGGAGCTGTCGGCGTACTCGTCCGAGCTGAACGAGCGGGCGGGCGCCTTCCTCTACGGCCGCAAGGTGTGGGAGCTGATGTCCTACTACTGGCCGCGGGTCGAGTCGATGTCGCAGGACCCGCACGACCTTGCCTTCGCGCCGGTGTGGCGGAAGATGCCGAAGATCGTGGTGTCCCGGACGCTCACCGAGGCGGCCGAGGGGGCCCGGGTGGTGGGCGCCGGGGACCTCGCTGCCGAGATCGGCGCGCTCAAGGCGGAGCCCGGCAAGGACCTCCTGCTCAGCGGCGGCTCGAAGCTCGCCGCGGCGCTGACCGGGCTCGGCCTGATCGACGAGTACGCGATCGTGGTGCATCCGGTGGTGCTCGGCGGCGGCCAGCCGGTCTTCGTGGACGTCGAGCGGCTCGGCCTGCGCCTGGCGGAGAGCCGTATCCTCGATGCCCGTTCGGTGCTGCTGCGCTACCGGCGTGGGGAGTGACGCGACGGGCGACCCGTGGCGGGGGCACGAGTGGCGGCGGGCGGCGTGAGGTGCGCCGCGCCGCGCCGGTCGCCGTCGGGTGGCCCGGCGGGCGTCCGGCAGAATCGTCGGGTGCCCGTCCACGAGATCACCGACCCTGACGACGAGCGGATCGCCGACTACCGGGCGCTGACCGACGTCGAGCTGCGTACCCGCTGGGAGCCCCCGCACGGGCTCTTCATCGCCGAGGGGGAGCTGGTGCTGCGCCGGGCGCTGCGGGCCGGCTACCCGGCGCGGTCGTACCTGGTCGACGCCAAGCGGGTCGATCAGCTCGCGGACCTGGACGTCGGGGACGCCCCGGTCTACGCGGCGAGCCAGCAGGTGCTGGAGAAGGCGACCGGCTTCCACGTCCACCGGGGCGTGCTGGCGTCCTTCCGGCGCCGGCCGCTGCCCACGGTGGCGGAGGTGCTGGCCCAGGCGCGCCGGATCGCGATCCTCGAGGACGTCAACAACCACACGAACCTCGGCGCGATCTTCCGGGGCGCGGCGGCGCTCGGCATCGACGCGGTGCTGCTCTCGCCGACCTGCGCCGACCCGCTCTACCGGCGCAGTGTCCGGGTCAGCATGGGCGAGGTGTTCGCGGTGCCCTACGCCAAGTTCGAGCGGTGGCCGGCCGGCCTGGAGCAGGCTCGGGAGGCGGGCTTCACTGTGCTCGCCATGACGCCGGCGCCGGACGCGGTACCGATCCAGCGGCTCAGCCCGGCGCAGCGGGAGCGGGCGGCGCTGCTGCTGGGCGCCGAAGGCCCCGGCCTCACCGCGGCGGCCCAGCGCGCCTCCGACGTACGGGTGGTCGTCCCGATGCGCCGGCGCGTGGACTCGTTGAACGTGGCGGCCGCCGCCGCCGTCGCCTTCTGGGAACTGGGCCGCGACGACCCGCTGTGAGCGGCCGCCGTCAGCGTTCGTCGCCGGTCAGCAACCGGTGCCGGCCGAGGGTCCAGCCGAGCAGTGGCCCGCTCGCGCCGTCGCCGCCCTCCTCGGGCGCGCCGGGCGGACGCGCCGGGCCTCGGCGTTCGCCGGCGGCGATCCGGGCCAGGTCCGCGAGCGCGGGGCTCAGCCGGTCCCGGACGTCCGGCGCGACCTCGTCCAGCTTCCGGCGCAGCCCCTCGACGGCGAGGGCCGGATCGCCGGCGCCCGGTACGGAGAGGAAGAAGACCAGCTGCCGCCAGGCGTACGCCACGTCCTTGACCGTGCGCAGCGGACGCGGGTTGTGCCGGAGCCGGGCGGTCAGGTGGGTCACCACCGTGAACGTGCGGTCTGCCAGCGCGGTCCAGCCGGCGGCCGGTCGTACCCCCACCGGCCCGACGAGGGTGGCGAGGTTGTGCGTGGTGAGGATCTGGGCCTGTTCGATGATCATGCCGTTCGCCGCCACCCGGTGCCAGCTCGGCCCGGTGCCCGCCCGGATGGCGCAGAGCGCGTCGAAGCCGGGAGAGGTGGCCGTGCCCCGGCCCTCCTGACGCCGTACGTCGTCCGCTCCCGGCAGCGCCGCGTAGTCGATGTCGTAGTAGCGCGCGTAGAGGCTGTCGGCCAGCAGGTCGCCGGCGAGCCGGGCCGCGGCGGCGTACTTCGCCGAGAAGGTCCCCTCGAAGATGTCGGTGGCCAGCTCCTCGACCCACGGCAGGCGTCCGCCGGCCTCCCGGTCCAGCGCGACCAGTTCGCGGACGAGGGGGTTGGGCAGCAGGGTGGCCGGGAAGCCGTCCAGCGCCAGCTCGCCGAGGCGCCGCAGCGCGCTCGTCGCCGACGCGTGGGTGCCGGCCAGGGCTGAGCGGTGACCGGCGACCGCACGGACCCAGGGCAGCTCGTCGAGGCGTACCTGGTGCTCGAGGTTGGTCAGGAGCAGCGACCGGCGGTTGCGGAACGCCCGGTAGGTGGCGGCCGTCAGCGATCGGAGCGCCTCGTCCGGGTATGACGCGGCGGTCGCCGTGGCGGCGATCTGCGGTACGAGCCGGGCGAGCACCTCGGCCGACGGCACCACACCGGCGGCGATCAGCTCGGCGACCGTGCCGGCGAGCGCCCGCCGGACCACCCGGCGGATCGGCTCGGCGATCCGCGCGCCCGCCGGTACGCCCGACCACGCGGCCTCCTCGGGGGTGATCGGGCCGGTCACCGCCTCGACCGACCGGATGCCGCAACCCGGCGGGAAGACCGCCAGTCGGTTGACCACCACCCGGGCCAGCGTGTGCAGCATCGGTCCGGCGGCGTCGGCGGACTGGCGTTCGCGCAGGGCGGCGTGCTCCGGTGAGCCGGGCCGTCCGCGTCGGCGCACCATCGAGTCGACCGCGTGCTGAAGCAGCCCGCGGGCCCGGGGGGAGAGCGGCCGGCCGGCCACCGCCTCCTCGGTCGCCGCCCGGAGGATGGCCAGGTTCTCCTTGGGCCGGCGGTGCTTGCCGCAGTGCGGGTGCGCGGCGGCGAGCCGGTGGTAGCGCTCGACGAGTGCGGCGGCCCGGTCGCTCCAACCGGCGGGAGTCCGCGCACCGACCTGGCCGTCCCGGGCCGTCTCCAGCCAGAGTTCGAGCAGTTGGTCCGCGAACGGGTTCCAGACCGTCAGCGCCTCTTGCATCGCCGCGACCCGGCCGTTCGGCTTGCGCCGGGCGAGACGCTCGCGTGCCGCACCGGCGGTCTCCCGCCAGACCACCTCCGGGCCGTACGCCGGAGCGTCGTCGGGCGCCGGCGTGAAGCGCAGCCGGTGGGCGTGCGGGCGCAGCTCGTCGACGAGTCCGACCGCCGCCGTCTCGTCGCCGGCGCGGAGCAGCCACGCCACGGTCAGCAGGGCGGCCTCCTCCGGCGTCTCCACCCGGTAGGCGCCGCTCTCCAATAGCACCGACAGCTCGGCGAGTCCCGCCTCGGTGAGGTGGTACGCGAAGAGGGCGTCACGCTGGGCCGGTACACCGGCGCGTCGGGCCAGCTCGGCCTCGTACGGCCGCAGCGGCCCACCGGCCACCGCCTCGCCGGTGGCGAAGCCGCCCCGCACGACCTGCGGCGTCGCCCAGAACGGCAGGTCCGCCACCGGCTGCCGGGAGCCCACCGATACGCTGCCGCCGGCGATCCGGCGCAGCACCGCGGACCATCGCGCGAAGCGCTCCCGGGCGCGCTGCCGCGTCTGTGCGTCGGGGTGGCTGCCGGCCGTCTCGGCCGCCCGCGCCAGCTCTGCAGCGGGGTAGCCCACGCCGATCCTAAACTTGTTCTCGTCCATCGCCAGCGTGGCGGGTTCCGCCCCCGCGCCCTCCGGGTCCCGAGCCCGGCGCTCTCCTCATTGAGCTACACGCTGTCGCCGCCACGCGGCACGGTACCCGAACCAAGATCGTCCGGGACGCGACGATCGTACCGGTGCCGCTGCCCCGTGGGCTGCCCGATTTCCCGCCCGGCCGGCTCCGACCCGGGCGGGAACGGCAGCGGTGGTTACCGTCCTCGGCGTCACGGACGGTAGCGTGACGCCCGTGTTCCCTACCGTCCGTGAGGTTCTCGCCCTCGACCCGGTCCGCCACGGCGCCCCACGCCTGGTGGCGGGGGAGGCCGGACTCGACCGGCCGGTGCGCTGGGTGCACGTGGCCGAGGTGCCGGACATCGCCTCGCTGCTCGGCGGCGGCGAGCTGGTGCTCACCACCGGGATCGGGCTGCCCGCCGACGACGCGGGCCTGCGCGCGTTCATCGGCGACCTGGCCGACGTGGGCGTCTCCGGCCTCGTCGTCGAGCTGGGCCGCCGGTACCTCGACGGGGTGCCCCGGGTGATGGCCGCCGCCGCCGAACGGCGTGGACTGCCCCTGGCCGAGCTGCGGCGGGCCACCCCGTTCGTCCGGATCACCGAGGCGGTGCACGGGCTGATCGTGGACGCCCAGCTCACCGAGCTGCGCGCCACTGAGGAGATCCATCAGCGGTTCACCGAGCTGTCGGTCGAGGGAGCCGGGCCGGGCGAGGTGGTCCGGCAGGCGGCGGAGCTCTCCGGCTGTCCGGTGGTGCTGGAGAACCTGTCCCGGCAGGTGCTCGCGTACGACCCGGCGGGGGAGAGCGCCGAGCTGCTGCTCGACGGCTGGGAGCAGCACTCCCGCCGGATCCGGCCGGCCGGGCGGACCGCGTACGACGCGGACAGCGGCTGGCTGGTCACCGAGGTCGGGGCCCGGGGGCAGGACTGGGGTCGCCTGCTGCTGCGTTGGCCGGCCGGCGGCGACCTGGCGACCGTCCGCCCGCGGCGCAGCGCCGCCACCCCGGAGGCCCTGCTGGGGCGCCCGTCGCCGCAGTTCGTCCCACCGACCCGGCTCACCATCCTGGTCGAGCGGGCGGCCTCCACGCTGGCGTTGGGCCGGTTGATCCGCCGGGACGCCGAAGGGCTGGAGCGGCAGATGCACCGCACGCTGCTCACGGCGCTGCTCGACCACTCCTGGCCGGTCGACGAGGTGGCGCTGCGGGCCAAGGCGCTCGGCGTGCCGCTGGAGCGGAGACATCTCGTCGGAGTCATGATCCGGTTCCGGGTCGACGGCGCAGCCGGGGAGAGCACGCCGGCAGGTGAGCCGGGCCCGCCGACCGCGCCGGCCCGGTTGCGTGATCTCGCCGAGGCGGTGGAGCACGCGCTGCGTGAGGCGCGGCTCGCCGCCCTCTCCAGCGCGGTCGACGACCACGCGGTCGGCGCGCTGGTCGCCCTGCCGGACGCCGCGTCGGAGGAGAAGGCGCTGGGTGCTTTCGCGGCCGCGCTGCGCCGGGCCCGCCTCGACGGGTCGACCGGGGCCCGCGTGGAGGGGGCGGCTCGTCCCGACGGGGCGGGCCGCGGCGACGGGGTGAGGTCGGAGGCGGGGTCCCGGATCGACGGGCCGTCCCGGGCCGACCTGCCCCGCCAGGCTGGGCGGAGTCCGGTCCCCACTCCGGCCTACCCGGTGATCATCGCGGCCGGGTCGTGCGTGGGCAGTCTCCGGGAGGCTCGACGCTCGCTGATCGAGGCCCGGCAGATCGCCGACGCGGCCCGGCGGGACCGCCGTGATCTGTCCATCTTCCGGCTGCCGCAGGTCGGACTCGCCGGGCTGCTGCACCTGCTCCGGGACGAGCCGCGGGTGCAGACCTTCGTCGAGCGGGAGCTCGGCCCGCTGCTCGGCTACGACGCCCAGCACCCTCGGGAGCAGCTGCTCGACACGCTGCGCGCGTACCTCGAACAGGGCCGCAACAAGTCGGCGGCGGCCGCCGCGGCGCACCTGTCCCGACCGGCCTTCTACGAGCGGCTGGCCCGCATCGGGCGCATCCTCGACGTCGACCTGGACTCGGTCGACGCCTGTCTCAGCCTGCACGTCGCCCTGCTGGCCCTGGACGCCGTCCGCACCCCCTAACCCACCCCCACCCCCACCCTCACCCGGCCCGGCCCGCCCGGCGGCCTGCCCGGTTGATCATGAAGTTGTTGCCCTTCGGTCCGGCGTGTCCGGGCAATAACTTCATGATCAACGCGGCGAGGCGGAGGGGGCGCGGGAGGGGGGGCGGGGTCAGGAGAGGGTGGTCAGGGCCTTGGCGTAGGCGGGGGGGATGTGGTTGGGGCCGCCGCCGGGGGTGAAGACGTCCGAGGTGGCGACCACCGACCAGGCCGTGTCCGGTACGGCGTCCACCAGGGCGCGTACCACCGGGGCGTCGCGCCACTGCTCCTGCTCGGCGAGCAGGCCCAACGCCACCACCGACTCCTCCACCTCGCCGACGCACTCGAACGGCTTGTGCCCGTCCACCCCGAGCAGCTCGCGGTAGCCGGGGATCTGCGTCTCGTCGGCGAGCAGATCGCCGCCGAAGATGTGGGTGATCCGCTCCCGAGGCATGAACGGGGCGAGAGCCAGGAAGACGAATCGGCACTTCGGGCAGTCCCGGCACCAACGGTCGCTCGGGTCACGCAGCTTGAACGCCGCGTTGCAGCTGGTCACCACATCGTCGTAGCGGTCGATCCCGGCGAAGAGCCGGGCGATGTGCAGCTCCGACAGCGGCCGCAGCAGGGAGAAGTAGGGCTCGGCGAGCCCGGCGTGCTCGGTGAGCGCGGCGCGCAGTAGCCCCTCGGCCTCGACCCCCTTGGACCACTGGTGGTTGATCTCGTGACCGTTCCAGATCAGGTTCGGATCTGACGCGGAGCGCTCGTTGGACATCACCACCGGCCCCAGCCCGTGCAGCACCGACGTCGCGACGGCGATCAGCGAGTTGATCGCGGTGACGGGGATGTGCCCGTTGCGGGCGCCGGCGGCGTTCAGCTCGAAGAGCACCGGGTCGATCCGGCGGCGGGCGGCCAGCGGGGCCAGCCCCGACGCCTCGTTCACCGAGACGATCACGTGGTTCGGGTTGACCGAGAACGGCACCGGGTCGAAGCCGGCCCGGCGTAGCGCCTCCAGGCTGACGATCGAGTCCTTGCCGCCGCCGACCGCCGACAACGGTCGCCGGTCCGAGTTGTCCAGCGGCGCAGCCGGCTTGACCGACCCGTCCGGGACCTCCGGCGTGAGCTGCAGCACGTGCCGCAGCTGGTTGCGGTACGCGTACTCCCCGAGGCCCTTGGTGTAGACGGCCGTGACCAGCTCGACGGCGGCCGGCCCGAGCGGCGCCGGCAGCACCAGCCGGCCGGGGGCGGCCGTCTTGTAGTAGCTGACTCCGGCGACGACGTGCAGGAGTTCGAGCACCCGACCGAGCGCGGCGACCGTCTCGTCGGACGGCGGCGCCTCCGGCAGCGGGAGCGTGACCACCTCGGTGAAGCGTTGCTCGCCGGCCGGACCTGTCAGAGCGTAGTCGAACAACACCTCGCCGGTGGAGAGGTCGATCGAGTAGGACGGGAATGCGAAGGCGTCCATCCGCCGCAGTTGCTCGTAGCGCACACGCCATACTAGGCCCTGGTTCGTCCGGCCGTGCCCGGCTGTGCCGGACCCGTGCCGCGACACCCGGCCCGTCCGGTACCGCCGACACCCCGGAGGAGATCACCTGTGCGCCTGTCTGACCTGCGCGGACGTTCCGTAGCCGTCTGGGGGACCGGCCGGGAGGGCCGGGCGGCGGTGACCGCGATCGCCGCGCACGGCCCGGCCGCGCTGGTCGCCGTCGACGACAGCGCCAACTTCCTCTCCCTGCCCTGGGACGGGCCGCTGGCCGAGGCCGCGCCGCTCGTCACCGGCGAGGAGGGCTTCGCCCGGCTCGCCGCCGCGGACGTCGTGGTCCGCTCACCGGGCGTGCCGCAGACCCACCCGTGGCTGGTCGAGCTGCGCCGCCAGGGCGTGACGGTCACCCAGGGCACCGCGCTCTGGATGGCCGACCACGGCGACCGGACGGTCGGGGTCACCGGCAGCAAGGGCAAGAGCACCACGTCGAGCCTGATCAGCCACCTGCTGAACGCGGTGGACCGGCCGAACGTCTTCGGCGGCAACATCGGCGTGCCCACCCTGGACCTGCCCGAGGCCGACCTCTACGTGCTGGAGCTCTCCAGCTACCAGTGCAGCGACCTGACGGACTCGCCCCGGGTGGCGGTGGTCACCGCGCTCTTCCCCGAGCACCTCGACGCGCACGGCGGCGAGGCCGAGTACTACCGGGACAAGCTCAACCTGATCGCGTACGGGCCGCGGACCGTGGTGGTCAACGGCAACGACCCGCGCCTCGCCGTCGAGCTGGGTGACCGGGCGGCCATTCGCGCCGGCCGGTCCGACACCGTGCACGTGGCCGCCGGTCCGGACGGCGCGCCCTGGTTCCACCTCCGGGACCAGCCGCTCTTCCCGCGCGCCGTGCTGCCGCTGGTCGGTCGGCACAACGAGGGCAACCTCTGCGTCGCGCTCGCGGTGCTCGACGCGCTCGGGGTGGACGTCGTCGCCCGTAAGGACACGCTCGCCGTGGCGGTGGCCGAGTTCCAGGGGTTGGCCCACCGGCTCACCGAGATCGTCGACCCGTCCGGGCTCACCTTCGTCGACGACACCCTCGCCACCAGCCCGTACGCCGCCATGCACGCGATCGACGCGTACGAGGGGCGCCCGCTCACGGTGATCGTCGGCGGCGCCGACCGGGGACTCGACTTCAGCCCGCTGCGCGAGCACCTGGCCGAGCGCGAGATCACCGTGATCGGGATTCCGGACAGCGGTCCCCGGATCGTCGAGGCGCTCGCCGGGTTGCCGAAGGTGCGCACCGAGACGGTCGACGAGCTGGCGGACGCCGTCCGGCTGGCCCGGGAGGTGACCCCGGTGGGCGGCGTCGTGCTGCTCTCGCCCGCTGCGCCGAGCTACGGCCGGTTCCGCAACTTCGAGCACCGTTCCGAGGTCTTCGCCGAGGCGGTACGCGACACCGCGCGGTGACGGTAGGCGGCAACACGCGGTGACAGTAGGCGAGATCGCGCGGTGACGGTGTGCGACACCGCGCGGTGGTGCCGAGCCGATCGGTCAGGCCTCCAGCACGGTGAGCCACTCGCCTGTCCTCGGGCGGTAACCGTGCCGCTCGAAGAGTCCACGCAGGATCGCCGGAGCGTGTCCGGCGCCGTAGACGATCGCCACGTCGATCGGCTCCGCGGCGCGGGTACGGACCAGTTCGGAGAGGGCGGCGAGCAGTCGCTCGTCCCGGGTGCCGCCGAGCGTGCGCTCGAGCCGCTCGGTGAAGTCGTCGTCGGCGTACAGCTCGTCCCGGGCGCTCGGCAGGTCGTTCATCTCGACCTCCGGTGACAGCAGCATCTTCCGGCCGCCGACGAACTGGGCGACCGCCACGAACGGAACGGCACACCAGAGCAGGATCCGGTAGCGCAGCGGCATGGCCCGCCAGTCCTGGGCGAACTCGGCGGCCGTCAGGTCCGGGTTGATCAGCTCGACGCCGAGCGACCGGTACGGGATGTTGTCGACCACCAGCCCGGAGCGCTTGTTGGCGGGCATGACCCGGTACGAGAGCGTGATCGCCCAGCCGAGGACCGATCGTCCGCTGACGCCCTCGACGACGAGCACGTCACAGCGCCGCAGCCGCTCGGTCACCGCCGCGTAGAAGTGCGGGCTCGCCACGTGCAGCATGGGGAAGAGTACGAACTGCAACTCGCTGCCGGGGCGCCGGAGACGCACCACCGCCGAGCGGGTACCGATGATGCTGTGCTCGATGATCTGCATCCGCGCCCACCTCGCCAGCTCCGAGGGCTGTCCACCGTAGGCCGGACGAGCAATCGGCCACCGTGGGCCGGACGAGCAATCGGCCACCGTGGGCCGGACGCGCAATCGGCCACCGTGGGCCGGACGCGCAATCGGCCACCGTGGGCCGGACGCGCAATCCGGCCGCCGTCCCGGGTGGCGTCCCCCGGCTCGCGGAGCGCGGATCCTCGGGCCGGTCAGAGGGCGGTGTGCAGGGCGCGCATCGAGCGGATGGCCGAGCGGATTTCCTGGAGGTAGCGCCCGGGCGTGAGCGTGGGTTCGGGCAGCCGGGCCGGGTCGGGCAGGGCGGGGTCGACGCCGATCGTGTCGATCCCGGCGCCGTACGGCACCGCGAGGGTGCGCAGCGCGTCGCAGTGCTGGAACGGCACGTAGTTCGGGTGGGTGACCAGCAGCAGTTGGTCGCCGGGGGAGAGCCGGGCGTGGCCGGCCCAGAAGCGTTGGGTGTCGGCGGTGTGCGCGCGGCGACGCTGTGGTTCGCTGGACGGGGCGGCCAGTACCCGCACGGGTGGGGCGCCGGCCGGGTGGTACGTCCGTGACGACCAGGAGTGGTGCGGGTGCCCCGCGTCCACGCCGTCTTCCTCGGCCGGCCGGGTGACTCCGAACGCGAGCCGCACGGCCGCGTCGAGCGCGTCGACCTCGGTGTCGGCTCCGACCACGCTGGCATCGGCGAGGATGCTCCGCTCCGCTTCGGAGAGTGGGCGGAAGCTGCCCAGCACCGCCACCTCGCCGGCCACCCCGACGCCGTGGCGGAGCAGGTGCGCCGCGTACGCCACCCGCCGCAGGCAGGCGTGCGCCAGACCGCCGAGCACGAGCAGGTGGGCGTACCGGGGCAGGGCGGGTCGGGCGGCCCGCACCAGGCCGAGCGCGGTCGCCGCGTCCCGCACGAGCCGCGCGGTCGACGGATCGAGGGCCGGCTCGCGGGCGTCGGGCCGCTCCCGGCCGCCCCGGAAGTCCCAGTGCGCGGCGGAGAAGTCGTCCAGGCCGGCGAGGACAGCGGCGAGGTCGCCGGTCGGCCAGCGGCCGCCGAACCGCCCGACCAGTCCACGCAACGGTGCGGAGCCGATCCACGCCGCGATGCCGTCGACGATCGCGCCGGGGTCGGCCGGCGGAGTTCCGAAGGCCAGCGGCAGCGGCACCGTCTCGGTGCCGACCAGGGTGGACCGGGACGGGAGGGCGGGCCCGGGCGACGGTGGGACGGGCGGCTCGGGCACGGCCCGAATCGTACCGGCCGGCGCGCCGCCATCGGCCCCTACGCGGCCGCCCCGGTGGGGGCGCGATCCGCGAGCACGGGGTGGCGCGAGGACCGGCCCGTCAACCGGCCCCGGCCATCCCCGCGAGGCGGCGGGCGAGCAGCGCGGCGGCCTCCCGCAGCTCCGGAGGCTCCAGCACCTCGGCCTCGAAGCCCAGTTGGGCGATGTGCGCGGCGAGCCAGTTCAGGTTCTCCCCGCCGACGACGAGCAGGCACCACCCGTCGCGGTCGTCCTCGACCCGCCCCACCTGCGGCGGCACCATCTCCCGCACCCGCTCGGGCGGCGCGTGCACCCGGACCCGGGCGAGATGCCGGTACGGCGAACCGGTCACCGACCGCTGCACGTAGGCGACCGGGTCCGGATGCTCCCGCGGCCGGAAGCGCCAGGTCGTGGCCACCGCCTCGCGCATCCGGTCCAGCCGGAAGGTGCGCCAGTCGTCGCGGTCGACGTCCCAGGCCATCAGGTACCAGCGGCGGCCGGTGGTGACCATCCGCACCGGTTCGACAGTGCGCTCGCGTTCGTCGCCGTCGCGCCCGGCGTAGCGGAACCGCACCCGTACGGCGTCGCGGCAGGCCCGCGCGAGCGTCACCAGCAGCTCCGCGTCGATCTCGACTCCGGGGCCGACGAGGGTCTCGGTGGCGCCGTGGACCGCCCGCACCTCCGCCCGCAGCCGGGACGGCATCACCTGGTCGAGCTTCGTGAGCGCCCGCAGCGCCGCCTCGCCCGCCCCGGCGACGGTTCCGCCCGACGCCAGCCGTAGGGAGACGGCGGTCGCGATCGCCTCCTCGTCGTCGAGGAGGAGCGGCGGCAGCCGAGTGCCCGCGCCGAGCTGGTAGCCGCCGCCGACACCGGACGTCGCGTGCACGGGGTAGCCGAGCGCGCGTAACCGCTCCACGTCGCGGCGCACGGACCGGTCGGTGACCCTCAGCTCGGCGGCGAGTTCGGCGGCGGTCCAGGAGGGGCGCCGCTGCAGCAGCGCCAGCAACCGCAGCACCCGCTCGGTCGTTGCCTCAACGGTCACGCGGTCATCGTTCCACGGATCACGGAACGTTCCTGTCCGCAATCTGGCGGAGGCTGCAACCATGACCGACCAGACCTGGAATTCCAGGGTCCGGGACCAGCTCGCCTGGCACTGGACCAACCAGCTGAGAGAGCGCCTCGACGGACTCACCGACGACGAGTACCTGTGGGAGCCGGTGCCGAGCTGCTGGAGCGTGCGCCCGCGCCGCGCAGGCGTCGGGCCGGTGCCGGTCGGGTCCGGCGCGACGACCATCGACTTCGCGATGCCGCAGCCCGACCCGGCACCGTTCACGACGATCGCCTGGCGGCTCGGGCACGTGATCGTCGGCGTACTCGCGGTGCGCAACGCCGCGCACTTCGGTCGCGCGCCCACCGACTACCAGTCGTTCGAGTACGCCGCGACCGCGTCCACGGCGCTGGCCCAGCTCGACACCGAGTACGCCACCTGGCGCACCGGGGTCGAATCGCTCGGCGAGACCGGCCTCGACCGCCCGTGCGGAACGGCGGAGGGACCGTACGCCGAGCGGCCCCTGGCGGAGCTGGTGCTGCACGTCAACCGCGAGGTGATCCACCACCTCGCCGAGGTGTGCCTGCTCCGCGACCTGTATCTGCACACCCACCGACCGACCCGGCAGGAGGCGAGCTGAGATGGCCCGCGACATTCAGATCACGTTCGACTGCGCCGACCCGGCCGCGCTGGCGGCGTTCTGGGCCGAGGCCCTCGGCTACCGGGTGCAGGAGCCGCCCGCGGGCTTCGAGTCGTGGGAGCAGGCGCTGGAGGCGATGGGTGTGCCACCGGAGCGCCGCAACGACGCGTCGGCGTTGGTCGACCCCGAGGGCGTCGCGCCGCGGCTGTTCTTCCAGCGCGTGCCGGAGCGCAAGCAGGCCAAGAACCGCGTGCACCTCGACGTGCGAGCCGCCCCGGGGCTCGAGGGCGAGGCGCGGATGGCGGCCCTGGAGGCGGCGGCCGAGCGGCTCGTCTCCCACGGTGCGACCCGGCTCGAGCGCCACGAGCCCGCGCCCCCGCTCGGCGCCGGTCACATCGTGCTGGCCGACCCGGAGGGCAACGAGTTCTGCCTCGACTGATCGGCCGCGCCTCGGGGCCCCCGCCGGTGAACTCTGCGGCGGGGGCACCGCTGTCCCGAGCTGTAGGCGTCCGGCGTGGGCCGGGGGCGGTGCTGGTGCTGTCGTATGACGTGGCGAGTCAACCCGTGGTCCGATGTGCGGGCCGACGGTGGGGCGCAGCATGACTCCGGGAGTGACATCGACGTTGGTGATCGGAGTGGGACGTGCGGAAGACAGCCTCGGTTCTCGGTCTGGTTCTCGGCCTCTACCTGGTGGTGCGGGCGATCGCCGAGCCTTTCGTGATCGACATGGGTGATCCCGCCACCTACCGGCACGACTGGGGTGGACCCAGCCTGGCCGGGGTTCTGCTGGTCCACTGCGGCCCCGGTGTGGTCGCGGCCGTCGTCATCGCGGTGGTGCTGCTACGGCGTGGCAGGGCCGGCCGGATCCGGGGGTGAGCGAGGCTCGTCGTGGGTTCGCCGCGGTGGGCGCGCGGCGCGTCGGCGGGGCGAGGGCCGCCCGCATCGTGCGCCTGGATAACGGTTCGGTGCCCAGGTATTGCAGTACGCGCCCGGCTGTCGTAGAAATTCTTCAGCAACAATCTGTGAACTGAAGACAATCAACAGCCCCCCCGCCCTCGTACGGCGGCCGCCCACCCCCACCCACCGACGGCCGCCCGGCCCGAACCGAGGAGAGAGCATGAACAGGCGTGACATCCTGCGGCGGACCGCCGCCGCCGGCCTGCTGGCCACTCCCGCCGCCGGTCTGCTCGCCGGCTGCGCCACCGGTGGCGGTGGCGGCGACAGCGACGCGGAGACGTACAAGGGCACGAAGAGTGACCAGAACCCGCTCGGCGTCAAGGAGGACGCCCCGCTCGAGGTCGTGATCTTCAACGGCGGCTTCGGCGAGGAGTACGCCAAGTCCCACGAGGCGATGTACAAGGAGAAGTACCCGAAGGCGGAGATCAAGCACTCGGCGACGCAGGAGATCAACAAGACTCTCCAGCCGCGCTTCGTCGACGGCACCCCGCCCGACGTGGTGAACAACTCCGGCGCCGGCCAGATCGACTTCAACGGCCTGGTCTCCCAGAACGCCATCGCCGACCTGGGCGACGTGCTCAACGCGCCGAGCCTCGACATCCCCGGCAAGACGGTCAAGGACACGCTGCTGCCGGGCGCGGTCGAGGTCGGGTCGTACGACGGCAGGTTCCTGGTGCTGAACTACACCTACACCGCGTACGGCATCTGGCACTCCACCAAGCTCTTCGGCGACCGCGGCTGGCAGTATGCGAAGACCTGGGACGAGCACATCGCGCTCTGCCGGCAGATCAAGGCGGCGGGCATCGCCCCCTGGACGTACGCCGGCAAGCACCCCCGCTACATGAGCTGGCCGCTGATCGCCACCGCGATCAAGTTCGGCGGTCCCTCCGTCGCCACCGCGATCGACAACCTGGAGCCGAACGCCTGGAAGTCGGACGCGATGAAGGCGGCGGCCGACGCCTGGCACCAGATCGTCAAGGACAAGTACATCCTGGACGGCTCGCCCGGCCTGGACCACGTGCAGTCGCAGACCGCGTGGTGCCAGGGCAAGGCCGCCTTCATCTCCTGCGGCTCGTGGCTGGAGAGCGAGCAGAAGAAGGTGACCCCCGAGGGCTTCAACATGACCGTCCAGCCGACGCCGAGCCTCGGCAGCAGCGACAAGCTGCCGTACGAGGCGATCCGCGGCACCGCCGGCGAGCCGTTCATGGTGCCGGCCAAGGCGAAGAACCTGCCCGGCGGCCTGGAGTACTTCCGGGTCATGCTCTCCAAGAAGGGCGCGCAGGACTTCACCCGCAAGGTCGCCAGCCTCACCATCGTGGCCGGCTCCACCGAGGGCATCGAGCTGCCGTTCGGTCTCGACACCGTGGTCAAGGCGCTCGACGCCTCCGGCAGCAACGGCTTCAACTGGGTCTACAACAACTACTACCGCAAGCTGGAGCGGGAGCTCGTCGACGCGGCGTGCGGCGAGTTCTTCAGCGGCCGGATCGGCCCGGCGGAGTTCCTCGACCAGTGCCAGCGGGGCGCCGACTCGATCGCCCAGGACAGCTCGATCAAGAAGTACAAGCGGGCCGCGTGACGTCCGACCGGTGGGGACCGACGGTCCCCACCGGTCACCGCTTCCGGGAGTAGGTCCAACTCGTGAGACATGGCAAGTACCCGCTGATCGTGACGTTCCTGGTGCCGCCGCTGCTGCTGTACCTCGTCTTCGTCGTGTCGCCGTACCTGCAGGCCTTCCAGATCTCGACCACCGACTGGCTCGGCTACTCCGCCGAGGCCGACCCGGTCGGCCTGGCCAACTTCGAGGCGCTGCTGCACGACGGGCGGGTCTGGAACGCGCTCAAGAACAACGCGTGGCTGCTCGCCGTGGTGCCGGTGTTGACGATCGGGCTCGGTCTCTTCTTCGCCACCATGCTCAACATGGGCGGCCGCAAGGGCCGGGCCGGCGTGACCGGCGTACGCGGTACGGCGGTCTACCGGATGGTCTACTTCTTCCCGCAGGTGCTCTCGGTGGTCATCATCGCCCTGCTCTGGAAGGAGGTCTACCACCCGAACAGCGGCCTGCTCAACGGCACCCTCCGCGCCGTCGGCCTGCCCGCGCCGACCTGGCTCGGCGACCCCCGTACGGCCTTCTGGTGCGTGCTGGCGGTGATGGTCTGGGCCAACGTGGGCTTCTACGTGGTCCTCTTCGGCGCGGCCATGTCGGCGATTCCCCGCGACATCTACGAGGCCGTGCTGCTCGACGGCGCGTCCCGGTGGACGACCCTGCGCCGGGTCACCATCCCGCTGCTCTGGGACACCGTGCAGGTCGCCTGGATCTACCTGGCGATCGCGGCGCTGGACGGGTTCATCCTGATCCAGCAGATGACCAACGGCGGCCCCAACTTCTCCTCCGACGTCATCGGCCTGCGGATGTACGAGACGGCCTTCGGCAGCGAGAGCAAGTTCGGGTACGCCTCGGCGATCGGCGTGGTGCTGTTCTTCCTGACCCTGTCGGTGGCGGTACTGGCCCTGCGGGCCGCCCGGCGTGATCGGATCGAGTACTCGTGACCATTCTCGACAAGCCCGCCTCCGAGGGCGCCGCCGCCGACGAGCGGCGGGTGCCGCGAGACCGGGCGTTGCGCGGCGAGTCCGGCGCGGCGAACGTCTTCTCGCACGGCTTCCTGCTGCTGTGGGGTCTGCTCACCGTACTGCCGCTGCTCTGGATGTTCATCAGCTCGTTCAAGAGCGACGTCGAGATCTTGGCCGACCCGTGGGGGCTGCCCGGGGCGCTGCGCTTCGAGAACTGGGCCCGGGCGTGGACCGAGGCGCACATCGGCCGCTACTTCCTGAACAGCGCCATCGTGGTGGCCGGCTCGCTCACCCTGACCATGCTGCTGGGTGCCGCGGCGGCGTACGTCTTCGCCCGGTACGAGTTCCGGGGCCGGCAGATCGCCTACTACCTCTTCGTCGGCGGGATGATGTTCCCCGTCTTCCTGGCCCTCGTGCCGCTCTTCTTCGTGGTGCGCAACGCCGGTCTCTTCGGCACCTGGACGGGTCTCATCCTGGTGTACGCGGCCTACTCGCTGCCGTTCACGGTCTTCTTCCTGACCGCGTTCTTCCGGACTCTGCCGACCACGGTCGCGGAGGCGGCGCTGATCGACGGGTGTGGCCACTTCCGGCTCTTCTTCCGGGTGATGTTGCCGATGGCTCGACCGGGAATGATCAGCATCGCGATCTTCAACTTTCTGAGCCAGTGGAACCAGTTCATCCTGCCCCAGGTGCTCATGCAGGGCGACGACTCGAAGTGGGTGCTGGCCCAGGGGCTCACCGCGCTGGCGGTCAGCCAGGGCTACCAGGGCGACTACAGCGGGCTCTTCGCCGGTCTCACCATCGCCACCCTGCCGGTGCTGGTGGTGTACGTGATCTTCCAGCGTCAGGTGCAGTCCGGCCTGACCGCCGGCCAGCTCAAGTGAGCGCGGGGCCCGCTCGCACCACGAGCGGGCGTCCTCTCGCCCGCCGTCGAGCGGCGTCGGCCGACAATGTGGACGCGAGCTGACCGAATCCGATCCTCCGTGCCGGCGCGGGCGCCCGGCGGAAGGTCAGGGGGTCGGGGCGATCATCAGAGCGTGCAGCGCGGCCGGGTCGGCGACCTCGGGCAGGTCCCGGGCGGCGAGCCAGGCCGCGGCGGCAGCCCCGTCGCCGGCGGGGCGCAGTGGCGCGTGCGGCCAGCGCCGGGCGGCCTCGGCCCGTACGGCGGCGGCGAGCGGCGTGTCCCCGGTCAGCAGCCCCCCGCCCAGCACGAGCGGGGTGCGGATGCCGGTCGGCCGGATCCGCTCCACGCTGCCGATCAGGTGGGTGGCGGCCGTGGCGATCAGCTCGGCCGCCGCCGGCTCGCCCACGGCCGCGGCGGCGACCACGGCCGGCGCCAGCCGGGCCAGCTCCACCGGGGGACGGCGGGTCACCACCTGGATGAGCGTGTCGACCGTGTCGCGGGGGCGGGCCGCCACCTCGGTCGAGCCGAGCAGTTCGGTGAGCACCTGCCGGCCCAGCGCGTCCGGCGGGTGGCCGCGATCCAGGTCGGCGAGCAGCCCGCGGACCGCCTCCCGGCCCAGCCAGAAACCGGAGCCGGCGTCGCCGAGTAGCCAGCCGTGCCCGTCCGCGACGCGGTCCAGCCGCAGGTCGTGGACCTCGGCGGCGATCGCGCCGGTGCCGGCGATGAGCACGGTTCCGTCGGGTTCGGCGGTGCCCGAGGCGTACGCCACCAGCGCGTCGCCGTGCACCGCGTACGGGCAGCGCAGCCCGGCCTCGTGCCAGGCCCGGTCGAAGGCCGCCCGCCCGGCCGCGTCGGCGAGCAGCCGGCCGGCGCCGGCGAGCCCGATGGCGCCGGCGCGTACCCGGGCCGGATCGACGTTCGCGAGCGCGCCACGCAGCGCGGCCAGCACTTCGGCGGCCGCCCGTTCGGCGCCGTGGCTGGTGGGGTTGCCGCCGCCGGCCCGACCGGTGCCGAGCTGTCGTCCGTCCAGGTGGAGGGCGGTGGCCCGAGTGGACGTACCTCCGACGTCGAGGCCCACCACCACGGTTCCGGACATCCGCACCCACCCCTTGATCGATGTGGCATTCATGCTGGTCGTCGAAGCGGGCGGGGGCAAGCGCCGGAGGGTGCCCCTGACCGGCGCAGGAGGTAACAGTTTGAAAACTTCGCCCACAGTCTTGACATGGAGGGGCCTTCAGTAAGAACTTTTACCACTATCAGTTAACAGTCTTTTCGAAAGGCGTCCCATGGTTGATCACGAGGTGGACACCTCCGCGGGGACCGCGGTGGTCGACGCCGACGCGTTCGACCGACGGGGCGTACGCGCCGCCGCCAGCGACGGCGTGCTCGCCCGGGTCCGCACCGGCCTCGCCGAGTTGACCGGGGCGCTGCGCCGGGTCGCCGAGCACGTGCTGAGCGACCCGGAGGCCGCCGCCCGGTCCACCATCGTGGAGCTGGCCGAGCGGAGCGGCACCTCACCGGCGACCGTCACCCGGTTCTGCCGCGCCATGGGCTTCGAGGGCTACGCCGACCTGCGCCTGGGCATCGCCGCGGAGACCGGGCGGGCGCGCTCGGCCGGTTGGACCGTCGACATCGGCCGGGAGATCCAGCCCGGCGACCCGCTCACCCGGGTGCTCGACCAGGTCATCGCCGCGGACACCCGGGCCATGCACGACACCGCCGCGCTGCTCGACCTCGCCGAGGTGGAGCGGGCCGCGGTCGCCATCGCCGGCGCCTCCCGGGTGAACATCTTCGGCGCCAGCGGCAGCGCCCTGGTCGGCGAGGAGATGCAGTTCAGCCTGCATCGCATCGGCGTCGCGGCGTGGGCCTGGAACGACGTGCACGAGGGCCTGGCCAGCGCCGCGCTGCTGCGCCCCGCCGACGTGGCGCTCGGCATCTCGCACACCGGGCAGACCCGGGAGACCATCGAGATGCTCGCCGAGGCGGGCAGCCGAGGCGCCACCACCGTGGCGCTGACCGGCTTCCCCCGCTCGCCGCTGGCCGAGCTGGCCGACATCGTCCTGATCACCGCCAGCCAGGCCACCACCTTCCGGCCGGACGCGCTCAGCGCCCGCCACCCCCAGCTGGTCGTGCTCGACCTGCTCTACATCGCCGTGGCGCAGCGGACCCACGACCGGGCCCACGCGGCCTTCCGGCGTACCGCCCAGGCGGTCGACGGCCACAAGGCGAGAGGAGCCGCGTCGTGATCAGCGCACAGACGTACGCGGACGCCGTCCGCCCGGTCCTCGACCGGCTGGTCGACACCCAGTCCGACGGGCTCGACCGGGCCGCCGACCTCATCGCCACCAGCCTGCGCGACGGCGGCGTGCTCCAGGCCTTCGGCGCCGGCCACTCGGAGGCGTTCGCCGCCGAACTCGTGGCCCGGGCCGGCGGGCTGGTGCCCACCAACCGGCTCTCGGTGCACGACCTGGTGCTGCACGGCGGCGACTCACGCGACGTGCTCGCCGACCCGAAGCTGGAACGCGACCCCTCCATCGCCCACCGGATCTACGCGCTCGCGGCACCCGAACCGCGGGACGTGTTCGTGGTGGCGTCCCAGTCCGGCATCAACGGCTCGGTCGTCGAGCTCGCGACGCTGGTCACCGACCGCGGTCATCCGCTGATCGCGGTCACCTCGGTAGAGCACACCGCGCGAGTCGCCCCCCGGCACCCGTCCGGCCGGCGGCTGGCCGACCTCGCCGACGTGGTGCTGGACAACGGCGCACCGTACGGCGACGCACTGCTGCCGCTCGAGGGCGGCGGCGCGGTCTGTGCGGTCTCCTCGGTCACCACCGCGCTGCTGGCGCAGCTGCTGACCGCGGAGGTCGTACGACGGTTCCACCAGGCCGGAGAGGCACCCCCTATCTACCTCTCCGCCAACGTCCCCGGCGGGGACGAGCACAACCTCGCCCTCGAGTCGCGGTACGCCGGGCGTCTCCGGCGCACCGCCTGACTCGAATCCCACAAGGAGAGACGACGATGTCGATTACCCCCGAGCACCCGACAGCGCTCGACCGTCGCACGGTGCTCCGTCGTGCCGCCGCCGTCGGCCTGGCCGTCCCAGCCGCCGGCCTGCTCGGCGCCTGCGCCACCAGCGGCGGCGAGGAGACCGAGCAGGTCTCCGGTGGCACCAAGAGCGCCACCAACCCGCTCGGCATCAAGGAGGACGCGCCGATCGAGGTGATCATCTTCAACGGCGGCTACGGCGAGAAGTACGCCACCGACGTGCACGAGCCGCTGTACAAGAAGGCGTTCCCCAAGTCCGAGGTCAAGCACCAGGCGACCCAGGCGGTCTCCACCGTCCTCCAGCCCCGGTTCGCCGGCGGCAACCCGCCGGAGTTCGTCAACAACTCCGGCGAGAAGTTCCTCGACTTCGGTGCGCTGGTCAACGACGGCCAGCTGCAGGACCTGACCGAGCTCTGGGACGCGCCGTCGGTCCACGACCCGAGCAAGAAGGTCCGGGACACGGTCATCCCGGGCATCGTCGAGCAGGGCATGTTCGACACCGCCGACGGGCAGCGCAAGCCGTACGTCCTGTACTACGTCTCGACGGTCTACGGCATCTGGTACTCCGGGAAGCTCTTCAAGGACAACGGCTGGACCGCGCCCACCACCTGGGAGCAGTTCACGGCGCTCTGCGACCAGATCAAGGCCAAGGGCATCACCCCGTACGGGTACGCCGGAGCGAACGCGGCCTACTACCAGTGGAACGTGATCCTCACCCAGGCCGCGAAGATCGGCGGCCCCGACGTGCTGAAGAACATCGACAACCTGGAGGACGGCGCCTGGCAGCAGGACGCCGTCAAGCAGGCCGCCGCCGCGTGGGCCGAGATCGGCGCGAAGTACTCGGACAAGAGCTTCGAGGGGCTCAAGCACACCGACGTGCAGCTGCGCCAGAACCAGGGCAAGCTCGCCTTCTACCCGTCCGGCGACTGGCTGGAGAACGAGCAGAAGAAGGACACGCCCGCCGGCTTCACCTACCAGCTCATGCCGGTGCCGAGCCTCACCGCGTCGGACAAGCTGCCGGCGACGGCTATCCGGGCGGCCGGAGGCGAGGGATACTTCGTCTCGTCGAAGAGCAAGAACCCGCGCGGCGGGATGGAGTACATGCGCCAGATGCTCTCGCAGGAGGGTGCCCGGGGCTTCACCGAGACCGTCGGTGCGGCCACGGTGGTGCCGGCCGGCAGCGACGGCTACCAGTTCCCGCCGGGCGTGGCCAGCTCGCAGGCCGCGCTGAAGGCGGCCGGGGCGAACGTGTTCAACATGCTCTTCGACAACTGGTACAAGGAGCTCGACACGGAGGCGCGGACCGCCACCAACGAGCTGATGTTCGGCCGGATCAACGCGGACGCGTTCGCTGAGCGGATCCAGAAGCGCGCCGACGCGATCAAGAAGGACACCTCCGTCACCAAGTTCAAGCGCTGATCGGAGCGTAGGGTCATGCGGCACGGCAAGTATCCGTTCGTGATCGGGTTCCTGTTCGTCCCGGTCACGCTGTACGTGGTCTTCGTCATCGCGCCGTACGCGCAGGCGTTCCAGATCTCGATGACCAACTGGCGGGGCCTGTCGGCTCCACAGTGGGTGGGCTTCGAGAACTACCGGAGGCTGCTGGACGACGGCAACTTCTGGAAGGCGATCCAGCACCACGCCGTACTGCTGCTTGCCCTGCCGCTGATCACCATCGCCATCGCCCTCTTCTTCGCCTTCCTGCTCAACGTGGGCGGGCGGAGCGTCGGCGGGCAACGCCAGGGGGTCTGGGGGTCGAAGTTCTACCGGGTGGTGTTCTTCTTCCCCCAGGTCCTCGCGGTGGCGATCATCGCGGTGCTGTTCCAGATGGTCTACCGGCCCAACGAGTCCGGCCTGATCAACGGCGTGCTGATGAAGCTCGGCCTGGATCCGGTGCTCTTCCTCATCAAGCCGAACCTGGCCCTCTGGTCCATCCTCGCGGTGCTGGTCTGGCAGGCGGTCGGCTTCTACGTGGTGCTCTTCTCCGCGGGGATGGCCTCCATTCCGACCGAGATCTACGAGGCCGCCGAGATGGACGGCGCGACCCGGGTGACGCTCTTCTTCCGGGTCACCCTGCCGCTGCTCTGGGACACCCTCCAGGTCGCCTGGGTCTACCTCGGCATCGCCGCGTTCGACGCGTTCGCCATCGTGGCGGTGCTCTCGGTGGACGGCGGCGGCCCGGACGGGGCCACCACGGTCCTGGCCATGGAGATCTACCGCAACGCCTTCGTCTACTCGAAGTACGGCTACGCCTCGGCGATGGGCGTGGCGCTGTTCTTCCTGACCATCACGTTCGCGGCGCTGACGCTGCGGCTCAGCAAGCGGGAAAGCGTGGAGTACTGATGAACCCGCAGTCGACGCTGCCGCCGACACCGGCGGCGCTGCCCCAGACCGGGGCCCGGAAAGGCGCCGGGCGGCGCGGGAAGGGCCGACGTTCCGAGGTGGGGCTCTTCGCCGGTCTCGGTCACATAGCGCTCGCCGTCTGGGCGGTGATCGTGATCGTGCCGATCCTCTGGACGTTCCTGGCCTCGTTCAAGAACACCACCGAGATCTTCAGCAGCCCGTGGACCCTGCCGGGGGAGCTGCGCTGGGAGAACTACGCCCGGGCCTGGACCAAGGCGAACGTCGGCCGGTACTTCCTGAACAGCGTGATCGTGGTCGGGCTCGGCACCTTCGGCACGATGCTCTTCGGCTCGATGGCGGCGTACGTGCTGGCCCGGTACAAGTTCTGGGGCAACCGGGTGATCTATTACCTCTTCGTCTCCGGTCTGGCCTTCCCGGTGTTCCTGGCCCTGGTGCCGCTCTTCTTCGTGGTGAAGAACCTCGGCCTGCTGAACACCCACACCGGGCTGGTGCTGGTCTACATCGCGTACTCGCTGCCGTTCACGATCTTCTTCCTGGCCGCGTTCTTCAAGACGCTGCCCTCGTCGGTGGCCGAGGCGGGGATGATCGACGGCTGCTCGCACACCCGGCTCTTCTTCCAGGTGATGCTGCCGATGGCGAAGCCGGGTCTGATCAGCCTCACGATCTTCAACGTCATCGGTCAGTGGGCGCAGTACCAGTTGCCGTTGGTGCTGCTCTCCAACGCGAAGGACAAGTGGGTGCTCACCCAGGGCATCGCCGACATCTCCGTGAACGCCGGCTACGAGGCCGACTGGTCCGGCCTCTTCGCCGCCCTCACCATCGCGATCCTGCCGATGATCATCGTGTACGCGATTTTCCAGCGCCAGATCCAGTCCGGCCTCACCTCCGGCGCCGTCAAGTAACCCCACCGCCCGCCGGGGTCCGCCCGCGCCCGGCGGGGGAGCACGTTCACGGAAAGAGTGGCTGTTACACGGGGGATAGCCACTCTTTCCGTGAACGAGGCCGTCCACGACGGGGGTGTGCACGACGGGGGTGTCAGACGGGCGAGGCAGAATCGCGTTCGTGCTGGTGGCGGTGGTGGGTGGCGAGAGCGGCGGCGGTGGGGTGCTGCAGGCGCTCGACGACGGCGGGCGGCCTGCCGGTCCACCCGAGGCGGTGGCCGACCTCGCCGCAGCGGTGGCCGCGCGCGAGCGGGCCGAGCACCCGCGCTGGGTCTGGGCGTCCGGCGCGGCCGTCTACCCCGGCCTGCTGCGCGCCGGGGTGCGGGTGGAGCGCTGTCACGACGTCGAGTTGACCGAGGCGCTGCTGCTCGGCCACGCCGGCCGCTGGGGCGAGCCCCGCTCGCCGGCCGCCGCGTGGGCCCGGCTCACGGGCGCGCCCGTGCCCGCCGATCCGCCGCCGCGTCCGGCCGCGCCGCCCGGCCTCGGGCAGGTCGCGCTCTTCGACACGCCCGCCGGCCAGCCGGGGCCGGGCATCGACGCGCTGGTGCGGGTCTACGCCGACCAGCTCGCCCGGATCGCCGCCACCGAGCACCCCGGCCGGTTCCGGCTGCTGGTGGCCGCCGAGTCGGCCGGCGCGCTGATCGCCGTGGAGATGGGGGTCGCCGGGCTGCCCTGGCGCGCCGAGGTGCACGACGAGATCCTCGCCGAGCTGCTCGGTGAGCCCTCCCCGGTCGGCGGGCCGCCGCGCCGGCTGGCCGAGCTGGCCGCCCGGATCGCCGACGCGTTCGGCGTACGCCAGGTGCACGCCGACTCCCCGGCGGAGCTGTTGCGCGCCTTCGCCCGCGCCGGGGTGGAGCTGCCCAACACCCGGGCCTGGGTGCTGCGCGAGGTCGACCACCCGGCGGTGCCGCTCGTCCTGGAGTACAAGGAGCTCTACCGGATCTGGACGGCGCACGGCTGGTCGTGGCGCGAGCAGTGGGTGCGCGACGGCCGGTTCCAGCCGGAGTACGTCCCCGGCGGGGTGGTCTCCGGCCGGTGGGCGACGCGCGGCGGCGGGGCGCTGCAGATCCCCAAGGTGATCCGGCGGGCGGTGGTGGCCGACCCGGGCTGGCGGCTCGTGGTCGCCGACGCCGGTCAGCTCGAACCCCGGGTGCTCGCCGCGGTCTCCGGCGACGGCCGGCTCGCGGCGGCAGGCGGCGCCGGCGACCTCTACGCGGCTCTCGCCCAGGACGCGTTCGGCGGCGATCGGGCCCGGGCCAAGGTGGCGCTGCTCGGCGCGATGTACGGCCAGACCGGGGGAGCGGCGGTGCCCGCGTTGGCGGTGCTTCGGCGCAGCTACCCGACGGCGTTCGGCTACGTCGAGGCGGCGGCCCGCACCGGCGAGGCCGGCGGCCTGGTGCGCTCCTGGCTGGGGCGGACCTGCCCACCCGGCTCGGTCGGGTTCTCGGAGGCGGGGGAGGGTGCGCCCGATCCGGACGACGACGATCCGCGCGGCTCCCGGGCCCGCGCGGCCCGATCCCGGGGACGCTTCACCCGCAACTTCGTCATCCAGGCCACCGCCGCCGAGTGGGCGTCGACGCTGCTGGCGACGCTGCGGGCCGACCTCGCGGGCACCGGGGCGGAGTTGGTCTTCTTCCAGCACGACGAGGTGATCGTGCACGCCCCCGCCGAACAGGCAGACGAGGTCGCCGCGGCGGTGACCCGCTCCGGCGAGCGGGCGTCGAGGTTGTTGTTCGGCGACACTCCGGTCCGGTTCCCGCTGGATCTCTCCGTCGTCGACTGCTACGCCGACGCCGCCTGACCTCCCCGGCCGGCCGCTCCAGACGCATCCGACGGCCGGCCGGAGCGGCATCGGCCGCCCGCGAGGCGCCGGTCGGCTGGAGCGGCATCGGCCGGCCGCCGGAGCGGCGCCGGTCGCCCGCCCGCGAGGCATCGGAGCGGCCGCCGGCCCAGCGGAGCGGGTAGATTGCGGCGAATGGTAGCGATTCCTCGCGGCGGCGGCCCCACCGACGCCGATCTTGTGCGCGCCGCGCAGGTCGGTGAGGTGAGCGCCCTGGGGTTGCTGCTCGCCCGGCACCGGTCCACCATGCTCGCGGTCGCGATCACCCTGCTCGGCTACGGTCCCGACGCCGAGGACGCCGTGCAGGACGCGACGGTGGTGGCGCTGCGCCGCGTCGGCGACGTCCGGGATCCGGAGGCGGTCGGCCCCTGGCTTCGGGCGGTGGTCCGGAACGTCTGCCGGGCGCGACGGGCCCGCCACGACCTGCCGCTCGACGACCCGCTCGCGGCGGCGCTGCGCTCGCCGGAACCCGATCCGGCGGAGGCGCTGGAGCGGCACGCGCTGCGGGACTGGGTCTGGCATGCGCTGGAGCAGTTGTCGCCACCGCTGCGGCTGGTGCTCGTGCTGCGGTACTTCACCGGTGTCACGACCTACCAGGACATCGCCGACGCCTGCGGGGTGCCGATCGGCACGGTGCGCAGCCGGCTCGCCGAGGCCCGGGACCGGTTGGCCCGGGCCGTGCTGGCGACGGCGGAGGCCGCCCATGACGACTCGGCGTCGCTGACCTCGGCGCGGTGGCGGCGGGCCGAGGAGACGCTGTCGGCCGCCCGCCGAGGGGACCTGGGCACCTTCGCGGCGTACTGGTCGCCGACGCTGGAGGGGCACTGGCCGCGTGGCGACCGGTCGTTCGGTCGCCGACGCGTCCTCGGTGTGCTGGAACGGGACCTCGACGCGGGTGTGCATCACCACCTCGCGAACGTGGTGGCGGGGCGGGACCTCACCATCTGGGAGATCGAACTGGTCAACCCGGCCGACGACCCCTTCCACTGCCCGCCGAGGGCGGTGTGGATCCACCACCTCGAGAGCGGGCGGGCGCAGCGTTGCCGCCTCTTCCACGCCCGTCGACCCGTGGAGCAGTCGGCCGCCGCGGCGTGACCGAGGCCACCGCGTCCGTTCCGAACTATCCGCCCCCGTACCCCCATCTTGTTCAGGTGAGCATGACGAACGAAGAGTTGACCACCGCGATGGCCGAGGCGGCCGAGGCGGACTTCATGTACGCGTACGAGGCGGGGACGCCGGCGGCCGCCCAGGAGCGGCTCGGGATCGCCGTCGAGCGGATCGGTGGCGGCGTGGTCCTGTCCATGCGCAACGACCCCGTCTCTTACTGGAGCAAGGCGCTCGGGTTCGGCTTCACCGAGCCGGTCGCCCGGGAACTGGTGGACCGGATCGTCTCGTTCTACCGCGCCCAGGGCACCGCGGGGGCGGTGATCCAGGTCGCGCCGTCGGTCCTGCCGGCGGAGTGGGACGAGATCCGCCTCGCGCACGGGCTCGAGCCGGCGACGTCCTGGGTGAAGCTCGCTGCCCCGATCGAGCAGGTCCGGCCCGGTGCCGGCACCCGGCTGCGGGTCGCGCCGGTGGGCGAGAGCGACGCCGTCGAGTGGGCGCAGGTCGTACTGCGGGGCTTCGGCATGCCGATCGAGGGGCTCGCCGAGATGCTGGCCGCGAGCGTCGACCATCCCCAGTTCCATCCGTACGGCGTCTGGGACGGCGCCGACCTGGTGGGCGGGGCGAACCTCTTCGTGCGGGGCCCGGTCGGCGCGCTGAACGCCGGGTCGACCCTGCCGAGCCACCGGAACCTGGGGGTGCAGTCGGCCCTGATCGCGGCCCGTGCGGAGGCGGCTCGGGCGGCCGGCTGCCGGTGGCTGATCGCGGAGACGGGGCAGCCGGCGGAGGGTACGAAGAACCAGTCGCTGGCGAATCTGGAGCGCGCGGGCCTGCGCGTGCGGTACGCCCGGCAGAACTGGCGGTGGCAGGCGGACACCGATCCGTCGCCGGCCGCCTGAC
Source organism: Micromonospora musae (assembly GCF_003626545.1). NCBI lineage: Bacteria > Bacillati > Actinomycetota > Actinomycetes > Micromonosporales > Micromonosporaceae > Micromonospora > Micromonospora musae. The sequence goes on from NZ_RAZS01000014.1 coordinate 137,036, forward strand.
GAGGGGCGGTCCGGGCCGGTGGGACGCTGTCGTCCTGGCGGCCCGCCGCCCGATCGCCTGCTCCGGTGCATAACGGCTGCACCATTTTTCTCATTTGCCCCGCCACCCGTGGTCGGCCGTGCTCGTTGCAGTCTCCGTAGGACGGGACCGGCTGGTCCCATGCTCGAGGGGGCGCAGCTGAAGCGGATCGCAGGAATGATCATCGCCGCGGGCGGCGGCCGCCGGATCGGCGGACCGGAGGCGCTGCTGCACCAGGGGGAGAAGCCCCTGGTCAACAGGATGATCGACACGATGACCGAGGCGGGCTGCGAGCGGCTCGTGGTGGTGCTCGGCGCCGCCGCCGACCAGGTGCGCGAGACGGCCGACCTGACCGGGGCGACCGTGGTGGTCAACCGGGCGTGGGGGACCGGCGTGGGCTCCTCCATCCGCGCCGGGCTGGCCGCGATCGACGACGAGCTGGTCGAGGCGGTGGTCGTCGTACCCGTCGACATGCCGGGGCTGACCTCGGCCGCGGTGCGCCGGGTCGCCGCCCTGCCGTACCCGGACGTGCTGGTCTGCGCCACCTACGACGGGCTGCGCGGCTACCCGATGCTCTTCGGCCGCCGGCACTGGGCCGGCATTGCGACCCTGGCCAGCGCCGATGTCGGCGCGCGGCCGTACCTGCTGGCGCACAAGGACCAGATCGTCGACATCGCCTGTGACCGGGTGGCCGACGGCAGCCGGGTGGACACGCCCGAGCTGATGGCGCTCTACGGGCTGACCGTCCCGCCGCAGCGCGTCGGCGTCTGACTTCGCGAATACGTGCCCCCACGGTCACGGCCCGTTGCGATAGCGTCTCTCCGCCGGCCGACCGGACGTGTCAGCGGCACGGGGGTGCGCGGTGGGAACGATTGCTCGACATGTCGCCGGAGCCGTGGTCGCCTGGCTCGTCTTTACGTCGGAAGGGCTGGTGGGCTACCTCGGCCTGCTCGGCTACGCCGTGATCACGAACGGCGATCCGGGCGGGCCGCTCGCCGGGCCCGTCTTCGTGGTGGTCGCCGCGCTGATCGGCTTCGTTGCGGTGCCGCTGCTGGTGGCGCCCGCCGTCTTGGTCGCCGAGGCGACGGGGCGACGAAGGGGACGGTTCGTGGGCGCCCTGATCGGCGGTGGCGGCGCGATGCTCGCCGCCGCGCTCTGCGCGGCGGCGGTAGCCCTGGTCACCGACGTCTCGCCGGGCGGGGCCGTCCTGGCCGGTCTGGTCGCCGCGCTCGCCGTCGTCGGGCCGGTGGCGGCGTACGCCGCGACGGCCGGAGCGGTACGCGGCCTGGCTCGGCGGCCGCAGCCCGCCCCGGTCGACGAGGAGCAGTTCGCCCGCCTCCCCTCCTAACGCCTGATTCGTACGGGTCGCCCGAGCGGAACGAGCCCCAGCGGCAGCGGACGCGGGCGGGCAGGTGTACGTCGACGGGGCGGTCCGGCAGCGTGGAGGTCACCGCCGCCGGTCGCCCGGCCCGGACGACGGCGGTCAGCCGGTGGGGAGCTCCGCCTCGCCGTTCAGCCAGCGCCGGAGCAGCTCCTTGCGGACCTTGCCGGCCGAGTTCCGGGGCAACGTGTCGACCAGCTCCAGCCGGGTCGGCTGGTACCACTGCGTCATGCCGCGCTGGGCGAGGTGTTCGCGCAGCTCGGTCAGGGTGGGTGGCGGGGTGCTCCGGGCGACGAGCACGGCGCAGGGGTCCTCGTATCCGTCGTCGGCCCGGTAACCGACCACGGCCACGTCGCCGACGGCGGGGTGGTTGAGCAGCTCGGTCTCGACGTCGTTGACAGGGATCATGGCTCGGCCCCGACTGGAGATCCGGTCGGCGACCCGGCCCATGATCCGGATTCCGCCGGCCCCGTCGGCGATGGCGAGGTCGCCCGTGTCGTACCAGCCGTCGTCCTGCTCCGCCAGCACCCGTAGCTCCCCGCTGTCGCGGCCCATCGTCGCCAGGCAGACGCCGGCGCCGCGGACGAAGAGCCGGGCGGGCCGCTCGCGGGTGATCTCCTCCACGGAGCGCAGGTCGACCTCCAGGCCCGGACCGGGCCGGCCGTCGCTGCGGGTGCCCCAGTCCGCCGGCTGGTCGGCGCGGGTCCAGGTCTGGGCCGTCACCTCGGTCATTCCCCAGAGCGTCCGCATCGGCACGCCGAGCGCGCCCGGCGTCTCGGTGACGAGTCGACCCGGGATGGTGGTCGCTCCGGTGACCGCGAGGCGCAGCGCGGGCAGCGTCCGGGAGCCTTCGCGCGCCGCGGCGATCAGGTCGAAGAAGTACGTCGGCGCCGCGAACATGGCGGTGGTGCCCGTCTCGGCGAGCAGCGGCAGCGCCACCTCCCTGCTCCAGGCGTCCAGCACCACCGAGGCGGCTCCCGCGAGCAACGGCATGGTGACGCCGTACAACACGCCCCCGACGAAGGCGAACGCGTGCGGGATGAAGAGCACGTCGTCCGGACCGATCCGCTCCTCGGCGATGATGGCGGAGATGCCGGCGTAGATGGTGTTGAAGCTGTGCAGGATGCCCTTCGGCTCGCCCGACGTGCCGGAGGTGAAGAGCACCAGCGCGGCCCGGTAGGGGTCCTCGGTCGCCTCGTCCAGCGCCACCGGGTGTCGGCGCTCCCACGGGGTCTCCTGGAAGTGGCGGACGAAGTCGACCTCGCCGTCCCGGACCGACTCTCCGAGCACCACCCGATGCCGCAGGGCGGGCAGCCGGGGCGCCAGCTCCGCCAGGGCGGTGGCGTGGTCGTACCCGGCCCAGCTGTCGACGGTCACGCAGACGACGGCGCCGACGCGGGCCAGGATGCGTTCCAGTTCACGGGCGCGGATGGTGGTGAGCACCGGCGCGATCGTCGCACCGAGCCGGGCGCAGGCCAGCATCAGTGCGTTGATCTGCCAGAGGTTCGGCAGCTGGATCGCCACCACGTCGCCGGGCCGCACCCCGAGTTCGTACAGCGCTCCCGCGAACCGCTCGACGTGGTGGGCGTACTCGGCGTAGGTGAGCCGCCGGGCCGGCGCGCCGTCGCGGTACGGGATGAGCGCGACCGCGTCGGGGGTGTCGTCGCGCCATCGGCGTAGGTCACCGAGCGGGCCGCCGTCGCGCCACACCCCCGACTCGCGGTGTCTTCTGATCGTCTCCTCGGCGGGGCGCAAGTGCGAGATCATCACTTGTTGACCACGCTCCGGGCCGGCGGCTGGTTCAATCCGGTGACCGTTGTCTCATGTGGACGGTCGAGGTCAGTCGCCGGCCGCCGCCATGAAGTCCCGCACGGCGGCTCGGGGGTCGCCCGAACGCACCAGCGCCTCCCCCACCAGTACGACGTCGGCGCCCCACCGCCGGTACTGCGCGACGTCCTCCGGCCCGGCGACCCCGGACTCGGCCACCGCGACCGCCGTGGCCGGGATGGCCGGGGCCAGCCGCTCGAAGACCGTCCGGTCCACTTCCAGCGTGGTCAGGTCGCGTGCGTTGATGCCGATCAGGTCCGCGCCCGCCTCGGCGGCCCGGGCGAGTTCCTCGGCGGTGTGCGCCTCCACCAGTGCGGTCAATCCGAGCTCGCGGGCCAGACCGAGCAGGTCGGCGAGGAGCCCGCCGTCGAGCGAGACCACCATGAGCAGGACCAGGTCCGCGCCGTGGGCCCGGGTCTCCCACACCTGGTACGGCGTGACGATGAAGTCCTTGCGCAGGATCGGGACGTCCACGGCCCGGCGGACGGAGTCCAGGTCGGCGAGGGAGCCGGCGAAGCGGCGCTGCTCGGTCAGTACGCTGATCGCCGCCGCGCCGCCCGCGGCGTACTGCTGGGCGAGGGCTGCCGGGTCCGGGATGTCGGCGAGCGCGCCCTTGCTGGGGCTGCTCCGCTTGACCTCCGCGATGATCGAGACGCCGGGTGCGCGGAACCGGGGGAGTGCCGCCAGGGCCGGCGGCGTGTCGGCGACCCGTGCCTTCAGCTCGACCAGCGAGACGGCGCTCTGCCGGGTCGCCAGGTCGGCACGGACACCCTCAAGAATCCCGTCCAGCACGCTCACAGTTCCCCCAGATGACGCCGGCTCACCGGGAAACGTACCCCTGCCTGGTCTTCTTCGACCAACGGCGATTCAAGCTTGGCGGGGGTCGGCGCGGGATGCCGTGCGCGCCGCACGGCATCCCGCGCCGTGGTCAGGACGTCGCCGGCTCCAGGCTGCTGCCGCCGGCGGCGAGCCGCTTGTACCAGTGCGCGCTCTGCTTCCAGGTCCGGACCTGGGTGTCGTAGTCGACCCGGATGATCCCGAACCGGCGGTCGTAGCCGTAGCCCCACTCGAAGTTGTCCAGCAGCGACCAGACGAAGTAGCCCCGCACGTCCGCGCCCTGCGCCCGGGCGTCGGCCACCGCGGCGATGTGCCGGTGCAGGTAGTCGATGCGCCGGTCGTCGGAGATGGTGCCGTCGGCCGACACGACGTCGTCGAAGGCGGCGCCGTTCTCGGTGATCATCAGCGGCTGGGCCGGGTACTCCCGGTGCAGCCGCAGCAGCAGCTCGGTGAAGGCCGGCGGGTCGATGTTCCAACCCATCGCGGTGTACGGGCCGGGCTGCGGCAGGAAGTCGACGTCGTCGGCGGCCACCCACGGCGTGGCCTCCGACGCGCCGTGCCCGTCCGCGTCGGAGCGGGGCGACACCCCGTCCCAGGCCCGGACCAGGGTGCTGGAGTAGTAGTTGACCCCGAGCACGTCCAGCGGCACCGCGATGAGCTTCTCGTCGCCGTCGCGGACGAACGACCAGTCGGTGACGGCCGCCGTGTCGGTCAGCAGGTCGGCCGGGTACGCCCCGTCCAGCATCGGGCCGAGGAAGGCCCGGTTCGCCAGCGCGTCGATCCGACGTACCGCGTCCCGGTCGGCCTCCGAGTCGGAGGCGCCGCGCACGACGTGCAGGTTCAACGTCACGGAGAGGTCCGCCGCCGGGGCGACCTCCCGCACCACCCGCCCGGCCAGGCCGTGCGCGAGGTTCAGGTGGTGCACCGCGGCCAGCGCCGCCGCCGGCTCGGTACGCCCGGGCGCGTGCACGCCGGAGGCGTAGCCCAGGTACGCCGAGCACCACGGCTCGTTCAACGTGGTCCAGGTGTGCACCCGGTCGCCCAGCGCCTTGACGATGCCGGCCGCGTACTCCTCGAAGCGCAGCGCCGTCTCCCGCGACGCCCAGCCCCCGGCGTCCTCCAGCTCCTGCGGCAGGTCCCAGTGGTACATGGTCGCCACCGGGCGGACGCCCCGCTCCAGCAGCCCGTCGACGAGCCGGGAGTAGAAGTCGATGCCGGCCTGGTTGAACTTGCCGGAGCCGCCCGGCCGCACCCGCGGCCAGGAGATCGAGAAGCGGTACGCGCCCAGGCCGAGGTCGGCGATGTGCCCGAGGTCCTCCTGCCAGCGGTGGTAGTGGTCGGCCGCCACGTCACCGGTGTCGCCGTTCAGCGTCCGGCCCGGGGTGTGGCTGTAGGTGTCCCAGATGGACCTGCCCCGGCCGTCCTCGTCGGCCGCCCCCTCGATCTGGTACGAGGCCGTGGCCGACCCCCAGACGAAGCTCTCCGGAAAGACGTAGCCCGTCATCGCTGCACTCCCTGGATCTCGCAGTGGTATCCCGTCGATGCCCCGGCGACCAGTTCGGCGCCGGCCGCGCCGTCCGCGTAGCGCACCTCGAACTCGGCGCCCGGCCCGTTGCCGGGCGACGGCACCCGCACCCGGGTCCGCTGCCCCTCGGTGGGTGCGAAGAGACGAAGCCGCACGCCGTCGGCCCACTCGTAGTCCGGCCGGTCCGCGCGGTCCCCGAACGGGATCACCGCACCGGGACGGGCCAGCACGGGCAGGCTGTCGAACGCGTGCCGTTCAGTGAACCAGGCCGGTCCGGTGAGCTGCTCGCCGGTCACCAGGTGCGTCCAGGTGCCGGCCGGCACGTAGAAGGTGACCTCCCCGTCGGCGCTCATCACCGGCGCCACCAGGACGTCGGGGCCGAGCATGTACTGCCGGTCCAGGTACGCCGCGGTCGGGTCGTCGGGGAACTCCAGCACCATCGGGCGCATCATCGGCACCCCGTCGCGGTGCGCCTCCTCGGCGACCGTGGCGAGGTACGGCATCAGGCGCATCTTGAGCCGCGTGAAGTGCCGCAGCACGTCCACGGCCTCCTCGTCGAAGGCCCACGGCACCCGGTACGAGCCGGAGCCGTGCAGCCGGGAGTGCGAGGAGAGCAGGCCGAACGCGATCCACCGCTTGAACACCGCCGGATCCGGGGTGCCCTCGAAGCCGCCGATGTCGTGGCTCCAGTAGCCGAAGCCGGACGCGGCCAGCGACAGCCCGCCGCGCAGGGACTCGGCCATCGCCACGAAGGTGGACTCGCAGTCGCCGCCCCAGTGCACCGGGAACTGCTGCCCGCCGGCGGTGGCCGACCGGGCGAAGAGCACCGCCTCGCCCTCCCCGCGCTCGGCCTCCAGCAGTTCGAAGACCGCCTTGTTGTAGAGGTGGGTGTAGTAGTTGTGCATCCGCTGCGGGTCGGAGCCGTCGTGCCAGACCACGTCGGTGGGGATGCGCTCGCCGAAGTCGGTCTTGAAGCTGTCGACGCCCATGTCGAGCAGCGCCTTGAGCTTGCCGGTGAACCAGGCGACCGCGTCCGGGTTGGTGAAGTCCACCAGCGCCATGCCGGCCTGCCACTTGTCCCACTGCCAGATCGACCCGTCCGGCCGGCGGACCAGGTAGCCGTGGCGGCGACCCTCCTCGAAGAGGTACGAGCGCTGCGCGATGTACGGGTTGATCCAGACGCAGACCTTCAGGTCGCGCTCGTGCAGCCGGCGCAGCATGCCCTCCGGATCCGGGAAGGTCGCCGGGTCCCAGACGAAGTCGACCCAGTGGAACTGCCGCATCCAGAAGCAGTCGAAGTGGAAGACCGAGAGCGGCAGGTCCCGCTCGGCCATCCCGTCGATGAACTCGGTGACGGTCTTCTCGTCGTACGAGGTGGTGAACGACGTCGACAGCCACAGCCCGTACGACCAGGCCGGTACCCGCGCCGGACGACCGGTCAGCGCCGTGTAGCGACGCAGCACGTCCTTCGGGGTGGGGCCGTCGATCAGGTAGTAGGTGAGCGTCTGACCCTCGACGCTGAACTGCGTCTGCGACACCACCTCCGAGCCGATCTCGAACGAGACGTGCTCCGGGTGGTCGACGAAGACGCCGTAGCCGCGGTTGCTGAGGTAGAACGGCACGTTCTTGTACGCCTGCTCGCTGGCGGTGCCGCCGTCGGCGTTCCAGACGTCGACGACCTGGCCGTTCTTCACGAACGTGCCGAACCGCTCGCCCAGCCCGTAGAGGTTCTCGCCCACGTCGAGCCCGAGCCGCTCGTGCACGTACTCCCGCCCGTCGGCGTCGGTGACGACGCCGATGCTGCGCTCGGTGGAGGAGGTCAGCAGCCGGTCGCCGTGCAGGAAGTCGACCCGCCAGCCGTCGACCAGCGCGATCCGGGCGGTCAGGTCGCCGCTGGTCAGCGTGGCGTTGAGGCCGGTGACGTCGACCTTCACCGGGTGGTCGTCGCCGGCGGCCAGCTCGAACCTGGGCAGCTTCGGTGACCCGCCGAGGTGGTGGGCGATGGTGACGCCGATGACCCCGTCGGCGGGGGAGAAGAGCCGCACGGTGACGAGGGGGCGGTTCAGGGTGTCGCCGCGGCCGGTGATCCGGCCGGTGGGGGCGAAGACGGTGAGACCGCGCTCCTCCGGCTCGACCGACTCCACCGCGCCGGGGCGCAGCACGGTGACCCCCGGTCGCAGTTGCCAGTACCCGTCGGTGAACTTCACTTCTCGGCTCCTGCCGTGATGCCGCGCGAGAGGGTGCGCTGGAAGATGAGGAAGAAGAGGATGGCCGGCACCAGGCTGATCAGTGCGCCCGCGTTGGTGGTCGGGGCGTCCATGAGCCGGTCGCCCTGCAACGACGCCAACGCGACCGGAATGGTCTGCGTGGAGTTGTCGATGAGCATGACCAGCGGGATCAGGAACTCGTTCCAGGTCCAGATGAAGAAGAAGATGAGCAGCACCGCGAGGGTCGGGCGCAGGTTGGGGAAGACCACCCGCCAGAGGATCTTCCACTTGCCCGCGCCGTCCAGGGCCGCCGCCTCGAGCAGCGAGCGGGGGAAGGTGCCGAGCACCGAGGCGAGCAGGTAGGTGCCGAACGCGCTCTGGATGACGGTGAAGATGATGATCACCGAGAGCTGGGTGTTGTAGAGGCCGATCTGCTTCGCGACGTAGTAGAGCGGGTAGATCAGCGACTCCTGCGGCAGCATGTTGGCCAGCAGGAAGAGCCCCACGATCCAGAGTCGGCCGCGGACCCGGCCGATGCCCAGGGCGTACGCGTTGAGCAGCGACACGATCACGCCGAGCACCGCGACGGAGCCGGCGATGAGCGCCGAGTTCCACAGCTTCAGCGGGAAGTCGACCTGGGTCCAGTAGTTGCGCAGGCCCTTGGTGTAGAACTCCGTCGGCCAGCTCAGCGGGCCGCCCGTCGAGTAGTCGCCGGGCGACTTGAACGCGTTGAGCAGCATGAACACGAACGGCACCAGCATGGCGAGCGCGCCGAGGGTGACCAGGACGAGGACGATCCAGCGGCTCGCGCCGCGGTGGTGCCGGTCGCGGGCCGGCTGCGGCCGGCGCGGGGTCACCGCGTTCTCGGCCGGTGTGAGCGTGACGGTCATGTCAGACCCCCCGGTCCTGGCGCTCGTTGCGGTACTGCAGCCAGATGAAGACCACGGCCACCACGATGATGATCAGGGTGAGCACTGTGGAGATCGCGGAGCCGTAGCCGACCTGGAGCTTCTTGAAGAAGGTGTAGTAGGCGAAGTACGACGGCACGTTCGTCGTGTTCTCCGGCCCGCCCCGGGTCAGTGCGAAGACCGGGCCGAACACCTTCAGCGCCGCGATGGTGCAGGTCAGCGCCACCACGAAGGTCTCCGGCCGGATCTGCGCCAGGGTGATGGCCCGGAACCGGCGGAACCAGTTGGCGCCGTCGACCTCGGCGGCCTCGTACAGCTCGGGGTCGACCCGTTGCAGCGCCGCCATGAAGACGACGACCGGGTAGCCGATCTGCACCCAGATCATCACCGCCATCACGCTGGGCATGGCGGTGTTCGGGTCGCCGAGCCAGTCGTGACGCAGGGCGCCGAGGCCGACCGCGTCGAGCAGGCTGTTGAACGCGCCGTCGGGGCGCAGGATCCAGCCCCAGACGATGCCGGCCACCACGACCGGCAGCACCTGCGGCAGGTAGAAGGCGGCGCGCAGCGCCGCGGCGGTGCGTGGCTTGAACTTGCGTCCGATGACGTCGAAGAGCGCGGCGGCGAGCACCAGCCCGAGCAGGGTCGGCACCACGACCATCGCGACGATCATCGCGAGCGTGTTCTTGAACGACGTCCAGAAGATCTCGTCCTGGAACAGGTTGCGGTAGTTCTCCAGGCCGATGAAGGTGGGGTCGCCGACGCCGGACCACTTGGTCAGCGAGAGGTAGACGGTGCCGACCAGCGGCGCGCCGATGACCAGGATGAAGAGCACCGCGCCGGGCAGCAGGTAGAGCCAGTATCCGGCGTTGCCGCTACGGCGCTTCCGGCCGGTCGGGGTGGGTTCGGTGGAGGTGGCGGGCCGTTCGGGGCCGGCCACGGTCTCGGAGAGTGCCATGGGAGATCCTTCCCGGCGGGGTGGGCGCGCCGGGCGCGCCCACCCCTCGCCGTGTCACTTGCCGGTGATCTCCTTGACGCCTTCGGCGTACGGCTTGGCGATCGTGTCGAGCACCTGGTCGGGCTTCTTGGAGCCGTTGATCAGGCCCTGGAAGCCGGAGACCAGCACGTCGTAGTAGCCGGGCACCGGCCAGTCCGGGTAGAAGGCCAGACCGTCCTGCTGGCTGATCACGTTGAAGTTCTCGATCAGCTTCTTGTTCTTCGGGTCGGTGATCTTCGACGGGTCGGCCGCGACGGGCACGCCGCCGTTGTTGCCGATCAGCTCCTGGATCTCCGGGCGCAGGGTGATGTCGACGAAGTCGTAGGCGAGGCTCTTGGCCTTGCTGTTGGTCGGGACCACCCAGAGGTTGCCGGACGAGCCGGCGTGGAACTTGTTACCGGGGAAGAGGAAGGAGTCCCAGTTGAACTTGATCTCGTCCTTGAACCGGCCGTACCACCAGCTGCCGGAGACGATCATCGGGGCCTTGCCGGAGATGAACGCGGTGCCCATGTCCTCGGCCTTGAGGCTGGCGGAGTCCTTGGCGACGTAGCCCTTGTTCACCCACTCGGCGAAGGTCTCCGCGCCGTACTTCAGCGGGTCGGCCTTGAAGTCCACCGGGTTCTTGTAGAGCTGGTAGTCGTCGACGAACTTCCGGTCGGCCTTCGCGAGCGCCAGCTGGTAGAAGAGCTGGCCGGCCGGGTACTCGGCGCCCGCCTCGGCCAGCGGGGTGACGCCCTTGCCGACGAAGGTGTCCATCGCCGCGGTCATCTCGTCGTACGTGGTCGGCACCTTGATGCCGTACTTGTCGAAGAGGTCCTTGTTGAAGTAGACCATCACGTACTCGCCGTAGTTCGGCACGCCGTACCAGTTGCCCGAGCCCATCACGCCCTTGTCGCTGTAGCGGGCGGTGGTCTGCAGGCTGGGGCTGAGCTCCTTGTCCCAGCCGCGCTTGGTCGCCTCCTCGCTCAGGTCGGTGAGCAGCCCCTGGGAGGAGAGCAGGCCGGCGGTGGCGTTGCCCTTGTTGTACTCCATCAGGTCCGGACCCTCGGACGAGTTGATGATCATGCCGGCGTTCTGCTGGATCTGCTCGAACGCCTTGCGCTCGAACTGCACCTCGACGCCCGGGTGCTCGTCCTTGAAGATCTGGATGGCGCGGTCCCAGGCGATCCCCATCGCGCTGTTCTCGCTCTCGTAATGCCAGAGCTTGAGGGTCTTGGCGTCGCCCCCGTCACCGCCCTCGTCGCTGCCGCAAGCGGCGAGCGTCGTGGCGGCCGTAGCGGCCAGCGCCACTGCGGCGATCACCCTACGGAATTGCCTCATTGCTATCCTCCTGGTGAGTATCGTGCCGGTACTTACCTGGCCCGTCGTCGCGTTGCAGCGCGGCGGCGGGCCGACGTGTGTCAGGTCCCCGGTGGGCCGGAGCCGGTCGGATCGCTGCCGTCGCTGACGCTCACGGCGAGCGTCGCCGGGGCCGGGCAGGTCGAGCCCCGGACCTCCAACGCGCACGGCAGCAGCTGCTGGTGGTTGTCGTCGCCGGTGCCGGTCACGTGGCGCAGCAGTGCCTCCACCGCGATCCGTCCCAGCGCCGAGCCGGGGGAGGTCATCGCGGTGAGCGCCGGGGTGGCCAGCTCGGCGACCTGGGGTGAGGTCACCATCGAGACCACCGAGACGTCGCGCGGGACCGCGAGGCCCCGGTTGGTCAGTTCGCCGAGGATCCCGAAGATCGCATTCTCGTTCATGACCAGCACGGCGGTGAGGTCGGGCGCCTGCGCGAGGGCCGCGGTCAGGGCGGCGCGTCCGCCGGCCGCGCTGTCCTCCGCCGTGATCATCACCGGCTCCAGCCCGTGCCCGGTCATCGCCGCCACGAAGGCGTCGCGGGTGCGTACGGCGGGCCCGTAGCCGGCGGCGATGGCCGCCGCCGAGTGGTTCACGTAGACGATGCGGTCGTGCCCGAGGCTGACCAGGTGCGCGACCGCCTCCCGGACGGTCTGGTCGAAGTCGATGTCCACGTACGAGAGGCCGGTGGTGTCGCCGGTACGGCCGATCAGCACCAGCGGCACGCCGGCCTCCTGGAGCGCGCCCACCCGCTCGTCCTCGACCTGCACCTCCATCAGCACGGCACCGTCGAGCATCCGCTGGCTGGCCAGCCGCCGCAGGTCGTCGAGGTCGCCGACGGGGGAGAGGACGAGGTGGTAGCCGGCGACGCTGGCGGCGGCGGCCGCGCCGGTGACGAAGGCCGTCTCGGTGGCGCCGAGCCCGCGCTCGTCCATCGGCATCAGCAGGCCGACGATCCGGCTGCGCCGGCTGGCCAGGCCGCGGGCCATGGCGTTGGGCTGGTAGCCGAGTTCGGTCATGGCCGCGAGCACCTTGTCGCGGGTGGCCTGGGAGATGGGGCGCGCTCCGGTCAACACGTACGACACGGTGCTGACCGAGACCCGGGCGAGGCGCGCGACGTCATGCATCGTTGCCACCGCGCACCTCCTTTGGTCACGCTCCCACGCGGCTGTCGAAGCGTTTCGACTAACCGTTTCGACGGAACCGTAGGACACGTTCACGACGCCGTCAATAGTTGTTTTCCAGCCGTGGCCTGCCCGGATGCGCCGGCCCCCGGCCGGACCTGCCGGCCGGACCCTCGGCCGGGCCCGCCGGCCGGACCTTCGGCCGGACCTTCGGCCGGGCCTGCCGACCGGGCCCGTCGGCCGGATCCGTCGGTCGGGCTGCCGACGCCGGCCGGGCCGCGCGGGGTGGGGGTCGCCGGGTGAGGTGTGCGGCGTTCGGGACGCTCCGGGTCTGGGGCGCTCGGTGGGGTGTGCGGCGTTCGGGGGTGCTCGGTGGCGGTGTGCGGCCTTCGGGGCGTGCGGCGTTCGGGGGCGCTTGCTCGATCAACTCGACTTCATTGAGGTCGGGCCGTCTCGGACGTCCGGATGGCCCGACCTCAGGGATCCCGAGTCGATCATGGCCTCGGTCGGGGTGGCCGGGCCGAAAGGGTCCGGCGTCGGCCGGCGGAACACCGAGCTGTCCCGCCGCCCGCTGCCCGCCGGCCGCTGCCCGCCGGCCGGTGTCCGGTGTTCGGTTACGCCGGAATCTCGGCGAAGAACTGCCGCAGGGCGTCCGCCACGAGGTCGGGCGCGGTATGGGTCACGAAGTGCGACTGTCCCTGCCAGATGATTCGGCGTACGCGCGGAAGCGCCGCTGCGAGGGCGTCCATCGTGGTGGGCATCGGCTCCCAGGTGTCGGCGCCCTGCAGCAGCAGGGTCGGTGCGCCCACCGCGGACCAGCGTCCGATCTCCGGGTCGTCCTCGGCGAGCGCCTCGAGATCGTGCAGCCAGCCCAGCGCGGAGCGCTTCGCCTCGACCGGGTCGGGGGTCCGGTCACCCATCGCTGCGGCGAGTGCCGCGACGACCTCGGCGGGGACCTGGGTCACCTCGTTGAGCGTCGCGGCCATCGCCGGCTGGTCGTTGTGCGCGAAGGCTACCCGGTACCGGTCGAGCAAGGGCGCGATCCTCGGCCCGGCCGCGAAGAGCGGAGGCTCGAAGAGGGCGAGTGAACGCAGCCGGCCCGGCGACGCCACGGCGGTGTGCAGCGCGACGGTCGCTCCGTAGGAGGCTCCGATGAGGTGTACCGGCCGATCCGAGGCTCCGCCCGCCGTCTGGATCACGGCCGTCAGGTCGGCGACATCGTCCTCGAAGGACTTGATTCCGGCGGGAACCTCGCTCGGCCCGTATCCGCGCCGGGCCGGCAGCCACACCTCGTGCTCCTTCGCGAGCTGGTCGGCGACCGTGGCCCAGGAGTGCAGTCCACCTCCCGAGCCGTGCACCAGGACGACCGGATCACCGGTGCCCGTGCGCCGGACCACCAGGCGGGTGCCGTCCGTCGACCGGACGGTTTGATCGTGGCTCTCGGGGGTTGTCACTGCCGCTCCCTGTTTCTGCTCGGCCAGTTGCTCAAGGTGTTGTGCATCGCGTCGGTGATGCTGCTCCAGGAGCCGTCGACGTCGCGCGGATGCCCGAATCCCTCGGTGTTCTCGAGGCTCACGAAACCGTGGATGGTGCTGCGCACGAAACGGAGGGCGTCGGTCAGCTCCGGCTCGTCGAGCCCGTAACCGCGAAGCATCGCGTAGCTCAGTTCGATGAGGCGGAGATGGCCCGCCGAATTCGTGCCGACCGCGGGCGGCAGCGGCAATTGTGTGGCGGCGTACTGCCCGGGGTGGGCGCGGGCGAAGGCGCGCCAGGCCGCGCCGAAGCCGACCAGGGCCTCCCGGCCGGATCGGCCGGCCACGGCCAGCGCGAGCCGGTCCGCGAACGCGGCGGCAGCCCGCACCGCGACCTGCTCGACCAGCGCGTCGCGGCTGCGGACATGCGTGTACAAGGCGGCGTCCGTCACCCCGAAGTGTCGCGCGACCGCCGCGACGGTCAGTCGGGGCAAGCCGACCGTGTCGGCCAACTCGGCCGCGGCGGCCGAGACGCGGTCGCTGGTCAAACCCTGCCGTGGCATCCGGCCTTCCCTCACTAAGCAACAACTTAGGGTCCCTAAGATAGCAGCCGGCCGCGGCTCGGGCCGAGAGGGTGGCTGGTGGCCCGGCGGAAGTCTGTTCGGCGCGTTCCAGGTGGGCGCTGGCTGCGGGTCGAGGCCCGGACCCGCCGGGGCGATCATCCGACCGGAGCGCGAGCGCGCGATCGGCTCGGGTTCCTCGCGGTCGGGCGGACCCACCGCCCTTGACGCTTCAACGTCCCCCAGGTCGAGCCATCCCCGACGCGAGGAGGTTTCATCCGCAGTGGGAGACGAACACATTGGGGAGGCAAGAAAAAAGGGGGGACTGCCCCCCGCCACTTCTAACTTATAGCGCACCCCGGGGCTTGCGGCAAGACCCGGGTCGTGCCGCAGAATCGCTCACCGATACCAGGACCTGCGGAAAAACGCAGTGCGGAGATCTTGCCGCGTTCAATCGGACGACAAGCGAACCAGATCGGGAGCAACGAATTGAATTCGCAGACCGCCGGCGTATTCGACCTTCCCGGCCGCCTCTCGGCCAAGGACGACCCGACGTTGATCGCCCGCGACGAACAGCACTTCGCGGCCCTGGCCGAGAGCATCGCCCAGGTCTCCGCCGACCTGTCCGAGCGCCTCGACACCGCCCGCAGGGCGCCCGGCGGCAAGGGTCGGCAGGCGCTCGACCGGGACCAGGAGGTCCGCCGGCTGGCCGCTCGCCTGCGCGCCCTGCGCCGCTTCGGCGTGGACCTGTGCCTCGGGCGCATGGTCAGCGCCGACGATCCCGAGCCGGTCTACATCGGACGACACGGCCTCACGGACAGCTCGGGGCGTCGGCTGCTGCTCGACTGGCGTTCACCCGCGGCCGAACCGTTCTTCGGCGCCACCCACGCCAACCCGATGGGGCTCGCGAGTCGCCGCAGGTATCGCTGGGCCCGCGGCCGGATCACCGACTACTGGGACGAGGTCTTCACCCCGGACGGGTTCGAGGGGCACGCCGCCGCACTCGACGACCAGTCCGCCTTCATCGCCAGCCTGGGCGGCAGCCGGTCGAACCGGATGCGGGACGTGCTCGGCACGATCCAGGCCGACCAGGACGCCATCATCCGCGCCGGATCGAGCGGCGCGCTCGTGGTCGACGGCGGCCCGGGTACGGGGAAGACAGTGGTGGCCCTGCACCGCACCGCGTACCTCCGCTACTCCGATCCCCGGCTCGGCCACCGCCGGGGTGGCGTCCTCTTCGTCGGCCCGCACCAGCCCTACCTGTCCTACGTCGCCGACGTCCTGCCCAGCCTCGGTGAGGAGGACGTGCAGACCTGCACCCTTCGCGACCTCGTTCCCGAGGGCGCCACGGCGACCGCGGAGACCGACCCGGAGGTGGCCCGGCTCAAGTCCTCCGCCGACCTGGTGAAGGCGATCGAGGCGGCCGTCAGGTTCTACGAGGAGCCGCCGACGAAGGGGATGACGGTTACGACCGTCGACGCCGACCTCCGGCTGAGCGCCGCCGACTGGGCCGAGGCGTTCGAGGCTCCCGGACCCGGCACCCCGCACAACGAGGCGCGCGACGAGATCTGGGCGGAGCTGCTCACGATCCTGCTGGACAGGTACGACGGCGACGAGCCGCCGGACGTGGTCCGCCGGTCGCTGCAGCGCGACCATGAGCTGCGAACGGCGTTCAACCGCGCCTGGCCGCTGCTCGACCCGGCTGAACTCGTCGGCGACCTATGGTCGGTCCCCGCCTACCTGCGCAGGTGCGCCCCCTGGCTCACCACCGACGAGGTGCGCACGCTGCAGCGCGCGGACGCCCAGGCCTGGACGGTCTCCGACCTGCCGCTGCTCGACGCGGCCCGGCATCGGCTCGGCGATGCGGAGGCGTCCGGGCGTCAGCGTCGGCAGGAGGCCGCCGTCGCCGTCGAACGGGAGCGCCGGGCGCTGGTCGTCGACGAGCTGATCGAGGCCCACGCCTACGACGACGGCGAAGGGGTGCTGTCGAGCCTGCGCCAACTGGATCTTCAGGATGCGCTGATCGACGAGAGCGTGCTGCCCGGCGCAGAACCGGACCTGCTCGCCGGCCCGTTCGCGCACATCGTCGTGGACGAGGCGCAGGAGCTGACCGACGCGGAGTGGCAGATGCTGCTGCTGCGCTGCCCGTCGCGAAGCTTCACCATCGTGGGAGATCGCGCCCAGGCCCGGCACGGGTTCACCGAGTCCTGGCGGGAACGGCTCGACCGCGTCGGGTTCGACCGGATCAACCTGGCGTCGTTGAGCGTCAACTACCGGACGCCGCGAGAGGTCATGGCGGAGGCCGAGCCGGTCATCCGGGCCGTGCTGCCGGACGCCAACGTGCCGACCTCCATCCGCAGCGGCGACGTCCCCGTCGTACACGGCTCCACCGTCGAGCTCGGCTTGATCCTCGACACCTGGCTCGCCGCGCACGGCGACGGCATCGCCTGCGTCATCGGCGATCCCACGTTCCCGGGCACGTCGCGGGTCCGGTCGCTGACCCCGCAGCTGGCGAAGGGGCTCGAGTTCGACCTGGTGGTCCTCGTCGACCCGGAGCGATTCGGGGCGGGCATCGAAGGCGCCGTCGACCGTTACGTCGCGATGACCCGGGCGACCCGGCAACTCGTCATCCTCACCAGCCCCTGACGTCGCCGTGGCAGATGATCGCGGTGGCGCAGCGTGCCCGCCCCGGTCAGTCACGCACACGAGATGCCGAGGGTCTCATTCAGGCGCCTCGCCGTCTTGGTCGCCTCGACGAACGACTGTGCCGTCTGGTCAAGGCTGGTCGCGGCGGGCAAGTCTCTTAGACCGGGCTCGTCCGTGAAAAGCCTCACCTGCTCCACGAAGGTCGCCAACCGGTCGAGCCGGACACCGTGCACGTCGAGCCACTCCTTCGCCCTGTCCCTGTCGTCCGGCGCCGAAGGCGGGGAGAGGGCGCTGACCGCCTTGTAGAGGTCCGAATGAGCGGCCTCCAGATCTTGCAAGGCTGGAACCCGTTCCTGATAGGGCTGCGTCGCATCGTCGCGCTCGCCGGCCGCGTCCACCCGCTGCTGCGCTGCCGCGCAGCGATCGTTCACGTCCGACACCCAGTCCGCCAACGGCCGCTGGTCGAGCGCCTGCTGCCTCCCCTCCGCCACCAGACCGAGGACCGCGCTCACCAGCACCACCCCGGCCAGGCCGGCCAGCACCCAACGGGTCCGCATCGTCGTCGGGCGAGGGATCCAGTTCGCCAGAACTGCGCCGACCATCGTGACCACACCCAGAATCACGATCAGGAACAGTCCCCGCGCGGCAGTCATGCATGTCATTGTCCCAGAGCGGATAGCCAGTGGGTCGCGCCGGCGGCCGGGCGGGTGGCTCAGTCCAGGTCGAAGAGGGCGGCGGCGTTTCCCCAGCAGACGGCGCGCAGCCAGTCGTCGCCGAGGTCGAGCCGGGCCAGCCCGGCAAGCTGCTCGGCGTACGGGTACGGGATGTTCGGGAAGTCGCTGCCGAGCAGCACCTTGCCGGCGAGCCCCAGCTCCCGGAGCCGGGGCAGCTCCTCGGGCGGAAACGACACGAACCTGTCGAAGAACGGGGTGAACGCCATCGTGGTGTCCAGCCGGACCCGTTCGTACTCGGTGGCGAGGTCGAGGAAGGCCCGGTAGTCGGGTGCGCCGAGATGCGCCACCACCGCGGTCAGCGTCGGGTGCCGCGCGAGCAGAGCGGCGAAGGGAGCCGGCCCGGTGTGCGCGGTGCCCACCGGGGCGTGCCCCGCGTGCACCACCACCGGTACGCCGGCCTCGGCGAGCAGCCCCCAGACGTCGTCGAGCGCGGGGTCGGTGGGCGCGAACCCGCCGACCTGGAGGTGCACCTTGAACACCCGCGCGCCGGCCGCCAACGCCTCCCCGACGTAGCGGGCGACGTCCGGCTCGGGGAAGAAGGTCGCCGAGGGCAGGCAGTCCGGCGTGGCCCGGGCGAAGTCGAGGGTCCACCGGTTCAGGTCGGCGGCCATGCCGGGCCGGTGCGCGTACGCCAGCGCGCTGAACGCCCGTACCCCGAGTCGGCGCAGGTGCGCGACCCGTTCGGCGTCGCTCCACCGATAGCGGATCGGCCATTCGGTGCCGACCAGCGGCCCGGCCGCGTCGAAGTACGCCCAGACCCGGCGCAGCATCCGCGGCGGCAGGAAGTGCACGTGCACGTCGGCGAGGCCGGGCAGGCCGAGCACCTGCCAGAAGGCGGGAACGCCCTCGTCGTCGGCGACGACCTCCGGGGTGACCCGGTCGCCGCCGTGCCAGCCGTCGGCCGGAGCGGACTCCACCGCCCGGCGTTGACCTGCGGTCACGGCGCCGGGCGGTGAGGAGCCGGGACCGGTCAAATCTCGATGTCGAAGCGCTGCAGCACCGGGCGTGCCACCAGCCCGGTCGCGGCGAGCAGAGCGACGACGGTCATCACCACCCGGAGCACGACCGTCTCGGCCTTGCTGCCGGTGCGCAGCGCGATCTTGTTGGGCAGACCGATCATGGTCCACATCCGACGCTTGATCGGGATCGGCCAGAGGATCGGTACGCCGGCGCGGGTGATCATGTCGCCGAGGATGTGCACGAAGCAGCCCACGCCCAGAGCCACGCCGATCAGCGGGTAACCCCGGCCGCCCGGCAGGTTGGCGTAGGTGAACCAGGCCGCCGCGAGCGACACCAGGGTCACGATCACCCAACCGGCCCGCTCCGCCCACCGGTCGAAGAGGCCGCGCAGGGCCAGACCGATGGTGAAGAAGAGGACCCCGATCACGGCCCACTTGCCGTACGCGGCGCAGAGGGCGGTGGTGCCCCAGCCGACCAGCACCGTGAACGGAATGGTGTGGGTCAGCGTCCGGTGACCGTTGCTGCGCTTCGGATCCCTGCTGAGCTTCGTCGCGTAGTAGACGCCGAGGGAGACCTTCTCCATCACCTCGGCGAAGAAGAGGCTGACCACGCCGAAGGTGCGGGCCACCGTGGCGCCACCCTGGTTGGTGGTCACCTTGCCGGAGAGGTCGAGGTCCGGAAAGAGCGCGCCGCCCGCGCAGACGGCGGTGCCGACGGCGAGCGCTAGCGGCGACTGGTGGTAGTCGGCGAACTGGTCCAGCGCCCAGGAGCCGGCCAGCCACACCGTCGCGCCGGAAAGCGCATGTGAGGGACCCATCATGTCGGCTCACCCTCCCCAGGGTTCTTGAGCGCCAGAGCGAGATCACTTTAGTCAACGGCCCGGGCGGCACGGCAGCCCCCCGTACGTCCACAGAGGAACCATCAGGTGAGGGGTGCGAAGCTCTGCCGGATCATCGCGAAGTATGTCGCGTTGACCTGCCAGTCGAATTCTTTTGTCAACCATGAGACGGTGTACGCGCGCTCCGCCGAGGTGTTCGCGAAGAGCCGCGCGGTGTGCATCCGCTCGCCGGCGGCGTTGAGCCAGACGCACTCCCAGATCGCCCCGCCCGCGAAGATGTCCATCGGGGAGATGTCGACCCGGAGGTAACCCGGCAGCGACCCGCCTCCGGTGAGCCGCCGCTCCTCGGTCCGCCACCAGTGGGCCGGGTCGGCTCGGGCTGCGCTCCACTCGACGCTGAGGACCCGGGTGCCGCCGGGCTCACGGAAGCAGGTGACCGAGTCCTCGGTCCAGTTGAGCCAGTCGACCGGCGCGGCGATCCGGAAGCCGCCCGGATCGGTGTGCCAGGTCCAGCCGGGCACCAGGCGGAAGCGGGCACCGGGTGGCGGCGGCATCGACACCACGGGGCGGGCCGCCGGTGGTGGGGCGGACGCGCAGGCGAAGGCGGCCGCCGGGGCGGTGGGGCTGGCGGCGGCGCCGCCTCCCGACGGCTCCGCCGGTCGCCTCGCCCGGTCGGTCAGGGCCACGGCGGCACCGACCGTGGAGAGCAGTACGACCATCGCCGTCAGGCCGAGCGCGACACGTCGCCCGCGTCCGGCCCGCCGCACCGCTGCGAGCCGTCCCGGTGCTGCCGGCGCGGCGTCCGGAGCCGGCCGTGGCGGCTCCTCCACCGTCGGCGCGACGGGTCCAGGCGATTCGACCGGCCCGGCCGGGGCGTTCGCGGCGGCCCGCAGCAGCGGCTCGGCCTCGGCGGCGGTCAGCCGTCGCCACGGGTCGCGCTGCAACAGGCCGGTGAGAACCGGACGCAGCGGCCCGGCCCGGCGCATCGGGTCCGGCGGTTCGGTGGCCAGCGCGGTCAGCGTCGCCATCGCGCTGTCCCGCGCGTACGGCGGATGGCCTTCCACGGCCGCGTAGAGCGTGGCGCCGAGCGACCAGAGGTCGGTGCGCGGGTCGGACACGCCGTCGCGAGCGCGTTCGGGCGCCACGAAGTGCGGCGAGCCGAGGATCATGCCGGGGCCGGTCATGGCGGCGTCCCCGCCGGTGAAGGTGGCCAGCCCGAAGTCGGTGAGCACCACGCGGCCGTCGGCGGCGACCAGCACGTTGTGCGGCTTGACGTCGCGGTGCAGCACCCCGGCGGAGTGCGCGGCGCGCAGCGCGGCCAGCACCGCGAGCCCGATCCGGGCCGTGATCGCCGGGCTCAGGGGACCGTCGGCGGCGAGCATCTGCTCCACCGAACGGGACTGCACGTACTCCATCACGATCCAGGGGCTCTCCCGGTCGTGCACGACGTCGTAGATCCGGACCACGTTCGGGTGGTTGAGCCGGGCGGCGGTACGCGCCTCGCGCAGCGTACGTCGCCGCAGGTCCTCACGTTCGGCCTCGGCCAGCCAGGCCGGCGGCACGATCTCCTTGACCGCCACGTCCCGGTGCAGCATCTCGTCGCGGGCCTGCCAGACCCGGCCCATTCCGCCGGTGCCGACCAGGTCGACCAGCCGGTACCGGCCCGCGATCAGCAGCTGCCGCACAACCGCTTCCCCCTCGGTCACCCCCGGTTACACCTTAGCCACCGACGGCGGCTTTCCTCGATCGCCGTCTCGGTCAGCGTGGTGGGCGCGCAGCTCGCCACGTCGCTGCGGCATCTCGTCGTGGGCGCGCAGCCGAGGCGGACCACGTGGGGACGGGCGAGCCGAGCAGCCGGTACCGACCGCCGATCAGCACCTGCCGCACGCTCCTTCCCACGGCTGTCCGGAGCACACGGTAGCGAGCGGATCGGAGTCGGCCTATCGGTCGTACGCTCCTATCAGCAGGCCGCTCCGCCGGCGGCGAGCAGGTTGCCCTCGGGGATGGTGATGCGGGGTCGGGGGATGCCCACCCGGGCGGTGGCGTGCCGGGCCTGGAGCGGCAGGTGTTCGCGGCGCGCGCCCAGGTAGCTGCCGACGGTGCGGGCGGCGATGGCGGCCCAGCTGTAGCGGCGGCCGACCATGCTCCGGGCCTCCCGCGCGACCCGCCGGGCGAAGACCTCGTCGCCGAGGAGACGGTCGACCGCCCCGGCGAGCGCGTCCGGGTCGCTGTGCGGGAAGGTCACCCCGGTGACGCCCGGCTCGACGATCTCGGCGAGCCCGCCGGTGGCCGCGACCGCGAGCGGCGCCCCGGCGGCCGCCGCCTCCAGGGCCACCATGCCGAACGGCTCGTAGAGGCTCGGCACGACTGTCGCGTCGGTCGCGCCCAACATGGCGGGTAGCTGGGTGGTGTCCAGGAAGCCGGTGAACCGGACGGTGGACCCGAGCGCCAGGCGACGGGTCTCCTCCTCCAGCTCGTCGCGGTACGGCCCGTCGCCGGCGATCACCACCCGTAGCCCCGGGTGCCGCTCCCGCAGGTACGGCACGGCGTGCACCAGGTGCTGCACGCCCTTCTCGTAGACGAGCCGGCCGGCGTACCCGACCAGGGGACCGTCGGCGGCGAACCGGGCCCGGGCCGAGGCGACCGCCCGCGGCCGGGCCCGCCAGGCGCGGTCGTCGACCCCGTTGGGCACCACGTCGATCTGCCCGGTCGGCACGTCGAAGAGGGTGGCGACCTGGTCGCGCATGTACCCGGAGCAGGCGATCACCCGGGTCGAGGAGTTGCTGAGCCAGTGTTCGACGCCGTGGATGGTGCGGTTCATCTCCTCGGGGAGCCAGCCCTGGTGTCGGCCGGCTTCGGTGGCGTGGATGGTGGTGACCAGGGGCAGGGCCAGGTGCTCGGCGAGGGTGACCGCGGTGTGGGCGACGAGCCAGTCGTGGGCGTGGATGACGTCGTAGTCGCCGGCTTCGGTGGCGCGTAGGGCGGCGCGGGTGAGGGTGTGGTTGAAGGCCATGGTCCAGGCGAGGAGGCTGTTGGTGGCGAGGGGGAAGGTGACGGGGTCTTCGGCGGCGCGGATGATGCGGACGCCGTCGGCGTACTCCTCGAGTGGGGCGCCGTCGGCGTGGCGGGTGACTACGGTGACGTCGTGGCCGGCGGCGGCGAGGGCGACGGAGAGGGCGTGTACGTGTCGGCCGAGGCCACCGACGAGAACGGGCGGGTACTCCCAGGAGAGCATGAGCACCCGCTGGTGCCGGGCGGGCAGGATGTCGATCACTTCGGCGTCAGCTGACACGCGGCCCCCTTGAGTTGTCTCCGGGCACGCGCCGACCGACACCGATTCCGGTGTCTCCGTCGCGTGTGGGATCGACTCCCATCCTGCCGGTACTGGGATAACCAGCGGAGACACACTCGTTGCGCTCGTGTAAAGCGCTATCGACCCGGGCGTCGTACCCGCAGCAGCTCGGCCACCGACCAGGCCTGGAACGGGCAGCCCGTCGCCGCGTGCGGTGGCAGCCCGTCGGCCGTCTCGCTCACCGAGCCGAGCCCGTACTCGCCCAGATGGGCTTCCAGGCCGACGAAGTTGTCATCGACGGGAATCCCAGCCCGGCGGGCGGCGTCCACGTACGGCCCCAGCAGCCACGGCCAGACGGTGCCCTGGTGGTAGGCGCCGTCCCGCTCGGCCGGCCCACCCCGGTGCCGCCCGGTGAACTCCGGCGCGTCCGGGGCGAGGCTACGCGGACCGAGCGGGGTGAGCAGCGCGGCCGCGATCCGGCGCAGCGCCGGCTCGTCCGGCTCCAGTGGCCCGTACGGCAGGGACCAGGCCAGCAGCTGATTGGGGCGCAGCGAGTCGTCGTCGTGGTACGTCGCCCCGCCCAGCGGGTACGCCGGCGCGGGCGCGTCGACCACGTCGTGCAGCCAGCCACCCGGCGCGGGATAGCGCTTACGGAAGGAGGTGACCGCCTGCGCGTGCAGCCGCCGCAGCTCCCCGGCGTCCCCACCGGTCGCCTCGGTCAGCTCGGCGAGCCCGCCCAGCCCGTTGGCCCAGAGCGCGTTGACCTCGACCGGCTTACCCGTGCGGGGCGTCACCGGCACCCCGTAGACGCGGGCGTCCATCCAGGTCAGCGCTGTGTCGGTGGTGCCCTGGGTGAGCAGGCCGTCGGCCGGGTCGACGACGATGCCGTACCGCGTGCCGGCCAGGTGCGCGTCGACGACCCCGCGCAGCGCCGGCAGCAGCTCGGCGGCGAGGTCGGTGTCCCCGGTGACCGTCACGTGCCGGTCGACCGCGTGCAGGAACCAGAGCGTCGCGTCGACGGTGTTGTGCTCCACCCGGCCCGTGTCGGCGGTGTTCGCCAGCATCCCCTCCGAGAGGGTCGCCGCGTACGAGCGCAGCAGCGCCCGGCCCAGCTCCGCGCGGCCGGTGCGGAGAAAGAGCCCCTCGTACGAGATCATCGTGTCCCGCGACCAGGCGCCGAACCACGGGTAACCGGCCACCACGTCCGCGGCCGACGCGTCGGTGCGCACCACGAACGCGTCGGCGGCGAGCACCAGCGTCGCCTCGACGTCGTCGGCGGGTGACGCCTGCGCCACCACCTGCCGGGTGCGTCGGCGCGCCACCTCGATCACCTCGGTCGCCGGCATCGGATCGAACTCCAGCGGCGCGGCCCAGGCCAGCACCGACACCGTGTCGCCGGGCCGGTCCAGCGCGCCGGAGAAGCCGCCCGCGTACCAGAGGTCCTCCGTCGCGGCGAGCCCGCGCGCCGCCTCCTCCCGGTGGTGCACCCCGAACCACCACTGCCCGGCGGGCGCCCAGTTCGGGCCGGCGAGCCGGAACGCGCCCTCCACCACCGCCCCGCCCGCCACCGGCTCGACCCGCAGCGCGGGGCCGTCGGCCCGGCGCTCACCGTGCGCGTCGCGCCAGGTGCAGGCGGCGGCCAGCTCCAGCCGTACCGGGCCGCCGGAGACGAGCCGGTGCACCACAGCCACGCAGGAGCGCCCCGGCAGCATCGCCAGCTCCCGCTCGATCACCACGTCGCCGATCCGCCACCGCCACCGCGGCACCCCGTCGACCAGCTCGAAGCGCTCCAGCAGCTCGAAGCCGCGCGGATCCACCGCGCCGGAGGCCCACTCGTGCGCGCCGAGGCGCACCCGCGCGCCGGAGGGGAGCAGCACCGCCGGGTCGAGGCTGACCAGCCCCACCCGCCGGGACGCGGGCCGCTCGCCGGCCACCACCAGCAGGCCGTGGTAGCGGCGGGTCCGCACACCGCTGACCGTGCCCATGGCGTACCCGCCGACGCCGTCGGGCACCAGCCACTCCCGGCTCGCGCCGCTGGTCAGGTCGGTGCAGATCTGAGGGCCGAAACGAATGTCGATCAACTTTCCTCCACCGGCAGCGGCGTGCCACACGCCACGACGAAAATGGCTCCTGTGGTCAAGTTCCCGGGCGGCGTCGAAGATGTGCAGGTGATCACTGACCGTTCGCCCTCCGACGCGCCGCCCTCCGACGCCGAGCGGACCCGGCTCGCCAGAGCCGACGCCGGCGAGCAGGACTGGCGCGCATGGGGCCCCTATCTGTCCGAACGGGCCTGGGGGACGGTGCGGGAGGACTACAGCGAGCACGGTACGGCCTGGGACTACTTCCCGCACGACCACGCGCGGTCCCGAGCGTATCGCTGGAACGAGGACGGCATGGCCGGCGTCTGCGACGACCGGCAGACCTTCTGCTTCGCGCTGGCGCTCTGGAACGGTGCGGACCCGATCCTCAAGGAGCGGATGTTCGGGCTCGGCGGTGACGGCGGCAACCACGGCGAGGACGTCAAGGAGTACTGGTGGTACGAGGACTCCACGCCGACGCACTCCTTCATGCGGTGGCGCTACCACTACCCGCAGGCCGCCTTCCCCTACGACGAGCTGGTCGCCGTCAACGCGCTGCGCGGCCGGGACGACACCGAGTACGAGCTGGTCGACACCGGGGTCTTCGACGACGACCGGTACTGGGCGGTGACCGTCGACTACGCCAAGGCCTCGCCCACGGACATGTGCATCGTCGTCACCGTGGCGAACCGGGGGGACCGGGCCGCCAGCCTGCACGTGCTGCCCACCCTCTGGTTCCGTAACACCTGGGCCTGGGGGCTGCCCGGCGCCGACCGGGTGCCGAGGCTCACCGGGGAGGGGGCACGGCTGGTCGGCGAGCACCGGGTGCTCGGCCAGCTGCTGCTGGAGGGCGACGGCGCGCCGACCCCGCTGCTCTGCGACAACGAGACCAACTCCGAGCGGCTCTGGGGGCTGCCGGCCCGCTCCCGCTACCCGAAGGACGGCATCAACGACCACGTGGTCGACGGGGCGGAGACCGTCAACCCGGCGCGGGAGGGCACCAAGGGGGCGCTGCACTACGTGCTCGACGTACCGGCGGGCGGGCAGCGGCAGATCCGGCTGCGGCTCACCCGCACCGCCCCGCCGCCGGTCGGCGATCCACCCCCGGCGGCCGACCTCGGCGCGGGCTTCGACGCGGTGCTCTGGGCGCGGCGGGCCGAGGCCAACCACTTCTTCGCCGGCGTGATCCCGGCCGCGGCGACCGCCGACGAGGCGCTGGTGGCGCGGCAGGCCATCGCCGGCCTGCTCTGGAGCAAGCAGTTCTACCACTTCGACGTCAAGCGGTGGCTGGAGGGCGACCCGGCGTCGTCGGCGCCGCCGGCCGGGCGCCGGCACGGGCGCAACAGCCAGTGGTGGCACATGAACAGCTTCGACGTGATCTCCATGCCGGATCCGTGGGAGTACCCCTGGTACGCGGCGTGGGACCTGGCCTTCCACTGCGTCAGCCTCGCCCGGGTCGACCCGGGCTTCGCGAAGTCCCAGCTGCTGCTCCTGCTCCGGGAGTGGTACCTGCACCCCAACGGGCAGATCCCGGCGTACGAGTGGGCGTTCGGCGACGTGAACCCGCCGGTGCACGCCTGGGCGGCGCTGAAGGTGTTCGAGATCGACGGCGGCCGGGACCACGAGTTCCTGGCCCGGGTGATGCAGAAGCTGCTGCTGAACTTCACCTGGTGGGTCAACCGCAAGGACGTCGGCGGCGACAACGTCTTCGAGGGCGGCTTCCTCGGGTTGGACAACGTCGGACCGTTCGATCGCTCCGCCGCGCTGCCGGTGGCCGGGGTGCTCGAACAGTCCGACGGCACGGCCTGGATGGCGATGTACGCGCTGAACCTGCTCGACATCGCGATCATCCTGGCCGAGCACGACCGGACCTGGGTGGAGACCGCCACGAAGTTCTTCGAGCACTTCGTCTACATCGCCGCCGCCGCGTACGAGCAGGGGCTCTGGGACGACGAGGATGCCTTCTTCTACGACGTGCTGCGGCTCGCCGACGGCACCAAGGTGCCGTTGAAGGTCCGCTCCGTCGTCGGGCTGCTGCCGCTGGCCGCCGTCACCCGGCTGACCGCCCGTACGCTGCACCACCTGCCGGAGCTCGGTGACCGGCTGCGCTGGCTGCTCACCAACCGGCCCGAGTACGCCGGGGTGATCGGCGCCCGTCGGCTGGGACCGGACGGGCGGCAGCAGCGGCTGCTCTCCATGGTCGGCCCGGAGCAGATCGTTCCGCTGCTCGCGCGGATGCTGGACGGCGACGAGTTCCTCTCCGAGTACGGTCTGCGCACCCTCTCCCGGGCGCACCTGGCGGAGCCGTTCTCGGTCACCCTCGGTGGCCAGGAGTTCCGGGTCGGCTACGAGCCGGCCGAGTCCACCAGCGGACTCTTCGGCGGCAACTCGAACTGGCGCGGCCCGATCTGGATGCCGACCAACTTCCTGCTGGTCAGCGCGCTGCGCGACTACGCGGCCTTCTACGGTGACGACCTCCGGATCGAGTACCCGACCGGCTCCGGGGAGAAGCGGACGCTCGACGAGATCGCCGACGACCTCTCCACCCGGCTGATCTCGCTCTTCACCCGGGACGGCTGGGGGCGGCGACCGATCTACGGGGCGGCGCAGCTCTTCCAGACGCATCCGGACTGGCGGGACCTGCTCTGCTTCCCGGAGTACTTCCACGGCGACAACGGCGCGGGGCTCGGCGCCTGGCACCAGACGGGCTGGACGGCGCTGGTCGCCGACCTGATCCTCACCCTGCGTAGCTGACGCCTCGATGGTGCCGGTTCGCGCGCTCAGGCCGCGAGGCTGCGCGTACGGCGTTGCCGCCAGGCGAGACTGATCGCCTGCAGGACGAAGAACGTGCCACCGGCGGCGGTGTAGAGGATCAACATGTCGAGGCTCGGGCCGGTGCCGACAGCCGCCGGGAGGTAGGTCGCGCCGGCGATCACGGAGAGGACGCCGGCGGTGAGCATCGGCCACTGCCGGCCCAGCTCGCGCGTGCGGCGACGGAGGGCGACGGTGAACTGCGCCACGCCGGAGACGATGGCCCAGGCGCCGAAGGTGAACAGCACCGCACCGACACCGCCGACCGCGCTGAGACCGAGACCGAGGGCGGCCAGGGCGCTGAGCCCGATGTTGAAGATCTGGAGCTTGCGAGCCGGGGTGCCCGGATCCTCGCGTGCGTCGAGCAGCGAGGCAACCACGTCGATGAGCGGGTAGGCGATCAGCAGGATGACCGTGGCGGCCGAGAGCGAGTCGTGCACGGCGGCGAAGCCTGCGGCCCAGCCGATCGCGATGAGGCCACGGATCAAATAGATGCGGAGCAGGGCGGGCATGTGTGTTCCAACTTTCTCTGCGGTCCGGGTTACGCCGACCACTCTCACCGCCGGGAGCGTCATCCGTACCCGGGTACGACCCTGGCCCGATCCCTGGTCCCGCACCGGCCGCCCCGGCCGGGGCGGGTCCGGCGGGTACGGATGTCGTGCCGCCCGCGACCCTGGTCCCGTGGGACCAGGGAGACCCCCGGGGGCGACCGGCCGGCCGGGTGGACGAGGATCCGGGCATGCTCAGTTTCGACGTGGTGGTGATCGGCGCCGGGCCCGGCGGCGAGGTGGCGGCCGGCCGGCTGGCCGAGACCGGCCTGGACGTGGCGATCGTGGAGGCCGACAAGGTCGGCGGCGAGTGCTCCTACTACGCCTGCATACCGTCGAAGGCGCTGATCCGCCCCGGCGCGCTGCTCGCCGAGGCGAGCCGGGTACCGGGAGCCGCCGCCGCGGTGGGTTCGCTGGACGTGCCGGCGGTGCTGCGCCGCCGGGACGAGCTCATCGGCGACCTGGACGACAGCGGGCAGCTGCCGTGGCTGACCGACCGTGGCGTCCAGCTGATCCGCGGCTGGGGTCGGCTGGCGGGGGAGAAGCAGGTCGCGGTCGGCGACGAGATCCTGGAGGCGCGCCTCGCCGTCGTCCTCGCCGGGGGCACCCGTCCGGCCCTTCCGCCGATCGACGGTCTCGCCGAGGCGAAGCCGTGGACCAACCGGGAGGCGACGACCTCCGGCGAGATCCCGGAGTCGCTGATCGTGATCGGCGGCGGCGTGGTCGGCGTGGAGATGAGCCAGGCCTACAACTCGCTCGGCGCCCGCGTCACCCTCCTGGTCGGCGGGCGTGGGCTGCTGCCCCGGGAGGAGGACTTCGTCGGCGCCGAGGTCGGCAGGTCCCTCACCGAGCAGGGCGTGGACGTGCGCGGCGGGCGGCGGGCGACTGCCGTCCGCCGTACCGACGACACGCGGGTGACCGTCACGTTGGACGACGGCAGCACGGTGACCGCCGACGAGGTGCTGGTCGCGGTGGGGCGCGAGCCGCAGGCCGACGACCTCGGCCTGGCGAGCGTCGGTGTGGAGTCCCGCGGCTACGTCACGGTCGACGAGCGGATGCGGATCCCGGGCGTGAACTGGCTGTACGTGGTGGGTGACCTGAACGGGCGCGCCCTGTTCACGCACATGGCGAAGTACCAGGCCGCGATCGCGGCCGACGACATCCTGGGCCGGGACATGGTCGCCACCCACCTGGCCGACGGCCTCGGCTCGCCCCGCGTGATCTTCACCGAGCCGCAGGTCGCCGCGGTGGGACACACCACCGCGACCGCCGAGGCGGCCGGACTGCGGGTACGCGTCGTCGACGTGCCGACCGACGGGAACGCGGGCGGGGCGTACGCCGGCGGGGTCGGCGGCACGAGCCGGTTCCTCATCGACGAGGAGCGTGACCTGCTGGTCGGCGTCACCATCACCGGCACCGCGGTGGCCGATTTCCTTCACGCCGCCACGATCGCGATCGTCGGCGAGGTCCCGGTTCGCCGGCTGCGGCACGCGATCCCGGCGTTCCCGACGCGCAGTGAGATCTGGCTCTACCTCTTCAACGCGCTGGGAATCTAGGCGACCGGGTGGGTCGGTGCGCTCACCGCCCCACCCCTTCGTCGACTATCCGTCACATCTCCGATGCGCTCCGTGGCAGTTACTACGCTCGACGGGGTGTCCGGAGACGACGGCGGGGATGCACTGATTGTCGAGACCGCCTCGCGGCTCGTGGAGATCGAGGGTTGGGCCGCGGTGACCCCACGCCGCGTCGCCGAGCGGGCCGGCGTCGACGTCGGTGACCTCTACCGGCGTTTCCCCGACCCCGACTCGATCATCGCGGCGGTCGCCCTGCGCGGCTTCGCCGACCTCACCACCCGGCTCACCGAGGCCCGCCAGGCCGTCTCCGATCCCTGCCGGGCCTGGGCCGCCGTGGTGAGCGCCTACCTCGACTTCGCGTACGCCAATCCCGAGGTCTACGACGCCATGCTGGCCCACACCCCCGACCTGACGCTCGGCGCCGCCGCGGTTCCGGCCGCTCCGCGCGCCGCCTTCGCCGAGCTGCGAGCGGCGCTCGCCCCGCTGACCGCCGGCCGTGACCAGGACACCCTCGCCGAGGTCGGCTGGAGCGTCCTGCACGGTCTGGTGATGCTGACCCGGGGTGGGCGGCTGTCACCGGGCACGCAGGAGGAGCGGGAGACGCTGATCGCCCAACGGCTCTTCGCCCGGCCCTGAGCAGGCGCGCGGTTACTCGCTGGGCCGGTGCGGGCCGGTGGACTAGAGTCCCCGCCCGGAACGGGCCGACCCGCCGGGTGGCCGGCGTGGTCGGGGCATCGGGTCGAGGGCCGGCCCGGACGGGAGGGAACGCCGATGACGTGGGACGGGAACGATCGCCGCCGGGCGCAGGTGCTGGTCTTCGACGCCGACGACACGCTCTGGGAGAACAACCTCGTCTTCGAGCGGGTGATCGACGACTTCTTCGCCTGGCTCGACCATCCCACCCTCGACCGGGTCCAGATCCGGGCCATCCTCGACGACATCGAGCGGGCCAACACGGTGGCCCACGGCTACGGCAGCAAGGTCTTCCTGCGCAGCCTGGCGGAGTGCCTGGAGCGGTTGCGCGAACGGCCGGCCACCGACACCGAGCAGCGGGAGATCGAAGAGTTGGCCATGGCGCTGGTGGAGCGCCGGATCGAGCTGATGCCCGGGGTGGCCGACGCCCTGGACGAGTTGGCCGGCCGGCACGACCTGCTGCTGCTGACCAAGGGTGACCGCGAGGAGCAGCAGCGCAAGCTCGACGGCTCCGGGTTGCTGCACCACTTCCGGGCCGCGCACATCGTGCGGGAGAAGGACGTCGACACGTACCGGTGGCTCGTCGGTGAGCACGGCTTCGACCCGTCCGACGCATGGATGATCGGCAACTCGCCGCGCTCGGACATCCTCCCCGCCCGCGCGGCCGGCATGAAGGCGGTCTTCATTCCGAACGAGAACACCTGGGTGCTGGAGGACGAGGAGCTGGATCCGACCGACTCCGGGGTCCTGCGTCTGGCCGCCTTCCCCGACCTGCTCCGGCACTTCTGAGCGGCGCGGCCGCCGATGCCGGCAGTCGGCCCGTCCCGAACCGGAACAGCGCCCACGGCGTCGGCCGTGTTACGTCGACATGCCGCTTTTCGATGTTGACAGTAATCACCCCGGCGATCGCCGCGGCGCGCCTTGTCCGGCCCGTCGGGCGGTGCCTAACCTGGTCCGACGTTCGCGGCCCTTCGGGGTGAGCCGTGAGCGCACGAAGTTCGGTGTGGGGCGCATGGAGCTGAGTGCATGCGGGCGGCTCGTGATGGTGAGTCGGCGTGGGCGACGTGCCACGCGCACGCCTTCGCCACGGCGACGCCTGCTGTCCACGCCGGACGGTGGGGTCAGGGTCGGGGAGTTGCGGACCCGGCCCTGACCCGCACAGCAACCGAGGCGACGAGAACGCCGCACCTGAGCTTCCGTTCTACTCGATTCGTGGCGACGTGTCGGTTCTCAGCCAAGATTTCAGGCTGGATGCGCCTGACCTGCGAACGGGAAGCTTGCGCGCCCCTGCTCAGCCAATCGTTGTCCCCAACGATGGTTTCAGTAGGCAAATGGAGCGAGACCCCAGCGCCGGGCCCGAGGACCAACCGGGGTAGCCGCCCGCCCGCCGCTGCACGGCGACTGACGGCAAAGGATGTGATCGAAGGCGGTCGACATCGGCGACACTCTCGTGCTGCAGGGGTTGTTGATAAGAACCGCGACACCAGGCGCCAAATAGTTGCGATCGGCGGCTCCCGTGCACCCGCCGCACCAGCTGAGACCGGAATGATCAGCCAGCATTCTAGCTGTAACCGCGTCGATGGATCGAGGCTGAGAGCAATCGCAGGCGGGTCGGACGGCTGCCAGGGCCAGACACGGCCCCGGCCGATCGTCAGATTGTGCTCATCGCAGCGACGACTGTGGGCAGCAGCGCCATGGCGAACGCCGCGAGTTGAACCAGTCGCCGCGGCCCGGGCCGGCCAAGTTCGCTGATGCCGCCGTTACCGAAAATGACGGCCACCGACAGCGGCAGCAACATCTTGATCACGTTCAGTCATGACCGTTGCTGCCGGTCAACAGCATTGGTCTTGTGGAACCATGGCTTCGGACGGAGGAATGAAGAGAGGACAGGCGCATGGCGCTTGCACCGGGCATTCGTTGGTCGGCAGCGTTGACCGCTGGCTTGCTGCTGGGCGGCTGCAGCAGCAAGCCCCCGGCACCAGTCCCGTCGACCACCGGACCCGGGAGCACTGCACCCAACGGCACTCCGTCTGAGAGTGCCGGACCCACGAGCGATGGACCCGACAGCACCGCGAAGGCGGCCGGAACACTCGCCACACCTCGATCGATCGCCTGCGCCAGCAACGAGGCACACATGCAGTCCAGTGGTCTGCCGACCGATGACGATCTCATCGTCGGCTCCGTTTCCTGGCCGGGCCTGCGGAGCTGGGCCACGGCCGACCCGGCGGGCTTCAACGGCGGTGAGCGCGACAGCTACAAGGTTGGGGCTCTGATCAAGGCTGGCGCCGTGGTGACGGTTGCCGTACCTAATTCGATCAAGCACAAGGTCGGGCTCAAGTACGGGCAGAGTTGGGCCTACGAGCCCGCTCAGTCGGTCACATTCCACGGCTGCCAAGACTTTGACACCGCGTACGTCGGCGGCTTCTACGTGGTCGGCCACCGGTGCGTTCCGCTGGACATCACCGAGCGTGGCAAGCCGCCGGTCCGGGTCACGATTTCATTCTTCGCCGGCCGGTGCTGAGCGGGTGCCTTCCCGCCCCGGTACTTGGCCTTACCTGCTCGAAACGTCAGTCCAGGCTCGCTGCGCGGCGGCGGCCTGTTCGGCGGCCAAGGGTGTTGCAGCATGAGCCCCCTGGCGGGCCGGCCCGCCAGCCGGCCCACCTGCGAAACTGCCCGGCCGTCCATCACACCGCCCGGGACGTGGGTCCCACAGTCCCGTCGACAGCGACGACCTGCCGAGCCAGGGCACGTTGCCATCTCATACGCGCTCGGTGAGGTTGGCCTAGTGTGAGTCGCGTGGTTGCCGAATCGATCAGACGCGGCGAGCTGAGGCGTTCAGCGAGAGCCGACACGACGCCTGACGACGGCCCGCCGGCGACCGGTGCCGACGCGCCGCCGCGATTGTCTCGCCAGTTGGACGAGTACCTCGCTGCCATCGCGCTCCATCCAGCTAACCGCTGGTTGTCGCATCGGCTGGCCGGGAACGAGTAGCAACCGTGGCCGACCCCAGACCTCCCATCCGTTGGACGTGGGGGTGGGATGTCCCGCGTCACACTCCGTAAGCCGAAAGCCGGTGGTGACCTAGCCTGACCAGGTCAGGCCGCTCCGCTCGGGAACTTCGTCGGCCGTGGCGGTCCCGCACGCGGTGGAGAGGATGTCGATGATCAAGATCAAGGTGTCGCGGGTGCGGCCGGAGAAGGTCGACCGGCTCAAGGCCTGGCTCGCCGAGGGCATGCGCCGGGCCGACGAGATCCGGGAGACCTTCGTGAACGAAGGCGTCACCCACGAACAGGGTCTCCTGCTCTCGACAGCGGACGGACCGGTCTTCGTCTACGTCGTGGAGTGTGCCGACTACGAGGCGGCCGCGAAGGCCTTCCGGGATTCGCCCTTCCCGATCGACGCCGAACACAAGGCCGTTCTCGCCGAGGTGCTCGACGGCGAGGTGGAGGCGCCTCTCTTGCTCGACGTGCGTCTCTGAGAAACGGTCATCGGCCCGCCGGCCCGCCGGCCCGCCGGCCCGCCGGCCCCTGTCGAGCCGGCATGCATGTCAATATTGCCTGCATGAAGCGGAGAACCTTCGTGCTCTGCGCGGCCGCCGGTGTGGCGGCTCCGGCCATCCTCGGTCCGACGACCGCCGCCGCGCCACGGGGGACCGCCGCGTCGACCGCCACCGGAAAATCCGCGAAGGACAACGGAGCCTGCGAGGTACGAGCCCGACCACCGTTTGTTGGCCTGGTAATAGTGCCGCACGAGGTCGGGGAATTCCTGCCGCAACCGGCCTGAGGAGACGCCCTCGAGGGAGTTGACCAGCCGGGCCACGGCCACCTTGGGCGGGTGGTTAACGAGCAGGTGGACGTGGTTGTTCTCGCCGTTGAACTCGACCAGCTCGGCCTCGAAGTCGGCGCACACGTCCCGCATCGCGAAAACACACCGTTTACCGGTGCGGATACGTTCAAGCTCTGCCCTAAGGCGTGTTTCATAAGCCCGGTCAGAGCCATTCGCAGATGATGGTGATGGTCAGGACGGCCTGGAACCGGACGGCCAGCTTGTCGTAGCGGGTGGCCACGCCGCGGTGGCGCTTGAGTCGGGCG